>VGZA01000141.1 GCA_016872775.1 Planctomycetota bacterium | reverse complement strand
GCACTGTTCTTCAGTGACGGCAGGGCGCTGGAGTGACTTCGGGCGATCGCCAGCAGGTCGCCGTTGGCCGCTTCCCAAAAGACGGTCTCCGCGAACCAGGGAAACCCCTGATTCTTGACATCAAATCCTTCGACTTTGCAGGCCAGCGACTTGTCCCATGTCACCCCCTTATCTTTTGATCGCCAAAGATAGTCCGTGCTGCTCCCCGCGGAGACACCCAGGATCACGGAACCGTCCCGAAGTTCGAGGATGTTGCGGCTGGTGTGGGTCCAGGATTTCGGGGAAACGCCGGGAACGTTCTCCGCGCCAATCCGCAGTGTGCTCCAAGTCCTCCCTTGGTCCGTCGATCGATGAACATAGCTGTGGGTGTACTTGTCAGGATTGCGAACTTCATCATTCCGCAAATGAGTGGTCATGAACAGGGTGCCGTCGCCCAGCAGGCTGAAATACGGTTCCCGGCCCAGCAGCGGCAGCACGTTTCTGTCACCCCAGGTTTTGGCGCCGTCCGACGACCGATACAGGATCATATCCTCGCGGATCTCCTGGCCGGGATCGACGCTGGCAAACATCACAAGCAACAACTCGCCGCCAGGCAGCAGTGCCAGGCAAGGCTTGTAGTCTCCCGTCACGCCAACGACTGTTCGTTCGCAGTCAATCCGTGGAGGCAAAGATTCCGGATGCCGAACGGAAATGGAATCCTGTCCCGATACCTGAGCCGCGACGGACGACCACCCGATCACGAGCCAGACCAGTGCTGAGTGCTTGATCGGCAGATGGTTCGAAAGTGCCTGAATCATGGTGTATGCTCCTCAAGAAACTGGTTCCCTCCAGCACGAACGTCTGTTCGACGCCACAGTGCCGATGCGTGTGCGACATCGGCGGCGGTCATTGTGAATGGACTCCATGAGAATATCTCGCTTCAGCGCATTGATCGTAGCGTTCAGAACGATAGACTCAAAGGACATTTTTCTGGTGAGTGTCGCGAGGAATCTTCGGCGACGCTGTAATAGGACTCGTTTCTGAAGATAGCTCGATGACCAACCTCAGATGCATCAGGCGTTGTCGACGACGCTGCCCTGGATGCGAGACGGATTTGTTCATCGCACGTTTGCCTGTACCTATGATTATTCTCCCGACGGTATGCCGATTCTGGATCGACTGGAGGGGCCAGCCGGCATCTATTTCGCAGCCGGTTTCAGCGGGGGCGGATTTTCACTGTCACCGTTCGTTGGGCGTACCATGGCGGAGTACATTGCCACCGGCCGACGACCGGCTGACATCGTCGAATTGTCGTGGCAGCGTTTTCGTGACGGGAAAACCATCCAATGGTCGAACAGCTGAAACGCAAAGCGAGCAATGGCCGTGACCCACTTTGCCCGGCGGGGCGTCGTGCGCTTCTTTGCCACCGTCTTCGGGTCGAGCACTCGAAGAATGGCCCGAAACAAATGCTTGAGGCAGGTTCCGTAGCACAACAGATCGGAGATGGCGATGACTCGAACGGTCACGTGCCTGATGTTGCTTGCGGCTACGGCGGCGATTGCCGCTGAACCGCGGACCGGTGAGATGTCGGTCGATCGCGTACGGAGCAAGCTCTTTCGGCATCAGTATACGATCTACGATCGGGAGTTCTGCGGCTCCGAAGTATGTGTGGATTTCGACAACGACGGCCGGCGCGAACTGTTGTATGTGTCGCGGGCGCCTGGCAA
>VGZA01000140.1 GCA_016872775.1 Planctomycetota bacterium | reverse complement strand
CAACCGGCGATCTCGGCAAGCGGGACGCTGACCTACACGCCGGCGTCCAACGCCAATGGCACGGCGACGGTCACGGTTCGCATCCACGACAACGGCGGGACGGCCAACGGCGGCGTCGATACCAGCGACGTCCAGACCTTCACGATCACGATCACGACCACGACGATTGGTGCGACGATTACGGATGCCAACCCGGTGTATCGCGTGGCTGGGAATGTGAAACTTCGAGCTGTGGTGATCGACGGACTGCTCAACGTGCAGTTCAACGGCGTCCCACAACGGTTCTTTGAACCAAGCGTGATCGAAACACTGACGTTCATTGGCGGATCGAAGAACGATGAAATCGACCTGACCGGGTTGGACGACGCGGAGTATTCCAACCCGGAGTTCAACGTCGTCATCAAATCGGGGGCAGGCAATGATCGCCTAGTTGGCTCGTTTGCGTCCGATTCGATTGACGCGGGATCAGGAAACGACACCCTCACCGGCGGCGACGGCAACGACACGTTGATCGGAGGGGCGGGAACGGATCGACTGGTGGAAACGGCGACCGCCAACCTCACTCTGAACGACACTTCGTTGACAGGACTCGGGACGGATCGACTGGTGACCCTGGAAACGGCGGAATTGACGGCCGACGACATGGGCCGAGCCATTAACGCGAGCACATTCAAGCGAGGTGCCGTGACGCTCATTGGCGGCGCGGGTAACGACACGTTGATCGGTGGTTCTCGAAACGATGCGATCTCTGGACGAGACGGCGACGATTCACTGTCAGGTGGACTTGGCAACGACACGATCCTGGGTGGCTTCGGTGAGGACACACTGAATGGCGACGACGGCAATGACCTGTTGATCGGTGGTTTTGATGACGACACCATCAACGGTGGAATAGGCCGAGATACGGTCGCCGGAGGGAATGGCGGCGCTGCTCGCGGTGGCGACGGTGTCGCCGATGTGGGAGACGACCTCTCAGCCAATCCCGTCAGTGAGATCAACGAAGTCTTCAAGAAGCTATTTGCGTTCGAGTGAGCGGAATCCGTCGTTTTCCGCTCGACGAACTTCCTCGAATTGTGACAGAATCAATTCGCGAACCACTGGATGACCGGTCCTGTTCGGGAACGATGAGGTTTGAGATGCGAAAAGCTCCAGAAAAATCCAAAAGGGCTGCTAAGAAATTGACCCCACCGGCTCGCTTGAGCCGTTCGCAGGCATGGGACCAACTGGAAAAGCTCTGGGAAACGACGTCGGTCGCGGTTCAACGGGATCGCTTGAGCCGATCACAGCTCAATGAACGCCGTTGACACCAACATCCTGCTGTACTCACTGGACGCTTCAGAATCCATGAAGCGTTCGATCGCTCAAGATCTGCTGCGCGAATTGCGGAGTTCGGCTCAGCGCACGATTTTGCCTTGGCAAGTGCTCTGTGAAGTCACGTCGCAACTTCGGTATTGGACCACCAAGCGGAAGATTTCCAACGAGAGCGCGACAAACTACATCCAGACTTTTCGCAGCATCTTTCCAATCCGGACTCCCCGCGCGGTTGTCTTCGACTACGCCTTGGAGCTCTTTGATCAATTCAGTCTGTCGCATTGGGACAGCTTGTTGATCGCTGCTTGTTCCGATATCGGTGTCAACCAGCTCTATTCCGAGGACATGGGTCACGGAACCGAGATTGGTGGAGTACGGATCATCAATCCATTCGTTCGCTGATCTCCGCGCTCGTCGGGCTACGGAAACAAAATTTCCAGGCCGAGTCGGCCGCCGTGGATGAACATGGTGCCGTCGGTGCGCAGGTTGAGCGACGCGGCACCGGCGACGGGAGTTGCCGCGGCTTGCACTTGGTCGGGAGCCAATGCCAGGCCGGCG
>VGZA01000139.1 GCA_016872775.1 Planctomycetota bacterium | reverse complement strand
TGATTTCGAGGAGAACACGGCGCGCTTCGAGGAATCGGTGCTCGTCGAACGGCTCGTCAGCGATGCCGTTCGCGATCAACTCCGTTGCGACGATCTGTTGATCGCCTTTCAACGGCGCGGCAATCCGACAGAAACCGAACAGGAAGCCTCCGCCCGAGGTGCGCTGGAACCTCATCGGATCATCGCACGTGGGCGGCCGGCCGTCCTCCAAGCGCCCTCGGTAGGCGCATCATCCCGCGCGGAGTACCTCGAATACAACCTGCAGACGCGCGAGTTCCATCTACGCGACGGCACGCGTGCGCACCTGCAGCACCTGCGGGCACAATTGGAAACGCGCGAGCTGCGCTACCAGTTCGCCGAGGATCCAAAGCGACTTGGACAAGCGCTGGCCGAAGGACCTGGACTGCTTACCACCAGCCTGATCGAAGAGCCGGGAAAAACGGTTACCATGGCGTGGCAGCGTGAAATGCGGATCCGCCCCCATGAGGATCTGCACCTGATCTCCTTGATCGAACAAGTGCAGTTCACCAGTGCCGCGTTGGGCACCGTCAAGGCAAATGAACTGCATGTGTGGGTGATCGAAAATGAACTTGCGCCGACCGAAAACGACGGCCAGATCGGTACCGAAACCGAGATTTTCTGGGACATTGACCGGCTGCTGGCCTCCCGGTCGGTCGCCATCGATTCGCCGCGACTGACCGCCAGGACCGAACGACTCGAAGCCTGGGTCCGGCGTTCCGAACCGACCGGCCGGCGCTTGGGCGGCAAGCAGAAGGAACAGGGCCCGCCGCGACTCGCAGCGCCGCGATCCGACAAACCGCAAGGTCCTGGCGGAGATTCCGCTCCCTTCCCCGCCGCCGATGCGCGGGATGGGCATGTCGTATTACAGGCGGAGTTGCTGCGCCTGCAGCTGTTGCAGGCGGGAACCGAATGGCTCCTGGAAGACCTGGCGGCGCAGCGCGACGTGCTGTTCGCACACCAGAATCAAGGCTCCACCGGGCCGCAGGAAAGGGACCTCGAAATTCGCGGCGATGTCCTGGAAGCGCTCGATCTCGTCCATGGGAACGGTGAGTTGACGGTCAGCGGCCGCCCGGCGGCAGTCACCACGCGCGGCGTGCGCACCACCGCCGCGGACATTCGGCTGACACAATCCGACAACCGGCTGTGGATCGACGGCGCTGGACGGATGGCGTTTTTTGCACCGCCTCCCGAGCCGCCCAAAGGAGAGATCCTCTACCGTAATCAGGACCTCGAACAGCCTCAACGCGAACCGGACCCCGATGTGGTCGTCACCTGGGACCAGCGGCTTGATTTTGACGGCCAGCGTGCTCGTTTCTCCAACGACGTCCAGATCCGCGGGCGAACTCCCCAGGAGAACGGGGAGCTCTACGAGTGGCTCGCCATGGGACGCTCGCTGGATGTCAAATTGGCCCGGCGCGTGCGGTTTGCCGCGACCGAAGGCCAACCGACTCCGCAAATCGAACAGGTTGCCTACCGAGGCATGGTGTTCGTGGAAGGAAAAACGACGCTGGCCGGGCAACAACTTTCGCTCGACCAGCTGCAGGTCGACAACCTCGGCCTGAGCCAGTTCCGCGACCAGCAGCCCCAGCGGATTCATGGCGATGGTCCGGGATGGCTGAGTACCGTTCGCTACGACGACGAGCACGGAGCCGCGTCACGCCTGGTCTATTTGCGCGTCGACTTCGAACGGGCGCTCGACGGAAACGCCGGCCTGAATAAGCTCGATTTTTCCGACCGGGTGCTGGCGGTGTTCGGGCCGGTGCCGAACTGGAGCGAGGAACTCGACCCGCGACGCCCGGAACTGCTCGGCCCCCGCGGCGCCGTGATCCGCTGCCAGCAGTTGAGCGTCGCGGATGGCGGCGCGAGCCGCCGCGAAGCCCATGCCCTGGAACTGTCCGCACTGGGCAATGTCGAAGTGGAAGCGGAGCAGTATCGGGCGCACGGCCAACGCGTCTCCTACGACCGGAACAAGGAATCGCTCGTGTTGGAAGGT
>VGZA01000138.1 GCA_016872775.1 Planctomycetota bacterium | reverse complement strand
GGAACGTCGAGCAACCGATTTCCGATATGCTGGCAGGAATTCCGCCGTCGTACCCTGGCCTGATATCCGTGCCGAGAACCTCGTCGTGATCACCGGTGGCGCAAAGGAAAAATGACGCGGAGTCTGCCCCCCCAAACCGGGGTGCACTGGCTTTCTGGCTACCGCCCGGCACATCCCAGAGAGATTAGCTCAGCGAATCTGGCAAGCTTTCGCCTGCGTGCGGGTGCGCTGGCCTCGATATCCGATGAACAATGGCTAACCTTTGGTGAAGATATTCCGACCTCGACAGGGTTGGCCGTGATCGGCAAACTCGGGGCCAACGACGCCGAGCGCCGCGGAGCTCACTGGCTTTCCGAGATGAAGGCCTTAAAGAACAGGGGCGGCCAGCTCATACTCGATTACACGGACGACCACTTGTCCGTCACTTCGCCGATGACCCGTTTCTATCAACAGGCCATCGGCATGGTGGACCTCGCCGTCTGCTCTTCACCACTTCTGGCTCAACGCCTTGCGGAGCACTTCTCGGGTCAGATTGAAATAGTTCCTGACGCAATCGAAGTACCCATCGTCCCACCAAAGACAATTCATCAGAGCCCAGTTACGGTCCTCTGGTTCGGACACGCATCTAATTTGACGTATTTGCTTGACTTTCTCCCGCGACTCTCAAGTTCAGATCCGATTCGATTGATCATCCTCTGCAATGTCGAAGGATTGCGGCTGCTGCAAAGTCACCAATCGCTACCCGTTCCACGCAATGTCCGCGCCGAGGGCATTGTCTGGAGCATTCCGCAAATGCTCTCTGCCGCAGCTCAAAGCGATCTATGCATCATTCCATCCAACCCCACTGATCGACGCAAGGCTGGCGTCAGCTCTAACCGGTTGCTGACAGCACTCGCCCTGGGACTACCGACGGCCGCAGACCGGGTCGACTCCTACTTGCCGTATTCGGAATATTTCACCGACATACGTAGCCCACAACTCCAGACTCTCCTGAAGGAACCTTTGCGATTCTCTGGAGCGGTAGCCGCTGCGCAGGCCGGCCCAATTCTCGACCACGCCCTTCCGATAATTGGGCAGAAGTGGCGTCAGCTTGTCTCGCGCGTTATGCAGAAATTGTGCTGACTGGTGGAACCTGTCGGCGAACAATGCATCGCAGGAGTTCTGCAAGGTCGCCTACAATCTGCACTTCTTGTCCACAGCCTCTGGATGTAAACCATGAAACGCTGTTTGCCCCGCCATTTTCTTGCACTGCTGTCGACGCTGCTGTTCAGCATCGGCGCCGTTGCAAAGATTCTTCCGCAGCGCATACCGCCCATTCCCGCTGCCGCAGCCAAGGGCACCCTGGTCGTTCTTTACCAATGGCGGCTCGCGGAGCAACATAATCGGCATTGTGCGCCGTCAAACCGGGACCAGGGAGCGGGAGAATGGCCAAATCGTGCGGTGCAACGCAGCCTGGGGCGGATAGATTTTCCTATCCGTCTCCGCCAACAAATCAGGCGCTTGCCGAAGACGAGTCGGTCCGCTTTTACATGAGTACCGGTGCGTCCCACGGGGCAAAGCTAACCAACCTGCCTTTATCCCGGTCCGGACGTACGAACGTTCGCGCGCGTACATTGAGCATGGCGGCGGTAAACGAGAACGTGCTGTTAGAAATTGCAAGCGCGTCCGCCTGGGTAAGCAGGTGGAAATCCGGGTAGAACTCGACGCCCTGCATTTCGATCCCCAAATCCGCCGCAGTTACTGGCCGGAATCGTGCTAACTCGGCCGCGGCCGACGCGTCGTCGCTTGCGACATAGAGCACCGGGCGATTCAATGCGGGCCAGAGATCGTCCAGCCAATCGGAGTACCAGGCACTTGGCGCGAGCCAGAACCTGCCGTAGCCGAAATCACCGCGACGCAAGTGGATCGCGACCACCGTATTACCCATGCCGCGCAGCTCTTTTTCGGCGGCAGCCACACTCTGCGAGACGCGCTCACCCGGATGAAACAGACCCCGGAACAGATTCTCATAGCGACG
>VGZA01000137.1 GCA_016872775.1 Planctomycetota bacterium | reverse complement strand
TCCGTTCGATCGATGGACCAAGGACGACTTCACGCGCATGAACCGCTTCTTTGCGGGCCTGGAGCGCCGCGATATCGCGGTCGGCAATGCACGGTTGGTCGATGTGGTTCGCGAGTTGCCGCCGGAGGAACGACCGCGATTTCTGACGGGCGCACAGCCCCGCACCACGCAGTGGCGGAGAGAGTTCGCCCTTTTCTTGACGAGCAGCCGGCCGTTTGCCAGGAATTTCGCCAATCGGCTCTGGTACCACATGCTGGGCCGCGGCATTGTGCATCCGGTGGACGATGTCAGCCGCGAAAATCAGCCCGCGGTTCCGGAGTTGCTGGAGTGGCTGGCGGACGAAGCCCAGCAAACAGGTTTCGACGTGCGGCATCTGCTGCGACGGATCGCGACTTCCGCCGCCTATCAACTCGATTCCCGCTCCCAACGGGGCGACGAAGAACGGTTGCGGCTGTTCGCCGTGCGCACGCTCAAACCGCTGACCCCCGAGCAGCTCTACAGTTCAACCTGCGTCGCGCTGGGTAAAACACCCAACGCCGAAGAACAATTTCAGTTTGTCCGCGGTTTCCTCGGCGACGCGCTCGATGGCGACTTTGGTTCGATCTGGGAATACCGTGAAACCGTCCAGGGCATGATGTCGCGGCTGGTGGAATCGCAGACTCCGCCTGCCCGGGACTTCGACGAGCTGTTTCACAGGATTCTCGGCCGATCCCCGAGTGAATCCGAACGGGCGGCGCTGGCCTCGCGACCGGCGAGAGAAGTCTGTTTCGTGCTGCTGCATTGCAACGAGTTCGCCTTCAACCACTGAGCGATCCGAGACATCCATCGCAACGCCTTGCGGTCCGTTCCCATAACAGGCCAACAACCCAGGAGCCGTTTATGAGCATCTCCTCCGCACGACGCCATTTCCTGCAAGGATCACTGGGGGGACTGTTCGCCTTCGCGATGCGGCATCGGGCCGAGGCAATTTTTGCCGCCGCGCGCCCCGAACAGACCAAACGTTGCATTGTGCTCTGGATGGCGGGCGGTCCCAGCCAATTGGAGACCACCGATCCGAAACCGGGCGCGGCCACCGGCGGCCCCACGACCTCGATCCCGACCGCGGTCGCGGGAATCCAGATTGCCGCAAACCTGCCAGAACTGGCAAAAAGAATGCAACACCTGAGCCTGCTGCGGGGCTTGACCTCCCCGGAGGGCGATCACAACCGCGGGGAGTATTTCCTGCATACGGGTTACCCGCTGGTGCAGGCCTTCCCCCGTCCCTCCCTCGGCGCGATCGTCTCCCACGAGAATCCGCCGCAGGACATCCCACATTTCGTCTCGATCGGCGCCCGCGGCTTTGGCCCCGCATATCTCGGTCCGGATCACGCTCCGTTCGCCGTCGAGAACCCGGAGTCCGCCGTTCAACTGATGACGGGACTGCGCAGGCAGCGAGGACTACTGCGGGAACTGGATGCGTTCGACGTGGCGTTTGATGCGGAACATGCCGATTCCGCGCTACAGCGCCGCAGATCGTCGCTGCAGCGCGTCGAACGTCTGCTGGCGACACCGTTCGTCAAAGCGCTCGACCTGCAACAGGCGCCGCCGCAGGATCGCGAACGCTATGGAGACAGTGAATTCGGCAAACGCTGCCTGCTTGCCAGACGGCTGCTCGAAACGGGCGTCCGATTCGTCGAAGTGACGCATGGGGGATGGGATACCCACGACAACAACTTCACGAACGTCGGCCGACTCTGCTCGGAAATCGATCGCCCCTGGTCCGTACTGATCGATGACCTGCGCGCGAGTGGCCTATGGCAGGAAACGCTCGTGCTCTGGATGGGAGAATTCGGTCGCACGCCGCAGATCAATGGGAATAGCGGCCGCGACCATTTTCCCAAAGTGACCCCCGTGGTCCTCGGCGGCGGCGGACTGCAAGGAGGGACCGTGCACGGAGCAACCAATGCCACCGGCCTGGAAATCCAATCCGGACAAGTGACGGTGCCCGACCTGTTCGCGACTTTGATCCAGGCGCTCGGCATCGATCCCGAGCATGAGTACCGCACCGATTTCGGAGCCGTCGCACCGATCACCGACCACGGCCAGCCGATCAAAGAAGTTAGAAGTTAGAAGTTAGAAGGAAAAAGGAAGAAACTGCCCAGATGTTCCCCGTTCCCCGTTCCCCTCAATCGAGGAAATCTTCC
>VGZA01000136.1 GCA_016872775.1 Planctomycetota bacterium | reverse complement strand
GCATTGGTGATAATCGGCTGGGTGGCTGGTATTCCTATCGAGCGTCCAAAGCGGCTCTCAATCAGCTCGTGCGAACCGCGGCCGTTGAATTGGGCCGTCGATCGCCAAATGCTATTTGCGTAGCCCTACATCCGGGCACCGTCGCCACAGCGCTGTCTGCTCCCTTCGCAGCAACCGGTTTGGAGGTGCACCCTCCCACGGCGGCGGCCCGACATCTGCTCGCCGTTGTCGATCAACTCACGGCGGAGGCTAACGGGGGGTTCTTCGACTGGCGCGGCCAACCTGTGCCTTGGTGATCGCACGGGTCGAATACCTAATCAGGATGAACTGCCGATTTTGTAGCCACTTTCGGCGGGCGAGGATGAGCGTTGACGGACGGCTGAGCATGTGCGTTCACTATATGTTCTTTTCTGTCAAAGGTCCAGCCAGTGCTCCGCTTTTCCGATCAGCCCTCCAACCTCGCCCTGGTGGTTTATAGCTCCAGGGTTCCTGCCGGATTCCCGAGCCCCGCCGACGACCACATCGAAGGAAAGCTCGACCTCAACGAACACCTCATTCGGCACCCTGCCGCCACCTTTTTCGCCAGGGCGATGGGAGAATCGATGAAAGACGCCGGCATATTCGACGGCGACCTCCTCGTTGTTGATCGCAGCCTCACAGCTCAGGCTGAAGACATCGTCATTGCGGTCCTGCATGGAGAACTGACGGTCAAGCGCTTGAAGAAACCGAATGGCGCATGGGTCCTCACGGCCGAAAACTCGGTATTCCCCGATATTCAGATCACCGAGTCCGGTTGCGATGTCTGGGGCGTAGTCACTCACAGCATCCGTCGTCACTGTGAGCGATAAGCGCCGTGCCGACGTTTGGTCTCGTCGACTGCAATAATTTTTACGCGTCTTGCGAGCGCGTCTTCCAGCCAAGTTTGAACGGTCGCCCTATTGTCGTGCTCTCCAACAATGACGGTTGCGTCGTCGCGAGATCACAGGAGGCAAAGGCCCTCGGAATCAAGATGGGCGTTCCCCTCTTTAAGATCCGCGACATCGTCAACCGTCACGAGGTAGTCGTCCGATCATCTAATTATGCACTTTACGGTGATCTGTCGGAACGGGTGATGAGCATTCTCGCGGCAGCGGCACCTCAGCATGAGATTTACAGCATCGACGAGTGCTTTCTTGATCTCGAGCGCCTGCCGGTAAAGGACCTCACCGCTTGGTGCCGCGATCTTCGGGGCCGCGCCAAACGCTGGACCGGAATACCGGTTTCAGTCGGCATCGGAACGACGAAAACACTTTCGAAGATAGCTAATAAGCTCGCGAAAACGTCGGCGAAGGCCGATGGCGTTATCGATCTGGCCGGTCACCCCGAGTGGATTGAGATGGCGTTGACCAAAACGCCAGTGGGAGACGTCTGGGGAATCGGTTTTCGTTGGTCGAAGATGCTCAGCGAACGCGGGATTACGACCGCGCTTCAATTGCGCAACGCCCAAGATGGCTGGATTCGTCAACGCATGGGAGTTGTGGGCTTGAGAACCGTCCACGAATTGCGCGGCATCGCCTGCCACGAACTCGACACTCAACCGGCACCAAAAAAAACGACGTGCTGCTCTCGTTCGTTCGGACAGGCAATCACTGATAAGGATCAGGTACGAAACGCCATCGTCTCATTTGCGGAGCGCGCCGCCGAGAAGATACGGCATTCCGATCAACTCTGCGGCTCCATGCAGGTCTTCATCACAACCGATCCTTTCGATACCGCAGCGCCGCAGCACTCGGCGTCGGCGTCAACGACCTTCATGTCACCGACCGCTGACAGTCGCGCCGTTGTCACGGCGGCGGTTAGAATCATGGAACGCATTTGGCGGGATGGATACGCGTGGCGCAAGGCGGGGGTCCTGCTCCTTGATCTTTCATCGACTCAGGACGTGCAGCCTAACCTGTTTACCGCTCAAACAAACCGGAGCGACGGATTAATGAAGGCTGTCGATCGCATCAACGATCGGTTTGGCCGAGGGGCCGTTGGATTAGGCCTTTCGGCCAAGAACGCCGAATGGAGAATGCGACAGGATCGGTTATCGCCACATTTCACCACACGGTGGCGCGAGATACCACGAGTGCGGATTGATAATGTTTCTAGCGACCACAAAACCGCGCCTGATCCCGCATGACTTTATAGTCAGCCAGCATCTGCTCAATGGCGGAGCCCGAC
>VGZA01000135.1 GCA_016872775.1 Planctomycetota bacterium | reverse complement strand
GTGCGGGGCGCTCCGGTGGCTGCTTGGGGACTGGCTCGGTCGCCACTGGTTTTTCGGTCGCGTACTTCTTGAAGAGTGCCTCCACTCCGTTGAGGACTTGTTGCACGATGTTCTCCGTCGGCTCTGGGTTTGGCGCGAGGTATTGTGCTGCGAGGAGTGTCGCGATGATGAGCGCGGGTGCTGAACTGGCGCGGACTATCTTCCGTTCCGCTGATCGGAAGTTCTTGCTGCGTGCCCAAATTTCCCAGTATGTGACGATGGCGGCGACGATGAAGAAGAATCGGGCGAGGAGCGGTCGCGTGGCGCCACCGAGTTCGAGGCCGGCACCGGCAACGAACGCGGCGAGGGCCAACAGCCATTTTGGAGGTGGTGTTCGAATCCTTGCGTTCAGTTCGTTCTCGGGCATGTAGGTGGCGGCATCCGAATATCGTAGCTCACCTTAGAATCAATGGATTGCGGAGAATTTTTTCTGGCGGAGAGAGAGGGATTCGAATTCTCTTGCGGTGTTTTCGGCTCATGCCGAGTAGTGCTAAGTTATTGATATTACATGCAATCTAGTAAGTCACTTGACGGCCTGTAACAGCCTGTTTTCGCCTAGTGGCACCGCGTGGCACCGCGAACGGCATCAAAAACACCGTCTAAGGCTGTCAAGGGCGGACCAAAAGCTCGGCGGGTTTGCACCAGAGCCCACCTTATCAGCAACTTCGGAGTTTGCGAGAACCACAAACGGCGGCCCTGACTGCAGGCGAGGCCGTTGCAGATTTCCCACAGCGAGTCGGCCCAGCCAAGCTGGCAGAACAGCATGGAGACGAATTGCGTCCAACAGGTGAATCCTTTGGCGGCGCGTTCGGCCCCGTGCTTTTTCACCAGCGCGGCGAATTCCGTCCGCGGAAAATGATGCAGCAGTTGATTGAACAGGCTTGCCGCCTGTACCATGTGGTTGCCCTCGTGGCGAATGCGTGTGGCGACGATCCGGCCAAGGAACGAGTCGCTCATGCCTGATTATAGGAGGGCTTTTCTGTTTCCAGCGTCAGGCAGAGCTGTTTTGGACAAGAGTGACATAAAACCGAATATAGTGGGGCAGATTCAGTTACCGATCTGATCGAGAATGATGCGGGTGAAGGACTTGACGAACGAGGTGCCCCGGTTCAGGAGGTTTTCACGGGTCATATAGTCGAGTTCGATGTCCGGACGCACGCCGATGTTCTCCACGTATGGTGCGGTCGGCAGGTCAGTGGTAACCACCGGCTCCCTCCGCGTCATGAGCGACTGAGTCACCCCTACGGTGACCTGCGAGTACGCCGTGCCGGCGAACTCGACCACATTTCCGCCCAGTCCCATGGTCCGGTAACCGACAACTTTGCCGCGGCCATTGTCCTGAATCACCGCCGGGAAAGCATCCGCGGACGAGCCCGAAAAGTCATCGACCAGCACGATGAGGGGCTTGCGGTACGTCACTGGCGAGGGCACCAGAATGAGGGATCCAGTTTTGTTCAACGAGATGGAGCCAGTGCTGCCTCCCTCGCGATTAGCCTGCAGAACGTCCTTGTAATTGTTTTCGAAATGCTGGACAATCCATGGTTCGACACCGAACAGGCGTGCCTGCGACAATTGGGCAGCAAAGCCTTGTACCCAGGAGTTGGTTGCGCGGAGTTCGAATCCGATCGTGCGAAAGGTGTTGGGAATCAGCCGTTGCAGCAGAGCCTCGTTGAAGGCCACTGAACCTCCCGGATTCCGCATCACATCGATTACTAGGCCGTTTGTATTCTCCTGCAGGAACGCGATTTCCCGTTCAAAGGTCTCGATGGCCTCTTCTTCGTTGGGCGGTGCAAAACTTGGAATACGGATCCAGCCTATCGTTTTGCCTTCGACAATGTAAGTGCCACTGGCAAAGAAGTCCGGCCCACCGGACAGACGTAGACGGAATCCGGCCGGGAAAGCATAGATTGGCGAGTCGCTACCGAAGTTAAGAACGGCTTCTGGATCGCGCGGCAACCGGGAATTCAGGAGTGGAGCGAGGGGTCGCATGTACGGGGGGAGCGAGTCGCAGTCGACCGCCGAAGGGCGGAAATCCTGCTTGGCGGTTGTCAGCGCTGTGGGCACGCGCCCGAGGTCGGTGAACGCAATGCCCGTTTTGGTCCAGGGGAGCGTGTACTTTTCAAGTGTGCCGCTGGCGGCGCGCCAAACTTCGACCTCTACTGTGTCGCTGAGCGA
>VGZA01000134.1 GCA_016872775.1 Planctomycetota bacterium | reverse complement strand
GACCGATGGGTGGACAAGAACCAGGGGCGTCAGCTGCCGGAGGCATGCCCGGCCTGGTGCCGCAAACGGCCGCCGCCGATCCGCCAAAAGAGGCCGTGGTGCAGCACGCCCCGCCGTTGCCCCCCAAGGGTAAAGATCTTCGGGTGGATGAGGGTGGTGTCGGTTATGTGGCGGGTGAATCCCTGTCGGGTAAGGAGGGGGGACAGCGGGGTCGGTCGCAGCAATTCGCCGCCACCTGGGCCCTGGAAGGGGTGCGCAGCCTGCGGTTTGATTTTGATCGCTGGCAACAGTCGGACGGACAATGGACCACATTTCTGAGCCTCGGCGAGGCGCCAATACTACGCGCAACGCTGGTCGATGCGCGACGATTGCATTCGCTTGGCTGGGCGATTGCAATCGCGATCGGGCTGGCAGGACTTTTCGTGGGGCGCATGGGAGCGTCCACGAAGCTCAAGTTCGTGGGAAGCGTTCTGCTTCTGTCAACGGTCTTGCCACTCGTCACGCCATGGATGCAGGAAGTCGGACTGGTCTGCGACTATGCTTTCTGGGCGGCGATCACTTGCCTGGTGGCCTATATGGTGTGGGGAATCGTGCGGTGGTGTGCGGGTCTCGTTTCGCGCGTCCTGCGGCGATTTCGCCGTGCTCCGGCCACCGCCGTGGCTGTGGCAGCGACGGCGGCGATCTGCGGCATACTCGTCACGCCCCCTGCCCCGTCGGCCGCACAGGAAAACGCAGCCCGGACCACCGATCTGTTGCAGCACCTGATCGGAAAATTGGACCCGGTCAAGATTCCGGAAGACGCGGTGCTGATCCCTTACAATTCGGACGATCCCGACGGATGGAAAAAGGCCGAGCGGATCATGGTGCCACTGTCGGTGTATCAGGCGCTCTGGAATCAGGCTCACCCCGAACAGAAACCGACTCGAACTCCGGTCCCGTTCGCTTGGGCTGGCGCGAGCTACCAGCTCACGCTGCAAGGCGACTCCTACGCCGAATTCACCGGGCGGCTGGAACTGGATCTGTTCACCGACGACGAAGCGCGTTTGCCACTGGCGATTGTTCATGGTGTGCTGACCGAGGCGCGCGTCGATGGACAGCCCGCTCGCGTGGTTCTGGTCGAGTCGCCACCGGCGAAGGGCGCGCCGGCCGCGCCCCTTTTCACTTTGAGCGCGGTCGGAAAAGGACGTAAAACGGTCGATCTGACGATCCGTATGCCGATCACTCGGCGCGGTGGCTGGCGCATCGTCAATGGGCAGTTGCCACATACTCCGGCCGCTTCGCTTTCCATCGCCGCTCCCGAGCCGAAGACCGAGGTGCGTCTGGCGGGCATCCCCGATAAGGCTCGACACGAATCCGATGCCCCCAACCAGAAAATTGAGACCAGTTTGACCGCGGGCGAATCGTTCACGATTCAATGGCGTCCCAAAGTCTCGGAGGCGGAGGTCGATCGCAGTCTGACCGCGGTGTCCCAAGCCGAATTGGAAGTCCGCGAAGACGCTTTGCGATTAGCCTGGCAACTGCAACTGGAATTCCCTCGCTCCCGGCGCGAGTCATTTTCGATCCGCGTTCCAACCGACTATCTCGTCGAACGCGTATCCGGCTCCAACGTGAAAGGCTGGAGTACCGACGCGTTGGGCGAAGCCGACGAACGAGGAAGGCTGTTGGAAGTGACATTGCTCAAGGCGGCTCAAGATAAGGAGTCGATCGTACTGCACCTTTCGCGCCGGGATTGGCTTGGCAAGGATGACACGGCTCGTTTCCCGTTGCCGTTGGTGACGCCGGCGGATGCGATGCAGCACCAGGGGACACTGGTGGTGGCGCGCAGCCCGATTCTCGACCTGAAAGTATCGGATCTGGCGAACCTGGCGCAGACCGATCTGGTGGAGCTGAAAATCGCCGGGGACGACGCGTTTTCGCAGGGCGTTCTGCTGGCGCGCCCGTTCCAGGCCTTCCGATTCGCCGCGGCCAACTATCGGGCAACAGTTTCAGCACGGAGTGTCGAGTCACGGCCGTCCGCCGAATTTCGAACCATCTTGAGAATCGCCGAACGGGAATCCCGTGTCGAAACCCAAGTGGCGATTCAGGCCAAGGACCGCACGCTGTTTCGCATCGATCTGGCCCTGCCGAAGAATCTGAAGCTGGAATCGGTCGTTGTCCCCGGTTCCCACGAATGGGTTACTTCGGAGGAAGCCGAGCATCAACTGCTGACGATCT
>VGZA01000133.1 GCA_016872775.1 Planctomycetota bacterium | reverse complement strand
TGCTGGCGGCTCGATTACAATCACCGCCGACCACATAGTGCGTTAGACTACCAGACCCCGGCGGAGTTCGCCGCTCGCTGTGCTGCTTCCACTCCGAAGTTGACTTCGGCTACGCCTCAGCCAACTTATCCGTTCCAGCAGCACAGCGATCCCTTTACCCCAGATCCTCTCATTCAGAGTGGTACATAGATCGGGGGAAGGCCAGCGTGAATCAGCAGACCGGTGCCGCATGCAGGCTTTCTGGGACGGTTTATCGCTTGGGGCTCGTCCCGGCAGCCGAATCGTCGCCGGGACCTTCCGTATCAGGGCGGGGGTCGACGTGGGAGTACCAGCCGATCATCATTTCCTCCCAGGTCTGATCACCCCAGCGCACTTCCTTGGCAGGGTCTGGGTTCGCCGGGTTTTGCTCGGAATTGTCGAAATGGGCCACGCATTCGAGCATCGTGCCCTTGGGGATCTTCACTGGCCGAACAAAGCGGTAGCGGTGCTGCCAGTTGAAATCGTAATTCGGTACGTTGAGCAATACTTCCGACCGGCCGTCCGGATAGTGCGCCGTGTAGCGGAAATCTCTGCCGCGCACGTGCATATGCGGCATCAACGACAACAGTTCCACGTCCCGTGAAAACGTCTTGGACGACACCACGCGATGACGGTCCGCTCCCGCGGGAATCACGAACGATGTATTAAACGCGCCGCCGCCGTGCAACGGCCGTTGCGGCACCTGTTTGCAGAGCACCAGTCCGACTTCGGAACAATCGGTCTCCTCTTTGCCGTTGGGAGTGTAGTGCACCTGCCAAACAATCTCCGCACCTGCCGGAATCCGCAATCCAACGCCGTCCGGCAAAATCATCGGCTCTTCGCCGGGAGCGTATCCAGCCGCGTGAGGGAGGTCCTGCAGTTTCTTGGAGCCCTTGGAGCGCACAAAAGCAATAATGTGGTGGACAACACTTCGATTGCCCGGTTTGGCTTCCGAGGCTTGCACCCAGACATCCTCCGAGAAATTCGTCGGCGTCACAAAATACTGGTAGGCCACGGTACCGGCGGCGGGTACGGTGAAATCGCGCGGCATGCGGAAAACAAGGTCCGGCTGTCCGATCATCCAGCCCTCGGTATAGGGACGAGGCTCAGACAGTTCGCTCGCGTCCCCTCGCGGTTTGCCGAGATCGATCCAGGCCAGCAGCGTGTCGATCTCCTTGGTTGTCAACCGGAAGTCATTTTCAAATTGTCCGTGCCGCGGGTCGGCGCTCCAAGGCGGCATCCTCCGCGCAACGACCGCCTCGCGAATCATCTCGGAACGACTCTCCACGTCCTCGTAGGTCAGCAAGGAAAATGGCGCCGCGGTTCCTGGATGATGGCAGCCGGCGCACCGCTGCTCGACAATCCGCGACACATGCTTGGCATAACTGATTGAATCTCTCTGCGGCAGGCGATCGCGACGAGTGATCAGACAACCCTCCGGCTCGATCTCGGGCTGGCTCACCTTCTTTCCCTCCAGCAACTCCGTGATCGCGTCCTCCAGATCGTTCCGCCGTGCCTCGGCTCGGCGCTGCGCATAGCCGATGCGATCGTCGATCCGACCGCGGTAACGAATGACGCGCTTTCGGTCCAACAGAAAGACCTCGGGCGTGCGCGTGGCACCCACCAGATCGGCAATGACCTGCTCCGCGTCGACCAGCACCGGAAAGCCCGTCGCGAATTCCCGTTGATGGCGCGCTATGGCCTCCACACTGTCGGCCGGATTCGCATTAATCCCGATCACCCGCACTCCCCGATCGGAATAGCGGGACTGCAGGTCGTTCAGGACCGGCAGATAGGCATTGGCAATCGGACATTCGGTCCCCAGGAACACGAGCACCAGCAGCCGGGAGTCGTTGAAGTCCGACATCGCCACCTGACCGCCGGACTGATCCGGCAGTACGAAATCAGGAACGTGGCGGCCGACAATCTTGGGCGGCAACGGTTCCGCCATCAGCGGCGAAATGGCAATCCAAAGCATCCAATTCCAAATCGATAACACCGTCACACGCTTCATGGTGGATCCTCGGATTGTTCGCGACCGCGACCGACGGGAGCAACAGCCCCTTTCGACGACGGGCTCAGCATCGCGAGCATACACGAGTTCCGGAAAAAACTCGACTCGGTTTACAACGGTTTGCAATTGCCGCCGCATCTGACAGAATGAAACAGGAAAACATCTGGTGCGGGACGACGATGGATAGG
>VGZA01000132.1 GCA_016872775.1 Planctomycetota bacterium | reverse complement strand
CAAGACCGCGATCAAGTGGACGCGCCTGTCGTGCTGCTCGTTCGCCGCCAACGCAGTGCGTCTGCAGTTGCACGCGCTGGCCTACAACATCGCCAACTTCATGCGGACGCTGGCCTTGCCCGAGGCGGTCGCGCAGTGGTCGCTGACCAGCCTGCGGGAGAAGCTGGTAAAGATCGGCGCCAAGGTCGTGCGCCACGCCCGTTACGCCGTCTTCCAGATGGCCGAGGTCGCGGTGCCGAGAGAACTGTTCGAGAAAATCCTGCGGCTGATCGACGGACTGCGACGACGACCAGTCCCAGCGTAAGACCGAACGGGGCGAATGCGTCGTCACCACGGGAGAAGTGCGTCTGAATGACGAGAGAAAGAGCCAAATCGATGGATCAAACGTCGTTCGGGAGGTCGTACAGGGCGGAAGCAGCGGGGAAACGGGGTTGTACGCCCATGGCTTCCCCGGAACCGGGCAGACTGCTACGGTTTGCACCGTTCCAGGGGTTCATCTGGGGAATGTCGGTTCAAATGCGATTCCCCTGGGGTACGCGCACGCATGGCCACGCCGGACAAAGAGTCGGAGCGGTATTCCGTCCCGCTGACCCAGCGAGACTGGGACGGCATCGTCGCCGAGCTGCGCAGGAATCCGCACTTCCTCATGCATCTGCGCGGGTTCCGGAAAATGGTGGCGCAGCGCCGCGCGGCCGCCTTTGGCCTCGAGAAGTCCGTCGATCAAGTCCCCGAGACGTCGATTTCCTACACCGTCGACCACAACAAGAATCAGGCCAACCAGTTCAGCGAAGCGCACGTCAACCGCCTGATCGCGCCGCTGTCCATCATCGATCCGCTGATCGATCGCAAGTCGGAGGTCTCCCTCCTCTCGATCGGCCCGCGCAACGAGATGGAACTGTTCGCGCTGTATGCGGTGCACTTCAATCCGCGCAAGATCAAGGCGATCGACTTGATTTCCAATTCACCGCTCATCGACATCGGCGATATGCATGCGATTCCCTATCCCGACTCCTCGTTCGAGGTGGTGCTGTGCAGCTGGACCCTGATGTACAGCAACAATCACAAATTGGCCGCCAGCGAAATGATCCGGGTGTGCCAGGACAAGGGGATCATCGCCGTCGGCGTGACGCGCGTGCCGGAGGGGCATCCCGAGCATGCGCAGATCGTCCGCGAGGGCTCAATTCCCTATCAGTCGACCGCGGAGCTGATCGCGCTGTTCGGTGACTGCGTTGTCGAGGTTCCGTTTCGGCACGAGCCGACCAATCCTGCCGACAAAGGCGCGCTGATGGCGATCATGCGCATTCGCAAGCCGGCCGGGCAGTAGGGGGTAAGTAGTCAGATCTGACAGAACGATGCCATCAGGAAACTCCACGGCGCGAGGAACGCGCCAGAAGCTGCGTGTCGCCTCTATCGTCGCCGGGAAGTTCGCACGGAGAAACTCTCGCAGCAGGACTGACAGCGGTGTCTCATCTGGCTCCTGTCTCAAATGGCCCAGCGCCATGGCCGGATAATCTGCGTAGAAACACTTCCGTCTCGAAAAATAATGCCCGGCTGCATCTGGACATGCCCGGGCTCTCGGGTGGACGTGAGATTTTCAACGAGTACGGCTGGAACGCGTCCTACAGCTCGCAGCTTTCCTATGCGGCGCAGACCACGGCGACCGGACCGTTTCCGCGTTGGATTGCCCGCGGAAATTCGCGGCCGAGCGCGCATTCGTCTTCGCCCTGGCGAGGCGCTTATTCCCGTTTCCCAAATCTGCCATCGATGCTTAAGGCGAATTCTGTCGCAAGGTGAATGCGTCGTCATTTTGTTCTTGCGAGAACAAATATTGGAACAGCCTTCCCTCCACTTCGTTTGAGCCTACATCGATTGAACGCTCTGCTCATAAGGGGACTGGGGTCCACCAAGCAGCTAGGCCACTTCAATTCAGTACCACGCGCTTGCCAGCCAGGGCGTCCGCCGACGGGCGTTCCCTGCGCTGATCGATACGTCGGACATGACGGTACGGCGTTTTCAACCATTGAGCGATGTGGAGACAGGCATGGCCAGAATATGGGAAGACCCTAACTTTTGGTTCCCGCACGCCGACTATCACGGCTCCGAGATCCAGGGCAGCGATCGCAACTTCGGACCGGGTGGCGGCAATCCGTATGTCGGCAACGATGAAGCCAACAGCATGATGTCCACCACGGGCAACGACACCCTTGATGGCATGAACGGCAATGACACGTTGTTCGCCGGCGCGGGTGAGGACGCCGTGACCGGCGGCGGCGGCAACGATGTCCTGTTCGCCGGAGCCGGTTTCGATCTGGTCTCCGGCGGAGACGGAGCGGACGTCCTGCTCGGCAATCAGCACAACGATACGGTGATTGGCGGCGGCGGCGAGG
>VGZA01000131.1 GCA_016872775.1 Planctomycetota bacterium | reverse complement strand
CGTCCCCATTCCGAACAGCAGCAGGCATAAGACCGTCATGATCGCGAGATTCCAGCCCCAAAATCCCCAGCCCAGAAACGCCAGTACGGCAAGAGCCATGATGACAACTTCCGCCAGCTTGCAGATCGTCATGACCTTCCGCTTGCTGTTCCGGTCCGAAAGGTAACCGGCGTATCCCGAGAACAGTACGAAAGGCAAGGAGAACATCAGCAGCGCCACCCACTGCAGATCGCGGGTTCCGCCACCGTCTGCCGGAACCTTCACAAACAACAGCAGCAGCAGCTGCTTGTAAACATTGTCGTTGAAAGCGCCGAGAAACTGCGTGACCGTGACTCCCCAGAAACTGACATTACCCAGTAATGCCAAGGCACCTGCGTCGCGGCCTGTATCGGTACCTGTTTCGGAGTCGGTCGCGGGGTTCACGACGAGCCGCTCATCCCGGGGAATCGGGCCAACCGGGGAGTGCCCGCTGGCCGATTCCCGCGGGCCAAGATCGGATTGCGGCGCGTTGGTCAAGTCCTCATTGCCCCTCGATGGTGACGAGCCGGTGCGCGTCGGGAGCGGCCGATCGATCGGATTCGGCAACCAGCTTGCCTTCCTCCGCCATCTTGCGAACCTCCTCGGTGATTTTCATCGAGCAGTATTTTGGTCCGCACATGCTGCAGAAATGAGCACTTTTGAAGGTGTCCTGAGGCAATGTCTCATCGTGATAAGCGCGGGCCGTTTCCGGGTCCAGCGACAATCGGAACTGCTCGTTCCAGTCAAACGCGAATCGAGCCCTCGAGAGCGCGTCGTCGCGATCCCGCGCGCCAGGACGATGGCGGGCGACATCGGCGGCATGGGCGGCAATCTTGTAGGCGATTACGCCCTGGCGCACGTCGTCGTTGTTCGGCAACCCGAGATGCTCTTTGGGTGTCACATAGCACAACATGGCCGCTCCGCTCCATCCCGCCATCGCCGCGCCGATCGCGCTGGTGATATGGTCGTAGCCCGGAGCAATGTCGGTAACCAGCGGGCCCAACACGTAAAACGGCGCTCCTTTGCAGACCTCAATCTGTTTGCGAATGTTCATGTCGATCTGGTCCATCGGGATGTGTCCCGGCCCCTCGACCATGCACTGCGTTCCGCGGTCCCAACTGCGCTGCACCAATTCGCCCAGGACCGATAATTCCGCGAATTGTGCCTCGTCACTGGCATCCGCCAACGATCCCGGGCGCAGTCCGTCGCCCAGACTCCAGGTGACGTCGTACTCGCGCATGATCGCGCAAAGGTCGTCGAAATGCGTGTACAACGGATTCTGCTGACGGTGCGCCATCATCCATTTCGCGATCAACGATCCGCCGCGGCTGACGATCCCCGTGACACGCGCGGTCGTCAAGTGCAGATGCTCCAGTAATACCCCGCAGTGGATCGTCATGTAGTCGACCCCCTGCTTCGCCTGATGCTCGACCATGTCCAGAAAATGCTGCGGCCGCATGTCTTCGATCTGTCCGCCAAGTTCCTCCAGCATCTGGTAAATCGGGACGGTCCCGATCGGAACCGGCGACGACGCGATAATCGCCGAACGGATCGCGTCAATCTGCTTGCCCGTCGATAGATCCATCACCGTGTCCGCGCCAAAGTGAACCGCGGTGTGCAGCTTCTTCAATTCTTCCGCGACGTCGCTGGTCACGGCGGAGTTGCCGATGTTGGCGTTGATCTTGCAGCTGGCGGCGATCCCGATCGCCATCGGCTCCAGCCTCCCCTGCAAGTGAACCCGATTGGCCGGGAGCACCATCCGACCAACCGCGATCTCCTCTCGGACCTTTTCCACCGTCAACGACTCCCGCCGGGCAACGAATTCCATTTCCGGTGTTACGACTCCGGCGCGAGCCGATTCCAGTTGCGTCTTATTCAATTGCTACTCCCTGTCCCTGATTTGCCTGTCCCTGATCGGGGCGATCGAACCCCACATGCGGTTTTCCGACATCCTGCTACGCTGGCCATCCTACCGCCGCGGCCAGGATTGTCAATTCGGGCGGACCGAGCCTCAGTCGAGCGCAGGCGAGCCTCAGGCGGGCGGCGGGCGAGCGGCGATGATTTCGAAGTACGGCCGCGGAAATCGCGAATGCCAAGAAGTCGAGAAGATTGACGAACTACAGGCCGCCACGTAGCTTTAGGAGCTAACCGGTTCCTGATTCGTCCCCCGGGCCCACTAATGAATTACGACAATATACTACCGCCGACCTTACTTCTCTTCGCGCAGGAGGCACCGCCACCATCGCTCCCACCCGAAATGGACGGGGCACTGGCCGCCATCCTCGCGGTCATTTTCGCATTCCTGGCTTTCTTTCTGATCGCCGGGCTGGTCATCAACGCCGTCATTTGCTTCCTGCTCAGCAAATGCTACCGAAGCATTCCCGAACCGTATCGATTG
>VGZA01000130.1 GCA_016872775.1 Planctomycetota bacterium | reverse complement strand
TGACGGAGACCACAATCGTCGCGAACCCGTACTGATTCGCTGCCGGCGAGAGCACGAGTGTCCGCGTCGCACCGTTGCCGCCCAACACGATTCCCTCTTCAGGGATCAACTCCGGAATCGACGACTGCACGGTCACGATCAGCTCGTCCACTGGAGAGTCTGCGTCTTCGAGTTTCAGAAGGATCTTATTCGTGGGGACGTCTTCATCCGTGGCAATGCCGTCGGCCTCCAACGCTGAAATGGTCATGACCGGCGCGGCTGACGACGGGGGCTCCGGAGAGGCCACTGGAATCGAAATCGTCCCGGTGGCAATCGCGTGCGGAACCTGGCCAACTGGGATGGCCGTGAGGATTTGGTTGGTCGCGGTGTCGATCGCGAGAACCGTGTTGTTGGTCGCGGCTGAGGCGTACAGAACCGCGCCGTCCGAGCTCACGACTAACCCTGCGTAGAAAACTGCGTCCACAGAAATGCGAGCCTCGACGCTGTTGGTCGCCGTATTCACCACCCACACGTTGTTGGGCGTTTGGGAGCTATGATGCCGATCCGTGACGTACAGCTTCGCCCCGTCGGGAGCGAGCGCCATGGCCACCACCGGGCCGTTGGGAGAGTTGAGCGGGAGCTTCGCGATGACCCTGTTCGAGTTCGTGTCGATCACGGCGACCCCGTTCCAATGTGACCCGACATAGACGCGGCTTCCATCGGGAGAAACACAGACGGTATTTGCGCCTGCTCCCACGCCGCCAATGGTGGTGACGACGGTCAGCGTTGCGGTGTCGATTACGGAGACCGTCCAAGAGAGGATGTTGCTCACATAGGCCAGTCTGCCATCGGGGCTGAACGCCACTTGATCGGGCGCGGCCCCGACGGGAATCGACGCTACGATGCTGTTGTCCGCCGTCGAGAGTACCCGGACGACGTTGTTGAAATGATCGGTGAGTAACACGATGTCACCGCGTGGACTCACGGTGATATCGGCAATGTAGGGTGCGACCGTGTGGATGGTCGTCAACACGCTGCCCGCGACCGTGTCGATCACGGCCACGCTGCTGACTCGGCCCCACGGATCAGCCGCCAAGTCGCTGGAATCCATCAGAGAGGCGTAGGCCCGGGTTCCATTCGGCGAAACGTCAATCCCGAACTGCCCGAACCCAACGGGAATCTGCTGCACCACCGCATTGGTGGCTGTGTCGATCACCGACACGAAATCCGATCGGAGGTTCGCCACATAGGCCCGTGTCTGAACGACCTGCTCGCCGTCATTGAACTGGTCGTCGGCAATCGGCGGCACGTTGATCGGAACAACGGGAGGCTGGTTCAACAGAATCGAGACGATGCCTCTGCCCGGATTCGCGACCGCCAGATCGGGCCGGCCATCTTCGTTCCAATCGGCGACCGCCAACGCGGAAGGCCCGACGTACCCAGCCTGCTCGCCGTCTTCGATTTCGGATGTTCCCAACTCCACGACGATCGGCTCGGCGAATGTCCCATCACCCTTGCCATAATTCAGCCACACGGCGTCCGTCATTCGATACGAGTAAAGAATCTCGTCGCCAAAATCCTCGGCAACCAATTCGCTGGTCCAGCCAGCGGTCGCCAAATCCATGATGCCGTCCATGTTGAAGTCCGCTGCCACGATGGCTCGCGCACCCAGGCCGACAATGTCGGACGCTCGCTGCAAGGTTCCGTTGTGATTCATCAGGACGGAAACGCTGCTGCTTCCAAAGTTCGCGGTCGCGAGATCCGGCTGTCCGTCCCCGTTGAAGTCGCCGCTGACGATTCCCAACGGAGAGCGGCCCACTCCGATGGTTTGGGAAACTCCCATCGCCGAGCCGTTGGAATAGACCAGTGCGACCGTGTTATCACCAGCGTTAGCGACCGCCGCCTCCTGGCGACCATCGCGGTCGAAGTCTCCGACGGCCAGTGCCGTCGGCCCGTGGCCGACCGCGGCGTTAAAGAACCAGTGGCCGTTGAAGTAAATGCCGCCCGGATAAAGATTGTTTACACCGGTCATCGAAACTCGATCGGCTCCACCACCCATGTTGATGTCGTGAGCAATCAACAACGCCGACGGACCACCTCCCGGCAGACTGGCCGCCAGCAACGCTCGCGGATGATTGAACTCACCGACTTTGCTGCTGAACGGTCCCTCGAATCCGCCGTCAGTTGACTGTCGAAAAACCGAAACGACATTGCGTGTTGGATTCGCCTCGACCAGATCCACGAGGCCATCGCGATCAAAGTCCGCAGCGGCGATTGAGGTCGCCAGCCCCGGTTCACCCGAGCGTTGGCTCGACACGAATGTTCCGTCGCCGCCTCCGATCAAGACCCACAAGTTGCCTTGAGTCGGGTCGTCTGTCCCCACGATCAAGTCGGAATGACCATCGTTGTTGGAATCCGCCACAGCCAGCGAACTTGGCGATGAGAATTGCAGATCGGGATTCCAACGCACAAACGACGAATCTGCCGCCCCTTGCCACGTTCCCGCCGGCCCATCGCTCGGCAGAGCCGACAGCAGATCGCGTCGTTCCAGTGATTCCGTCCGCGCCGCAGGATTGAACCGGCTCGCTGCTCGGCGACGGTGAGATCGGGAACGCAGACTTTTCGACCAAGATTTGAAA
>VGZA01000129.1 GCA_016872775.1 Planctomycetota bacterium | reverse complement strand
AGACCGAGAGTTCGTGCCCCCGCCTGGAGCGAGTTCCATTCACCCTCGTCCGGGCCGATCAATACCCACGACAAGTCCGGCAGCCGATCTCGCAGGATGCGCATCGCCTGTAACTGGAGATCGAGCCTCTTTACCGCGTGGAGGCGACCTACGAATGCCATGTACCGCCGGCCTCGCAACGACGGGTATTTGCGCAGGAAGGCCGAACGATCACGACCTCGGGTGAGTTCGTAGTCGTCGATCCCGCTTGGCACGACGAACGATGGAACCTGTCCCGCGATTCTGGCCGACTCGCTGGCTTCACCTTCGCTAAGGAAGTGCAGGGCGCTCGCGCCGGCGATCGTGCGGGCTTCCCACAGCCTGTGAGCCACCGTCTTCAGGATTGATTTGCGTTCAAGAGCTCCACTCTGCAGCATGCCTCGGGGTGAAACTATGTAGGGAACGTCGGCGGAGCGGCAGATCAGGGCGGCGAGGCTAACGACCGGATTCCAGACACTGTAGAGGTGCGCGAGAGATGCAGATTCGACATCGCGCCGGAACTCAGCCGCAAATTTCAGCGTCGGAACTTGCCGCGTACAACTCAGAGGCGAGTAGGGCCTGGAAAGAAAGGAACTCTCTCCTCCGGGCAACGTCGTATGACTTCCAGCCTGCCTGAAGTAATAAAGCGTACAGTCAAGTCCGGCGTTTCCGAGCGCCTCGCAAAGCGCCGGCACTGACCTTGCAGGCCCACCCGATTCGGGTGCCAGGCTGGGGACGACGTGTAGTACGCGCATCCGCAGCCTGCTATACCGCTGTCGACAACATGCGGGCCACCAGAGGCGTGATCAGACGGGTCCTGGATTTGGATCGGGACTGCGCAGCGCGGCACGCGGCCCAGAAACCGTTGCCGAATCTGTCCAGGTCCCACGCGGCAATGATGCGTTTCGACTCGGCGCCCATCGCTGCCCACTTGTGTCTCGATTCCCATGCCTTGTTCAGGGCCGCTTCCAGGGCTCCGGGCGTGGAGGCATCAAACGCGAATCCGTTGCGCCCGTCCTCGACAAGGTCTTCATGGCACCCGCATTGAGTCGAGACGATCACAGGCAACCCGGCCGCCATCGCCTCATTCACGGCGAGGCCCCACGGCTCCGATTTGCTGGGCTGCAAATAGACGTCTGCCTTCCGGTACCAGGCCGGGAGGTCGTCGTACGAAACTTTGCCGACCATCCTGACCCGCTCCGAAAGTCCCAGGTCCAGGACCGAGCGGGTGATCTGTTCTTTGCTCGGCCCGTCCCCGGCGATGATCCACTGCCAGCTCCCGGTCGCCCTTGCGAACTCCTCAAGGGCGCCTTCGACATTCTTTCTCGGAAGCAGCCGCAATGCGCTGAACAGGACCGCCGGTCGATCGCGATCCGGTTGTGTGCCTGATTCCCTCGTGTCCCGGCCGAACCGATCGTTGTCGACGACGTCACAGCCCACGAAACACGATTCCCTCGGCATCCCGAGTTCGACCAGGTACCTCACGTGCGGCGAGCCGCCCACAAACGCCGCGTCGAATTCGCGCACAAGCATCCGCCGCAGACAAGACTTCGCCATGTTTGGCGGGTGATCGATCGGCTGGCTGTCGGAAAGTACTACCGCCGCTCGACGCCGCTTGAGACACCATGCGAGACCGCCAATCGACTCGCTGAAGGCCCAACCAGGGAGAACCACTACATCCGGGGCGATTTCGTCCAGCAGGACGTTTATCGACTTGCGGATCGATCGGCGCGGCAGTGTCCAGTATTCGGTGCCTGGAAACAGCGTTACTGCGAGGTCTCGGAGTTCAGAGCGTTGCCAGCTGTAATCGGACTGGACCGAGGCAATCTCGACGCCCATCACCGTATCACCATTGTTCCGGCCGATCCGGGCCGTCCGTTCCAGTCGAGCCACATGAAACGGAGCAAACGTTGCGTAGACCAGCGCCGCTTTCAATTCAGTTTCCGGGCCGGTGCGATTTCGTGCCGGTGATCGCCATACCCCGCGCCGGCCTGCGCTGTATCCGGTCAATCCCGGCCTCTTTCAGCGCTGCCATGACGTCCGAAGCGCGCTGATTGAACTCGTACCTTGCAGAGTACGAGTCAAAAGTATCCAGCACGGTCCATTCCCATCGCTGTTTGAACGAAGTTTCGGGCCTGATTCTTGCCGAAATCGGAAGGAACGGGATCAACCGTTTCACATACGGGATATAGGACATCGCCAGAGCGACTGGAAAGAGGATGAACGTCAACGCCATTGCGAGATACCGGTTGGCAGTGACAGGAAGTCTTGCGGACACGACCCGCAGGTAGTTGCGAACCATCAGGTACTGGTACCAACGGCGTTCGTAGATCCAGTAGGCGATTCCACCGCCGGGTGCCACGAACCTGGGAAGCGAACGCATCGCCAGGCCCGGGTCCGGCGTGTGCTGGAGCACGCCCAGTGAAAAGACGTAGTCGAAGTATCCCTTGCGGAATGGCAGAGAGTAAATCGAAGCCTGGACGACGTCTCCGGCCAGCGACTGTTCTCTCAGCGTCAGCGCGCATGCTTCGACTGCGCCGCCGGCCAGATCGACGGCGACCACCTTCGCCCCCCAGCCAGCGCCTATCGAACTGAATCGACCCGCCCCGCAGCCGGCGTCGAGTACCCAGCGGCCCTTC
>VGZA01000128.1 GCA_016872775.1 Planctomycetota bacterium | reverse complement strand
GTGGGTTTTATTATGACCCGACAGCGGTTGCGTCCCTGATCTCCCTGGCCCAGGGAGAAACGACCACCGACACCATCCAATTTCTGGCGATCCAACGACAAAATCTGGTCGACGAAGCAACCCATACGGTGCAACTCGTCGGCGTCAATGACTTCCCCGTCGGCGTCGAAGACATTGTCCCCGATGTCGTGGCGAATACGGTCCGGCAGTTTTCCAACCTGCTTGATAACGATACCGACCCCGATAACGGCGATCGCTTGACGCTGGACGTTCTCTACAGCTACAGCGGTTTCGGGGCCGCCGTGAGCAAGGCTGACAGCCGCAGTTTGAAATACGATCCGACGGCCGTCGAGTATTTCCTGGCACTCGATGAAGGACAAATTTTTGAAGATGGTTTTTACTACGAGGCAGTCGATAAGGCCGGCGCGCGCACGCCAGTTTTTGTTCCCGTCAATGTCATCGGCGTTAATGATGCTCCGGTTCTGCTTGGCATTCGCGACCTGCTGACTACCCAGGCTGCGGGCCTGCCGGCGCTGCCATTCACCGTGAAAGACTGGGAGGGCGTCGACCCGACGCAGCTGGCCGTCAGCGCATCGATCGCCCACACAACGTTTTCAGGACCCGTCGAGATCGAGTTGCAGGGCACCGACAGTTACCGAGAACTGCACGCGACCGTCCCCTCCGACGAGCTGGGACGGATCCTGATCGGTTTGCGCGCGCGCGACCCGGGCGGCCGCGAGTCCAGCTACTATCTGAATTACGTTGTCGGCAGCGATACCGACCAGGACCTCGACGGTATCGGCAACAGCGAGGAAGACGCGGCGTCGCCCACGGGCGACGCCAACCAGGACGAAATCCGGGACGCAGAACAGGTCAACGTGGTCGCGTGGAACGCCGTGCAATCCGGACCGGCCACAACCATCGATGGTCCGTCGGGAACGGCTTTTAGTTCGGTGGCAGCGATTTCCGCGCCTGCGCCGGCCGGAACCGCTGCCGGTGCCGAATTTCCCGTCGGCGTTGTCCGCTACCAGCTGCACACAACGACGCCGGGACAGACCATCGAACTTCACTTCCGCCCGCCCGCCGATTCGGGGATCAACTCGTTTTTTCTGAACGCCAATTCACCTCCGGGTGTCGAAGGAGAAGCTGGCGGTTGGAACTGGATGTTGTGGGGGCGAGGCAACGGCGCCAAAATCCAATCGGAGATCGTCGCGTTCTCGGTCACCGACGGTGGCCGCGGGGATCAGGATGGGGTTGCGAATGGAGTGATTGTCGGTCGAGCCGGATTAGCGAAAGTACCCGACCCCTGGCACAATCGCGAAATGGCGCTGGATATCGACAATAACGGACTCGTCGCGCCTTTGGACGCGATCCAACTCATTAACCACCTCAACAGCTACGGATCGCATGCACTGCCGCTTGTCCCTGGTCCCCAGGACGTAATCGCGATCTACCTCGACACAAACTCGGACAATTTCGTCGCACCGTTCGATGCCATTCAGGTCATCAATTTTCTGAATCATCGGCCGGCAGGTGGAGAATGGGTGCAAATGCCGCCCGCGGATCTTACATCGATCCTCGCGGACGAGTTTGTCGACACGACCGTCAATGCCCCTGGAGGCAAGATCGACGTCTTCGATGCGGCAGGAATGGAACACGCGGTGCCGACTGCTCTCGAACCTATCGTCGTTCATCGATTCGTCGTCCAGGCGACTACCGAGGCGGATTCCATTTGGAACGAGGATGGGATCCGTTATGGAAAGACGGCGGCACTCGAGGATGCACTCGAATCGCTGTTTGCGGTTGTCCGCTTGAAACGATAGCGTAGCTCGAAACTTGTAGCTCGAAACTTGTTTCGAGTCGCCTGGCGTAGCGTGCCCGCTCATCGAGTTCGTCGCGATTACATACACTTCTCGAAACAAGTTTCGAGCTACGTCGAGCTCGTCGCCGTTACGCACGTTTCTCGAAACAAGTTTCGAGCTACCGCGGCACCGTGAACCTGATCGCGTCCACTTCTGAATAGACCTGCCAAAGCTCGCGTGGGAGGTCGCGAAAGGCCTCGGCATAGCGCGGCGCCGCTTCTTCCTCGCCGGTGACGTTCCGGATCAAGATCCGCCGCACTTGTTGCGGATACTCCCGCGCCAGTCGTCCATAGACCTCCGGGTCCCGGTCGGCCGAATCACCGATCATCATCAATTCGCGCATCGGAAAATCGTCGATGATGCGCCGGATCGTCTCCAGTTTGTACGATTCGGGGCTGTTGAGCATCGCGGAAACGTCGAGGTCCTGCAGTCGGAACTTGCGCAACTCCATCCCGGCGATCGGGTACTGGTTCGCGGCGATGAATTCGCTCAGCGGCGGAAAAAGCTGCCAGGGACTTCCCGAAACGTAGACAAACTCCGCTCCGGACTCCGACAACCGCCGATAGAGTTCCGGCATACCAGCCACCGCTTGAAACGGCTTGAGCAGCGTGTTTTCGAGCATCCGCTTCTTATCGCCCACCTCCGTCACTTTCACCGTGTCGTCGATATCGCTGATCACCAGCAGCCCCTGCGACTCGAGCAGCGTGGCGACACCGGCGAAGATCCGGTCGTCGCCGTTGCGGGTGACGGCGCGAAACGGCAACCGCTTTCCGTCGCGTGCCCGTTCGACAAGCTCCGC
>VGZA01000127.1 GCA_016872775.1 Planctomycetota bacterium | reverse complement strand
CCCAGCGCGAGATGGTCCGCGTCCTTCAACCTTACATGCAACTCTGGGCAGAGATGGAGAAGTACACCAGCGGCGACGGCTACCTGGACAAGCTCTGTATGGAACTCGTGGGACTCGACTCCAGCCGATGCCGCCCACCCACCCGTGACGTCCGCCAGAAATTCCGTGAGGCAGCGCGGCGGATGCTGTTCGATTGCGGGACGCCCCGTGTCGTGGAGCGATAACACCACATCACGTCGGGCTGGACTGTAGGTGCGGTCGGCCGAGCGATTCTTGAAACCCAAGCGCACGTCAACCATGAAACACTCCCTCGCCCTTCCTGACACCTTTGTTTTCCTCGGAACAATCAGCAGGGACTCCTTTCCGCTCGCTGCGATTCTCCTCCTCTTGTCCCTGCTGACGGCTCTGGCGCACGGCCAGAACCTTGCGCTCCAGAAGCGGTACACGCTGCTTCCCGAACCGAACTACCAGCGGCCTGCCCGAGCGCCGGCGGACTGGACTCACCTGACAGACGGAAAGCTCGGGGACGCGGATATCCCAACATCTACGGCGACCTGTCAGCTGGCAGCGGCGCGAACGCAATCAAACGTGATATCAAGTTCGGCCGCGAGTTCCTCATCCGCTGGGCCGACCGACTGATGTTTGGGTCCGACTACCTGGCCCCCGGCCAGGAGGTTCCGCAATTGGCGCTCTATTGCCAGATCGAACTTCCGGACGAAGTGCAGGCGAAAATCTTCCGCGACAACGCGAGGCGGATTCTGGGTTTCTAAGCAAGAACGCCCGCATCGCCCGCAATCGCATCGTTTACCGCCCAGCCGGCGCCTTCGGCTGGGCGGTAAACGAACTGGCAGGATCACGAAGAGTGATTCTCATCTCCCGTGAACGCTTACAAGATTGGCTAATGTACGTGGTCGTGGTCCGTCGGAGTTTGGCGCCGTCGACTACAAATGAATTGATTGGCCCGGTACGATTCTGATTGGGACAGCAAACGCGAAACTCCATCAAGAGCCGATTGAACGATGCTTCATCCACTGAAACACAGCCGACGTGAATTTCTGATCGCCTCAGCCACCGCATCGACCAGCGTGCTGTGCAGTCGCAACAGCATCGCTCTCGCATCAGCGGATGAGAATGGGAAATTCGTGTTGCACGCGTGGGAGCGAGATGCGCGCAATCCGATCTTTGTTCCCCGATCCGATTTTGATTCGAGCGGTGCGCAGGGGCCGTTTGTCGTCCTGTATGATGGGCAATGGTGGATGTTTTATGCGGGAATCGGCAAGGACGGCCTGCAGCGGATCTGCCTGGCGACGGCGAACCCTGAAAAGCCGACGGAATGGGAGCGGCATGGGCCGATTCTCGATCTGGGACCGAAAGACTCGTTCGACGAACGATCGGCCACATACCCTTGCGTCCATCGCATCGGGGGAAAGTGGCACCTCTATTACTCCGGGAAAAGCAGTCGCGAGAACAAGTTCCATTTTTCCAATTACTGGGGCATTGGTCTGGCGCAGAGCGACGATCTGCGGCATTGGAAAAAGCACTCGTCCGAACCGGTCCTTCAGGGAGACGGTGTCCAGGAGTATCCCGACTGTCAGGCGCTCGTCGGCCTGGGAAACATCATCGCAATTCCGCAGCCTGATGGTCGGATGTTGTACCGACTGTACTACACTCTGTTGCCAGGACTGAAGGACCCCAACTATCTGGCCAACGGAACCTGGCACGTCATCGAGCACAAAGTCTGTGTCGCAGCACATTCGTGGGATGGCATCGAATGGAGTGATCGACAGATCGTCCTCGAACGTCGCCGCAATGTGCCGACGGAAGACATCGGCGTGGTGGGACTCAACGTCTGGAAGACGAAGAATGGTTACCGCGGCATCTATACCGGCCTGGGTACGAAGTTCAAGACCTATGCCCTGGCGGAGGCCGCCAGCGTCGACGGCATCACGTGGAATCGTGGCGGCGACCACAACAACGTCTCCTTGACGCTGCAACCGGGGAAGTGGGACAGCGGCATGATCGGTTATCCCTGCGTGCTGCCCGAAAACGGTTTCATTCGGCTGTTCTATAACGGAGCCGGCGGCGGCGGAACCGGTGTGGGCATGGCCGTGGCGGCCAAGGTTGAAAACGATTAGTTCAATCGAGAACTGATCGTCCATCACGATGACAACGCCGCTTCAGAGCCTGTGGCAGAACGACGATGAACTCCGAACCACTCCCAAGTATACTCCCGGCGCGACCTGTGACTTTTAAGAGAGAATCGAACCGATGATCTTCCGTATTCCAATCCAATGGCCTGCCTTACTTGTTGCACTCACGCTTGTCGCCAACTCAGCTTCTGCGCATGACGGTCCTGATCCGGTGGCACATTGGGTGTTTGCATCGAGCCGGATGAAGGACAACGTCCTGCGGGCGAAGATCGGTCCGGATTGCAAGGTTACAGGTACCGCGAGGTTCAGCGGCGATGAGGTTGGCAGCACGCTGCATTTCGGACAGCGCAATCGCTGTGTCGTTGCCGAAGATTATAAGACGCTCAATTCGCTGCTTCCAAAAAACGTGATGACCGTTTCGGCCTGGGTTGCGGTGGATGAACCGCAGAAATGGGGCGGCATCGTCGGCACGATCGAAGATAACGGCAACACGGAACGCGGCTGGCTGCTGGGGCACAACGAAACGGTGTTCACG
>VGZA01000126.1 GCA_016872775.1 Planctomycetota bacterium | reverse complement strand
GAATGGTGGAACAGTTATCAGGTCGATCGGCCTCCCTGGCGGGTTGCGCTCCAAGCGCTGGACAAACTGGTGGAAACAAGGAACTGAAATCATGAATCAAACGTGGCGGCGCGGAAGCGGTAGCGTTTGGATCGCTCTGCTCGGGATCGGGGTGAGCTTCTCCTGCATGGCCGCCGATTCGCAACCGGCCAAGGTGCGCATCGGTCAGGTGGTCGTCCAGCCGACGCCGGCGGACCAGTCGGTCGTCGAGCGTTTTCGCCTGAATGCCGACCCGTTTGAGTACCGCGAGGAATCGACGCCGGAGGTCTCCCGCCGGCTGACGATTACTCGTGTCACCTTCCCATCGCCGATCGTTACCGACATTGCGGCGAACAACACGGTGCATTGCGAGTTCTATTGTCCGAAAAGCGATCAGAAAGTTCCGGCCGTGATCGTGCTGCACATTCTGGGCGGCGACTTCCCGCTGGCGCGGCTGTTCGCCAACATGTTCGCCGAACGGGGCGTGGCGGCGCTGTTTCTGAAAATGCCGTATTATGGGGAGCGGCGAGATCCGTCCAATCCCCGACGCATGATCTCGGACAATCCGCGGGAGACGGTCGAAGGAATGACGCAGGCGATCCTCGATATCCGCCGCGCGACCGCGATGCTCGCCAGCCGCCCGGAAATCGACGCCGGGCAACTGGGCATTTTCGGAATCAGTCTGGGCGGAATTACCGGCGCTTTGGCGGCGACCGCCGAGCCGCGATTAAATAATGTCTGCCTGCTGCTGGCGGGCGGCGACATCGGCCAGGTCGCCTGGGAATCGCGGGAATTGGAGAAAATCCGGCGGAAGTGGGTGGAACGCGGTGGGACGAAGGACGAATTTCTGGCGGTGCTGCGTGAGGTCGACCCGGTGCGTTACGGCGAACGAGTTCGCGGCAGGCGCATCCTGATGTTGAACGCCGCTCAGGACGAGCTCATTCCCCGCTCCTGCACCGAAGCGCTCTGGACGTCGTTTGGCGAGCCTCCGATCGTCTGGTACGAAGGCAATCATTACTCGGTGATCCGCCATATCCTGAACGCGCTGCACCGCTCGTCCAGTTTTTTCGCCGAGGCATCCGCCGTTCCGGCGACAAGCCCTGACGGCAAATAAGACGCTTGCCGTGAAGATGCTGGCCGTCGAACGTTGCGGGCTGGAGCCGCTACCTGACGTACCTGCCGGGTGCTTTCGCCGTCAGTCTTTCTCGATTCCGGTCAAGTCGCGACGCGGGTCGATACGGCGGAGCGCCAGTTTCGCGTCATTGCGGATGCTGTCCGGCTGCGCGTAATCGTTCAGAATGGCGACCAGGTCGGGTACGGAGTCTTTGGCAAGACTGCCGGCTTGGCCAAGCCCACGGATGGCGTACCCCTTGAGCCGCGAATCATCGCGCTGGAGTAACTCGCGTAACGCTTCCACCGATCGGGCATCGTGAGGAGAGACGATCGACAGCGATTCGGCGGCGCGGTACTTGAGCTGTTCCGTCGAATGTTGGGTGAGCTGAACGAGTGACGGTACCGCGGACGAGCCGATGCGCGCCATGGCGCGGCAGGCGATCAGCCGTTGGGGGAGCGGTGCCTGATCGTCGAGCGCTACTCGCGACAGTTCCTCGACGGCCGAGTCGGATCGTGTCTTGAGCCATTCCTCGATTCCACGGATCTCCAGCTTGCGGTTTTCGGAATAGGCACTGGTGAGCGCGACGAGCGCTTCGGATACGGTCGCGAATTCCATGGTCGGGACGGAGGTTGTCGGCGATGGGCCCTTGGATCCGCCGGCGGGACGCGCATTCCCGCCACAACCAACGGACACCAGCGCCAACAATAGGAGCAGCGCCGTCAGACTGACATCGGACCTTTGCATGATCGAATTCCTGAACAACCAGTAAGTGACGTCGCAGATGCCCGCCGTCAACGGCCACGATTGTAGTCGAAAAGCCCGATCCAAGTCGCGTTGGAGTGATGGCTTGTTTGCTCACGGCCCGTTTCCCCCCTAGAATCGGCGGCATCCGAACCATGAAAGTCGCCGTCGGCGACGAGGTGGAAGTCCGCCGCTAAGGCACCCCGCAAGTCGCCAAGTTTCTCACCGCGCTCCAGCGTCGATCGGATCGACGGTTCGTGCTGGAATACGATCGTTCGGTGGTTCCCTCGTTGAAAGGCTCGAAACAAGTTTCGAACTACGGGCGAACCACTCGAAACAAGTTTCGGGCTACGGGTTTGCGATTTACTTCTTGTCGGCGGACGCGTAAATTAACGCTCGTTCGGCTGATTTGTCGCGCAAGTTCTTGTAGCGGAAATTGGCGATGACGGTTCACGCGATCCCACTGGTTCGTTCACCCTTGGCGGCTTCTCCTTTTGAGCGTGCGGCTGGGATGCTCGCCACCGCACGGACTCTGTTGGGGCCCCTCGTTGCCGGATTGCTGTTGAGCTGGCTGTTGGGGCTTGGCTGGCCTGACGAAGGCGGTTTGGGGCCTCTACCGAGCCCGGAGATCGAGTCGGTCGCTCATGGCGGGGGTATTGTCGTTCCGCCGGTGCTGGACGAGCAAATGCCGACGAATTGGAAATTCTCGATGAACGGCCACTCGATCCACCTAAACTCGAACCGATCATCCATTCGAATTTCGCGGTCTTGGATGCATTGAGCGGCACCAACAGCCGGACCCAAGCATGAATCGGGTCGCAGGGCCTGAGGATAGCGGCGATCTGGAAGGCCCCGCAGGCGTCGTTCCGATTGGGCAGCACTGGCAGATCCGCTACGCGACCGACAACCCGGCCACCTATGCCCGGCAACTCGATTTCTTCCAGATCGAACTCGTCGCGGACGGCGGCATCCTGGAGAAAAAGGCCTGTCATACCACCGGCATCCCCGACGTGAACAAGGAATACAAGACGCACTACTTGATCCCCTTCGCGCGATTGGAGAACAACGCCCCCGTCGACCAAGGGCGATATCGACGTGATCAACGCGGTGCTGTTGCGCTAATGGGC
>VGZA01000125.1 GCA_016872775.1 Planctomycetota bacterium | reverse complement strand
CCACCAGGAAAGTCGCCTGGCCGACGAAGACGCGGATACGGTCACTGAGGTAGACTTCCACCGCGACCGACTGCCGATCCAACTGCTGTAAGCTCGATGAGATCATCCAGTTAACCCGACGCTCGCGTGTAGCATTTCAACCGCAAGCCAATCGACCCTACGGCGGAAAAATGTAAGATAATGCACCCGAATTCGTCAACATGAATTAACAGGAATTTCGCGGGAGATAGGCGGCATCGGCTTAATTTCGCCACCGTAACAATTCCCGAAACGCATCTATCCATAATTTGCCGCTAACACTAACAGGCTTACACGCAGGGTTACGGGTTACGGGGGTAGAGTTTTACGGGTTTCAGGGAACGGGGTGCGGTGTCTGCCCCCGTAACCCTCTGCCTCTACCCTCTGCCGCGATAAAACTCGACCGTCTTCCTTAACCCCTCGCGGAACCCGGTATTCGGCTCGTAATTCAAATCCCGTCCTGCGGCGGAAATATCCGCCAGGCTATCGCGCACATCGCCGACGCGTGCCGCTTCGAACCGCGGCTCGAACTTGGTGCCCAGCACGACGTTCAGTTCGGCGACCAAGTCGAGCAGCGAGAATCTCCGTCCGGCGGCCACATTGAACACGCGTCCGCCGACATTCTTTGCCTCGGACGCCAGCAGGTTTCCCGCGACGACGTTGTCGATGTAGGTAAAATCGCGGGACTGGAGTCCATCGCCGAAAATGGTGGGCCGGTCTCCGCCGAGCATACTGCAGATGAATTTGGGGATCACCGCCGCATAGGCGCCGTTAGGGTCCTGGCGTGGTCCGAAGACATTGAAGTAGCGGATGCAGACGGTTTCGAGTCCATACGAGTGAAAAAACGCCTGGCAATACTGTTCGGCGGCCAGCTTGGCGGCGGCGTACGGCGACAGGGGCGACGGCATATCGGCTTCGCGTTTCGACGACCAGGCCGAATCGCCGTAAGCGCTGCTCGATGCCGCATAGACGACGCGGCGCACACCGGCTTTTCGCGCGGAATTCAACAGATTCACGGTGCCGGTGACACATGCATGGTGGGTCGCCAGCGGATCTTCGACGCTGCGCGGAACCGAAGCCAGTGCGGCCTGGTGAAATACGACCTCGACCCCCTCAACGGCTTTGCGGACCGCGTCCAGGTCGCACAGGTCAGCCCGGTTCAGTTCGATCCGGTCCCGGATCGCGGCGAGATTCGATTCGTAGCCCGTCGAGAAATTGTCGAGCACTCGAACGGTGTGCCCTTTTGCCAACAGCGCCGTGGAAATGTGTGATCCAATAAACCCCGCGCCACCAGTAACCAGGATGGTCGACATCAACGCATTCTCCAAGAATTAGAATTTAATCTGCGGGGACAGGGGCCCCGGCACTCGCGGAACTCGCACCGTATATCGGTTGCGCCAATTTAGATTGCGCTCGTTTTATGCTCTGTTTTTGTTCTAACCGGACGCACTCTCATCCCCGCCACCCGTTATTGCCGATACAATTATAACATCCCTCTATTCAAGGAGTCGTCCGATGCGAACGCAGCTATTCATTGTCACCGTCGTGCTGTTTGCGGGAGTCATCGGATCGCCAACCAGCGTCCACGCACAGATCAAGCGTTATCGGTCGCCTTCCGGTCCGACGCTCCCTTCCCAGCTTAACTATTTTCGCGGCGATGTCGGGCTGCTCGATCCGTACAACTCGATCGTGAATCCGAGCAACCAGTTGAACAACCAGGTACGGTCGATGGAAAAGCAGCAGGAAGCGAACCGTCGCGCGATCGACCAGACGCGGCAGGAATTGCTCCTCCCCTCCGAAGCGGCACCTACGGGCACCGGCGCGACCTTCGGCAACTACTCACACTACTATCCCTCGATGAAATCCTCAGGCGGCGGCAGCGCCCGCCGCGCGCCATCCCGAGGCCGATAACCGGGGGTGGGCTGATAAGAAGTCGGTCGAATCGGCCAGATTTAATGAACGATAATGAACATGGCTGTTGCGCGCAAATAGCAAAGTGTCCTCCCCTCGCCCCGTTACTCCGGGGAGAGGGGCTCTCCCAGGCATCGCGCGGACCGCGTTTCCGTTGGCCGCCCGCTGCCCCGGTTCTCCGTTTCTGCTATTGACAAAACCGCCTCGCACTTCCGAAAATTCCGACCGCACGAGCGCCCCCATCCCTCGCATTCACAATAATCGGCATGGCTCACGAACCACGAAGGCGGTTGGGCTCACCTGGACTGGCATGTCGCCGCGTCGCGGAATCGGGTGCCAACGCGTCAAAAGCGAGGTATCCTTTCTTTGGTGTCGAAACGCGCTGTTTCCGACGGCCGTCGGCCAGCGTTCGTTCACCTCGAGGTGCCGGGATGTCCCACGAAATCGCCAAGCTGATGCTCGAGCACGCCCAGACCTTCCTGGACCGCCAGGAAGCGATCCGCAGCGCCATGGCCCTCGGCATGCCCCTGAATGAAATCGAAGAATACCTCGACTGGCTAGACCAAACCAAAGCCCTTCGCGACGAGCCACCTCAAGTCACGCCTCATTCCAAGAAGGGGAACGGGGAACGGGGAACGGGGAACGGGAAAAGAGGTGCCGGGAACGACGGCGGCGTCGAGTGTTAATTCGGGCTGTCGAGTAGCCGTGCGCGGAGTGATGTTATCATTTTCGAAACACGCTGGATAAGTTCGTGCACGACTCTTGTTTGTTGAGAGGACACATAGCTTAGTCGCTCCATCAACATCACCAGCGTTTCCGTTTCCATCAAAGATCCTTTGGCAACGCTGCAGAAGTGAGCATCTTCGCGTCGGCTGCCGCGGCCATTACCTTCCGCGATATTTGCCGGAACAGACACTACGGCTCGCGTGACTTGAGCAGTCAATCGATAAAGTTCATCCTTTGGCAATACCTTGGCGAGCTTGTAAACCTCCACCGTCAAATCCATCGCCAAACCCCAAACAATCAAATCCCGGTGGGAGCGAACTTTGTTTGAATTCCCCGCATCATCCATGCAACAAACTCCATATCGCGACCAATCACCACACCCACCAACACCCCCAAAAATAATAATCGATACCCCTCACACTAACGTCATC
>VGZA01000124.1 GCA_016872775.1 Planctomycetota bacterium | reverse complement strand
GTCTTGCACGGCCTTGGTAATCCGCCGCCATTCATCGGTTTCGAAATAGACGGTCTCGAATTTCACTCGATGTTGCTTAACAAAATCGCGTACCGCAGGAGAAAATTCCTCGCCGTAAGCTTTTTCCAGCAGGGTCACATTCTTGGCCACGGCATGCGCGACCATGGCTCGGGTCAAAGGGCTCTTGATCCAATCGACGACATAGTCGGCAACTGCCAGTCCGATCAGGACTCCCACGACCAGACCGAAAACGGCGCGGAACAGCGCCACACGTAGTTCTTCCAGATGTTCGCCAAACGACATCTTGGTCGATTCAAAGTGATCGTCGTTCGGATAAGTGATCTTGGCCATAGCGGTACGCTCTCGTAAAACTAGGGAAGGCGAGCAATGAGCAGCAATCGAGAGTCGTACGGAAGGAAGCTGCCGTACCAGGTAGGATGCCGGGGTAAGCCGACGGAACCATATTAGCATCGCACTTCCCGCGTTACAAGCGATCGAGCATGCCTCTGAACTACCCACTCCTGTTTTCGCCCATTTTCCGTCGCTACCTCTGGGGTGGCAGGCGCCTGGGGACCGATCTGGAACGACCAATTGGCCCCGAACAAGACTATGCGGAAAGCTGGGAGATCGTCGACCACCGAGGCGACCAGAGCGTTGTCCGCAATGGTCCGTTCGCCGGCGCGACCTTGGGTCAGCTTGTGCGCGAGCGACGCGCGGAACTGATCGACGGAAATTTCGGGGAGCGAATTGGAAGGGACGGTGGTGGATCGGCCCCGGATCGATCGGCCGTTCCGGGAGGCAGTTCCGAGTCGTATGGGTTTCCGTTGCTCTTCAAGTTCCTTGACGCACACAAACCGCTTTCCGTTCAGGTGCATCCGGACGACCGGCAGGCCGCCCAGTTACTGCCGCCGGATCGTGGCAAGACGGAGGCCTGGGTGATCCTGCACGCGGAGCCGGGCAGTGTGATCCATGCGGGCCTGCGCCCCGGCGTCGATGCCCCAACGTTGCGCCGTTGTCTGCTCGACGGAACCGTCGAATCCTGCCTGCACAGCTTTCACCCAAACGTCGGCGATTGCGTGTTCATTCCGGCGGGGACTATTCACGCCTTGGGGGCCGGACTGCTGGTTGCGGAAATTCAGCAGTCCAGCGATACGACGTATCGCCTGTTCGATTGGAACCGTCTGGATGCCCACGGTAAAGCGCGACCGTTGCATATCGAGGAATCGCTGGCGACGATTGACTTCGCTCGAGGCCCGATCGGGCCGATTGCGCGGCCGACGCCGTCGGTCGGAACGAGGCAGCAACTGGTGCGTTGCGACAAGTTCGAATTGGATCGGTATTTCCCGCCGCCGATCGATGCGATCGGCGGTGACTCTCGTTTTCATCTACTGGTGGTCGTTGCGGGGAGAATACGAATCGCCAGCGAGGCGTTTCGCGTCGAGCTTGGGTACGGGGATCTGACTTTATTACCCGCGTCGATGGAGCGCTGCTCGTACGAATCCGAAGCCGGTACGGAACTGCTCGAAATTACGCTTCCGCGGGGCGCTGTTGCTGGCACCGCGAAGGACGAATCGCACCATCGCGCGACGCCGATCAGCGACCGGTAGGATACGAGTTGTCGCTCAGCCAGCGGCTGCGAGTTGGTTCGGGAAGCTGTTTGGCGTATTCGCGGGGTCGCCCGCCCACGACTTCGGGCGCTGCGTCGTTGTCGTAGTACGGATCGTGCGCCACGGCGTTAAAACGCTGTTGCTGGATGTCACCCGGCGCTCGAAACGGCCAGGGATAAGCGGTGGAACCGCGGCCGGCGCATCCCGACGCGATGGCGATCAGCGGTACGAGCAGAAGGCCAAGCTTCCTTTTCGCCAATCGCATGTTCAACAATTCCTTCTGGGTGATTCTGGAAATGCGGAGGGATTATAGCGGCCCCCCAAGGGTCGTCCTATAGACAAAACAGCGGAAGTTGCTGCCGATTTGCCTACGCAGTTCACGGCGTGCCGGGACGCGGGGAACCGATAATGGGGTCGATCGACTCGACCCCGAAACCGTCTTGACCACGATTCAGCTTCCCGCGCCGTTCTTTGAGAAAAGCTGCACGGTTTGCGCTATTGTTCGTCCTGCGCGGTTTTGGCCAACGCGTCTCGGCCGTCGCCAGCAATGGCGATCCGGTCATTTTAGCGAGGTCTGGCGGCGCTCTCTCAGGGAGCATTGGGCGGCTGGTAGGGTCCCGCATGGGGATTGTAGGGTGGCCCGCCAGCGAATCCTGTCGGCTTGCCGGGTTGCCCAGGTGGGTAGGCGAACGTTTGAGGAAACTCGGCGATCATCGCTTTGAGCTGGAACGCCCTGATCAGGAAAATGACCATCAGCACCAGCGCGGCGAGGGCGCTCAACACGCCGGCGTACGGCAGTAGCGTGCAGCAGACACAGATGCAGTAGGCCAATCCGATTGCCTTTCCGCAGTCACCAACGTCGTACCGACCCACAGCATTGAAATAGGACTTGAACGAATCGGCCAGTTTCAGATAGACAAAGAAATTCCAGACCAGGGGAAAGCAGGGAATCATCAGCAGCCAGACCTGAATCGGCGGCATCAATCGATACGGTTCGGGAATGCTTCGGTAGCATTTGCTGAGCAGGAAGCAAATGACGGCGTTGATGACCAGCCCGGCGATCAGAAAGAAAGCCAGGAAAGCTAAAATGACCGCGAGGATGGCGGCCAGTGCCCCGTCCATTTCGGGAGGGAGCGATTGTGGCGGTGCCTGCGCGAAGAGAAGTAAGGTCGGCGGTAGTATATTATCGTAATTCATTAGTGGGCCCGGGGGACGAACCAGGAATCGGTTAGCTCCTAAAGCTACGTGGCGGCCTGTAGTTCGTCAATCTTCTCGACTTCTTGGCATTCGCGATTTCCGCGGCCGTACTTCGAAATCATCGCTGCTCGCCCGCCGCTCGCCCGCCGCTCGCCTGCCGCTCGCCTGCCGCTCGCCCGAGGCTCGGTCCGCCCGAATTGACAATCCTGGCCGCGGCGGTAGGATGGCCAGCGTAGCAGGATGTTGGAAAACCGCATGTTGGGTTCGATCGCCCCGATCAGGGACGGGCAAATCAGGGGCAGGCAATTCAAGGACAGCCAAATTAAGGACAGGGAGTAGCAATTGAATAAGACGCAACTGGAATCGGCTCGCGCCGGAGTCGTAACACCGGAAATGGAATTCGTTGCCCGGCGGGAGTCGTTGACGGTGGAGAAGGTCCGAGAGGAGATCGCGACTGGTCGGATGGTGCTCCCGGCCAATCGGGTCCACTTGCAGGGGAGGCTGGAACCGATGGCGATCGGGATCGCCGCCAGCTGCAAGATCAATGCCA
>VGZA01000123.1 GCA_016872775.1 Planctomycetota bacterium | reverse complement strand
CAACTCGATGACGGTCCCAAACACCAACCCGAATCCGACCGTCACCACCAGCCCGAATCGTCGGCGCTTGGGGAACAGGATCGCGCCCAGCACTCCCAGCGGCAGGAACGAAAGGCCGCGACGCAAGAACTGATCGAGCGTCTGGTACCGGCTGCCATAGTAGTAGTCAGCCAGCGGAAAGAACGACATCCTTCGCAGCCAGTACACCGGGGTGTCCTCGTCCGACAGATCCGGGTCGGAACGAAGGAACTTGGACGGTCGAAAATGAAACTCGTACGGCTGCCAGCTCAACAGCAATAGCACCACCATCCATACCACCAGCAGCACAAGCCACGGCCCCCTGCCCCATCCCGCCAGCCGGTCGCGCAGGCGACGAAAACGCACCTCGATTCCCTGGGGCTGCAGCGGAAACCCGCGCTGCAGCGGCCCGTCAAACTGCCGGATCCAGCGGGCCGCGAGCCACACCGCGATCGAGCCCAACACAATATCGGTCGCCTTGAAATAGCGTGACCCAACGAATAACTGAAGACACTCAATCGCGACACTCCAGGCGATTCCGATCACGACCGTCGTCCGGATCCGTTGGTCGGCCCACCTGGGTATGATACCTAACAGCAATCCGACAGGCACGAAGCTCGCAAAATTCAGGAGATCACTTACCGATTCCACTGCCGATCGATCGAGAATCAGATGCTGGAACGGCAACAGTTCCACCCTGCCCGTTTCCAAGCGGCGCTCCAACTCATCGAAGCCGTGCACAAAATCGAACGGCATTCCGTTCACAATCACCTGCAGCACCAGGTAACCCGGCAAAATCTGATTCGCAAGCCCAACCAGGCCGCGCTGCGTCCAGAACCGTCGCGCCCAACCGGTACATACCGGTCCCACCGCCAGCCATGCCACGCAGCCGATGAGGGTCCCTACCGACTCGACCCAGACGTCGCCGGCCGAGATCGTCCGCGGCGGAAACGAGACCTGCAGCACTTCGAGCCAGAACGCCAGCGCACATCCTGCCGCAGCAACTCCAATCGCCAGCAATGCCGCAATCCATCGCGACCGGTCAACGGCCAGCGCGCCGAGACAGAAAAAACTCAGCGTCGCGTACTGCAAAGAATTGACGGTCCAGTCGGCCCGCATCGCACTGTGCTCTAAGCGCGCGGGGAACCATTTCGCCTCCCGTACTTGCTCGATCGCCGTCGCCAGCGGCACCGGTTCGTACCGCAACGGAATAATCGAGCCATACGCGGTCAACGTCAGCAGCGCTGACGCAAGCACAACGAAATGAAATCGCGTCGGAGCCACGGGAAGCGGTTTACGGTTTACGGTGGAAGAGGAAACGTGGCTGGGGCATCCTGCCCCAGCGTCCAGGGCGCTGGCGGTGAACGGGAGCCATCGTGGCTGGGGCATCTTGCCCCAGCGCCACGCACTGGCGGGGAACGGGGGACAACAGCCGGACAAGGCCGTTACAGGGTTAATACTAACCCAAGAAAACTGATTTGAAACGCTCGTCTACCGCCGCCCTCTTCGACCGTAAACCGTAACCCGTAAACCTCTGCCCCGTTCCCCTTCTACCCCCCCGTAACCCGTAACCCTACTTGCCACCATAGAAAAGCGGCAGATCGCCCGGCAGCGGCGCGCGAGCAGGAACCGGCACCTCCGGCAAGTACGAGACCGGCTTGGGTTGGATGTTCAGGGCACGTCGGTTGCGCGAAATTGAGGACGGGGCGGAGGGCAGCATTCGCGGCGGCGCTTCCGCCAGTTGCGGTTCCACGCGTACTTCAGCCACACTGCCAGACTCCCGACGCGGAACTCCCGACTGCATGATCGCGCCGGGCGCGTCTTCCGACATGAACGGCGACGGGCACGTCACACATTCCTCCGGCCATGGGCGCCAGCAGGTACTGTGATACCCGTGGCACCCGGGGATGCTGTAGCCTTCACAGTCGGCGCATCGTCTCGCATTCGCGCAGCCACTCAACAGCAAGAATCCTGCACCGGCAATCCAACAAATTCGTTTCGCGAACTTCGGCGGGCTGAACATGGCGGGTCATTCCTTTAACCGTTGGACATCCTCTTCTGATTTCCGTGAATACTCGATCGCGGCGATCGCTCAACTAGCTCCGGCGCGGCATCATGCGGGTGACGTCGCGCCATCGTTGCTAGAAAAATCCTCCGCCGCCAAAGTTGTTTTGAGTGCTCAGCACTTTACCCGAGAACCGCGACACGGTCTGGACGCTCAGCAAGGAGAAGCCCAGGGCACGTTCCCAGGGTGCCAGGAACTTGCCGAGACGTGTATCGGCGGCGACCAGCCGATCCTCGGCCACGAACACGCGGTCGCCCGGCAGTATCTGGTAGTTGGTCGAGGCGATTCCACCCGCCGTCACGCACTGCCAATCGACCGGAAGAACGACCATCTCGTCGCAGTCCGGCACGGGCCTCGCGATCCAGATCTTTTTCGAAGACACTTCGGTCAAACCGTTGATGTTCGAGATCGCGTCCAATACCGTTTCGTTGCCGGTAATCGGGAAGCGAGCGACTCCGTCGCCAAACCCCGCGCCTTCGGTGATCACGTAATAGACTTTGCTGTTGTAGGCGAAAACGTCAATCGCGATGATCGGATCTTCGAGGAACTGCGAGAGGTGGCGTTCGATCGTTTGTCGAGCCTGCTGCAACGTCAAGCCAACGACAGGCACGCTGCCGTAGCTTCCGAGCGTCACCGATCCGTCCGGGCCCACCAGATGCTGGCCGGCAATTTGTTGCAAACCGGACAACTCCAGCAGCGAGACCGCCACGACCGGCTCGCGCAGGAAAGTCGTCATGTGCTTTTGCACCGCATCTTGAGCCTGCTCGGTGGTCATCCCCGCGACCTTCACCGAACCGTAGGGGAGCCCCAGGTTCACGATTCCGCCGGACTGGACCTGGTACGGGCCTTGAACCGGCGCCTCGGGCAGAGTGCCCTGCACCATGATCGAAAGTGTATCTCCCGTGCGCAGCGAATAGGGGCTCTTGGGCACGATATGGATCGCCTCGATCACCAGAATGTCGGGCGGCTCGACCGTATAGGTCGGCAGCACGGTCTTGGACAGCTCGCGCGGCATGTCAGGAGGCGCGATAAAGTCCTTGGGTGACGGAACCAGTTCGTGGTGCGGATGCGTAATCTTGCAGCCGACCGAACCAGCGACGACGAGCGCGCAAAACAATCCAACAGCGCGTGGCATGACTCCCCCCCTGCTGACCTCGTGTCAATAATGTGCCTGCGCCGAGGCGATTCGACAGGCATTTAAGATATATCGGCTATTCGGAAGTCAACGATCATGCCGTTTGTTCGCATTTTTTCAGGAAGAGGGGGGAGAGGGGAAGGGGCCGCCGG
>VGZA01000122.1 GCA_016872775.1 Planctomycetota bacterium | reverse complement strand
AATGGAATCCTGTCCCGATACCTGAGCCGCGACGGACGACCACCCGATCACGAGCCAGACCAGTGCTGAGTGCTTGATCGGCAGATGGTTCGAAAGTGCCTGAATCATGGTGTATGCTCCTCAAGAAGCTGGTTGGCCTGCTGAAAGAACCCAATAGTCACGCATCTGTTCGTCGGCGCATGAGCCGCATGCACAGCATTGATCGTAACGTTCAGAATGATAAACTCAATGGACATTTTGCAGGTGAGTGCCGCCAGACACTTTCGGCGACGTCGTGATAAGACTCGTTTCTGAGGAAAGCTCGATGATCCGCATTCGTGGTTTTCGACCAACGGCATTGCTGCTACCAAACATCGTCATGGTTCTCCTGGTGTGCCTGGCAGCGGCGGTTTTGGCTCTGGCGCCCGGAAATCCACACTCCGAGGCGAGTGAAGCGGCGAGTGAACAAGATCGGAAGCAAACCCCGGTGTTTGAGGAGCACCCGCTCTTTCAAGCCAAAGAGGCGGGATATCATTGCTACCGCATTCCGGCGCTGTTGGTCACGAAGCAGGGCACCGTGCTCGCGTTTGCCGAGGCGCGGAAAAACAATTTCAACGATCATGGAGACGTCGACGTTGTGTTGAAGCGCAGCAGCGATGGCGGTCGCACCTGGAGCGCACAGCACCTCGTCGCCGACGGCGATTCTCAGACAATGGGCAATCCCTGTCCGGTGCAGGATCGCGAGACAGGCACGATCTGGCTGCCGGTTTGTCGGGACAACAAACGCGTGCTGCTGATGCACAGCAATGACGACGGCCGGTCGTGGTCGAAGCCGTTCGACATCACGGAGCAAGCCGTCAATCCGAAGTGGCATTGGGTAGGGACGGGACCGGGCCACGGCATTCAATTGAAGTCGGGTCGGTTGTTGATCCCCTGCTGGTCCGATGCCACGCCCACCCTGGGCGAGATTCAGATGTCGTTCGCCTTCTTCAGCGATGACCACGGCAAGACGTGGCAATGCGGCGAACCGCTCGATGCGAATACCTCCGACGAATGCGAAGTGGTCGAGTTGACCGACGGCATGGTCTACATGAATGCCCGCAGCCGGCAGAATCAACGGAAACGTGCGATTTCCGTCAGTCAGAACGGCGGCAAAACCTGGTTGCCGGTGACGTTCGACGATCGCCTGCCGGAACCGTCCTGCCAGGGGTCTGTCACGCGCATGACGGACATGTCTCATTCTGACAAAAACCGCATCCTGCTGGCGACGCCCAGCAATCCGAACGCGCGGTCTCGCATGAAGGTCTTCCTGAGCTACGACGAGTGCCGATCGTGGCCGATCTCGAAACTGGTGCATGAAGGTTCGTCGGCGTATTGCGATCTCGCCGTGACATCGTCGGGCGAGGGCCTCCTGCTCTACGAAGCCGAGAACTATACGCAACTCCGCTTGACCCGCTTCAACCTGGCCTGGCTGACCGACGGGAAAGACCGGTTGGAAGAGCAAACGAAGTGAGCGGCGTTGTTTAGTGGCGGCGTGGCTGGAACGAAATATCCCCCGAAGCTGAGGAATCGGCGGCAAAACGTTGTCACCGACATCACGATCAACAAGGAGTGCCAGATTGCCTTTGATGTGCGACGTGCTGATTGTCGGCGGCGGCGTAACTGGCCTGAGCACGGCGTTGCATCTTGCACTGCGGAAGTGCGGCCGCATTCGGGTTCTCGAGCGGCACTATGTCGGCGCCGGTCAGTCGGGACGCGCGGCAGGCATTATTCGGTCAACGGTTCGTCACGCGGGGTTGTCTCGCTGGCAAGCGGAGTCCTCGCGGTTCTTTCAGTGCCTTGACGAGCAGTTCGGCGAAGGGATTCCCGTTCATCAGGCGGGATATCTGCTGGCGACGAATCAGGATCACTCCGCGAGCGTCGATGACGCAATACGAGTCGCAACATCGACGGGATGCCGCGTGTCACGAATTGATGCCCGGCAGGCGAACGACCTGCAGCCGGGCCTGCGATCGGACGATCAAACGATTTACGTCTTCGAACCGGGCGCAGTCCACCTGGACCCGATGGAAGCGACCCAGGCACTGGCGCGTATTGTGCGTCAATTGGGAGTCGAGATCGTCGAAGGCTGCGAAGTGCAAAGGCTGGAAGTCGTCGGGTCAATGGTCCAAGTGGCGACCGAGACCGAGACGATCGAGTCCTCCGTCGTGCTGCTCGGCACGTCATGCTGGTTGCCGTTGCAGATGGAGCGTTTCGGCCAGCCGTTGCCGGTGCGGCCGCATCGGGCGGAAATGGGTTTCTTTCAGGTTCCGGCCCGCTCCGATCAGCGTCTGCAGCGGATCGTCAGCGACGCCGCAGCGGGGATTTACCTGCGGCCAGAAGGTTCGAATCAGATGTTCGTCGGCTGGCGCGAAGGAGACTGGGTCAAGTCGCTGGAGGACTGCGTGCAACAAGACCCGGACCAAGGCCGCCAGACGGCGGAGTTCTCCACCGTGCGCAAGATGCATCAGGCGTTGTCGACGACGCTGCCCTGGATGCGAGCGGGATTTGTTCATCGCACGTTTGCCTGTACCTATGATTATTCCCCCGACGGCATGCCGATTCTGGATCGACTGGAGGGGCCAGCCGGCATCTATTTCGCAGCCGGTTTCAGCGGGGGCGGATTTTCCCTGTCTCCGTTCGTTGGGCGTACCATGGCGGAGTACATTGCCACCGGCCGACGACCCGCTGACATTGTCGAATTGTCGTGGCAGCGTTTTCGTGACGGGAAAACCATCCAATGGTCCAACGGCTGAATCGCAAAGTGGCGGCGGATGCTGCTCGATTGCGGGACGCCCGACGTCGTGGAACAATCGGACCTCATCATCCTGAACTGGACACACGGATTAGTCATTCACGGGATCGCGCGGTGGAAGCCGCCAACGGACCACTTCGGCATGTACCTTCCCCGCGGAATCCCTGTAGGTATAAGACGTCGCCAATGTCCCATCCTGCAGTTGGACCGTGTTACCGAAGCCGCCACCGCTCGGTTGATCTTTCGGGGTCTTTTCATCGAGAATCAGCCGATCCTCGCCGAACTTCCATTGAAACCCATCAGGCTGTTCCCGTCCCAAAATCGCATGCACGCCCAACGGGGGCCGCAGCGACCGGACCGTGAACGTGAATAGCAGCCGCTTGTCTTGGAGTCGCAAAACAGCCTGATAGTGCTCGCCGTAGTCGTTTCCCAACTCTGGTTCTAGGGTCCAGGTCCCGCCGCCATCACGCGATCGAAACAGGGCCATGCGCGAGACCTGGTCATTCCCTACAGGGACAGAGGTGTTCTTCAGCGCCGGAAGAACGCTGGAGTGACAACGGGCGATCGCCAGCAGGTCGCCGTTGGCCGCTTCCCAAAAGACGGTCTCCGCGAACCAGGGAAACCCCTGATTCTTGACATCAAATCCTTCGACTTTGCAGGCCA
>VGZA01000121.1 GCA_016872775.1 Planctomycetota bacterium | reverse complement strand
GTCATGCGGTTTCCTATCGCAAGAGTTTTGGTGGACTTCAAAGTTACTTTCGGCGACCGGCAGAAATGAATCTATCGGTACGACGGACTGGAAGTCCGTCGTACAAATTGCGGATGGTAAGTTCTATCCTGCCGGTCGCCTTAACATCCTACTCGAATTATGAACATGAACATCGACTTGGCCGAGTTCCCAATGTTAAGGCGACCGGCAGGTGACGGACTACCTGGACGGCGGACCTCAGATTCGGCATATCTCAAGATCAACGGACTCACTCGGAATTTTCCTTCTGCCCCCCGCCGAATGCATTTGTCGACGGAGCCTTCCAGCGGATGACTTCCAGATGCGTTTTGTCGTCGTCGCCGCGGTATGAGTACGACGTGACGAGCGTGCCGTCGTCGAGTTGCACGGTGGGACCAAAGCCGCCCCCTTGGTACTTGCCGATGGGGGTGCGGGTATCGAGCATCAGCCGGTCATGCGCGAAGTCGAACTCGAAACCGTCGTCGGTTTCAGTACCGAGCAAAGCACGCACACCAAGCGGCGGATGCAGGTCGCGGACGGTGAAGATGAGCAGGAGTCGCTGGTCGCGCAGCCTCAGCAGCGACATGTACATCTCGCCGAAGTCGCGGATGCGGTCGAACGTCTTGCCGTTGTCGTTGGATGAAAACAGGATGAAGTGATCGGCTTGATCGTTGCCCGCTTTGATTGGTCAGTCTTTGATCGGGAGTTCGTTGCTATCGACGCGAAGCAGCGCCAGCAGGGCAAAAACAGTCAGCGCTCCTGGCAATCGTGACATTGGTCGCATCGTTGTCTTCTGATTCCTAATGAACGAGGTAAGAAGCTCCGTCTTCATGGGGAGTCTTCAGTTGGTGAAAACACTCCAATACGCAGTCATTTCTGTTCAAGTTGTCGCAGCACCCGAATACGAACCGCGTCGGCAACGGATCGATCCTTCGAGACGTTCCAATTCCACTGATCGACGCGGTGTGCCTGAAGCACGTTGGCGACCTCGTCGGTTAGTATTCGTTGTATTTCCGCCGCATCGCCCGATCGCTGCGCCCGCTGGCGAAGCATCATCAACAGTTCATAATCCTGCGCCCCTTCACGCATGGCCTCCATCGACTTGCTCGCCAGCACGCCGTCGAGTTGCAAATACAGCGGCGAGCGGGTCGGGCCATCGTTGAGATATTCATTCCACGAGAACCCACCGTGTCCATCGCAAAACGCCCAAAAGTGAGCGCCCGTCAGACCGCGATCGAAGCAAAACCATGACCGCAGCAAAAAAGCGACATACGGATCGGCCAGCCGATGGCTGCTGCCGCCGGTGTAGCACCACCACTGCAGATCAGGACGCTGGTGACGCTCCATGAAGCGAGCGTTGGCCTCGCCGCTCCTCAAGTAATGCTCCGCGCCAAAACACTGGATGTCGCAAGCTTCACGCATGACCGAGTCAATGACGGGCGGCGCCGCAGTCGGATCGGACCAGTGCAAGTCGTTGAAAATTTTGAAGCGTGGCTCGCCGCGTTTTATCGCCCGGCCAACGTCCAAAATGATCTTTAGCTCCTCTTCGCTAATGGGCTCATCACGAATCAAAATTGCCACCCGATCCGGGCTGATTTGTTTCGATTGCAAGTATGCCGACCAATCCGCCGCCCAGGCCGCACGTTTCTTGTCGCGATGCGGATCGTCCATCGCAACGTCGCCGAACGCCGTAGAACAGTACAACTTGGCGTCGGGAAAGCGGGCCAGCCACCCGTCCATCGCCGCGCGGGACGGCGGCGCGACGAGATTTCCCTCGGCGTCGTACTGCCCCGTCGGCAGCGCGTTGGACGACCAAGTGGTGTTCACGCCGTACTGACGAAGCATCGCTATATACGGTCCCAGATTTTGCTGGGTCACTTGATAGGTCCCCGCCGATGGATAGTCCCATCCGCCTAGGTGCAGCGAAAACGCGTCCGGCAATCGGACGTTGACAACTTCCAACGTCATGGGGACCTCGGTGAACCATGCGGGATCGTCCGGCGACGTCAGCTTGATCATCGACTCTGACCGCCCCGACTGGAGATCCCTGGACCGACAGCGAATCCAGATCTGCCGTGTCATGCCTGCCGGAATCTCGACCTGCCAGGCGTCTTCGATTATTGACAGAGGAACCAATGCCGAGGCGACCGGCTCCAGAGCGTGCGTATCGACCAACGGAACGTCGAACACATCAAATTGCTGGCTCGACAATCCTCGCAGTCTGACGGTCCGCGGCCTGCTTTCCGTATTGCTCAGATTCAACACATCGCTGCGAACAGCGTTCTTCTCCAGCACGATGCGAAGCCGGGCCGATTGCCGATCTGGTTGCAGGATCGGCAAGAGCGGATCCCAGCGGTGAGAATGCCAAACCGCGATCGGCGGCAGGCCTTGCCCACGCCACAACTCGGCTTGCACCGCAAATACCTCGCGGTGCAAGTCGTTCAGTGGCAAGATCGCCCGGAACCCCTTCGACGATGGCACTGGCAACTCAGTTCGCCTGGCATCCAACTTATGCAGTTTTTGTTCCAGGGCGGCTTTTTGCTCCTGCGAAACAGAACTGGCCCCAACGCTCTCACGCAGCGCACCGATGTCTCGCGTGACGCGCTCGTCGATCGCCTGAAACAGGCGATAGCTCTTCCAACCTGCCGGCCCTTCGGTGAAAACCTGCGCCGGTCGCGGCGTTCTGAGTGCCTCGGCTGAGCCGGGATAAATTTCCACCTCGTCGATCACAATGGTTCCGGTGTCCGCCACTGGCGACATCACCAACGCGACGTATCGTCCGCGGCCGGATAATCCGTTGAGTCGCAGCCAGTGCGTGGAAGGTTGATGACCCCGCTCAGTCAGCACCCGATCGATCGATGCCTGCACAGCAGCATCCGGGATGACGGGATCGAGCTGATTGGGGGTTATCTTTTTTATGGAACCAGCCTGGTAGAAGTTCTTGTTGTCATCACTCACGAGCACCGTGACCGTCGCCGGCCACCACGGACCCCACAAGGAAAGCACGGTGTGCAGTCCAATACCGCCGATCGACTGCACGCTTCCCAGATCAAACACAACGATTGGCGCCGTGCTGCTCCATCCCATCGAACTGGGCAGAGAGTAAATCTCACCCGCTTTCGTCCGCCACGTTTCGACAATCTTTCCGTCGGTCAACTGCCCCAGGTCGCCATGCTGCGGGTTCTTCCACCCCCAATAATTGGGCGCCGTGACGCACTGATACTTGAGGCCTTGCGCCAGATTTTGCAAAGTCGCAGGTGAACCAACCGGGACGATATTCACCGGCGCATACCTGGCAATCAACGACTCCCCGCCGTGCGTCGTCCAGGCCGCTCCGACTTTTCGCTCTCGCTCGTTCGACGTCTTGTGAACCTCGATGTCATCCGATACGGCTCGTCCAGCAAACTCAATCAGCACGACACCAACTATCATCAGCGAAAAAAGCGGGGTGAATCGCATCGTCGTTCTCCCATCTTGCGTATGCGGGTCTTGAAGTCTCTTCCGAACTCATCACACGAACTTCATCGCGAAGAGGTCGGTGTTTTCCAAGACGAAGCGGATTCGCACGGGTTGGCCGCTGAGTTTCGACAGGTCGGCGTGCCACGTCACCGGTTGGTCGATTGCGTCGCCCTGGAGCGT
>VGZA01000120.1 GCA_016872775.1 Planctomycetota bacterium | reverse complement strand
GGAGGCTTCCTGTTCGGTTTCTGTCGGATTGCCGCGCCGTTGAAAGGCGATCAACAGATCGTCGCAACGGAGTTGATCGCGAACGGCATCGCTGACGAGCCGTTCGACGAGCACCGATTCCTCGAATCGCGCCGTGTTCTCCTCGAAATCAAACTGAAATGGTCCCTGGCAGGTGACTTCCAGCGGCGATTTGGCCTTCGATTGGAAAAGGCCGTACCCGCTGAGCAGACTGCGGGGCTCCAGGTTCGCCGTGCGGGATTCGCTCGCGGCCGATTCGGCGGGCGAGAGTGGTTCGATGTGCAGGTGATCGAGATGTTCCAGACGCAGCGAGGCAAGCCCGCCGACGGCCGGGGTCAGTTGTCCGCCGGATTTGCTGCGCACGCGGGCCGCAAAGCCGATGGTCAAGTCACTGCCGCTGCCATGGCTGGTACCGAACCGGAAGTCGACCCGTTGGGGCGTCCAGATTCGCTGTTCGTCGATCTTGACACCATGCGTGGTTGCCTCGATCTGATCGCCGGCGTTCGGGCGAGTCTCCGGCGCGTGCAATCGCACTTCCCCCCGCAAGCTTCCCCCAACCAGCCGCCCGAATTCGCCGCGCGTGGTGTCGGCATCACCGGCGAACTGGAGCAACGCGCCTTCCGGGACGAGCATTACGATTGGCCGCCGCTCGCCTCGCCGCTCGCCTCGCGGTAGGCCTCGCCGCTCGGGGGATGCGGAGCCGAGGTAGAACACGAGCGAACATGGTGAGAGTTCCATGCGGCCGTCTTCCAACGGGGTGTAGTCGCGGAACAACAGAAATCCTTGTTCGGTCTCGACGATCTTCGGTCGGTCCCGTTCCCAGGCATCCTCGGGGAACAGGCGGGCCAGTTCGGAACTCAGCCGCTCCAGGGACGAGACCGGCGCGGTGACGGCCTGCGAGTTCCTCGAGCGATGCGCATCCGCGAGGGGCTCGATCCAAGGCACGGCCAGCAGCGAGTAACCGCCGAAGGTCAGCAGCAGTATCAGAAGCGTGACACCGGCCTGTCGAAACTGCATGACGAATCCCCGCGGGAGCTGCGTTTGTGTCAGGCGTATCGCCGCAGCAGCGCTTCCCAATCACCTTTGGTCTTGAGCAACGACTCGATCAATTCCCGCACGGCGCCATGGCCGCCTCCGAGGGTCGTGACATACCGTGCCGCCGCGCGGACATCCGCCGAAGCGTCGGCAACCGCCACGCCCAGCCCCACATATCGGATCACGGCCAGGTCGGTCAGATCGTCTCCGATGTAACAGACCTGCTTTGGGGCCAGTCCCAGTTCCCGCAGCAGGTCCTTGAGCACCGGCAGCTTTTCCTCGAACCCTTGTCGCACGATGTTGATACCCAGTTCCGCGGTCCGAATTTTGACGATATGCGAATTCCGGGCGGTGAGAATCCCGAATCGGTAGCCGGCGCGTTGCCAGAGTTTGATCCCCAGGCCGTCGCGAATATGGAATTTTTTGATTTCGATGCCTTGATTGTCGAACAGAATTCCCCCGTCCGTCAGCACGCCGTCAACGTCGGAGAGAATCAGTTCGATCTGGTCGCATGGATAGTCGATCATGGCGGAGTTGCCCTGTCGTCGCGCGGTTCAAATGGGAGAATCATCCGGCGCGCGTCATTCGCAGCATGCGCGGCGGCATCGTTCGGCGCGGTCGGAACGGGTGGCAGATCGGCCAGGACATCCGTAATATCGATCAGGCCCACCGGCAGCCCGTCACTGTTGACCACGGGCAACTCGCTGATTTTGCGCGCGGCGAGGATCTCGACGGCATCCGCGAGCCACGCGTCAAGGGCAATCGTCTGCGGGTGCCGCGTCATCACGTCGCGGATGGGGCCATCAAGTTGCGCGTCGTGCTTTCTTTCCAGCAATCGAGCCAGATCGCTGTCGGTGAACAGACCGGTCAGGCGTCCCGAGTCATCGACCAGCATCACGGCGCCGGTCCGTCGACCGACGGTCGGCCGCTGCGTGAACACTTCGCGAACGGTTGCGTCGTCCCGCGCGATCCGACAGGCCGATAGGGGCCGCATGATTTCCTCGACGCGCGCCAGCCGACGACCCAGATTGCCACCCGGGTGGTTGCGCGCGAAATCCGCCGCGGCAAAGCCGCGCCGTTCCGCGGCCACCAGCGCCAATGCATCTCCCAATCCCAGCATCAACGTCGTGCTGGTTGTCGGCGCGAGTTTTAAAAGGCCCGCTTCGGCAACCCGGCCGAGTTCCAGCACGATCGCGGAAGCCGCTCCCAGCCGGCTTTGACGGCTGGCGGTAACCGACAGCAGCTCGACCTGCCGCTCCGCCAATAACCCGGCCAGACGTACCAGCTCCTCGGTCTCGCCGCTGAACGACAGGGCCAGGACCATGTCTCCGGCCGTAAGACAACCGAGATCTCCGTGTAATGCTTCGACCGGGTGCAGGAAATGGCTGCGAATCCCCAGGGATGCCAAGGTTGCCGAGATTTTTCGACCGATCAGCCCGGCCTTCCCGATGCCGGTGACCAGGACCGATCCCGAACAGTCGCAGATGCGATCGACGGCCCGATCAAATTGGGCATCGAGCCGATCGGCCAGTGCAAGCAGCGCGCGGCCCTCATGCCGCAGGACCGCCTGCCCTTGTGCCAAACCGGACTCCGCCGCGAGTCGAAATTGCGTCCTGAACAGTTCCGGCCCCATGGCAGCGTCATCCTTGACTGATTGCTTCTTCCGCGTTGAACCGGATCTTAACCGGAAGACCGGAATTGGCAAACAGCGAAAGCCCGGTCGTAGGACGGGCCTCCTGGCCCGTCTAGAAACGTGAATCGGTGTCGAGCAGAGTGCCAGCATTGGCGGTCCGAAACATAGGCGTAGGACGGGTCTGGAGGCCCCATCCTACGTCGTCGGCACGGGCTCGGGACGGGCCCTCAACCGCGGCACACGTCAGATCGACTCGACCTGGAAATCCTGGATCAGGATCGAAACCCCCTGCTGCAGGAACTGCACGGCGACCAGCAATCGGTCCTCGCCGCGTCGCGAGGTGACGATCCCTTCCATGCCGCATAGCGAGCCGGTTTTGACGCGAACCCGCGTGCCTGGTTGCAAGCGCGATTCGACCGTCAAAGGGGCTCCGTCCTCGATCAGCGACTGAATATTCTTCAAGTCGCGCGTCATCTGCTGCACATCCGTTGCGGTGAACATCTGAACCACTCGATTCGTGCTCAAGGTTTTGATCCGTTCCTCTTCCGTCCCGAAGATGAACAGGTAACTCGTGAACAAGGGCAGCAGCGATTTGACGCGGCGACCTCGAATCATGCTCGTCTTAGGCACGAGCGGCAGATAAAACGGAACGTCCATTCCCAGAAGTTGCCGCGCGATCGCCTTCTCCTGGCGGGAACGCGAATACACGGCATACCAGCGTCGCTCGGAAACGGTCGACACGAGGTCGCCGTCCAGCAGCCCTTCCGGAAACATACTGGTTTCGGGTGCGAGAATCGTCATGATGGAAACTACTGCCCAACTTGATGCAAAAAAAATGTGATAAATGCCCCGTCCCGGATGTAGCCACCGCTGATCGGCCATCCTGGACAGGTGATCAGTCGGGAATGGGTTATCCACAAACAAACTGTCTGTTCAAGGGATCGAACCGCCCACAGGCCGTGTCAATCCCCTGAGAACAGCGCCGTTCCTGGTGGCTATTCCAACTTAGTTCGCGAATCGGGTCGGTGAGGCCAATATCAAGTCGGTTTTTCCGATCCGCCCAACAAACAGATCCCAAAGCAGTATATGCATCAAAACGCATGGCAGTTACGTTTGGTTCCACCGGATCGGAAAAAAAGTCCGGAATTAGGGAACGGGGAACGGTGGCAGAGGGTTACGGGTTACGGGGAACGGGTT
>VGZA01000119.1 GCA_016872775.1 Planctomycetota bacterium | reverse complement strand
CGCCAATAGCGCTAGAACGCACAGAATTTGATGGTCCGCGGTTGAGTTGGCCACGCCTGGCAGCACGCTTTGAACGTCATATTTGCGGAATGGCCTCACATATCTTCGCCGTTTCCAGCCCACTGCGCGATTTCCTGGTAACACAGCGGGACGTCGCCATCGACAAGATTACAGTGTTACCGAACGGTGCGGATCCCAATGCGTTCGATCCACATTTGGACGGCACGATGGTGCGAAATCGCTTCGGATTCAAAGATCGTACGGTTATTGGGTTTGTAGGCATTCTTCGCCCCTGGCATGGCATCGAATTGTTATTTGACGCATTTTCGAAACTCAATCCCGACGGGAATAATCTCCACCTGTTGTTCGTCGGTGATGGACCGATTGAGGCCGACTTGCGATCGCAAACGCGTGCCCTTGGACTTGCAGACCGCGTCACGTTTGCTGGCCGAGTTGCCCATCAGGACGTTGCGGCATGCATTGCTGCCATGGATATTGCGGTCAGCCCTCGGGCGACTTTCTACGCCTCACCAATGAAAATCTTGGAATACATGGCGATGGGTATTCCTGTCGTGGCGCCGCGCATGCCCAATATTCTCGATATCTGCCGGGACGGGATCGACGCGGTACTGTTTGAGCCGGAGAATGCCGAATCGCTTGAACATGCCATTCGCCACATTCTGGGGGACAGATCACTTGCCGAAAGAATCGGGGCGGCCGCAAGAGCTACGATCGACTCACGGCTTAATTGGAAACGCAACGCCGAAGCTGTTATCGAATGCGCGTCGCGACTTCTGCGCGGTAAAGTTTCAGACGCTCCAAACGCGAATGTTAGACGACCTTGGCCAGGTTGACCTCCCACGTATTGTTCCCTGCAGCTAATCTGGACATTTACATTTAACCCGCCATAAGATGGATTTGGCTATTGTAGTTTTCTGGCTTTCGGCCGCGTTAATTGGCTATTCTAGCTTTGGCTATGCTCTCCTTTCGATTTTGTTGGCAAAGCTGCCATTTCGCGCGCGAGGCACATTTCAGCGAATCTGCGGACTGCCATCCGTTGATCTAATCATACCGGCGTTTAACGAGGGTGCTATCCTTGAAGCCAAAATCAACAACGCACTGCAGCCGGATTATCCCACCGACAAGCTGCAAATCATCGTAGTCGATGACTGCAGTTCTGATGATACGGCACAGATCATCGCCCGCAAGTGCCAACCGCGTGTGCAACATATGCTCAATTCGCAACGATCCGGTAAGGCCGCAGGAATTACCAAAGCTGCGACTAAGTTCCACCGCTGACGTGCTTTTGCTTTGCGATGCTAACGTGTTTTTTGCCCCCGATGCTTTGCGAATCCTCGTGTCAGACCTTTCGGACGTGGATGTCGGTGCTGTGACAGGCAAAGTAATTCTCGACAGCGACCAGTCGAATTTTGGGGTGGGTGAGAAGACTTATTATCGTCTGGAACGCATCGTCCAAGAAAGTGAGTCCCGTGTCGGTACCTTGATGGGCGTCGATGGCGCGCGGCTGCGCTCGAAACGCGTCGTGGTGCGACGCTGCTCGAAACAAGTTTCGAGCTACTTAAGTTTCGAGCTACTTGCGGCGGGCGGTTTCGGTGGGAATGTAGTAGAGCCGCGGGTCGTCGATAATGAACGGCGATGACCAGGTGCGGCCGTTGTCGCTGTTGCAGACGTTGAAGAAAAATGTCTTGAAGCGCTGGCAGCGGTACCCATAGGAGAACTGCGAGCCGATGTGGTCCTCGGCCGTGAGGTCTTCAATGCCCGGCTTGGCGAAGAAGTGCAACATCCCGTCCCGGGTGAACGACATGCCGAACGTCCACCAGCCCGTCTGCTCGATTTGCGGGCCCTGGTAATCGGCGCCGATCTGGTCGGCTCGAATTCGAATATGAGCCGTATCGTATTTCAGTCCGTTGTCTTCCTTGCGGGCGAGCTCGATGAACATGCCCGGGTAGTACACTTCTCGTCCAAAGACACGGCCCTTCGATTCGGTGGTGTAAGCCATGGTGTCCACCGCCGCGCGCACCGCGAAGTGGGGACCCGAGCGGCGTTCCCATTGACTCACCGGCGGCAGGAACACGCGCGTCACAAAACTCGGCTGCTGGTGGACGGGGATCGCTCCTCCGAGCCGATTTTCCACGTCCACGATGAAGTCGTCCTGCTGCATCTGGTACGTCGGGTTGCCGGGAATGCCAGTCCAGAGTGAACGCAACAGCAGCGAGCCCTTGCTTTCGGGCAGCCCGCCGGGTGGCGTCTCGACCCGCTTGACGACGCAAGGCTGGCCCCGCATCACCCCCTCGTAGAACCTGCCATTCTTCGATATACCGCCGGGCAACCGCTGAGCACGATCAATGTTCTCACTGCTCTTGGGCGCACTGGGCACGTATTCCCAGTCCTCCTCTTCAAAATCGTCGCCCACTTGCACAACCAACTGTCCCGTGCCGGGAATCAGCAGCTGCCGGGGGGCTTTGGATTCCCTGGCGTTTGATTCCCTCGAGTTTGGTTCTTTGGCGCTGGCGCCGTCGGTGGCGTTCAGGACAATTCCGCCCAGCAGCAACAACGATCCAAGGCAACGAAGCCAGGTGCGCATCGACAGTTTCATGGGGTTGGATTCCGTATTCGAGGATGAGTTCGGCAGGGCTGGAGAAGGGGTAACGATCGGCCGTGCGGAGCCGAGATTACTGATTACATCGGATCATCCGTAGATCCGGCATGAATCTGTTGTCGCTCCCCCGCGCAAGAGACCTGGCGATCCGCCCGGTTCGGAACGACAACGATCGCATCGGGGCGGAAGGTAGGCAAGATTGACAAGATATTCGTCGTCCTTTCAGATAATGCCGCAGTTGGCCACTCGCATTGTGCGTCGGCGCACCGTCGAGCCCGCTGCGGATAGGAGCGGTACATGAACGATGCATCCGGTGAACCGTGTCCGCGCTCAGTGGAGGAATTAGAAGACCATCTCAGCCGTCCGCCCGAGCACGTGGTACAGACTCTGGCGACCCTTGATGGCGATCTGATTCTGCTGGGTGTCGGCGGCAAAATGGGGCCGACCATGGCGCGGATGGCTCGGCGCGCCTTCGACGCCGCCGGACTGCGCCGGCGCGTGATCGGCGTCTCGCGATTTTCGACGCCAGGACTCCGTGAGAAACTGTCAAGCTGGGGCGTGGAGACGATCTCCTGCGACCTGCTCGATGCCCAGGCCGTGCGGAATCTGCCCGACGCGCCCCTGGTGGTCTCGATGTCGGGGTTCAAGTTCGGTGCCTCGGCCAATCCCGGATTGACCTGGGCGATGAATTGCTACCTGCCGATGCTCGTGAGTGAACGCTACGCGCGCAGCCGGATCGTCGCATTCTCTTCGGGCAATGTTTATGGCATGGTGGAATTGCCGGCCGGGCTGGTCGATTCGGCCCACAATTCACACAATGCCGCGACGTCATCGGGCGTGCCGTCATCGGAATGGCCAACGGTAACTGGCGTCGGCTCCCGCGAGTCCGACGCGTTGCGCCCGGACGGCGAATATGCGATGACCGCGGTGGGACGCGAGCGGATGTACAGTTATGCCAGCCAGCGATGGGGGTTTCCCCTGGCGCTACTGCGACTGAACTACGCCACGGAACTCCGCTACGGCGTGCTCGTCGACCTTGCCCGACAGGTCGCAAGTGGCGAGCCGGTCGAATTGGCGATGGGGTTTGTCAATGTGATCTGGTTACGCGACGCGAATGCGATGGCCCTGCAGGCACTCCGCTGTGCGGAGCAGCCCGCGGCGATTCTGAATCTCGCGGGCCGCGAATTCTTGTCCGTGCGGCAGGTCTGCCAGAAAATGGCCCGATCGATGAACCGGGAACCGGTATTTTTCGGCGAAGAATCCACTTCGGCGCTCTTGAACGACGGTGTGGCTGCCTACCAGCAGCTCGGAGAACCTCAAACCGACATCGAAACGATGCTCCGTTGGACTGCCGACTGGGTCCAGCAGGGCGGCGAGAATGCGGGCAAGCCCACCCGTTTTCAAGTCCGCAGCGGACGATTCTGATCGACGATCAACACCACGCAGTCGCCGCCCTACCGCCCCCGGCGCGACGACCTGCACAACAAGGAAAAGGAAGATGTCCCATGTCGCGACAGGAATTGACAACGAAAAAATGTGTGCCCTGCGAAGGCGGAGTACCCGTCTGCACGCGCGAAGAGACCGATCGCCATCTGCACGCCCTGAGCGATTGGCAATTGACCTCGGATGGGAAACGCATTCACCGAAGCTGGGTGGCGAAAGACTTCATGACCGCCATCCGGTTTTTTCAACAGGTTGCGGAACTCGCCGAAGCCGAAGGACACCACCCCGACCTGCACCTGGCGAACTACCGACAAGTGACGATCGAAATCTGGACACACGCGATCGGCGGCTTGAGCGAAAACGATTTCATTCTGGCCGCGAAAATTGATCGGATTCCGTTTGGGGCAGAGGGGAACGGGGAACGGGGAACGGGGGCAGAGGGGAA
>VGZA01000118.1 GCA_016872775.1 Planctomycetota bacterium | reverse complement strand
TGACATTCCAAGCAGGCCAATGGCGGCCAGCACTCCGGCCGCCACCAGATCCCCCTGGGAAACGAAATAACCGATACCACCGACAATTGCGCAAATAAGCGTTAAGCACCAAAGCATGTCATCACTTTCCGAATGGAAATCTGGACACAAGCCAAGGAAAAGGCGTCGTCGCTGGTAAGTTGCCGGCAGCCTGGGAGGAGAGGAAACGACCGAGGAACCGGTCGCGGCTGCCTGGAACTATGCCCAGGCTATGCAAACATAGCTCGCAGCCCGAAAAGTCAAACAGGCCCCGAAATAATTGTTCAGGCCCGGTGAACGAGGCGGAATCTATACTCACCGGCTAGTTGAAACCCAAACCGGTCGACTTCTCCAACGACGCTCGGTTTGGCGGAACTGCCGGGAGCGGATCGATGTCGCAAACGTTCCAGGCAATACGACGCGCGGAACCACCTCGCAGTCAGCAAGGAAGGTAATCGCTCTCGTACTCGCTTTCGTACTCGTACTGAGCATGATTACTAGACCGAGATTAGATCGCGGGAGCGTCTTCGATCGAGTACGAGTAAGAATACGAGTCGCGGTGGACGCGACCGGTTATTATTCGCTTGTTGGACGCACGCTGCGAATGTGGGCTGCCGGGGTCAGGGCTTGCAGATTGAGCGGCTCGGACAAGGTGTGTTCCGCAGTGTTTCCGGCATCGTCTTCCACGGTCAATTTCAAGTAGACATTTTTCGGGACTTTCCAGTCCACGGTCCAATAATACTGCCCGACGTTAGGCATCCGTTCGGCGAGATCGGACCAGGGACCATACATCGAATCGGAGTACTGGAGCAGGATCGGTTCGCGAGCCAGGCGCGCGTCGTTGGCCTGCCAGCGGATATCGAGTTGTCCCGCTCGAGCCCCTTCGCCCAGACTGACGCTGGCGATTTTTGCGATGGGGCGGACGGTATCGACCCCGATCATGATATCCGCCGGTTCCCCTGGCTTCGGTGCGGGGCTTGCCAGTCCGCTGCGGCTGAAGATCACAATCCGGAACCCATAGTAACCATCGTCCGCTACCTGAACCGGAAAGGGACTCGTCAGGTCGTCGTCGGTTCCATACTTCTCCCAGCGCGTTCCACCATCGCGCGTCATCCATAATTCGACCGCCTCCAATCCGCCGGGCCCGTGGGATTCCACGCTATATTCGACGCTGAAATGTCTGTCGGAGACCATGCGGGGGCGGGATGGCGCGGTTCGCGCTGGCGGTACGCTGGAATCGTCGATCGATGGGAGGCTCGCGCCGGCCTCGGGCGCAGCCTGTCGATTGGGATCGGAACCGGACGCGAACCGATTCGCAAATGTCGCTTCGCCCGATCGCGAATTCCAGGATCCTGGAGGTCGGCCGGTTGAGTTTCTGGTGGTGTTGGACTGCGGGTCCGCGGGCATCGAACTTCCGCCGGCTGCGACATGGTCGGCAACAGGAGGGCGGACTGTCGAAGGCAGGGCGTCGATGCGATACGCGTTCAGAGGTGGTGCGTTCGTGGTCGAGGTCGAATCGGGAAAGGAACCGCGCGGTCGTGCGTTGTCGCGCAGATGATTTGGAGGAAACGGCGTCGCGCCTGCTTCGGGCGTCGCCGGCGGACCGTTCCAGGGCACCGCGTTATTTGCGGCTGGAGGCGCGCCGAGACCCGGGGTTGCGCCGCGTGCGGCGATTGCGTCCGGCACCGTTGGCGCCGAGGGCCGTGAGTAGCGCGCCGAAAGGGGTGGCAGAACGACGCGTTTGATCGAGACCGCGTTGTTGCCGGCCCGGTCGAACGCCACCGCCCGAATCTGCAGCATCCGCGCCGGCGTGGTTGGTTGCCACGTGGCGCTGCCGGATGCCCGGTTGCCTTCGGGCCGTTCGCCCGCGTCCGTCGCTGGATTCGCGACGGCGTCGACCGTCTGCCAGGGCTCATTCGGGTTGGCCTGATATTCAATGCGAATCGGATGCGCGGCCAGCTGTTGATCATCCTGTGCTTCCCAGCTCAAGAGTAGATTGCCGCCGGCCAGCAAACGCGCGTCGAAACTCAAACGCGGCAGCGTGGTGTCGACGACGACTTGCAACTCGGCGGACAGCTGGTCGCGTGGATGCAGTTGCCCGCTGTCGTCCATGGTGCGAGTCGCGAAGCTGTAGATGCCGGCGCGGGGAGCTCGAAACAGAAACTGACCCGCCGAAGGGGGTTCGCGCGCCGCCAGTTGCCACGTCTGTCCCCGATCCTCGGAAACGAACAGCTGCACCTCCGCGATATCGCCACGTTCCAGGTGGAACGGAATCGGAAAGCGAGCCTGTCGCGTAAACAGGGGCGCCCTGTCCGGGTCGGTTGCCAACACGAACCGACCGAAACCGATGACGATCAACAGCCAGGCGGCAGTTCGCAACATGAGGCGATTGTGGCAGCGGAGGAAGGGGGAGAAAAACGAGGAAAACGCTCGGCGCAAAGCAACCCACCATCCGTCATCGGGGCAAAATAGGCGAAACTGCAGGCAAAATGCCGAGGCTGGATTGCAACGAGCTACTTTTCCTGGGAGGGGCCCGCACATAGAATTCTTCCCATACGTTCCGGAAACCGGTAAGCGCCGGCGCGGGGCTTCCTTCGTGTTCACCAGGCTGAGCGACCCATGCCAATCGATGTAACCTGCCCAGGCTGCAAAACCAGATTCAAAGTCAGTGATCAGTTTGCCGGCAAGAAAGGGCCCTGCCCGAAATGTAAGGTGGTGATCAGCGTTCCCGCGGCTTCCGAACAGGTTGTCGTGCACGCGCCGGAAGATTTCGGCCCCAAGGACAGCAAAGGGGTCGGGGTGCTCAAGCCGATTTTCCGGCAGGAGACCAGGATCTCGATTCCCGTCGTCGTCGGTGTCGCCGTTACGTTGCTGTTGGTGCTGGTGATGTCGATCTATACGCGCGTCACCTATCGCGATCCCAAGGACGTCTCCGAGTGGGTTCTCGGCCTAGGCGCCGTCCTGCTTGCGCCGGGCTGCGTGTGGGCCGCCTATGCTTTTTTGCGCGACTCGGAACTGGAACCGTATCGGGGTCTGCAGTTGCTGATTCGCGTGCTGATCTGCAGCGTGGTCTATGCGGCGCTCTGGGGTGGGCATGGCTGGGTCAAATCGGCGTTCTTTGAAAACAAACCGTTGCAGTCTTATGATTTGCTGTATGTCGTCCCACCGATGGTGGTGGCGGGCGGGTTCGCCTGCTTCGCCTCGATGGAACTCACTTTCAGCATGGGGATGTTGCATTACGCCTTCTACGGGCTGATCACGGTGTTGTTGCGTCTGGTCGTCCGCCAGTCGCCATTTTGACCATGCGAACGATTCATCAGATCCCGGAACTGCAGGGCCTGGATACGCACCGGCAGTTGGTGCGGATTCCGCCCGAGCTGAATGTACCGCTGACGCCGCGGATCGCGCGGATCGTGGATACCGCCGAATTTCGTCGGCTGGCGCGGATCAGCCAGTTGTCGCTCGTTTCTCGCATCTACCCGGCGGCGAATCATTCACGGTTCGAGCATTCGCTGGGTGTGTATCGCAATGCGCTGCTGTTTCTGAGGCAGCTGGCGTACGACGCGCGATTTGCCGCGATTGTCACCGCCGAGCATGCGGAAACATTTCTTGTGGCGGCATTGCTGCACGATCTGGGACATTGGCCGTTCTGCCACCCGATCGAGGACATTCAGTTACCCGGCGTTCCGCAGCACGAATTGTTCGCCAATAGTTTCCTGCTCGAAGGAGAAATCGCCGACCATCTGCGCGAAGACTGGGGCATCCAGCCCAGGGAAGTCGTGGCGCTGATTTCGGAAAAGCCGCGCGACGTTCGATCGCGCGTCCTGAAAAGTCTGTTGTCGGGTCCGATCGATATCGACAAGATGGACTATCTGCCGCGCGACAGCCTGCACGCGGGGGTGCCGTACGGTCGCAATTTCGACCAGCAGCGGCTGATCGGCAGCCTGTGCCTGAATGAAGCGGGCGATGGGCTTGCGATCAGCGACAAAGGCCGGACCGCGGCCGAGATGCTCGTCTTTGCCCGCTATGTGATGTTCAGTGAGGTTTACTGGCACCATGCGGTGCGTTCCGCGACCGCGATGTTCCAACGCGCATTCCATCTGCTGTACGCCGACCTGGATCTCGACGCCCTGTTCCGCCTCGACGAGCACCATTTGATTGAACGGTTGATCGCGGCGGCCGGGCAGGGTCCGGCCCACGATCTGCTCGACGGCCTGTTCGGGACGACCCGGCAACTCTACAAGCGACTGGCACAGTTCAGCTACTTTGAACAGAACGAGATTTACCAGCGCCTGGCGCGCCGCCCCTACCCCTGGCTGGTCGCCTGTGCCGAGGAATTCGCCGCCGGCGCCAGTCGGAAACTCGGCCGACGCATCGCTCCCCACGAAATCCTGTTCGACGCCCCCCCCGTGCAGCGCGAGATCGAATTCCAGGTCCAGGTCCATTTTCCCAAAGAAGGATGCTACCGATGGTTGGGCGACGTGTCGCCCGTGGTCCGCACGCTTGCCCAGCGTCAGTTCGACGATTACGTCAAGCGGGTACGCATCTTCGCGCATCGGCGCGTCGCGGAGGAACTTCGCGCGCTGGGAGATCTCTCGCCCCTGGTTCTGGCTGCCGTCGAGAGTATGGACCGCTGACGTTGGCCTTCCCCCCTGAAATTGGTCCATTCTGGATGAGAGAATCGCATCCGGGCGTAGCCCGGAAAGGAGTCTTTCGAGATGAAGAAGACGAGACATACGACGGACCAGATCATCGAGAAGCTGCGTCACGCGGACGTGGCGTTGGTTGGGCAAGGGGCAGAAGGTGCCGGAGGTCTGCAAG
>VGZA01000117.1 GCA_016872775.1 Planctomycetota bacterium | reverse complement strand
TCTGAGTTCGGTGTTTCCGACTTCGGGGTCTCCGACGTCGATCCCTTCACCTCGGACGGCTTGGCCCGCTGCGTCATCAGGAACGCGGCGATGTCGGCGACGTCGGCCGGCGCGAGCAGGCGGTCGAACGGCGGCATTGCCGAAATCTTCTGCGTGACGCGGGTCTCGATGTCTGCCCGGGGGATGACCAGTCGTTCTGCGGTCGACAGGCCCAGCGTCACGGCCAGACCACTCTCTTCGATCAGCACGCCGGCGTGTACCTTCCCGCTCGTGGTCTCGATGACCAGTGTGGAGAAGCCTTCGACGATGTGGGCGTTCGGCTCGACGATCGATTGCACAATGTGCTTAGGCTCCACCCGCGCGCCGATGTCGGAGAGTTGCGGCCCGAACGAGTTCTTCTGCTGGTTCAGGCTGTGACACTTCGCGCAACCGGCGACCTGCTTGAAGAACAATTCACCGCGTTTGGCGTTGCCCTTGGGCAGATGTTCGAGCCCCTGAGCCAACGTCGTCGGCTGCGCGAGTTGCGTCAGCGGCAACGGTTCGAGGATGACCATGTAGTTGGAGATGCCTCCGCCCCCGTTCTCCGTGTTGCCGCCAAGTTCCACGCGTCCAGGCTGAGGAACCTCGCTCGTGAAGATCTTGTAAGTCGTGTTGGTGCTGATGATCTTCTGGTCGGTCGCGGTAAACCGTTCGCTCAACCACTTGGGAATCGGAACCCGCGCGTCGTGTCCGAGATGCATTCGTAGGGGCACAAGCGCGTCGAACGCCAGGAACTTGTCGCCGCGCGAGCCGTCATCGTCTTGAGACGTTTGCAACAGTTCGGCCAGAGCCAGCGACGGAGGAAACTCTTTGAACGCGTATTCCCGATCGGTGTAGACCAAGCCCCCTTCGCGCACGCCGCCTGGGACGGAGCGGTAATACTTGGGGCTTTGCGCCTTCACGTTGGCGATCAACGATACGCCGGTGCCCGATGCGGAGGCCGCCGTCGGTGACGTCGGGTTGCTGGCGAGAGCCGCCTTGCCCCGCAGACGCAGATCGGCAATGCGGACCACCTCGCCGTCCGGGTCGCCGCTGGCCAGCGTGCCGACTTCTGTCACCGACAAGGAGTGCGTCTCCAACAGCGCGAGCAGGGCCGCCTTGCGGACGCCCGCTCGTTTGTCCGCGAGCAGGATTTTCAGTTCGGCCACAGGCAGCATTTCGCGCAGTCCCTGCCACGCGGCGTAGTACGTGACGAGATCGGGTTCCTTTTCCAACAGGTCGACCAAAGCAGTCACAAGCGACGCCTGCCGGGCTTGCACGATCGCATCGACGGCGGCGAAACGCAGCCGCGGCTCTTCGCTTTGCAGCAGCTTGCCAACCGCTTCCGGCAACGTCTTCACCTGCTGATGCTGACGAATGCGGAAAGCGAGGGTGCGAACGGCTTGAATGCGCTGGTTGAGACTCGAGGTCGTGGCTGGTGCGATCCGCGTTGCCAGGAATTCCTCGATCGACTTGTCGTCCGGCAGCATGCGGCCCAGCGTCCAGACGGTCCAGGTTTCCTGCATCGTCGAGAGTTTGCCGCTTTGCAGCGCTGCGATGAGGTCGGCCTTGACCGCGCCGCCGCGCCGCACCAGTTCGTCCGCCGCGTCGATCCGCCAGACCGGCAACGGCCCGGCAAAATCATCGATCAGTTCCGCGACCGACCATTTGCTCAACGGCTGCGAACGCTTCGCCGTGTTCCAGTTCGCGGGCGGGGCGTCCTTCCAACGCACGTGAAACACGCGCCCCTCGTTGGTCCACTTGCCATTCTTCAGGTCGTCTTCGTTCGTGAGAGTCGACCCGTACTCGGCGCACCAGCCCAGAATCCACAGGCCGCCGTCTGGGCCGACTTCGACGTCGGTCGGTCGGAACAGCGAGTTGCCTCCTTCGACGAACGGCTTCCAAGTCCGGCCTTCGGAATTCAGCAGTGCCCCGTCCCATGTCGGCTTCCACGCGAAAGTGGTTTTGCGTCCCCAATCGTTGATGAAGAAGACTCCCCGATACTCCGGCGGAAACTGCGGCGCGTCGCAGAAGATGATCCCGGTGCCCGAACCGTGAAACAGCGGACTGCTGACTGGGGCGCTCGGCGGATGCGGCTGATCGGTCCAGTGCGCACTCCACGGATGGTTCCAGCCGAAATGGGCGTTCCAGAACGGCATGAAGATGCGGTCGCCCTCGTTCGCATCGTTGTCGGTGCCCAGCCAGTGGAAGCTGTCGTCGAGCGTGATGTCCCAGGGATTGCGGAAGCCGCGTGAGACGATTTCCAGATTGCCGCCGCCGTCGTCGCAACGGAGCACGCCTCCTTCGCGGCCCTGGTCATCGGGCGGCGTGTGGTAGGCCTTCTTGTAATTCCCTTTGGTGAACTTCACCGGTTCGGGAAAGGCGGGCCAATCCGGATGCACTTTGTTGTGCCACAGCGTCATGAACGCCCGCGGCGCCGGACCCGACGACTCGTGCGATTTCGAGTACCCCTTGGAATTGCCCTTGCTCATGTAGAGCTTGCCGTCGGGAGCCCAATTGAGCCCGTGCAGAGCATGTTCCAGGTTGCCCAGATCGGTGTAGATGCGGATGTACCCATCGGCTTCATCGTCGCCGTCGAGATCGCGGACGACGGTCAGGTCCGGGGCATTGGCGATCCACAGATCCCGCCCGCGCCACGCCAGCGATTGAATCGCGTTGAACCCGGTGGCGAAGACCTTGATCTTGTCCGCGACGCCGTCGCCGTCGGTGTCCTGCACGATGACGACGGAGTCGGCGGGCGTGGTGGGCGTGGGGTTCCGGTACTGCGGTCCCATGCCGACGAACAGCCGCCCCTTGGCATCGAACGCCATCGAGCACGGCTGCCGGACGAGCGGTTCCTTGGCGAAGAACTTGACCTCGAACCCCGGCGGGACGGTTGGCAGGGCGGCACGATCGGCGTTCGGGTCGGTCTCAGCCGCTCGGAGCCAGGCGGAGTTCAAGGACGTGATACAGATCAGCGCGGTGAGACAGAATCGATGGTTCATGGAAGTCCGAGGGTTGCAGGTTGCAAAGTTACAAGTTGGCAAGTTTCAAGTTTCGCGCACGTGGCTGGGGCTTCCAGCCGTAGCCTGGTTTACGGAAGGCAGAGAACGCGAAATCCGCCCGTGGCGTAACGACCCGTCGATCCGACGATAAAGCGATTCGCACAACGACAGTCGCTCCCTGTCAGGTGCCACGCGCCGCCGCGCATCACTGGGCGAATCTCTCCCTGCTGCACGGTCTGCAGTGCATTGCGTTCCTTCGGCAGGGCCGAGTACTTTCCGTAGAAGTCTTCGCAGAACTCCCACACGTTGCCGTGCATGTCGTACAGCCCGAACGGATTCGGCTGCAACCTGCCGACCGGAGCCGAGAACGGAAAACCGTCGCTGCCGTTGAGCGTGACCGGAGCCAATTTCTTCTCGCGAGCGGCCGCGTCCGCCACGTTCGCAAACTCGACAAGCCGCTCGTCGTCGTCGCCGAAAAAGAAACGTGTCTGGCTACCGGCGCGACAGGCGAATTCCCACTCGGCCTCGCCCGGCAAGCGGACTTCGCGAACTTTCGTGCGACCATCGCATTTCTTCAGCAGCCACTCGCAGAACTTACGGGCGTCGTCGATCGCCACATTCACTACGGGATAATCGTCCGTCTGAAAGTCCAGCCCCGTGTCGCGCCAACTGAACCGCTTGTCCGCGCCGACAAACTTCTGCTCCTTCGCATCCCAACCTTTGCCGCCGTCAGTCAGCTCCGGAATCGTCTGATAACCGGTCTCCTCGACAAAGCGTCGGAACTGCCCGCGCGTCACCTCGTACTGCCCCAAGAAAAAGTCATCGGTGAGCGTCACGGGCTGTTCATCTTCGAGATCGAGTTTCCCGTGTGCCGGATTCTTACCGCCAAAATATTTTGCGAGAACCGCCACTTGCTCCTGCTTCGATGAACCGATGCGAAACGTCTGCCCTTTGGCTTGCAGCTTCACCAACCGGAACTCAACCCCTTGGCCAAGATCGAAGACCAAGTACTCGAAATCCTTGGCGAGCTTGGCGTCACGCGCCGCGATGACTTGAGGATTGGTTTTCGCGGCCTGTTCCTGGCGGGGCTGCGGATCGAGCACCACGCGGAACCCCTGGTAACAGCCGCGATAGGCGACCGAATCGCGGCCGACGCGGGCGGCGGAACGCAGACGTTTGAAGTCGCTCGACCAACCGCCGCCGCGTTGGACTTTGGCTTGACCCGTCGCCGGCCCGGTCGGATCGACTTGCTTCTCTTTCGAATAGCTGTTCGGCACGTACCAATCTTCGCACCATTCCCAGACGTTGCCGTGCATGTCAAACAGGCCGAACGGGTTCGCTTTGAACTGACCGACCGGGGCGGTGAAGAGGTGGCCGTCCTGCCCCTTGATGCCGATGGACCAACCGGGAAACTTGGCTCGTGCGGTGGCGTCGGCTCCGTTACCCGTCGTCGCCAAGCCTTCGGGATCGTCGCCATGGACGTACGCCGTCTTCGTGCCGGCGCGGCAGGCGTATTCCCATTCAGCTTCGGTTGGCAACCGATAGGTCTTCTTCTCTTTTTCGCTGAGCCATTTGCAGAACGCCTTGGCATCGCTCCAGGAAACATCAACGACCGGATGATTGTCCGTCTGCTCGAACCCGGGACTCTTCCAGGTGAACCGGGCGTGCATCTCTTCGATCTTGCCCGCCTCGTTGGCGCCGTAGGCCCCTTTGCCATCCCGTTCGCCGTCGGTCTGAAATTTTGCATCGGCCACGAACTGCTTGAACTGGCCGACTGTGACTTCATGCGTTCCCAGGTAAAACCCTTTGGTGAGTTCCACCTCGTGCTGCACCTCTTGAGCCTCGCGGCCCGACTCGTTTTCCTGCGAGCCCATCAAGAATTTTCCCGGCGGGATGAACACGAGTTTCATCCCCACGCTGTTCTTGATTTCCTGGGCGTTGACTCGATTAGGACCAGGCTCCGCGCTGCAGGCTACGGCCGCGATGATCCAGCCCACGATCAACAGAGAAACAGAGTGGTGATACAAGCTCGATACGGTTCGCATGGATTTACCTAAGGCTTGACGGTCAGTTGTTCAAGGGACAAGAAGGATTAGCCGGAGCGTACGAAATCCCGCGTCTTCGTCTAGCTGCGCGGCCAACGGCCCGCGTTTGGCCTGTGGCTATGACTTTCGACTTCGCGCGGCCCGTTGGGCACGCGGTTAAGCGATTCATGCGCTGGCTCTCCAGGATCGTTGGTACCAAATCACGCCAA
>VGZA01000116.1 GCA_016872775.1 Planctomycetota bacterium | reverse complement strand
CGGTTCCTCAAGCGGGCCGAAAGCGGAGGAGGCCTGCCCCGTCGCTTCCGAATCCGAAATTTTCCAGCGTTACGAGCCTACCACACGCCGGGAAATCGTTCAAATGCCGCCCCGTTTCTGCTAGACTTTGCCGATCGTATCCCGCCTCCCGCCTCCATGCCAATTTTCCGAAGCACCTCCTATGAAGGCCGTATGCATGAACTTTGTCGATGCCGTCTGCCCGCGTCATGTTCGATCCCGTCCATGGACTCTGCTCCCGACCGGAGCGTTGCTTGCCTTCCTGTTTTCCGCCGTTCTCAATCCTGGCGTAAACGCACTTGAACCTCGGGAGACCAATCCGATGCTGGCTACCTGGACGGGACCCTATGGCGGAGTGCCGCCCTGGAATCAGGTGCGTGCGGAGGAGTTCGTCGTGGCGTTCGAGCAGGCGATCGGCCTGGCCGATGCGGACTACGACGCGATTGCGAAACAGGCTGCGGCGCCGACTTTTGAAAATACGATGGTGGCGATGGAGCGGGCGGGGAGCGCTTTGACGCGACTGCAGGCGATGTTCGGCGTGCATACGTCCAATCTCAATCTCGGACCGATTCCGGATGCGGAGAAGATCGTCGCGCCGCAATTGCAGGCTCACAGCGACCGGATTTTTCAGAATGCGGCATTGTTCGAACGGATCACGCGGATCTACGAGCAAAGGGAACAGCAGAAGTACAATCTGGCTCAGAAACGTTTGATCGAGGATCGTTACCGGGAGTTTGTACGCCGCGGCGCAAAATTGAACGCTGCCGACAAAATGAAGCTCGCACAGATCAACAACCGGCTTGCCAGTCTGTTCACCGCGTTCAGCCAGAACGTCCTGGCCGACGAACAGAAATATGTGACCTGGATCGAACGGGAGGCGGATCTGGATGGACTCCCGGCCAGTGTTGTGGCGGCGATGGCGAATGCGGCAAAAACTCGCGGTGAAGCGGGCAAATGGGCCGTTACAAACACGCGGTCCTCGATGGATCCGTTCCTTACCTATGCCGGGAATCGCGGATTGCGGGAAAAAATCTGGCGCACCTATTACGACCGGGGCGACAACGGGGACGCCCATGATAACAACGCCATCATCGCGGAAATCGTCAAACTGCGAGGGGCCCGGGCCAAGCTGCTGGGCTTTGAATCGCATGCCCACTGGCGCGTCGAACCGCAGATGGCGAAAACACCCCAGGCCGCGATGGATTTGATGTTGAAGGTCTGGCCGAAGGCGGTCGCTCGAGCGCGCGAGGAAGTGGCCGATATGCAGGCAATCGCCGACCGCGAAGGGGCCGGGATCACCATCGAGCCCTGGGACTACCGCTACTACGCGGAAAAAGTTCGCAAGGCAAAGTTCGACCTCGATTTCAACGAGGTCAAGCCGTATCTGCAACTGGACAAACTGCGTGAAGGAATGCATTGGGCCGCAGGACAGCTTTTCGGTCTGCAGTTCAAGCCGATCGACGATGTCCCGGTCTTCCACCCTGATGTGCGGGTCTGGGAAGTAACCGACAAAGCCGGCCACCACGTCGGACTCTGGTACCTTGACCCTTACGCGCGACCCGGAAAACGCAGTGGTGCCTGGATGACCGCCTACCGTCCTCAGGAAAACATGGGCACGCCGATCACGCCGATCGTTTCCAATAATTCGAATTTCGTCCCCGCCGGGCCGGGCGAACCGATTCTGATTTCCTGGGACGACGCCAACACCTTGTTCCATGAATTCGGGCATGCATTGCACGGACTGCTTTCGCACGTTCAGTACCGTTCGCAGGCGGGGACCGCGGTCGCGCGCGATTATGTCGAGTTTCCGTCGCAGATCAACGAGCATTGGCTTTCGACGGATGAAGTACTGAACCGCTTCGCCGTGCATGTCCAGACCGGCAAGCCGATGCCGGGCGAGCTGCTGGCGAAGATTAAGCGGGCAGCGACGTTTAACCAAGGGTTCTCCACCGTGGAATACCTGGCCAGTGCGCTGGTCGACATGAAAGTGCATCTGCTGGGTGAGCGGGAAGTCGATCCCGATCGTTTCGAACGTGAAACGCTGAAGGAACTGGGCATGCCGCGCGAGATCGTGATGCGGCACCGCATGCCGCAATTCAACCATATCTTTTCCAGCGACGCCTATTCCGCCGGCTACTACAGTTATCTCTGGTCGGACGCACTGACTGCCGACGCCGCGGAGGTTTTCGAGGAAGCGGGCAGCTACTACGATCCAACGATCGCCCGCCGTTTGCACGATACGGTGCTTTCGGTCGGCAACACTATCGATCCGGCCGACGGGTTTCGAGCATTCCGCGGACGGGACGTCGATACCAAATCGCTATTGCGCAAACGAGGCTTTCCCACCGAGTAGACCGACGCGACATCGGCCTTTCCGGCAGGCGGGGACTTCCATCGGCAGCCGATGTCGCCTATGGTTGCGATACGGCAGTGAGTGGGTCGGAGGGTCGCTGGCGGGGTCGTACGCGGTCCCGCGAGAGGAAAGTCCGGGCTCCCCAGGGTGAAAGTGGTCGGTAACACCGACCGGTCGCAAGGCCAGGGAAAGTGCAACAGAAAGCATACCGCCGGCCTCGATGCCGGTAAGGGTGAAAAGGTGCGGTAAGAGCGCACCAGCGGCCAGGGTGACCTGGCTGCTCGGCAAACCCCACTTGGAGCAAGGCCAAACAGGAAAGAGTGCGGCGAAAGCCGCCGCGGATCGACCCGATCCGCACCCACTTCCGGGTAGGCTGCTTGAGACATGCAGCAATGCATGCCCTAGAGAAATGACCTTCGCGCGGCGATTCGCCGCGTACAAAACCCGGCTTATAGACCCACTCCGCCGTTTTCTACGACAAACAAGCCGATCGCAACGCCGTGCCAGCCGGCGAGCCTCGAAAAAGTGGCCCGTTCCCCGAAGGGGATCTACAACGTAGCCAAGGGTGCCGGTAATCCGGCTACCCTGGGTACCATCGTCCCGATCCAAGTTCTCGGTCGAGTGCACCGGCCCACCGACACCGACCGACGTCGCCGAGACCGAAACGAATCGGCGACGCATCGTGGCGAACTGGTTGGCGTTAATGTAGTGTACCACGGCCACTGCGCGGCGGAAAAACCTCGTCGGGGTTGCGCGAACTACTTCGGCTCCGCCGAAGGTTTCATCGGCACTTCCGGCTGTGAAGTGGGTGCCACAGGAGCAGTTGCGGGAGCCGGAGCGACCGGATCGGTCGCGGGAGGTAAAGGCGCGGCAGGAGCGGTCGTTGGGGGCGCGTCGGCGGGAGGAGTTGGATCGGCCGCGGAAGGGGATTCCGCAGGCGGTTGAGCATCCGTCGGCGATTCGGGCTTCGCCGATTGTTCATCGAGCGGGATCTCGAGTTCCGATTCCGATTTAAGAATGCCACTTTGCCGCAAGATCGTCTGGCCCTGGGGAGTGCCGTTGACAGCCTGATAAGTACCGGTGACTTTGCCAACGACAGTCCCGTCAATAATATTGATAATCTGGGCGGCACGCGCATGGATATTGCCATTGACAGTCACGCCCGGTTTTAGCGTCAGAACTTGGCCGAGAAATTCGATATCTCCATCGACATCCGCGTTGATTTCCATGACCTGGACCACCGCCGCGATGTCGACATCGACCTTTTCATCAATATGAAGAACCTGGCACACAAAAATCGTGGGCTTGTCGGGCTTTTGTGTCAGTTTGATGACGTGACCCCTCGAGACTTCGAAGCCGCGGGCTTCGAATTCATTCGTGAATTCTTCGGCCATTTGCGACACGCGTCCAACGCCCCAATAGGTCAGGGCGGCGATGCCCGAGCAGAGTAGCACGAGCATTCCGCAGCCGATGGCGCCGCAGCCGAGCACGAATTTGGTGCCCGAACCCATTCCAGCGGGTGCGGGTACGTTCTGGTATTGTTGAGGATAGTCCATCTTCCCGATTCCTGTTCGGACAAAAAGCCTGATGTACAGCCCTATTTCGCCGCGCAGGAGGATTTATTGGCAATCGGCGGCGGACTATTTTTCCCCCGGACGTTCGCTCGCCTTTTTCAATGCCGGCTGGGGGCGCTGCTCAAACGCCTGGACGTCCGCCAACAGCACTTCGATTGCCTTGTCCAACTGCAGGTCTTTACCTTGCGGCAACTGCCCAGGCTCGGGCCAGATGAGGTGCTGCGGGACGGCGCCGTTCAGTTCCATGTCTTGCCCGTCGTTCATAAGGAACCAGCCACGGGTGGGCAGGCGAATGGTGCCCACCCCCATAATCGATTTCGCGCCGGTACTGATGACGCCGCCGGCGGTAGGGACGCCGACGAGCTTTCCTCGGCCCAGGGTCTTGACGGCGTGCGAAAAGATCTCGGCGTTGCTGAAGCTGTTCTGGTTGCACAGAACGACGATCGGTTTATTCCAGGTCGCGTAAATCTTGCGGTCCTGCGGATATCCCGGCTGCCCGCCCCGGGGGACCGTGATCGCATGCGTCGGCTGGGTTAGGGCCGTCAGCAGATGATCGGCGGTGGAACCACCACCATTTTCCCTGACATCAATAATCAGCCCGCTCTTTCCAACACCGGCGGAATAGAGTTCTTCCTCGAACTTATGAAAGCTCACTTCATTCATCCCACGGATATGCAGGTAGCTGAGTTTGCCCTGACTGGCCTGCTCGACATGCTTTCGGTTGTCGAGCAGCCACTTGTCGTACAGGTTGGAGACGGCGGTCGAGTAACTGATCGGCCGAATTGTGATTTCTCGTTCCTGCCCGTTCTTGCCACGAATTTTGAGGCGAATGTCACGCTGTTCGGGACCGTTCAATACGGTCGTCAGGTCGAGATCAGGATCGACCGGCTTGTTATCAATGGCCAACAGCACTTCACCCGCTTCGACTTTGGTGCTGACGAGATCGGTGGGACCATCCGGAATGATGTCGCGAACGAGCAATCCGGGGCCCTTATGATCGGCGACGAAGCGGAGTCCCAGGTGGGCGGTGCTTTCCGTCCAGCTTCCGGAGGCACCTCGGCTGCGCGGACTGGGGGTCGGCGTGGGCGTCGGTGCTCCCGGTGGCGCGGGCGGGGCGGCGCCGACCGGAGTTGCCGGTTGCAGCGTGAAACCCATGTGCGAGCCGTTAAGTTCTCCCAGCATCATCGACACCAGAGTCGCCACGCCTTCCAGATCGACCATCTCCCCGGCGACATCCCGGTACTTGCGTCGCACCGCGTCCCAGTTACGATTCCCGAGCCGTTCGTCGTAGAAGCGATCACGCATCGTCTGCCAGCACTGATCGAAGATCGCCTTTTGCCGTTCGGCCCGATCGACGGCTTGCTGGGCCGAAAACCGATAGGCCGTCAATTTGCCGCTGACGGCGAAACTCGTCAGCGTGCCGTTCGAGATCCAGACGATCTGATTGCCTTCGGACAACCAGATCGAACGAGCGCCGGTTTCGGTCGTCAGCGGTTTCGGCGCGAGTGCTTCGGGGATTTCCACCGCGTATAAACCGCGCGTCCCGTTCACGCTGGCGATAAATGCCAGCCGTTTGGAGTCGGGGGACCAGAGCAGTTCATTTTCGGCCGTATTGGGAATCGAAATTCGATGAATGCGGTCGGCGATCCTGGCCTCGTCGAAGTCGTAAGTGACTTTCACCGGCGCCTTCGCGCCGGGCCGTTCGGTCCCGGCCGGTTTGGGCTCATCTGCCGCGTCGGCCTCGGCACCCGCGACCGCGCCGTCGGCTTCGCCGCCTGGATTCTCGCCTGGATTCTCGCCTGGATTCTCGCCTGGATT
>VGZA01000115.1 GCA_016872775.1 Planctomycetota bacterium | reverse complement strand
CTGGGCCGCGTCCAGGTGGGGGCGGGGCCGCGGGGTGTCGCGCTCGACGGCAATCAGGCCTGGGTGTTGAACGCACTCGCCAACACCGTCACGCTCGTTGACCTCGCGGATCGGACGAAGCCGAACGCGGTCGCCACCATCACACTCGACGACCCGACAAATCCGACGTTCAAGCTCGGGCGGATCGCGTTCAACACGGCGAACGCGTCCACCACCGGTACGTTCTCGTGCGCCAGTTGTCACCCAGACGGGCACACCGATCAGTTACTGTGGGTGCTCGACACGCCCATCGTCACCGGCGGCAACCAGATTCAACCCCGCAGTACGATGCCGGTTCGCGGCCTGCGAGACACCGTCCCGTTCCACTGGGACGGCATCCCCGGCGACCCGCACGGCGGCATCCACTCGGCGAGCGTTTCCAAGCCGGTCGAGCTGAACAGCAAGGCCGACGTGCCGGCGAGCAGCACCCGTCACCTGATCGACGGCGGGCTGGCCTCGACGATGCACCTGGTCGGCGACGAGTCGCAGAACAACGAGGGCAAGGCGGGTGCGTTGTCGAAGCAGGAACGCGACGACATGGCCGTCTACCTGCTCGGCGTGCCGTATCCGCCGGCCCCCAATCGTGCGTACACGGACGAACTCTCGGACCGTGCGAAGTCGGGGTTCCGACTGTTCCACGTGAGTGGCGACCACGACCCGAAACAACGCACCGCGAACGTGTGTGGCAACTGTCACCGGATGCCGTTTCTGGTCAGCACCAACACCCCCGGCACCGGCATGGATGCGCCGACTTGGCGCGGGGCACAGGACCGCTGGCTCATCCTGCCGCAGGGCCGGCTGAACATCATCGAGTTCCCTTTCTACCGTGCGATGGCCGAGAGGGGGGCCCCGGAACGTGACGTGTGGCGGATGTCATGGGGCGGGCGGCCACGGTTCGATTCGATCTGGGACATGGTGCTGGAGATGGGGACCGGGTTCTCCGGCGCATTCGCCCGACAAGCCACGTTGAACAAGTCCACCGCGAGCGATCCAGTCACCAACGACCTGTTGACCGCGTTGGAGAAGGCGGCCGACGACGGGGCTGTGGTGCTGGAATGTGACGGCGTTCAACTGAAGGGGAAGGCGGAACCGTTGGCGCTGCAGTTCATCGATGGGAGTTACGTCAATAAGTCTGGCGAATCCACCACGTTCACGCGACAAGAACTGCTCACCCTCGCCGCGGACGGCAAGTTCGTCGGCACCGTCACCGCGCGACATGGGGCGAAGGCCACGCTCGATCACCCGCAGCCGGCGCTCTGGACACTCGGCCCGATCGAGCGGCAACGCGGGCGGCAGGATTTCCCCGTCCTGCACCCGGAGCAGACGAGCATGACAGTGAGCGGGCGGCACTTCGGCAATGACGCGCGCCTGTTTGTGGACGGCCGCCGAGTGGAAGGCACTGCCAACGTGAAGAATGGCGAGAAGGACGAGCAGGTTGTCATCACCCTCGCCGCGCTGCCGCCAGACGGAATGCACCTCCTGCAAGTGCAGGTGCCGGAGGGGCCGTTCAGCAACGAGTTCATCATCCACGTAGCGAAGGACGCGGCGACGGCCGAAGCGGTGAAGCAGGAGCTGATCCGCGTGAGCACCACGCCGTGGGGCGGCATACCGGCGGCACTCAGCAACGGCGATCTGGCGGCGGTGAAGCGGTTGATCCGCGACAAAGCCACGGCGAACCGCCCACTGTCCGACGGCTCACCGCCGCTCATGACGGCCGCGATGCGGGGGGATGTCGAGACCGTGAAGTACCTCCTCGACCTCGGGGCGGACCCGTCCGGACGCACGACGGACGGAAACACCCCGCTGCACGCCGCCGGATTCCTTTGCCGCGAGGAAGTGGTGAATCTGCTGCTGGACAAGGGCGCCTCACTGACCGCGAAGAACAACAACGGCGAAACGCCGGTCGATGTGGTGTCCGGCAAATGGGATCAGGGGCTGGCCGACTTCTATAGTGCCATCGGCACCGGCATCAACCAGAAGCTCGACCTGAAGCAGATCGAGCAGGACCGACCGAAGATGGCCGAGCGACTGCGCAAACACGCCACGCCGGAGAAATAGCCTGTCGAAAGCAGGATTTGAGTCAGTAGGGTCGGCTCCTGCCGACCGGTTCTGGTTTTCACGAGCGGGCGAGGCAGGCAGGAGCCTGCCCTACGACGACTGGGTGAAGGACGCGATCCGCGTAGCGTCGGCGGCATCGCGCGGGAGTATTTCACTCAGCTCGCGGCGACCGTCGGCGTGACGCTGCTTGGGATCAGGAGTTCAAGGTCGCGAGCGCGTTGGTTGCCACCGGTTTACGGAGCCTCAGTAAATCGGAGAATTCTCGTCGAGAACTTGAATTCACCGACCCACAACCTTCCGGGCGTATAGGCCAGCGAACCGGGCATGATCATCTTGCGCTCTGAAAGTCCCGGTCGTCGGTCATCGCCGTCCTGTGCTCCGAGAAACACATCGGCCGGATGACCCGCGATTGCGTCCCTGATATCGTTCCAAACTTGGACGCGATTGTTACTTCGGTCGGCAACGATAAAGCGGCCATTCGCGGCAATCGCGTGCCCCGGCAGATTGAACAGGCCGCGTCCCGAAACTCGATAGGGGCGATTGTCGCGGCCGAGTTCGTCAACCGGATAGACCAGGATATCGTGACTCTCGAAGGGCGACACCACGAGATACTTTCCGTCGCTCGATAATCTTCCAGGGTTCTCGACCTCCAAAGACAAAATCGGCGGCGTGTTCGAATCGGGTGACTTGTCCCATACGTGAACGGCGCCGGCTTGTCGATCGGCGACGTAAAAGTACTTCGAGTCGAGCGCGACGCCGGTCAATTCTCTTAACTCCGTTCCGCCGACATTGCGGGAAAGGGTGCGACTCGGTTGCTCTCCCTCCAGCGGCAGCGAATCCCAAAGATAGATCGTGTCCCGACCGACAGCAGCCAGACGCGTGCCGTCGGTCCCGATATCCCACGGTCCTTCCGGCAAATCGAAAACCCAGTCCGGAGCGACGCCGCTCTCGTCAGGAAGATTTTTCCAGACGAATAGTTTGCGATCAAAATCCGACCCGACGAACAGACTCTTTCCGTCACTCGCCAAGGCCGGATTCTGGATGAAGTTTCGTTCCGACCACGTGTCCTGGCTCGGCGTATCACTACCGACCGAGAAATCGGGCGGCTGATGGTCTCGAGTCGGTAAGCTGTTCCAGCCAAGCAGGTTTGCCCTGTTATAGTTGCAAACGTAGAGCCGGCCTTGAGCAACCACCGCGTCGGGACCGTCGCCGTTGCGATAGCCTTCTGGACGCATAAAAACTTGAGGATCGACATTCGCGCCGTTCGGAGCTTTATCCCAAATGAATACCGACTGAATACCGGCCATCACCAAGCCTCGCGCCGGAGTAAACGATCCCTTTAGCCATTCTCGCCAGACAAAGTCGGGTGAGACTTCCGCTTCCGTCGGCCACCGATTCCAGACCATCGTCGCCGGACGACTTAAGTCACTGCCCGCGGGATCGCGATAATTGTGATCGCTCACGGCGAAGAATGTCTTGCCGTCGCTCGTTACATTGCGCGGTGTTCCTGCTCCTTCGGGTCGCAAGACGGCATCTGGGCGACGATTACTCGTCGAAGGGAACTGATTCCAAAGCAACACGGCTGAACCGTGAGTCGCGACGACTGCGAGTTTCTCACCGTCGGTCCAAACTCCCCAAGGCCAGCTCATTCGCATCATTGGCCGACGCCCGGAATCGAAACGCGACGCAGCATTCCCATCGAAGTCGCCATTGAGCTTGTCGAGTTCGAGCACAAGGTCGGCAGCTTGTCCCGACTTCTTCGGAAATGAGTTCCAAATCAAGATGCGATCATTGTTGGTATCGGTCACGGCGATGCGATTTCCGTCAGGTGCAATCGCAACGTTACCGGGCCAATTCATTTGATCCAAACCGACACCAGAACGATTCTGATCAAAATCGGGCTGGCCAAGCACAAGATCTGGCGGTGTATTTCCTGTGGGCGCCGTTTTCCAGATCAGCACGCGGTTGTTCCAGCGGTCGGTCATTAAGAGTGAGTGTCCATCGGTCGCCAAACCGGTCGGATGGTTGAATACGTTCGAACCCCCGCTCCGATTGAATCCCTCAGCCCCGAGCACCAAATCCGCGGGTTGCCCGGTCGCGAACCGACCCGTGGCCGTCGGCGGTGCACTGCGATAGTTTGACTGGATCGGCCGAATTTGAACGCGTGGTGATTTGCCGAATTCCTGGAGACCTCGCGTCGAGGATGGATTCGTTGCCACGTTCATCGGGCGGGAATTCGTGTCTGTCTGACCAAGTCGATCATTGCCCATCGTCCCGCGTCGTGGTGGGCTCGTTGCCAGTATTAACCAAGAACCGTCGCGAAGCTTGACGACGCCCGGATCGGCTCCGGTGATCCGCATCGACTGTTGCGATGCGGCCCACTGTTTGCCATCGACGCTGGTGAGCGGCCATGGTCCGGGGCCTGTTCCCCAAAAAAACATCGTCCCGTTTTCGCTTTGAACGTTCCCCAACCATCGATTGGACTGCGAAGCCGAAAGATCATCGATCCGTTTGAAGTTCAATCCATCCGAACTGATCGCGTGATAGGCGCCCAGCGCTCGCGGTTTTGAACGCGACTGCATTTCCTGCTGCATCTGCGCGGCAGTCCCGTTGTCGGGAACGATTAAGTGAAACTCTCCTTTGTGAAGAGCGCAAGCGCAATCGATGGTGATGCGACCTTCCACGGCAAAACGTATTCCGGGTTCAAAGACGTAGTTCAATCCGTCTTTCGAGAACGCTGAATGGATCTTCGGTGTGCTGATTCGAAAATCGGGGCTGCGATTCGACGTGAAATACATTCGCACATTACCGTCGGGGAGCGGAACCAACGTTGGATCGAACGGTCGCGCCATTCCCGCCTCCATCCCTTGGATATTCATCGGCCGCGGCGCTGTCCACGTCAGCCCTTCATCATCTGAAAACGAAATCGCCACGCGATCAAAGTTTCGTTGGTCGTCTTTCGGAAAGTGTTGAAAGGCCGCGATCAATCGTCCGTCCGACATCCTGGCCGCCGTCGGCACGCCCGCACGCTCGAAAGAATGCACTTTCGTTGACGCACCGGAAGTATCGACGCGAAAGAGATCAACGTCGTTATTCCAAGGCCCGTGAGCCGGCATCGGCGGCCGATTCGATTGCCCTAGACACGTACTTGTGATCAACACGAATGCGAAGGCAAGTCGAAATTGCAAAAGGCCTACCCGGTTCTTCCAAATAGCACTTGCGGATCGAGTTCCGATACCACAGGTCGATCTAGTCATGAGTCCATCCCTTCCCAAAAAGCGATACCGGTTCTAAACCCTCCGACGCAATCAAGGTTTCGCGATTATGGAAGGCGAAGAACCGGAATCGAAGACAAGAGAGTAATGACCACGAACCTCATCACACTCCTCACCGTTCTGCTCCTCGTACCATTTGCCACGTTGCAGGGAGCTGTACCCGATCTTTCCAAGATCGTATCGCGGGAGGATCTCGATGTAGTCATCGCCGCGACGAAAGACGAGTCGCTGAAACAGTCGCTGGCGGAGCATGTGGACGCCATTCTTGCGGCGACGGAGCGGCATCCGCATGTTGTGGCCGTCATCCGCACCATTGAGAGCTCACCGGGGTCTTTCACCAAAGTCAACACCACGCCGGAGACGCTGAAAAAAGCGGCAGGCGGAGACATCGCGATCTTCGATACGCTGACGCAGGTCAGCACCAACATCCTGGGCGGCAAAGCGCACGATCATCGTAAAGAGAAAGACGATCCCTACAACGTCGCCTTCATCGAACACCTCGGGCACATTTCCTCGCTGGAGTCGGTCAAGCTGGAGGCATCCGGAATCCAAGACGCTTGGGTGGCTCCGCTGCTCAAGCTCAAGAAGTTGAAGAGCCTGAGCGTGAGCGGCTTTGGCAGACTCGGTGATGCCAGCTTGGCTCAGTTCCAACAACTCTC
>VGZA01000114.1 GCA_016872775.1 Planctomycetota bacterium | reverse complement strand
TCCGGCCGGAGGCATACGTGTCGTCCGTCACGTCCAGTGCCGGATGATCATTGATCCAGACCTGGTACCGATTGCCCGTCACTTTGACTCTGCCTGTTGGGCGATGCCGAACGGATTGCTCGCCACCCGGCGGACAAGTTCGACGTGCTTCAGCCGGAGATAGCCCGACCCGTCGGCAATGGACAGTGCCACCCAAAAATGCTGCGCGCGGAACTGTTGACCGGTTTGCGGAAAATGAATCAGCGCGAACCGCGTCGGGTCCTGAGCGCGTACGATCAATCCCTCGTCCGCATGGTTTGTATTCATCTGGACAGTGAACGTCGCTTCCAGATCGGCATAGGCCCGGTCTTTCAAAAACGCCAGGCAGTAGCCCTGCAATCCGTCGCCGTCGCCCGTCCGCTCCCCGGCGATGCCGCCGGCATCCGTGTCCTTCCATCGGCTGTTGACGAACGACCAATGACTGCCGTCGCCGATGGTAAGGCGCATTGGTTCCTCAGCGAGAACAGCTCCTGTGGAGGTCCACACTCCAAGGAAAAGTAGACATCGCAATCGTCGAATCAACGGCATGTCAAGCAATCCTCCGGGCTGTATCTGGCAAGATTCTCTGGCGACTCGCTTAACTTCAATCTGTCCACAGGCGGTCCTTGCAAATTCCGGGATAGGTTCTTCGCAAAACACGACATGAAACGCGTCAGCGACGCCACAGTCACGACGAACATTTCCTCATTCAGAATCCGCATGCAGTGGAGATCCGCCACGCGGCTCTCGCCTCGTGTCCTTAACATCAATTTCATCGTTTGACGCCGAAGCTGCCATGTACGCAGCGGCACCGACCGTGTCTGTCGGTCCTGAAAAGCCGGGTCCGCCAGCCGCCACGTACCCGTGGCTGGCACCCGACCGTTCGGGACTCACCCAAAACGCATAGAGTGAACCGTTGCGTAAGTGAAACCGAAATCGCACCGGCTTGTTAGCCACCGCGGCCAGATCCTCGGCGCCCTTCCATCTCACTTCGGCCAATGTCTTATCTACGCTCAAGGGCTCGCAGTTCGCTTTGGTAAACGGTTCGATGACCTGGCCCGCCTCGTCCAGAATCTCGGCCCGGAGCTGACCCTGGCCGGCAGCCACATTGACAAACAGATGCTTCCCCTTGAACAGCACCGGTCGGGTGGTCAGCGTTTCTTCGTCGGCCGCCGCGTCCATCGAGGCAAATCCGTCCCGGCGCAGAGTCGCAAGTCCCGTGCTGTAAGTCCGTGTCCCTTTCTCCAGGCCAGCGGCGCCGCCGGGTGTGGGTGCGCGCCCGCAGGCATAAAAATAGAGTTTGTCTCCCACCACAAGGCACACACCTCCCGCCGAGTGCATGTAGCCCCAGTTCCAATCGCTCATTTGCTCAGAGTTCGGCAGCAGTGGAGTGCGGTTGGGTCGATCCCAATGGAACCCGTCGCGGCTAAAACCGATGCACACGTCGACCTTCTTAGTGCCATCGGGCATGTTGCCGCGCATGATGGCAAACGCCCCAAGAAGAAGGCTTTCGTAGGCGACCGCGTCGAGCGTGTAGAGGTCCGGTCGAGTTCCGATCGCCGGGTGGGGCGCGTCGAGACGATCGGCACCCACCCAATCGACCAGGTTGGGGAACTTCTGCAACAGCAGGGCTGCGTCTTCGTGCTCTGAATAGGCGCGGGTTCGCCCCAAAGCATCAATTCCTGTCCGCATACTACAGACCCACACCTTGCGGAACGGGTTGAAGAACACCGTGGTCCGGTCGCCCACTCGCTCTGAAATGACCGCCGGCTCCGACCAGGTGATTCCGTCCGGTGAAAACCGCAGATGAACGCGGTGGTCCCGACCAGGATAATACTCGACGGCAAAACTCTTAAAGCGTCGCTGCGGGTCCTTCTCATGCTGGTCCAGCCACACGGTCGTCGAGTCGCGCCGATGCCGGATGATGATATTCGTGTCGGGCTCGACAACATTCAGCGAAGGTTTTGTCCAATGAATGCCATCCTGGCTCGTAGCCAGGCACGTCGAGTAGACAAAACCGCCATCGTAAAACATCTTGAACAGCTTGTCGGCCGGGTCGTACCAGACGCCGTCACTGAACGTCCAGGCGCCCTGCGGTTTGCCATGCATGTCTTTTTCGTTCTCGGGAACCCTTTGTTCCCAGGGCTGATCGGGCCGAAGAACAGGATTGGAGGCGTGATACTCTGCAGAATGAAAGGTGCGCTGCAAAGTCGTCTGTTCGATCAGGAAATTATCGACCAGAAGTTGTCGCCCCACGTCAATCGGAATGATTTTCGGGGGCGATTCAAGATAAGGAACGGACAGCGGTTCACGTGTCAACTGAACCCGCGGCGGCCACACGGTCGGCGGTCGATCGCCATGCACCTCGAAGCCGCAGAAATAGGGGTTGGCGGTTCCCTCCGAGTGGGCACCTGAATAAAGTTCTATTCGACCGTTGCCATCCGACGTGACGGTGAAATCGGTCCAAAAATTCGAGGTGGACTGGCCATAAAGACCGGTCTCGAACAGCTTGTTTGCGTGGACCGACTTGTCGTCCTTATAGAGTGCCAAGCGGTTGCCGCTATCATCGTGAGCGGCCTCATAGTGGTGAAACCGGAGCTTGTATTCGGTATTTGGATCCAGACCTCTTACGAGTATTATCAGTCCCGAAGGGGAAATTACAAAATCACGGCTAACGTCGACGACCGGACTCGACTCGAGGTTACTTTGTCCTGCATACTCGGGGAGACGATCTCGCAGAGTTGTCGCCCCCTGCGCGGCGACGTTAATCTCAATGCCGTTTTGTCCGAGGACCCAGCCGCCTAAGGACGTTGAATCCATGCCAGTCCATCCGGCCTGGGTAGCGCCCCCCTCTCCATTGAAGTCGAACTGCGCCAAGGGTACACGTTGTGCCAAGCCCGCGAACATGAAAAGCGTGTGGGCGGCGACAAGAGTGGGAACCGCGATCGAAAAGACAGTCCGTTGAATATTCATCCGACATTTCCCCTGTGGTTTGAGCCGGGAGACATGAGGATCTCGCATGTCGTGTAATCCTAAATGCCGATGGATCAGGGCGAAGATTCCGGAAACTGAAACGCATACAGTTTACAGTCCCGCATGACGAGTCGCATCCGTACGGGCTTGCCGACGAGGTCCGACAGTTTTGATTGCCCTTTCCAGGTTACGACTTTGCGGATGTTGTTGTGGTAAACCCGATCACATTCGGCAAGCAAGTATCCCGGCAGTGGCTGGCCCTCCGCGGTTTGCAATTCGACGTTCACATGCCCACCCGCACTGCAATCGACATTCAACTCCAGCCGGTCGCCGGAAAAGACCAAGGGCTTGGTCACGAGCTCGGCGCCAGAGTGCCCTGCCGTGGCTGAAACAAAACCATCCAGCCGCAGTGTTGCCCGCGTGATCGTCCCCAGGTACTTGGAAAACGGGTCCTTGCCATCGAGCGATTCGATGTGTGTGCAGTCATACGCCGAGTAGTACAGCCATATCTCCGGACCGACCACGGCATAGCCGACGCCCGGATAGAGCGACCGGCTATCGAACTGGCCATCCAGCCCCAGACCAAGAAATGGCACATGGTCGCCCCGCCGCTGCCAATGAATGGAGTCATTGCTGGTGAATAGGTGAATGTCGAGCGTGTCGGGCGCCACCACCGTGATTGGGTTCTTCACATAGGTGAACGTCAGCGGCGGATTGCCGTCCGCGGGATTTCCCCGTGCGTCTCCCGGATGAAAAAAGATCGGCACGAGACCGAAGTAAGCGTTTGCCGCTTCCTCGTATTTCGTCACACCCGCTTGATAGTAGTCAGCCTTCACGGGATCATCGGGCCGCATGACGTTCTGTGGAGCGGGAAATGCAAACGGATCGGCCGACTCGGAACGCCCGACTTGGCGCCACGGCCCCATGCGGGTGTAGAGCACATAAGAATTTCGGTCGCGATCCCAAAAAGCCTGACTCTGAGTGTCCAGCGCGAAGTCTCCTTCGCGGACCACGTTTTCTACCGGTCGGCTCCAGGTCAGGCCGTCGGGCGAACTGAGGAGCGTGAGATACCGCTTGGGGTCCGTGTCCTTCGTCGGGTAGATCGCCGCCAACATCTTGTACTTTTCGCCGGCCTTGGCGTGCGGATCGACAAACACCTGACCGATCACGCTGCTGTAGCCGATGACCAAGTTGTTCTTCTTGGAGCCCGCGTATTCGACCAGCCCCAGTTCGGGTTTCGTCCAGCGAATCCCGTCATCGGACTCCGCATAGGCGACGGCATACTCCTCGCCGTGTCGAATTCCATGACTCACGCCGTACCACAGTCGAAACTTGCCGTTTTCGTGCAATAAGCTCGACATGCCGCCGAGCTGCCACGACTCCCAAGGCTTGTCACCGACTAGATTCCGTTCGCCGGTCCGACGCGGCTGATGCATTTCGAACCGGATGCCCTCCGCCTTGTCCAGCAGCGAGTCGTCCCAAGTCAGCCGCTTCGCGGTCCCGATGTTGATTGGCAGTGCGGCATCGTCACCGACCGCTAACCGTATGCCGAGCATCAGCATCACGACGATGAAAAGTTGAGTAACCGCCGTTGTGTTCCGCATGGATGTGGTTCCTGGGGCCGTTGTAGATTCCTGCCTTCGAACCGCGCAGTCGTTTCCAGAACCGATTGAGCGCATCGGCCCCTTTTCCGCGGCTTCGATCAATTCAGTTCACGCCGCAACAACAACAATTCCGCATCCTCCCACGTCGTAAATGCGCTGGATTGTTCGATTTCGGAAGTATCGGATGCTTGCGGCGGCGGCTTGTTCATCTTCCTTTTCGCCGTGGCGAAATCGCGGCACTGGTCGATCGATTGACCCATTTTGCCAAACAGGCTTGCACGTTCGACGCGCAATCGCCAGTCCCCCGGGTCATGGGCGATCAGCCGGTCGAAATACCACAGGGCCGTTTGAATTGCCCGGCCTCGCGCGCCTCCAGCGCGGCGTGAAACCACCAGTGCCGTAGCCAATCGGTCTCGGCGGAGTTCCCGGCCAGCGCGGCGGCCTCGTCCTGGTCCCTTGCGGCAGTCTTTATTTCTCCAAGACTCATCGGCACCGCGCCGGTCTGGGTCAGTTCATTGCCTGTATCCAACTGTTTGGCCAGCCCGAAGTCGGCGATCTTCGGCTCGAACTCGAGCAAGTTCGATTCGGGTTCATTGGACAGAGCAAACTGCAAGACGCCCGTGACCGATCGTTTGAGCCAGCGCCGACCCTTGGGACGGCGGCGGATATACGTTTCGCGGAAAGAACATTTTGAACGCTCTTTACGGTTGACTGGACATTCATCGTGCGAGCCCGCGGACCCTGGTAAATGTAAAACTCGACGTTGAGCCAGGACAAAATATCGCACCATGTCTTTCCGGAGGAGACCGCTGCATTGATGGCATTCAACTGGTTACCCACGTCGACATAAACAGCCTCGCTTCTTGAATAGTTTGGTAGCGACAATATTGCCTGTCAACCAGTGCGCCCCTTCCGATAAATACCAGCACGGCCCCATCGGCAGCGGTCGTCGCTTAAGGAGATGATCCTCCCGAACGCCTGCGGCGAGCCGGCCTGGATCATCTTCTCATAGGCGGTGCGAGGCACGAGGGGGGATGCGCGGCCGCGACCGCTTCCTGGATCTGCTCCAGTCATTTGACTCCGACCACGAACGACCGGACGGCGAGCTGTGAGAACGACCAGGCCTCGGCCGCGGAGCGTCGATACACGCGCCGTGGTGTGGACGTGCTCCGGTTCCGTCTCATTGGTCTTCCAAGGCTGAGAACGCGAATGGCGGGAACAGGAATGCGCTGGAATAGTACCCGGTTTGCCCGACGAATTCCCGCGCCTCCAGCGTTTTCATGCCGGCAGCGATCGCGGTCCGCAGCGCGTCGCGCATGATGCGGCCATGCTCCTTGTTGCCGGTCAGCCGGGCTTCGTAGGCGAACGCTTCCGAAGCATGAAAGGTCGCGGAGCTATACGCCGGCGGCGACGAGCGCGCATGCTGACACGACGTCAGGTAGAACGATTTGTGCTCTTCGCTCCAGCCCTCGCGGATCATCTGCTCAACCCCGGCGGAAAGGGCGCCGAGCACTTCCGGATCCTCTGTCAGCCGGTGATAGCGGGCCAGCGCCGTAAGAG
>VGZA01000113.1 GCA_016872775.1 Planctomycetota bacterium | reverse complement strand
AGAAAAAGGCCTGTCATACCACCGGCATCCCCGACGTGAACAAGGAATACAAGACGCACTACTTGATCCCCTTCGCGCGATTGGAGAACAACGCCCCCGTCGACCAAGGGCGATATCGACGTGATCTACGCGGTGCTGTTGCGCTAATGGGCGTTGGCGGGGTCGGGAGTCTTTGGCGTCGACGATGGTTCTGATGGTAAGGTTTTTGGCGCCAAAAACTCCCGACCCCGCAGCCGCATCGGAATTCGTTATAATTGCCGTCTCCCGAGTGCATGTTCACCAATTAACTAATCTGGAATTCCCATGAAATCAAACAACGTCTCGATCGCGTCGCTGCACGGGCGACTTGCCGTTTCTCTCGGATTCATTTTTGCAGTTCTATGCAGTTGCATCCAAGCCGTTCGAGCGGCCGACGGTACCGAGGTAACGAAGGTCGTTGCAGCGGCCGTCAAGGGCAATCGTCTGGTAATTCAGGCCGACAACGCCACGTTCGGCGATACCGCGCCGGGAATTCCGAAAAAGCTGCGCGTCGAATATCGACTCGGTGACGAAAAGTTGAGTCGCGAGGTGTTGGAAGGAGCAAAACTCGAAATCATGGCACCGGCCGGCACGAGATTGATCGTGACGAAGGCGACCTATGGCCCCGCCGACGGCTCGCAGCCGGTCAGCCTGGAAAATCCCGCCGAGGCACTTGACCTGCTTCCCGGATTCCAAGTCGAACATCTGTTCCGCGCCGGCGGCAACACGAATGGCTCTTGGATCAGCATGGCGAACGATCCCCTGGGGCGAATCCTATTGGGCGGTCAGCGCGGCCAACCGATCACGCGTCTGACCATCGAGAACGGCAAAGTTACTCGCGAAGAGATACTGACGATCCCCGTGACCGAAGTGATGGGGATGCTGTTCGTTGACCAGGTGTTGTACCTGAACGGAGCCGGAGCCGATGGCCGTTACGGTCTTTATCGCTGTCGCGATCCACGCGGCGACGGCAGTTACAGCAGCATCGAACTGCTGCGGGAGTGGCAGGGTGGTGCGGGCGAACACGGCGCGCACGCGATCGTGCTGGGCCCCGACCGGAAGCTGTATGTGGTTTGCGGTAACTTTGTCGACGTGCCGCGCGACCTGGCCCCAAGCTCGCCGCACCGAAACTACGCCGATGACCTTCCTCTCAAACGGGCCGAAGACGGCAATGGATTCGGTGCCGGCCGAATGCCGCCCGGTGGCTTCATCGCGCGAATGGATCTCGACGGCAAAGAGATCGAACTTTACTCGGCCGGACAGCGCAACACCTACGACATTGGATTCAACGCCGACGGCGAGTTGTTTGGATTCGACAGTGACATGGAATGGGATTGGGGCACACCTTGGTATCGTCCGATCCATGTCTTCCATTCGGTCCGGGGCGGTGACCAGGGATTTCGCGAAGGCTCGGCGAAGTGGCCCGAGTATTACCCCGACGGACTACCACAGACGACCACCATCGGCATCGGCTGCCCGACAGGTGTCACCTTCGGAACCGGCGCGAAATTCCCGGCCAGGTATCAGAAGGCGTTCTTCATCTGCGATTGGACCTACGGCCGACTGATCGCCGTGCATTTAACTCCGCGCGGCGCGAGTTACACGGGCACGTGGGAGAACTTTGTCGCCCCCAAGTCGCTGCGAACTGGCACGGGCCGCGTTCCACTCAATCTGACCGACTGCCTGATCGGCGCCGATGGGGCGCTCTATTTCACGATCGGCGGGCGCGGCACGCAGGCCAGCCTGTTCCGAGTCGTCTATGCCGGCGAGGAAGCGGCGACACCCTTGGCGGATGCCGAATTGCGAAATCGGGATGGCGAGGAGGCCCGCGTCCAGCGACGCCAACTCGAGTCCTTAAACGTTCGTCCCGACGCAAACTCCTGCGATCTCGCCTGGCGTCACTTGGGCAGCCCGGATCGTTACGTCCGCAATGCCGCCCGGCTGGCACTCGAACGGAACCCGCTCGAAGCGTGGCAAGCGCGAGCACTCGCGGAGCGCGAACCGCAAGCCGCTCTGACTGCGCTCCTGGCCCTGGCGCGATCCGCCGCCGCGGAAACCCAGCCCGCGATTTTCCAGTCGCTGGCCGCCCGCAAACTCACCGAACAGCAGCAGCTCGAAGCGCTGCGAGTGATTGGCGTCTCGATCGCCCGGCACGGCGCGCCAACCGGTGACGTCGCCAGGCAGTTGCTGGCAAAGATCGATCCGCTCTATCCCAGCAACTCGCAGTCGCTGAATCGCGAGCTCTGCCAGATCCTGCTCGCGCTGAACGCTCCCGAAGCCGTGGCACGAACGATCGGTCTGCTGCTGGCGGCTCCCACCCAGGAAGAACAGCTCACCTACGTCATGGCGCTGCGTAACATCCGCTCGGGATGGAACGTCGACCTTCGCCGCACGTACTTGACCTGGTGGAACCAGGGCCGGGCCAGCGAACACCCAGCCGTCGTGCTGCAGTGGTTTAAGGATTCCGGAATCAACTACAACCAGGGTGCGAGCTTCGGCAACTTCCTCGCCAAGGCGCACGAGGAGGCCAAGTTCAGCATGTCACCGGACGAGATTCTGGCGCTCGACGATCTGCTGACAGCCTACACGGCCAGCCAGCAACGAAAGCCCGCGCCGCCCCTGTCGACGCGCAAACTCGTGCGGGAATGGTCGACAGCCGATCTGCAGGAAAAGTTGACTCAGATCGGCAAGGCACGCAATTTCGCTCGCGGTCGCGAAGTGTTCTACGAGGCCCAATGCAGCGCCTGCCACCGCTACGGTGATCAAGGGGGAGCGATCGGACCCGATTTGACTGCTGTCGCTATCCGTTTTAAGCGACTCGATATCCTGGAGTCGATGACCGAACCATCTAAGGTGCTTTCCGAACAGTACCGAAATACGGCCATCGAGACGACGGATGGAAAAGTGATCGTCGGTCGGATCGTCGACGAAAATCCCGAACAGGTCGTGGTCCGCCCCGACCCGTTGGAAGAGAAGACCGTGACGATCCAGAAGGCGCAGATTGAATCGCGAGCGCCTTCGAAAATTTCGCCGATGCCGCTCGGCCTGCTGAACACTTTTTCCCAGGAAGATATTCTCGACCTGCTGGCCTACATGGAGTCGCTCGGCAATCCCCAGCACACCAACTTCAGCCGGTAACGCCGTGTTTTAGCCGCGAAGCGGCGGCCCTATGCCAGCCCGGGGCGAAGCCGGTACTCCGGCGCAGCCCTGGGTACGCAGCGGTCTCACTGCGCCGTGAACGTGGCGTCGTCGCCGTAGCTCGTTCCCGCTTCGTTCACGGCAACCAGCCGGTAATGGTATTTGACGCCGGGCTGAAGCCCTGTCAACGTGGCGAAGCCGAGCCGCGGGGTAATCTGCAGGCCGCCGTATTGAGGCGTCGTCGCCTGGCCATACTCGCTGGTCGGACCAAATTCGAAATAGAACTGCGTCTTGAGGCCGAGTGGGTTCAGGCGGCCTTCCACTCGGGCCGTGCTCCGCACGAGCCGGCTCGCCGGTCCGGTGATCGCTTGCGGCCTGGCAGCGGTCGGCAGACGGAGTTGCCGATCGGGGCTGTGGGTCGCGCCGTGGGAATTGGTCGCGACAATTCGATAATGAATCGTGTCGCCCGGGTTCAGATCGAGAAGATCGACATTCACGTGAAACCAGTCGTCATCCGGAGCCATCACGGCACCGCTGCCGAACAGTTCAATCTCGCCCAGGCCCCAATGGTCCGCATGGTAACCCGAGAGAATGCGAATTCGCACCATTCGCGCGGGAACGGCGAGTCCCTTCTTGAGCAGAAAATTGTAGTTGGCGCCGTGCGGGTGTTTTTCCGCCAGTTCCGCCTCCACAATCGTGTTCCAGTCCTGACCGTCCATGGAAACCTGGACTTCGACGGATTTGCTGGGCCAGTCGGGATGCTGGTGCAGTTGGACTTTCTCGATGACCACGGGTTGTTCGAACCGGTACAGGAACTCGAGCGGCTGCGTCGGGCGGAATTCGCTCTTCCACATCTTCCCATCGCCGTGCCTCCAGCCGTCGGTGAGTGTCGCCGGATCGTCCTGCCCAGGTGGCGCCGAGATGCGTCGGCCGCCGTTCGAGGAAAAGACGAGCGAATAGTTGTGGTAGGTGACCTCAAATTCGTCGAAGTCGATCGCACCGCTCGGTTGATTCGCCGGATCGACGAATACCAGCATATGAAACAGATCGAGATTGAGGTGCCGCTGAGTCTTATCGATCGACCAGTAGGCGTCGTAGCGGGATTCGCCCTTGTTGTTACCGCAATAGCTCCAGAAGTTCGTGTCGTTCCATAAGCGATATTCAGCCGTTTCCCATTTTCCGCTGACCAGCAGATCGGTCAACGACTGGCCGGTGTAGCACCAGTTCGGATGTTTGTAGTTCGGCGCGAGCGTGTGATCGTCGGGATTCAATTCGATGTTGCTTTGTGCCTGCGACCACCAGATCAGTTCGCTGCCGTGAGCCTGCCAGTCGCTTCCTCGCACCGACTGACGAACGATGGCATCGCGAAAGTCCGGGTCGCCGCCCCCGAGGTACGCCGAGGGCGCGTTGGCGCTGAGCGCGACACTCCCGGGATACATATAAGGGGTAAGGTGCACCGTGCCGATGCCATCGTCGTGATTGTGATCGTCTCGAGCGCTCCCCTCGTAACGGATATAGCCGCTGTTGTTGATGCCTCCCGATGCGAAATGCAGACGCTTGGGGCACCAACTGTTCCAGCCGTTCCAACCGTCGTCCCAGGTTTCTCGGTAGTGCGCGGCCAGACGCGGCGGCACGGGTTGAACCGTGGTTGTCCGGCCGTAGTCCGCCGTCGGTCCGTATTCCACATGCCAGGTCGTCGGCACACCATGCGCGTGAATCCTGCCATTAACCGAAATGCCCGCAAGGCCTAGCCATGTCGGCTTGCCAGTCTCGACTTGCGGTAGCTTTTCCCCCGCGAGAATGGTAGTAAACGTCGCGATTTCTCCGGCTAGAATTCCGGAAATTAATACCAGGCAGGCAACCGGACGAGCGATCATGGGCCAATCTCCTGATGAAAGCCGATTCAGCCTTCATGCTCCAGCAATTCTTGACCTACTTGAACATATCGACCGTAACCAGGCAATCGCGAATCCAGCGGCGCACCCGGACGAGCACTTTTGGATAATTTACCAATGCTTTTAGATAGTTCGAAAGGCCGTTGCCGTGGAATCGCGATGATCAGGGCGGAGCGTCGATCGTCTCTTCCATCCATAGAGAATGAAGGAAGTTCCTTGACTTCGGGGAGCTTAAAAGCAATCATGTACTTACATTGGTCGACCATTGCATTCGATTCTTGGGGGGCAGGCGATGATCAAAAATTTGGTGAAACACGGAAACAGCTGGGCGGTTGTCATCGATCGTCCTATTCTGGATTTGCTCAAGATCGCTCCTGAGTCCCAAGTGGAACTGACTACGGACGGCCATTCCATCCGGATCTCGCGCGTCAACTCCGACGACAACAACGCCAAGGCTCGCGCTGCAAGAGCCAAGGTGAATTCGAAGCATTCCAAGGTTTCTAAGAAACTCGCGGAGTAATAGCCCGTGGTGTTCCTAACCCTGGATGACATCCTGAAATCTCATCTAAATCAAATCGATACCTACGGTGGCAGTCACTGTAGTTTGGTCATTAGGTGCGTTTGCGTATACTTAGTGACGGGCGACTGGAATAAGGAGATCAGAGTGGAGAAGTCCGAAATCGAACTGGAATACGAACGTCGCTGGCAAGCGATGTCCCCCGCAGAGAAGGTAGCTCGAAGCGCTGCGATGTTGGCTTGGACTCGCCAACAGATGGCCATACGGATTCGAAACACTCAGCCTAGTCTGTCGGACGAAGAGGTGAGGTTGCACGTAGCTTTGCAACTTTACGAGCGAGACCCCGAGGTAGTTCGACTGATCCAGGAACAGCTTGCCCATGTTTCCTGTTAAAGCATTCGAAAATACGATCGGCAAGTTTGTGGCAATCGCGGAGGCGATAGGTCTTCCTTTCCACATTACCGGCGGCTCGATCAGTTCAGCCTATGGCGAGCCTCGCTTGACGCAAGACATCGATATCGTGGTTTCTCCAGATATGGCAAGGATTCGCATCGATGATTTGGTCGACCAGTTGGCCTGCTCAGACTTTTTATTTACCGAACGGGTGGTACGACAGGCGGTTCAGTGCGGCGACCTCTTCCAGCTTCTGGACAAGACCGAAAGTTTGAAACTGGATATTTACCCGAGAGAGCTGATCCCTGGTGAACTGCAACGGTCTCAAACTATGGAATTATTTGACGGAGTTTTCCTGCCAGTCGTATCGCGCACCGATGCGGCAATCTCGAAACTCATCTGGGTCGATAAAGGGAGCCAACGCAGCCGTCGCGACTTTCGCAGCATCTTTCGGAGTGGCACGGAAATACAGCAAGCAGACATTCGAGCCCAAGCGGAGAAGATGCGTTTGACTGAATTGCTCGAAGAGGTACTGAGCGAATCCGACGAAATCCGTTGACTGTATCTTCCAAACCAATCATGCCGCGAAGAGTCGTTACGGCGGGCTTCGAACAACCTCGGAAACGTTGTCGCTGCGTTCCGCGGGACTGACCAAGAACACGGCAGGCACGACGCTCCGAAACTCGCTCGGGCCCCAAACGACGACGCACCTCGGAGACCGTGCGTCTTCGC
>VGZA01000112.1 GCA_016872775.1 Planctomycetota bacterium | reverse complement strand
CGGTTTGGGCTCATCTGCCGCGTCGGCCTCGGCACCCGCGACCGCGCCGTCGGCTTCGCCGCCTGGATTCGCGTCTGGATTCTCGCCTGGATTCTCGCCTGGATTCTCGCCTGGATTCTCGCCTGGATTCTCGCCTGGATTCTCGCCTGGATTCTCGCCTGGATTCTCGCCTGGATTCGCCCCGGTGGCCGATCCCTCCGCCGCACGTTTACCTTTGGGTCGTCGCGCACGATCCAGTTTTTCGACAGCCTTCTGCAAGGTGCGCTCGCGACTGGTCTGCTGGTCGTCCTGGGAACGAAGCCAGACATAGCAGATATCGGTCTCGTCGCCGACGCGGCGGCTGGTGAACGCGATCAATTTACCGTCCGGCGACCAGACTGGATCGGCTTCATTATCGGGGTGCCGCGAGATATTCAAGGCCGGTTTGCTGCCGTCGACAGGCACGATCCAGACGTCGCGATTAAAGTCCTGATCGAACGCGGCGTAAACGAACATCGAGCCATCCGGTGCCCATTGGAACTGCGGCGCGTCCCACGACGCGAGATGTTGTTTCGGATCTTTGCCTTCCGCATCGACCGACCAAAGGTCTCCGCGCCCGCGCAAGTAGGCCACGCGCTGCCCTGCGGGGCTCCACTTCAGCTGCGACTCGGTTTCGGCATCATTCGTGATTCGGTCCTCATTGAATTTTTCGTTTTGCCACCAGTACTTTGTTGCGTCCGCGCGCTTGGCACGCCAGAGATCGGTCTGACCGTCGCGGTCGCTGACGTACCAGATCGCATCTCCGTCGGGGGCGAAGACCGGGTCCCGCTCCTCTGCCGCTGTAAACGTCACCTGGCGCGGTTCTCGCAATTCGGTATCCATCACCCAGATATCTCCGCCGGCGACAAACGCCAGTTCGAGTCCGTCCTTGCTGACGGCGAAATCGGTCGCATCCTGCAAGGTGACGCGCTGGACCGGCTCCGGCAGTTCATCGCCGTCGTAAAGCAGTTCCAGTCGCTGCGGAGGCCCGGCGGCATGAGGGTCAAAACGATAGAAATCGAAAAGATGCCGGAATGCCAGCACATTGCCGGAACGGGAAATGCAAGGGAAGACGACCGAATCATCCTCCAGATTCGTCAATTGTTTGGTCGCCCCGCCATTCAAGTCGTATTCCCAGAGATTCACGGAACCGTTGCGGCCTGAAGTGTAATAGAACCCGTTCCCGTCCGGTTTCCAGAGCGGAGCCTGGCAGCCTCGCGGATCATCGAGCACTTTCTTGAACTCGCCGGTTTCCAATTGCAGCAGCCAGATCTGGGCAGCTTGGGAGCCGCGGTAGCCTTTCCGCGTCCAGGATACGCCCTCCCGCGTGAAGAGGATCCGTTTGCCGTCGGGGGAAAGAACCGCTTCGGCGGCATAGTCATCGAACAGGAGTTTCTCGGCGCTGCGCGCGTTGACGGTGACGCGGAAGTAGCGTTCGTTATGACGCCAAAAATGGTCCCGTCGACTTTGGGCCATGATGCTCTGCCCATCGGGGAACCAATCGGCCATGGTGTAACCCGCGGAATGGAACGTAAGTTGGCGAGGCGTCCCGCCCTGAGCTGGCATGACCAGTAGCTGGGAACCTTGCGGCGTTTCGCGGCTGAACGCGATTTGACCGCCATCGGGCGAATAGCGCGGATAGCGATCGGCCGCCTGGTGCAGCGTCAACCGCCGCACCGTCCCGCCTGTCGACGGAACGGACCACAGTTTGCCGCGCCAACTGAACGTCAACGTCGATCCATCGGGGGAAAGGGTCGGGTCATTGGCCAGCCGGATCGGTTGTGCCGCGGCCAATGGGCTCGCCGTTAGCAGACTGCACGCGGCGAACAGGAAAAGCAATGACTTCGGTCGATTGCAGTGTTCCAGGAAATTGCCCACCATCGTAGCGAAACTCTCGACAAAGTGGATTTCGTAGGGGAGGTCCCGAATTTTCCGCTCATTATGCTTAGGGCGCGAGCCGGATTACAGGCCCGAGCCGGAAAATCGGCTTGATAATTCCCCAGAGAGCGGCGAAAATCGGGACCCGACTTTTCTTTGCAGGAGGCTACCGTGAGCAGCGGCGATTTCAATGATGCGATGCGGGAACGGGAGCGGATCGAAGGGACGATTCTGCAATCGTCGATCCGCGACCTGGATTTGAGAACCCCCGTTTTTGTCCGCGTGGACACCGCGGTCCATGAAGCGGTGCAGGCGATGCGCGATCATCATATCGGATGCCTGCTGGTTCAGGAGGCCGGGCGACTGGCCGGAATCATCACCGAACGCGACATTCTCAACCGCGTGGTATTCCTGAACGAATCGCGATCGTTGCGCGTGGGCGACGTCATGACGCGGAATCCCGAAACTCTGTCGATCGACGATTCCGTGGCATTCGCGCTGAACAAGATGTCGGTTGGCGGGTATCGCCATGTACCGATTATCAACTACCGCGGCGAAGCGATCGGAGTTGTTTCCGTCCGCGACATCGTTGCGCTGCTGGTGGAACTTTTCCCCGCCAAGGTGCTGAATCTGCCGTGCGACCCGGCGCGTGCCATTGCCCGCGATACGGACGGTGGTTAGCCTGCCCAACCTGTTGCGGCAGACGCCGCGCGTCCACCCAGGCCGCCTGCGGACATCACTGCCCGCCGACCGATCAGAACGCCTTCTTCAGCGCTGCGGCGATTTCGTCTTTTTCCACAACGCCCAGGGTGCGTCCAACGACCTTCCCGTTCTTGAACACCAGCAGGGCCGGGATGGCGTCGATCTTGAATGTTCTGGCGGTCTTGGGCGAATCGTCGATATCCAATTTGGCAACCAGCGCCTTCCCGTCGTATTCGGCCGCGATCTCCTCGACCAGGGGTGCCAGAATCTGGCACGGACCGCACCAGGTCGCCGTGAAATCGACCAGACAGGGTTGCGAACTCTGCAGAATCACCTGTTCAAAATCGTCGTCGCTGACCAGAATCGGTTCTTGCCGCGCGACCTCCTTGGCCGGCCCTTGCACCGATGACGCCGATTCCGGCGTCATCGGTGGCGGTGAAACTGACTGGTACTCCACACAGCTGGGACAAACTGCGATGATGGTCAAGACCGCCAGTCGTTTGAAAATCTTCATCGTGAAGCCCTTGCCTTCCCTTGGTTGTTCCCCGCCGAAAACTGGTCGAAACTTATTCCAGATCATAGCAGACACCCAATTGCGGAATCTGCCCCGAATCCACCGTTCGTCGGCAATCCCCTCCTGAACCCCCCCAGATTATCCAGGCTGGCATTTCCGATTCTTCGGTAAAGTCGGCTAAACCTCGCTGGTCGCCCTAACCGATACAAGGTGCGAACATCGTTTCCCCCGTCTCTCATTGCGCGAGGAAGAGCATCATGACTCGCAAGTGGTGGTTTCTGGTTTCCGTCGTTCTGGTTGCCGGCGTTTTTGCGATCGTACGAGCTCAAGAGCCGACGAACGAATACGACGATCGTGATGAACCTCGGACGTTGTCACTCGAGGACACCGACGACGACGCCACACGAAGCGTACTGAAAAAGCCGACGCAGCGTTTGTCCCCAGGAAATACCGTTAATGGACGCCGCTCCGCATCCAGAGTATCCGACGAAACGCTGGTTCCGGAGTCGACCAGCACTCCCGACCTGGAGGCGCCCTCGGTACTGAAGCGGAAAACGAAACCTGCCGCCACGAAAAACTCGGCGACCGACACCGTTCGTCCCGCGGAGCGCACGGCCCAGAACACGAGAGGCTCGACGGTCAACGCGACCAGCGGCCAGGCGCAGCGCACCGGCCGCGAACCGCAGCCGGAGTCCGTTCCCGCCAGCGCCGGTAGTTTGAACCTGACCAGCGCCGCACCCCGCGTCTCGATCGCGCTGCTGGGCCCCTCGGCCGTGATCGCCGGCAAAGCAGGCGATTACGTGGTCGTGCTGGAAAATGCGGGCGATGAGTCGGTCCGCGATCTGCATGTGCGGTTGACGATTCCCCAGGGAGTCGATGTACTGCAGTCCGAAATCAATCACGGATCGACGCGGCGTCAGGAGGAATCTGGCCTCGATCGACTGGTCTGGGCGGTGGATGAGATCCCCGGGAATTCCCGGATGGAGTTGAATCTGCAACTGGTGGCTCGCCAGGGACGCCCGATCGATCTGAATATTGAGTGGATCTTCCGGGCGATCTCGACGACGGCACAGATCGAAGTCCAGCAGCCTCAATTGGAGCTGACGATGGCGGGACCGAAAGATGTGCTTTATGGTGAGACGATTACCTACCTGGTGACGTTGGCCAATCCGGGCAACGGCGACGCCGAGAACGTCGTGCTGAAGTTGGGAGCCGGCAACAACGCCATGGAAACGATCAATGTCGACACGATTCCGGCAGGTCAGCAGAAGGAGATCGAAGTTCAGTTGACCGCCAGTCAGTCGGGTGCGATGAAGATTCGGGCACTGGCTTCCGCGGCGGGCGACTTGAGTGCGGAACTGTCGGAGGAGATCATCGTCCGCCGCGCAGAACTTGAAGTCGGCATCCAAGGCCCCAAAGTGAAATACGCCGCGACCGAATCGACCTATGAAATTGAATTCACGAACTCCGGCAATGCCATCGCCGAAGAGGTGCAGGCGACACTGCTGCTGCCGCCAGGCGCCAAACTTGTATCGGCCTCGGACGGCGGCAAGCAGAGTGGCAGTGGTGTTCAATGGCGCATCGGTAACGTTGGTCCTGGCGCCCAACGCGTCCTGCAGTTGGTATGCGAACTGACCGCCAGCGGCGATAACCGAGTCGAAATCCGCCTGGCGGGCGCGGGTGGATTGACCAGTTCCGATTCCGTGATTACGCAGGTCCAGTCGCTGGCCGACTTGAAGTTGACGGTCAACGAGCCCAAAGGACCTCGTTCCTTGACCGATTCGCTGGTGTACGAGATCCAGATCGTCAACCGCGGCACCAAAAGTGCCGAGAAGGTCAACGTGATCGTGCAATTTTCGGATGGCATCGAGCCCGCCGCGGCGGAAGGCGGCAAGGCCGAGATCCTGACAGGGCAGGTGGTCTTCGCTACACTGAACAAGATCGACGCCGGCCAGCAAGTGGTCCTCAAAGTGCGGGCCAAAGGCGAACGGGAAGGGAGCCATCTGTTCCGTGTCGAAGTCAAGTGTGATGAACCCGAAACGCGCCTGGTGTCCGAAGGGACGACGCGCTTCTATGGCGACGAGGGCGAGCCGTCCGGTTCGAGCAAGATCGGTCGCAAGCCGGATCCGAATCGCAAGTCACGACAGCCGATCGCGAGTCGTTGATCTCCATCAGCCAGATCAATCGACCGACGCAACGAAAGCGCCGCGAATCCGAGGGGGTTCCGCGGCGTTTTCTTATTGTCCAGCGAATGCACCAGGGAATTTCCGTTCAGGCAGACGGATGCGGCACGGTGTTGCATGGACCTGCGGCGCTTGCCTGCTGGCGATGGTCCTGCTGCGGGGAGCCGATCTGCACGCCGCCGAACCCCCTGTGGCGCGGTGGGTTCGCGTGACCGAGCGAGCGGAATGGCAGGCGCGGGATTCGCAAGGCGAAGTCGTTTTTGGCGATCGGCTCTGGATTTTTGGCGGCTGGTTCGATTCGTTCCAGGCGCCGCCTCGAGATGTCTGGTCGTCGCGCGATGGCAAACGTTGGGAACTGGTGACTCCCAACGCGCCATGGAAACACAGTGATCTGCCGATGACGCTGGCGTTCCGCGACCGCATCTGGTTGATGGGCGGCTGGTACAACGGACGATTGCCGGGCCACTCGGCCAGCAATGAAGTCTGGCACTCGACCGATGGAGCCCACTGGCAGCAGGCGACGGCCAGTGCCGGATGGACGCCGCGCATCGCTGCGGGGCTGGTCGAGTTCCAAGGGAAGATGTGGCTGCTCGGCGGGACCGAGAACTACTACTTCGGGGATGATGCGAGTTTGAAGAACGATGTCTGGAGCTCGGTCGACGGCGTGCATTGGGAATGTGTCACCGCCAGCGCTCCCTGGCGGCCTCGCGCTTACCATCAAGCCGCCGTTTTGAACGGGCGGATCTATCTGTTCGGCGGCGGCAACTATGTGCCCGCCTATCGAGCGTTCAACGATGTCTGGTCCTCCGCGGACGGTGTAACCTGGGTCGAGGAGACCGCGGAGGCGCCCTGGGCGGCCCGATTGTGGTTTTCGAGCGTCGTCTACCGCGACCGGATCTGGATCCTGGGTGGCTGGTCGAACAACCCCTCGCGCAACTGGCGCGATGTCTGGACATCGCGCGACGGCAAGAACTGGAAGGAACTGCGAGCGGAAAACCCCTGGAAGGAACGCCACGAGCATTCCGCATTCGTGTTTCAGGACGCGATCTGGATTGCCGGCGGTCACGCGCAGCCGCTCAGTAGCGAAGTCTGGAAGCTCGACTTGCCCGCCGACTACCCACTGGAATAGCCTTGCGGTTGATTGGCTTGACGTTTCATGCTTGTGAAAAGCCGTGACATGCTTTTGAAAAGCCGATAGGGGAGGGAGACCCGATTGAGTTCGGGCCCCCTCCCTCCGAACCGTACGAGCGGTTCTCCCGCATACGGCTCTCCGGTCAGTGGTTGCCCTTTGGGGATTGAACAAATCTGGCATGGCTATTTCCAGACTGGAAAGCCCTCGCCAGAGAAAGAATCGATTGGGCCATTGTTGGGTTGCGGGTTTTCTTCGCGGATTACGTCGTT
>VGZA01000111.1 GCA_016872775.1 Planctomycetota bacterium | reverse complement strand
CTTGTCGCCGGTTGACGTCCACCGCCGCAACCCCGACAATCGCAGAAATATTCCCCGTAACCCGTCCCGGAGCGACACTGTTGCTGATCCCACATCCCACCGGCGGTTATCGATTCTTGCCTGGCATTGCGCCGTATTCCTGTGGAGTAGTATCGGAAGCGGGGTCGGAGATTGTGCAGGTGACGTTTCGTGAGCCCCCAGCTTATCGGAGCGGGTTTGAGCGGATTGCCAAATGGCTGCACGAAATGAAAAGGCCCAAGACTGCGCTATGCGCGATATCGTTGCGGTCGCACTTGCCGTATACGTTCGCGGGATTTGCCGCGTTCAATGCGGAGTATGCCGAGATTCTCAAGAGTTGGGGCGTGTTTGTGAATGGCGTGAATCCGATCGCACGGACCAATGTTGCTCCGGTCGTGGATCCGCCACAGGAACCGGTGCTCTACGGTTTTTCGTTCACGATGCCATGCGGAGTCTCTGCTCCGCCGACGTTCGTCGTGGCGGGCGCGGGGGAATTGCCCGAAGGCTACCTCGATCGGGAGCAAATTGTCGCGCTCGGTGATGTTTCATCGGTAGGGCTCGTAACCAAAGCGAGGTTCGTGATGGACCTCATGGAAAGCCGATTACACGGCCTCGGTGGGGACTGGCCGCGTGTCAGTCTTGCGAACGTCTACACGGCCCACGACATCACACCGCTGCTTCGCGAGATCATCCTTGGACGCATGAAGGCGGCGGCGATGCATGGCGTGCATTGGCATTTCACGCGGCCGCCGATCGAAGAGATCGAATTCGAAATGGACCTGCGCGGCACACGCACGGAATGGCGAGTCGATTGAAATCACCGTCGTGTGTGCCGTCCGCAATGAGCACGTGCGGCGAGGTAAAGCGCCCACGATCGCACGGTCCAACGGTTGCGGGCTCCGCGGACCCAAGGGGGCGCCGTCCTGGCGCCAGTTGACGTCCACCACCGCAACCCCGACAATCGCAGGAAAGTAAAAAACCCGTTCCCCGTAACCCAGGTCTCCTCATGCATGCCTTTCGTTGGTGCCCGTTTCTGATCGTGTTTGTTAGCGCGGCGATGCCGTACGGGAAAGTCGCTCGCAGCGATGACAATTCGGCGGGCGTTCGCCGAGAAAGCATGGCGGCTGAAATGCGACTGGCCGAAAACCTGCGGAGTTTATCGTCGGATCAGATGGAGGGTCGAGGTGTCGGCACGGTCGGGCTCGATAAGGCCGCGGAGTATGTCGCCGGTTATTTTGCGCGACTGGGTTTGAACACGCGTGTCATCGGCGAGCAGCCTTTCCAGGTTTTTCAACTGGCCACGGGCACGGAACCCGGGGATGCCCAGGCGAATACGTTGAAACTGCGCGGTCCCGGCGATAACGGCGAGCTGCAGGTCATCGAAGGCAAGTTGGGTCACGATTTCACGCCGCTGGCGGTTGGCGGTAATGGTCAGGTCGAGGAACTTGATGCCGTCTTCGTCGGATATGGCATCACGGCCAAGGAACGTGATCCGGCGACGCAGGAACTGCGGGAATACGACGAGTACCAGGGTGTCGACGTGCGTGGCAAAGCGGTGGTGATGATCCGCAAGGAACCCCAGCAGCGGGATACAGGCAGCATTTTCAACGGCGATCGGCCTTCCCGGCACGCCGAGTTCCGCACCAAGATTGCCAATGCGATCGACCATGGCGCCGCCGCAATCATCATGGTCAACGATGAAGTGGGGTTGAAGGTCAACATCCTGTCGGACGAGAAGGCGTGGAACGATGCGCTCGATCAGTTGGCCAGGCAACGGGCGGAATTTCAGGCGCTCGTCGATCCGACGGCGGAACAGATTGCGCGGCACCGCAGCGAGGTCGCGCGACTTGCCGAATCGATCCAGGTGATTTCCAAGCGGTTCGAGGAATCCGGGGATCAACTCGTACCGTTCCGCGGCGCCGGCAACGAACCGGGAGATCGCAAGGTTCCGATCGTCTTTTGCCGCCGCGCGCTGATGGACCGTGCATTGCGGCAGGTGATGGACAAGGACCTGGCCACGATCGAAAGGGAGATTGACGCGGATCTCAAGCCACAGTCCCGGCCATTGTCGCCGTGGAAAATCAGTTGCCAGGTAACGGTCAAAACAAATTTTGTACAAGTGAAGAACGTGATTGGTGTGCTGGAAGGCGAGGGCCCGCTGGCGGACGAGACGATCATCGTCGGTGCCCATTACGACCACCTGGGCATGGGTGGCGCGGGGTCGCTGGCACCTTGGACCGCGGCGGTGCATAACGGCGCGGATGATAACGGTTCGGGAACCGTGGCGATGATGGAAATCGCTCATCAATTCGCAGTCCGCGGCAGCAAACCGCGGCGGCGGATCGTTTTTATGGCATTCACCGCCGAGGAGCGAGGGTTGCTGGGCAGCCGGCATTACGTGAAAAATCCGGTCTTCCCTCTTGAAAAGACCGTGGCGATGCTGAACCTCGATATGGTCGGCCGCTTGACCGACGACAGTCTGATCGTGTTCGGGACCGGGACGGCGGCGGAGTTCAATCCCTGGCTGGACGAATTGAACAAGAATTACCAATTCATGTTGACGCGGCATTCCACGGGTGTGGGTCCCAGCGACCAGACTCCTTTTGTCGAACGGCAGATCCCCGTGTTCCATTTCTTCACGGGGTTGCACGACGAGTACCATCGACCGGCGGACGACTTCGAGTTGATCAATGTTGCAGGGATTGGCAAGGTCGCGGCGCTGGTCGAGGATCTGGTCGACCGGATCGCGCAGGCCGAGAAGCCTCCCAAGTTCCAGGAGGTGCGTGGCGAGCCGGCTCCAGCGATCGGCCGCATTGGTCGCCCGCAGCCGTTCTTTGGCGCGGCGTTCGACCAGCAGAAGACCGAAGCGTTGACGATCACGGAATTGATCGAAAACGGGCCGGCCGCCGCCGCGGGGCTCAAGGTGGGGGACGTGATCGTGATGTTCGGCGAGCGTAAGATTCAGACCTTCGGCGAATTCACGATGGCGCTCAAGCGGTTCAGTGCCGGCAACGAAGTGCCGACGGTCGTGCTGCGTAACGGCGAAACCGTGACGGTTAAAGTCATCGTGGCGGCGCCCCGCTAGCGTCGTGGGACGGGGCTCTCACGCGTTTCGAAACGCGTCTTTCGCGTCGGGCCGCCATTGCTCGTTGTTTTCTCGACGTCGATTCACACTTCTAGACGGGCCTGGAGGCCCGTCCTACGACCCCATGCTACGGCCCTGTCCTGCGTGGAACGCTTTTCGCTGGGACCGGGCAAAATCGGTGTGGCTTGAAATCGCGAAATCTGCGAAAACTAGGCATGATTGCGGTGGCCCCTGATGCGGCCCCTGATGCGGCCCCTGATGTGGTCTCGACCTGGTTGTCACGGAGGACAATTGGCCATGGAACTACCTTTTCGTGGCAGCGGTGATCTGCTCCTGCCTTCCGGGGAGATGCTGGCGATTCGTCAGCGACTGAAGCGGCTTGCTCCGCGGCATGACCTGACGACGGTCATTGCCTGCGCGTTTGATCATCGCACGCGGATCCTGCCATTCATCTATGCCGATTTGAGGATGGTACCCGCCGGTGTCCGCGCGATCGGCTCGGCGCTGGTCGATTCCGGATTCGAAAAGACGCGCATCGTGCTGCAGCAGTGGAATCGCAATTTTTCGCCCCGTCAGATGCGATTGGATGGTCGCATTCCCGACATGTTTCTGGTTTCGAGCATGCATTTGCACTCCGAGGAGTGCGATCGGTTGATTCGGGACGCGCAGCGAATTGACGCGCGCCATCGCCCTTTGATCATCGCGGGCGGACCGCGAATTATCTACGAACCGTGGCAGGTGTTCAGTGCCGATCCCAACGACCGTTGGGGCGCGGATGTCGCAGTGACGGGCGAGGAATACGTATTGTTGCAATTGCTGGAGACGCTGCTTGGGATGCGAGGAGCAGGCGAGTCGATGCGCGAGACGTTTCTCCGAGCCCGGGACGCGGGGGCGCTCGACGAAATCCCGGGGCTGGTCTACGCGCGGACAAGCGGCCGGGACGGCCCCGCCGAAGAACTGGTCGACACCGGCATTCAGCGGCTGCTGGGCGATCTGGACGAACTGCCCCACTCCGCGATCGGCTACGAGCTGCTGGAGGCACCCAGCCGCGCGGCGACGCTGGAGCGAAACGCCCTGCCGGGAAACCAGGTGCGCAGGTACTGCAATGTCTCGTCGATCGTCTTGACCGTCGGCTGCAAGTTCCGCTGCCAGTACTGTCCGATCCCGGCCTACAACCAACGGCAGCATCGCGTGAAGAGCGGCGAACGGGTCGCCGAGGAAGTGGGCCGCATCGCGCAGCAGTTCCGCATCAGCAACTTTTTCGGTACCGACGATAACTTTTTCAATGACACGCGCAAGACGCTCGATATCGCCGAAGCGGTCGCGCGTCGCGTGCGGACCGGGAAACGGCCCTACTGCATGATCCGACTCGGCACGGAAGCCACCGTGCACGATACGATCCGAATCCAGGAGCATTTGCCGGTGATCCGCGAGGCCGGACTCACGGCGGTCTGGATGGGCGTGGAGGATCTGACCGGGACGCTGGTAAAGAAAGGCCAGAACGAAAGCAAGACGCTGGAGGCGTTCCGGCTGCTGCGTCAGAACGGCATCTATCCCGTGCCGATGATGATGCACCATGACAGTCAGCCGCTGCTGACGCGAAAGAACAATTACGGGCTGATCAACCAGCTGCGCATTCTGCGCAAGGCCGGGGCCCTTTATACGCAGGTGTTGATGTTGACCCCGTCGCCCGGCTCCAAGTGGTATGAGGATACCTACAACTCCAGGCTGGCATTTGCCAAGGTCCACGGCCAGGCGGTGGCGCCGCACATCGTCGATGGCAACTATGTCGTCGCTTCCAAATCAGCTCGACCCTGGATCAAGCAACTGAACCTGTTATTGGGATATACCTACTTCTTCAATCCGCTGCGGATGCTTGGGGCGATCGTCTGGTCGAAGTCGAACATCCCGCACGCGGATGTCGAGCGGCGGCCGGCGGACGAGATTGCGAAATACTCAGCATGGCGCCGATTTCGCCGCCGGGTGTATCTGAAACTGCGAGCGCGGCTGATCGACACCGGCGTGCAGGCGCTGGCAATGGCCGGCTTGTTCCATACTTACCGCCGCACGTTGCGCTGGGCCTGGCACCTGTTTCGGGGCGGCATCGAACGCTGCGAACAGCCGCCCTTCAGCGAACTGCCGATGCGGGATCCGCGCGGCAACGCCGCCGCCCACGCCCTGCCTGGAACCCGCACATCGGCCCGCGAAGCGACTCCCGACCTGCTACTAATCTTGCCCGATCGATCGCGAGCGGCTTGATGCCGGCGGCCGTCCAACGCTAGAATCCTGCGATCCGTGGAAGGGATCAATTCAACAACTGCTGGCATCGGGAGGATGAAAATCGTGCTGCGTCGAAACGTAATCTTCGTTTGTTTACTGGGAGCTACCATGGTCATCGGCGGACAAGGGGTCGGAGAAGACAAGCCCAAGGAAGTGGATTTTCCCAAGATGCCGAAAGGCGCGGGGGTGATGGACAAGGATGCTCCGAAGAGCTTTACGACAACCGAGTCGGGGCTGAAATACCGGATCTTGCGCAAGGGCAACGAGAAGATGCCCACCGCCAAAAGCAGCGTCAAGGTGAACTACCATGGCTGGCTGGACAGCGGTAAAGTCTTCGACAGTTCCTACGAACGCAACGAGCCGATCGCATTCCCGTTGAACCGGGTTATCAAAGGTTGGACCGAAGGCATGCAGTTGGTCGGTACCGGCGGGATGATCGAACTGGACATCCCTGCGAAACTCGGCTACGGCGAAAGCGGCCAAGGGCCGATTCCGGGCGGCGCCACGCTGCATTTTCTGGTGGAGTTGCTCGAAATCAAGTAGCGTCGACAGTCTGCCGAATTGCCGGTAACGGTGGCGGTGATTGCGTCGTTACCGGGCTGGAACTCGGTACCGGCAATGCGCGCAGAAGTATCACCGCCAGTTCGCTCGGTTCGGCCCTGTTGAGCGTCTGCTTCAGTGCTTTCAATTGCGGCACCCATTCATAGAGATCGACGCGTTCCAGGAATGGAAAAAGGCAGCTTGCCCGCGTCCGATCCGCCGCCAGCACGACACCCTGCGAGATGCGCTCCGGAACGGAAAGCGTCACCGAGGTAACGTTGTTCTGCCGCTGCCGCTGGGCCATCGGTTCCACGGCCAGGATCGAACCAAGGGCACAGACGGCGAATAGTGCGCCTTGCAGCGAGCCGACCAGGAATCCACCCATGCAGTCGGAATGGTCCAGCAACGAATCGGCGCGGCAGAAGAAGCGGGTGAGGGATCGGACGAGCGTCGTCGTGACTAAGGTCAAGAAAAGGCCAGCGATCGAGACGCTGGCCAATCGAGTGGCGTCGGAGTTCCAGTGAAGAAGTTCAGCCACGGTTGATTCGATCACGGCGCCGCAGCGCGCCGCGTAGAGACCGGCGACTATGACGCCGGTCACCAAGGCAAGAAAGCCAGAAAACCGCATCCGGTACCCTGACATTCCAAGCAGGCCTATGGCGGCCAGCACTCCGGCCGCCACCAGATCCCCCTGGGAAACGAAATAACCGATACCACCGACAATTGCGCAAATAAGCGTTAAGCACCAAAGCATGTCATCACTTCCGAATGGAAATCTGGACACAAGCCAAGGAAAAGGCGTCGTCGCTGGT
>VGZA01000110.1 GCA_016872775.1 Planctomycetota bacterium | reverse complement strand
CGGTCGAATTGCGTTCAATAAACGCTCCATGCAAACCGCAAACTCCGTCCACTCGTCCGCCTGCTGGCGCAGACAACGAATTCCTGCTTCGGTGATCTCGTACCACTTGCGACTGCGCGCCCCCGACTCCTCCCACCGGCTGCGAATCAACTGCTCCGATTCCAACCGATGCAGGATCGGGTAAAGCGTCCCCGCCATCAGTTCCACCCGGCCTTGGCTCGCCTGCTTCAAGTGCTTCTGAATCATGTAGCCATATTTTGCCCCATCCATCAGCACGGATAGGACCATCAAATCCAGACTGCCTCGAAGCAAGTCGCGGCGGAATCCAAGCGTCATTAATCCGCACCTCAGATTAGGGGAAACTTCTCGGTTCTTCGTTCGAGCCTGGCACCTTCTGTCATGCCTATGTAACCGATGTATATCTGACATATGTATTGTTTGTCAATCTATTTTTCAACTTTGTTTTTTTGCGTAATTGCCCTTTTTCCAAGAGATAGGAGCTGCCGTGGCAAGAGGCCGGTTTGCCGTTAAAGTTTGGCCACTTGACGTGGATTACCTGACCCTTAAACTCTGCCCGGTACCTGCCCACGTAGGGCAGGCAAAAGATCAGTTGGAATGTGGTCGTTTGTCCGCAGAAGGCGTGAGAGGGGATTGTACGATGAGGAAGTTTGCGATCGCGTTAGGATTGTTAACGTTGGTTTTCACAAGCAGCGTTGAGGCTCGAGGCGGCCGTTGCCCGGGCGGAAATTGTTCGGTGGGCCGTTCGATGACGATGAGCCCAGTGCCCGGCAGCTCGGCTCAGGCGGCCGCACCGGCGGCAGCAAAGTCGGAATCCAACGCGGCAACTGCCGATTCAAAGGTGGAGCAGGTCGCCAGTTCGGCCCGTCAGCCGTTGTTGCGTCGGCGAGCACGCTAACTTTGCAGCCTGAGACGAGCCGGCCGCTGTCGGTGCCATCCACATCGACGGTCGGTGGACGGAGGGTGAGCCGTCGCGCGGTGGCTTGGAGATGGCGGCAACATTGGAATGGCCCGGCGGACAACCGCCGGGCTTTTTCGTTGACGGATCGGGTCGAGAGCCCTAGGCTACGAAAAGCCGTGCCGTGCATTTCGTCGAGCGGCAGCCGGGCGGCGCCGCACGGCCAGGCAATCATGGAAAGCGAACTTCGTGGTGTATTTCGTCGGACGTACGGTCAGCGGTGGGCCTGGACCGTTTCTAACAGCTCGAAGTTGTCTTCTTGTCAGCGCGATTCTGTCGGCAGCAAGCCAATTCAGCCCTGCCGCCGACCGTATTGTGCTCCGGAACCTTGACACGATCACCGACCGCGAAGTGCGCTCTTTCGACGAGGACGGAGTGCGACTCGACGACGACCGAATTATCTTCTGGGACGGAATCGAGCGTGCGACGGTCGCCAGACGATCGGGCGATTTTGGCCGGATGCTGTCCGAACTTGGAGAGCCGCTTTATCGCATTCGGCAACGGATGAAAATCGGTGACTTGCAGGGGGTGAGCGAGCCGGCGGAGCGGTTGTGCGCAACGTACGCAGGTCGGCGAGGTGAGTTGGCCTTTCTGGTGATGCAGGCGGCGATGTGGTCGCGGACGGCGCGTGGCGAACGCGAATCGGCTGTGGCGGCCAGCATAGAGTGTTATGCGATCCTGCGGGAACATCCGGAATATGCGCAGCGGCTGCCCGGTTCTCGCCGCCCCCGATTCGATGCTGCGACGGGTCTGTTTGCCGATTTGCTGCCAATCTGGCTGGATTCGTGTTGCGCGAAGGAAGGTTATCGTGCTGCGAGGTCGGCCGCCGAGCGGCTCGAGGAACCTCGGCCCGACGGAATCCGTTTTTACTTAGGGAGCCTGGCGCTGGCTGGCGAGGATCGGGAGCAGGCGAATCGCTATTTCAACAGCATGTCGGGAACCGACAGTGTCTCGATCGAATTGCGGATTCTTTCGCGAGCGCTGCTCGCCATCGATGCCGGTGATTTTCCGACCGCGGCAAACGAGTTACGCGCTCGGCCAGAGTACAGTCCGACAACCCGAGCGTTGTCCTGGTATTGGGGAGGGCTCGCCGGCCTGCGGACGGCAGCGCATCGCGAGGGCGCGTTGGACCTGTTGCAGCTTGCCGCATTGGAAGGCGATTCGGAACCGGAAGTGGCCGCCGCCGCGTTGTTTCATGCCGGGGAGTATTTTGAACGGGTCGGCGAGACGCGAGCCAGTGTTGCCGTACGCAAAGAACTGTGGGCGCGTTTTGACGGCACGCGTTTCGCGCGCGGTTTGCGATCGGCAACGAACATCCCCGATTCCGAAAGGTAATTGCATGGACCAACCGACTCTGATGGACATGTTCCGAGCCAGTGGCGTGATCGGGCTGCTGATTACACTCTTGTCTGTGGTGGGAGTTGGATTCGTCGTCGAGCACCTGATTACGATCCGACGGGCGCGCCTGATTCCCGACGACGCTTTGCGGGCGCTTGAGTCGATGTTGGCTCATGGGAAATGGGAAGAGGCGCTGGCCTATTGCGCCGCGCCGGAGAACGCCTCGCTGGTGACCGACGTGGTGCTCGCGGGCTTGGAGCGCGTGCGGACCAGCGAATTTGGTTTTGCCGAATACAAGTCGGCGATGGAAGAGGCGGGGGAACAGTATACGAGCCGGCTGTATCGGAAGATCGAGGTATTGAATGTCATTGGCGTCGTCGCGCCGATGCTGGGACTCCTCGGAACAGTGCAGGGGATGATCCTGGCATTCAATACGATCGCGGTCAAAGGCGGGATGGCCCGCCCCGATGAACTGGCGGGAGCGATCAGCCTGGCGTTGGTCACCACGTTTGAAGGGCTGGTCGTGGCTATTCCCGTGATGATCGCTTCGAGTTATTTCCGCAACAAGGTCGATTCTCTGGTTGCCGAGGCGGGGAAGCGACTCGAACGGCTAACAATGCCCTTGGGGCGACGACGGGTTTGAGCCGATTGAGGGACGGCGAAATGCGACAACTATTGCGGCAGTGCCAACGTGTCGGGAGGGAGCTGAAGTGAGGCTTTCCCATCATCGCTCGTCGCGGCCAGCATCGATGAACATGACGCCGATGATCGACGTTGTGTTCCAGCTTCTGATTTTCTTCTTGACGGTCAGTCAGGTCTCTCGCGTCAATACGGAGGTGCTGGAATTGCCTCGCCTGCCCGGTGCCGAAGACCAGCAGACGACTTCCTTGACGGTGAACCTGAATGCTGCTGGGGAACTGATCGTTTTGGGTGAAAAACAGTCGATGTCCGCGGTGTTGGAGATCGCGCGCGAGCGGATTGGAAGCGTCGGCGGCGAAGCGAGCCTGATGACCACGACGTTGCGGGTCGACCGACGGTCGTCGAGTCGACCGGTGAATGAACTGGTGACGGCGCTGCGCGGGCTGGGAATCACGCGAGTGCGAATCGGAGTGGAATCACCCCAGTAGGAGCGATCATGCGATTGTCGAGTCATAAACAACGCAGCGGGGAAACCGAGTTGCCGATGACCAGCATGATCGACGTTGTCTTTCTGTTGTTGATATTCTTCATGGTGACTACCAGCTGGCACCAGGCGGAGCGGGAATTGGATCCGGGGATCCAGGTCCGCGAATCGGCAGGGGATGCCGCCGCGAGGGACTTGGAGCCTGCGTTGGTCGAAGTGCGCCGCGCGCCGAGTGGACCGGTGTTTCGACTGGCAGGTCGTGACTTCGAAGATGCGCAGGCGTTGACCGACGTCTTGCGCCAATTCCCGAACAAAACAGAGGGAGCGGTGGTCTTGGTTTCGGACGCGGTCGAATTCGACGCGGCAGCGACAGCGATCCAGGCTTGCAAGTCGGCCGATTTTCGTGCGGTGACCTATATGCCTGCGGGAGATCTCTGATGGGTCGTCCAGGCAACGGCGATCCGGCGTCACCTGTTTCGCGGAAGGCGTGGGCCCGATGCCGGACCGCATCGATCGGAATCGCGCTGATGGCCGCTTGCGCGATGCTGCCCGTTCGGGGCATGGCGCGGGATGAGCCGTTGCTGGTGGAGGAGTACCTCACCAGGTTGGGGTTGGACGACTTGCGCGTCCTGCATCTGGAACGAACTTTGGAGCGCGAGTCCGAAGATCCGCGTCGGCTGCCGCTCGCAGTACGACTCGCTGACTTGTACGCGGAGCGGATGTTGGACCGGGCTGACGAACCAAAGGTATTTGAGGCGATGTCGGCAGGCCTGGAACGTCTGCTCGAGCGTTACCCGCGTGCGCGTTCCGCGGCGGTCGAGGTTGCTCGTCTGCAGGCCGATTACCGTCGTGCCGAATTGCTGTTCCTGCGATGGATGGACGACCGTGCCGCGCGGGATGACCTGCGGCAAGCTTCCGCGATCCTTGCCCGCATTGCGCCAATCCTGATGGAACAACAGCGGGAATTGAACGCGCAGGTCGACGGAATTTCGCAACGTTTGGAACGACTCGATCGCAATGCCGACCCCAAGCCGCTGGAACGTGAACTGGTGCGTGTCGCTGCGATTGCAGCGCGAGCGACCTACTTTGCGGGCTGGTCGTCCTACTACCTTGCGGTTACCGAGCCCGAATCCGGGGCTGCCCGCGAACGGTGGGAGCAGACGCGACGGGCGTTCATAAAAGTGCTCGAACTTCCGGCGAACGAACCGTTCGAGAAATTGCAGGCGGAGCTGTTGAATCTGGAGTCCGTCTGGCGAAGCCGTGCAATGGTCGGCCTGGCGCTCTGCGCCGTCGCGCTGCGGCTCGACGGCGAGGCGACGGCCCTTTTTCGGCTGCTGGAGAGTCCCCAATCCCATCCGACCGTGCGCAATCTGTTGCCCTATTGGCAGCTGATGGCATTCTTGAACGTGCAGCGATGGACCGATGCGCAGATGCTTGCGGAGCACACCGTGAGTGCAATGGAAGGCGAATCCACGCCCGGTAAAGTTGCATTCTGCGCCGCGCTGGTTCGGGCGGGATTCGCCGCCAGGGGAGGTCCCGCCAACGATTCCTCGCGGGGATGGATCGATGCGGGTGTGAAAGGTCTCACTCGAATACGAGCGCATGGCACACTGCTGAGCTTGCTCGGCAAATACGATTTGCCGTTGGGAGCGGACGCGGGAATTTCCGTGCTTCTTGCCAAAGGCCGTCAGGTTTTTCAACAAGCCGAGCAGTCGCGAAAAGCGGATGATTACAAGGCGGCCGCGGCCTACTTGCGTCAGGCGTTGTCCAATCCGGCTCCAGAAGGCGAACCGCTTATGACTGCCGAATGCCGGCAGCTGCTCGCCTGGTGCTGGTATCGCCACGGCGATTTCGAAGCTGCCGCGAAGGAATTTACGCAAGCCGCCCAGTTGTTCTCGGAACGCGGAGCGGGTGCGGGCGCCAGCGCAGCCTGGATGGCATTTGTCTGTCACGAAGCGCGGCGAAAATCGAATCCCGCGGCGAAAGAAGCGGCCGTGGCGAGTCTGCAGTGGCTACTCGCAAAGTATCCTGACTGCGAGAAGGTCAAACAGGCGGAGTTTCAGTTGCTGCGACTGCGTTCCGAAGGGATGGATCGCGAACAACGAATCGCCGCCTATGCTGGAATTGAAGCCGCTCACCCTGGCGCGGAAATGGCTCGGGCCGAATTGTGTCTCTTGCTCTACGAGGACTGGCGGGAGTTGGGGCCCAACGAGCCAGCTCGGGATCGGCGCATGGAACAACTTCTGAACGCCGTGCGATCTTACTTCGCGATTCGCTCTGCCGCTGTTGGAAGCGCGAACTCCGGCGGCACTACGTCACCGGAAGAGATCGAGAAGCTTGGTTCAGCGCCCAACGCGGATGCGACATCCCGCCTGTCGATGGAGCTGCGGATTGCCATGATCGGCGCAGACGTTCTGCTTGCAGCGCCCCGCGTCGATGTCACGGAGCAGCAGCAGGCGGCGCGCCGCCGAGAAGTCGGGGAATGGCTTGCTCGCGCCGAGGTACTGTCGCACGGACTTCCTGAATCGTCTGGCGTCGTACTGGAACTGCACTATCGTCAGTTACAACTTGCCGAATGGGATGGGAACCAGAGTCGCCTGCGCAGCGAGGCCACCTTCCTGTCGCAGAAAGGCGCCGGCAGCGTATTCGAGACGCCTGCATTGCTGCTGCAGGCACGGCGACTCGACGAGTCACTCCGTAAAGTCGCACCGGACGCCGAATCGGAGCGGACGATGCTCGAACAGGCGCATGAAGTCTACGATCGACTGTCACGGCGTCTGGGTGATGATGTGGCCACCTTGCGAAACGCCGCCAACGCCCGGTCGGCTCTCACTCGACTTGCGCAGCTCGACCTGCAATTGCACCGGCATGCGGCGGCCGCCGCCCGCTTCGAACGACTGCTCGAAGCGCGGCCGAACGATCGCACCTGCCTGAGAAACGCCGCGGCCGCATACGAGCAGGCGGGAGAACCGGCGAAGGCCCTCCCCAAGTGGCGAGCGCTGGCGGCAGGACTGCCCAAAGGAACCTCCGACTGGTTCGAGGCCAAATTCCACCAACTCGATTGCCTCGCCCAAGTCGACCTTCCCGCTAGCCGCGATGCGTTTCGCCAATTCAAAGCGATCTACCCGCAGCTGGACGACACAATCTGGCGCCCCCGATTCCAGGAACTCGAACGCCGGCTGCAATAAGGTGGCCTCAAGTTCGGCGTCGCGAAAAAATCAATCCCAAATCAATCCCAGACACCCAAAAAACTAATCCCAAAAATCAATCCCAAAATCAATCCCAGACACCCAAAAAACTAATCCCAAACATTTCGAAAAACATTTCGAAAAAACATTTCGAAGACACCCAAAACATTTCGAAGACACCCAAACTTTTTACAACTCGCGAATACAACTCGCAGACACTCGAACTTTTTTGGAAAATTCTTTTCATTGCGTGTCGGTTTTGGCTGCCCACG
>VGZA01000109.1 GCA_016872775.1 Planctomycetota bacterium | reverse complement strand
ATCATCCTGGGTGTTGCCTTGCCCCTGGCTTATGTTGGATATTGCCTGTTGCTTGCCCTCCCGGACGCGCCACCGGCCCGCGACAGGGCCCTGGTCGCGTTGCCTTTGTGCTTGGGGATTGCACTCGCGTCCGGTGCGCCGCTCATGGCTGGGCTCATCTCCGGGATCGTCGGTGGCATCCTGGTTGGTGTGCTGAGCGGGTCGCACACCAGCGTGAGCGGGCCAGCCGCTGGGCTTACGGCAGTGGTCCTCGCGCAGATCGCCGCGCTTGGGTCGTTCCAGACGTTCCTGATGGCTGTGGTGCTGGCTGGGGCAATCCAGATCGTCCTTGGGTTTGTGAAGGCCGGCTCGCTGTCCGCCTTCTTCCCGTCGAGTGTGATCAAGGGGTTATTGGCGGCCATCGGAGTGATCCTCATCCTGAAGCAGCTGCCACACCTGTTCGGGCACGACACTGACCCGATCGGGGAAATGGCATTCGTCCAGCCGGACAACCACAACACGTTCTCCGAGTTGGCGAACTGGCAGGACGTGAGCACCGGGGCAGCGGTGATCGGCGTACTATCCGTCCTCCTGCTGGTGGTGTGGGAACGGGTGAAGGGGCTGAAGAAGTTCCCGTTGCCGTCCGCCCTGGTGGTGGTCGTACTCGGGGCATCGATGACCCTGCTGTTCCGCCAATGGGGGGAGCCGTGGGGGATCGACCCGAGCCACCTGGTGAACGTGCCGATCGCCAACTCGTTCGACGAATTCCGAAACTTGCTGGTCCTCCCGGACTTTACCGCCTTGTGGAACTCGAAGGTGTACGTGGCGGCGTCCACCCTGGCGGCGGTTGCCTCGCTGGAAACCCTCCTCAACCTGGAGGCGGTGGACAAGTTGGACCCCCGTCAGCGGACCTCGCCGTCCAACCGTGAGTTGATCGCCCAGGGAGTGGGGAACATGATGTCCGGGCTGATCGGTGGTCTACCGCTCACGTCCGTGATTGTCCGCAGTTCGGTGAACATCAACTCGGGCGCCCGCACCAAGTTGTCGGCCCTGTTCCATGGTGTGTTGCTCCTCGTGTGCGTGGTGTTCCTGCCTAAGGTGCTCAACCTGATCCCGCTTTCCTGCCTAGCCGCCATCCTACTCGTCACTGGGTTCAAGCTGGCCAGCCCGAACGTGGTGAAGCGGATGTGGCGGGAGGGGTACGCTCAGTTCCTGCCGTTCGCGGTGACGGTGGTCGCCATTGTTCTGACCGACCTGCTCGTCGGGGTGCTCATCGGCCTGGGGGCGAGCATCGCCTTCATCCTGCGGAGCAACCTGCGGCGGCCGGTGCGGCGGCTCGTAGAGAAGCATCTGGGCCGGGAGGTGGTCCACCTGGAACTGCCGAACCAAGTGAGTTTCCTGAACCGGGCGGCCCTCACTCGCGTGCTGGACGAGGTGCCCCGCGGCGGGCACTTGCTGCTCGACGCTTCGTCCACCGACTACATCGACCCGGACATTCTCGACCTGCTCCGCGAGTTCGACGAAAAGACCGGCCCCGCACGCGGTATCGAGGTGAGTTTGCGGGGATTCAAGGAACAGTATCAAATGGAGGATCGCACCCAGTTCGTCGACTATTCGACGCGCGAGTTGCAGGAAGCGATCACCCCAGCCCAGGTGCTGCAATTGCTCAAGGACGGGCACGAGCGGTTTCGCACCGGCCGGCCACTCGCCCGTGACCTCGGGCGGGCGGTGCAGGCCATCGGCGAGGCCCAACACCCGCTGGTGGTGGTCCTTGGGTGCATCGAGTCCCGCGCCCCGGCCGAAGTCGTCTTCGACCTGGGGGTGGGAGACGTTTTCAGCGTGCGAGTGATCGGGAACGTGTCCAGCCGGAAGATCCTGAGCAGCATCGAGTACGGTACCGCCGTGGCCGGGGCCAAGCTGGTGCTGGTGCTCGGTCACACCCGGTGTGGGGCAGTGGCCGCGGCCGTCGACTCCCTGGCCCCGACCGCGTCGGCGGCGGTCGCCACCGGCTGCCAGCACCTGGACCACGTGATCGAGGAAATCCAACAGGTGATCGATCCGGCTGAACACGCCGCGGTCGGCCAACTCCCGCCGGCCGACCGCCTGCGGTACGTGGACGAGGTCGCCCGCCGGAACGTGATGCGGGTGGTGGCAGCTATGCCCGAGCAGAGCGTCACCCTTCGGCGACTGGTTCAGGAGAGGCGGGTGGCGATCGTCGGAGCGGTATACGACGTGACCACCCGCGAACTAGTGTTCCTATCGGAAGGTGGGTCGGGCGCTGCCGCGGAGCCTGTTCGCCGGGGAACCGGAGTGTCGTGAACCGGGTAGCCCGGCGAGTGTTCGATCCGCATTGGCCCGGCTTAGCGATCATTCGGAGTGCCTGGCGTTATTGGCAACGTGGAGATCCTCACACGGGTTGACCGCATTTCGCTGCGCCATTAGGCTTGGGTGCTACCCGCTTCACGCCCATGTCGATCCGGCGTGCCATCGAACTTGCGCGGTCGGAAGCCAGGAGTATTCGTGCAAAAGAAATCGGTGCTCAAAACGCGGCAGACCAGTCCCTGGCGCGTCGCGATTGTCTGCCTGGTGTCGTTCACCCTGTTCGCGGCTCTCGGAGTCGCCGCCACGGTCGTGATTGCGGCCAAGGTGCTGTTGCCGATCGCCGCGAAGGGGTTTGGCGAAATTGTTGGCGCGATTGCGGCGGCAGCCGCCGAGTCCACGAAGGAAGTTCTGCACCACGGTGATTCGGCACAGCGATTGACGCTGCTGACGCAGCTCAAGGAGTCGTTTGCGACAGCCGACCTCAAAGAGATCGATCCGCAAGTAGCCGAGTGGTTTCGTCCAGGGTTGGAAGAATGCGGGAAAGACGAAGATCCCAACGTCGTGGCGTTGGCTGTGGAACTGCTGGCTCTCCTTGGGCAGCCCGTTCCGGATTCATAAAGGCAGGCGGCTTCCAGGGAATCTGCCTGTATCTTTTGGCCGAAGGCCTTTCGTCACCGTAGCCTGGGGCAACGCCCCAGGAATAGAGTGCAGAAACCGCAGTTTGGCCGAAGGCCATATTCACCCAAATCCCGACGGCCGACGGTTTACCTCACGAAACGATTGATCCATGCCCCAATCCCTGACGAGGCGGACTTCACAGTGTCGGGCTTCTGGCTTGTCATACTTGCGTAACCCAGGGCTTCGCCGGAGTACCGGCTGCGCCCTGGGCTTACCTACGGCCGCCGCTTCGCGGCTGAAAAACTCCATTCCCGCGCGACGCGCAAGAGTGGCGAAAAAGCGGCCCCTTTCCCCGAAGGGGATGTTCTGCAGCGCAGCCCAGGGTTGCCGGTAAACCGGCTACAACGATATTGCTAAAGGTCTTGGTTTCTGGAATCCGACCGAACTGTGAGGGCATTCGCCTCCTGGAATCGGCGTAGTCATTCGACGATCACGCTGACGATGGACACCTACGGCCATCTGTTTCCGGGACAGGAAGCGGACGCGGTAACGCAGGTCGAAGCAATGTTGTCCCAAGCCGCCAGCAGGGCCAGCGTCCCCAAGGCGTTAAGAAGCGCAGCGCATTTGCAGCGCGCAGGATGCGATCATTTAGTTTTCGGTAATTCGTAGCCCAGGACATCGGCTAACCGATCCAGAACATCGGAGCGCAACGTCCGTTCGCCTGTCAAAAAATCATCAAGCATGATGGCTGTGATTCCAACTCGTGTGGCAATTTCTGCGAGCGACAAGTCACTGGCGTGAATTGAGCGGCGCAGCTCACCACTCAGGGTCCCTTCATCACGAGCGTCTTTGCGCATTTGATCGCGGGCGGTCAGATCGGGCAACTCTTGGCGAATCGCTTCACGATGTTCCATGAGTCGACCTTTCTCGACATCGGTCAGTTCGCGTGAGACACGTTTTGCTCTTGGCTCGGACATCATCACACCTATCGAGGTTCCGGAACTTCATATGCCGTGACTGGCAGAATGGTCAACTCGTCCAACGGCTCGTACACGGCCAGGATGTATCGGCCGTCCGATGCGTAACCCCACACAACGGGAAGGCCGGACGAACGGCTGAAGCCCTTCGCCCATGGATTGCAAACAACATCTTCAAAGTCATCTTGAGAAACGCCATGCTCGGAAATGTGCTCGACAATGTCGTCATTCCAAACGAATTCAAACTTCGGCATGTCAGCTAATTCCTTGGCGATCCATTTTACCATGTGACGTCAAGTCCGTCGCGCATACAGTCGAACGGGCGTGAAGGCCGTTGCCGTTTGCGCCGCAGTCCCGACAGTGCCTGTGTCAGGCGATAGAGCCAGCCGGGCCAACGTCCCCGAGGCGTTAAAAAGCGCAGCGCATTTGCAGCGCGCAAGATGCGATTCAGAGCGAAACGCCGCGTCACCCGACGAACCGACACGAACGTTGGTGAAAGACGACGGCTCGCCTAACTCCCAAGTGGTTGCCGAGTTAGACGCCGTGAAGCCGCGTCCGGCGACGTGGTGCGAAAGTAGGCCCGGAGGGATTCGAACCCCCGACCAAGGGATTATGAGTCCCCTGCTCTAACCACTGAGCTACAGGCCCGGCGGCGGCGCCGTGGCGCGCCGTACTGGGTTCCGATTGTTACACAAAGAACCCGCTTCGACTATCCCGAGCGCTGACGGCCGGCTCCGCGGGTTTGTAATGCCTGTAGTGCCGTTCGATGGCAGCTTCCCGCGAGTCGGGCCTCGCCAATCAATAATGGGGTGGCCGTTCGTCCTCTAGAGTTCCTGTTTCCGCGGCGCGCGCCGTCAATGCGGTCACTTGACTTAACATCCGCTCCCAACGTCGTTCCAGCGATTCGATGCGCCTCGATTGGTCGATCACGACTCCATTCAATTCATCCACAGTGCGCTGCAGATGCGTGTACCTGGACTCCAGTTCGGCGATTCGGCGATCCGGATGCTGATTCGCCTCGACGTCTCCGAAATTCAACTCGTCCACATCAGTTTTCCTCAATTCTCGCCGCGGACTCGGTATCCACTCCATGACCCATGATAACGGTCGAGTTCCACCGTCGTCCAGGTTGCCGTGTCCAGGTCGGAATGCCATCGTCTCGACACAGCATTTCATTCGACACGACGACTTCGCCGCCACGCTGGTAGCCCCTGTTCAAGAGAAGGGCTAGAATGCTAACTTGAGATGACCTTCTCGCACCGCATCTCGCCCTCGTAGCTCAGTGGATAGAGCACCGGTTTCCTAAACCGGGGGTCGCAGGTTCGATCCCTGCCGGGGGTACTCCTTTACTCTTGCGGAATCAGAGCGACACAGGCACCCCGCAGTTCTCTGTGTCCTCTTAATCTCTGTGCTAAACGTGAGCGTGACGTGGCCGGGAAATTTAGCGCAGAGTTCTGGAGAACACAGAGGACTGAATGTCACATCCATGAAAACTAACGATATCACGCACGACATCATCGGCGAGCCACTTACCCGAAGGTCATTGTGGGTCTGCTGGTAGTCTTTTTCTGTGCGGCTGCCTTAGAGTAGCGATCGAATGACGGTGCCTTCACAGATTCGTCGCTGCCGCTGTTGCAAAGGATCGAATACCTCGCTGGCCGGATCGAAACCTGCCAGGTGCAGCAGGGTGGCGCCGAGGTCCCAGGGGCCAACTGGATTGGTCGTTGGGTAAGCCGCTGCGCGGTCGGAAGCGCCGAACACCTGGCCGCCACGTATTCCGCCGCCAGCCAGCAACATCGAGTAACAGCGTGGCCAGTGCTGCCGGCCTCCTTGTCCCGCCTCCCGATCGATCCATGGTGTTCGGCCAAACTCGCCGCCAACGATGACCAGGGTCTGATCCAACAGCCCGCGCTGCTGCAAGTCAGTCAAGAAGGCGTGGACTGCCTGATCGAGTTGTGGCAACAGATCATTTTTGAGTCGATCGAATATGTTCGAATAGTGCAGATCCCAGTGCTGTTCACCGCCGGCGGGGATGTCGCTGACCTGGACAGTCGGCACCGACGCTTCCACGAGCCGGCGAGCCAGCAGAAGGTTCTGGCCCAGGAAGTGCCGGCCGTAGTTGTCACGAACCTTGTCTGGTTCGCGCTCGAGGTCAAAAGCCGCCGTCAGGGTCGGGTTGGTGAGCATCGCGAAGGCACGTTGTTTCAGCTGACCGAACGCGTGCGTGCGCCCGCGCGGCTCGAGCAAACGGGCCTGGTCCTCAAGCTGCGCCAGCAGCTGCTGCCGGTGGGTCAGGCGGAGCGGTGAGAGCTGCTCGGGCAAGGAAAGCGCGGGACCGTGGCCAGCGGAGAGGATCGTGCCATAGTGGTTGATACGAGCTTCTCCTTGGGGCATGACGTAAGGGGCCTCCGCGGCGCCGAGAAAGCCGCCGGTCTGGCCGATTCCTTGGAACTGCGGCAGGATCCGACCTCCCACGATCACGCACGGCGGTACCGGACGAGCGGGCGCGCGCAAATGGCCCATGACCGATCCGTAATGCGGGTAATCGGTCGAGCTGGCGGGAGGATTGGTGTTGGCTCGCGGGTGTGGCCAGCCGGTCAAGTGGGTGTACAGCCCACTGGCGTGGGCGGTGTCCTCGTGTGTGAATGAACGCACCAACGCGTACTGGTCTGCCACCTTTGCCAGTTGGGGTAGATGCTCACAGATTTCCAGGCCGGGGACGGCCGTGGCGATGGGCCGAAACGGACCTCGAGCCTCGTCGGGTCCGTTGGGTTTCATATCAAATGTTTCTGTCTGCGGCGGACCGCCATAGAGACATATGAACACAACGGACCGGGCCTGGCCAAAACGGTCTCGTCCTGAACTCTCGGCGCGGGCTGGCGAATCGAAGAAAGGACGGCCCCACAGAGTCAAGGCGCCGATCCCGCCAACGCGTAGCACCTCCCGTCGCGCCAGGCCATCACACAACCGAACTTTGCCGCCGATGAACCGCAGCATGCAACATCCTTCCGTCGGTAAGCTAATACTCAACCGATTGTGTACGAGTATAGCCTCGCATTCTCGAGGTGGAATCGCAGCCGGATCGGTCGGTGCTTAAATTGTTCCAGCCGGACGTCATTCTGCCAGC
>VGZA01000108.1 GCA_016872775.1 Planctomycetota bacterium | reverse complement strand
GTCTGCTTTCTTCGTCGGCAGTGGATAAGGGAGGGTCTTTCTTAATCTTAATCTTAATCCTGATTTCTCTTGCTCCTGACTTCTCGCGAGCGTCGGTCGGTAGAGGATTCGAGGAGAAGAGAAGAGGAGAGGATTAAGATTAAGATTAAGATTAAGATTAAGAACCAGACGAGGATTATCGGCGGGCCCCCCCCCCATGAAGCAATTTGACCACGAGAAATTGTGTGTCTACCAACAATCAATCAGATTTGTCGCTTGGGCGACTGATCTGCTGGAGTCAATTCCGAAGTCGATAGCGGCTCACGGTCAGCACGATCGGGCCTCAACTTCAGTCCCGTTGAATATCGCGGAGGGCAACGGGAAGTCGAGCGCCAAAGACCGCTGCAAGTTTTTCGATACCGCTCGCGGTTCCGCACTGGAGTGTGCTGCGTGCCTGGACGTGCTGGTTGCCAAAAGGAACATCACTTTCGATACGGCTGAAAGCGGTAAGGCGGTGTTGACCGAGGTCGTATCAATGCTCGTCAGCTTAATTCGGTCGAACTCACCAGACCGCGAAGTATGACTGGGCTCCCCCCAAAGAGTGACCGGCGGGCCTCGTGCAGCGTTGACCGACTTTTTTTGGGGAGCGGGCGGAAGATTAAGATTAAGATTAGGATTAAGATTAAGATTAACGATCTGGAGCAAGGCCCGATGTTTCTCACGCGAATGGCAAGTAAAGCGTTTCGAGTACGACGGATCGTGCGGATTCTTTCCGCCGTGGCAATGCCTGCGTGTCTCATGCTCTTCGCGGCCTCCGCCCACGGTGCGGACGACCTTGCGCAGTCGTTTGCCAGTCAGATTCAGCCGCTGCTCGTGAAGACGTGCGGGGCTTGCCACGGGAAAGAGCCCAAGGACAACGATCTCGATCTCACAAGCTTCCGCTCGGCTGAAGCGATCCTCGCCAAGCCCAAGGTGCTCGGCGATGTGGCCGAGCGATTGCGACTGGGCGACATGCCGCCGAAGGAAGCGCCGCAGCCAAGCGAGGCCGAGCACGAACAACTGCTGGGCTGGATCAATGCGGCGCTTGATGCGGAAGCGGCTGCGCGGGCTGGCGACCCTGGACCGGTGACGCTGCGGCGGCTGAGCAACTCCGAATACGACAACGCGATCCGCGATCTCACCGGCATCGACATGCGGCCGACGCGGGCTCGTGAGTTTCCCACCGACAGTGTCGGCGGCGAGGGGTTTGCCAACGTCGGCGATGCGATGCCCGTGACTCCCGAACTGGTCGAGCGCTTTCACCAGACCGCTCGCGACGTTGCCGCGCGGGCGGTATTGCTGCCCAACGGCTTTCGCTTCTCCCCTTCCACCGATCGCCCGGATTGGACTGAGGAAGTTTTCAAGCCGCTCTCCAGTTTTCACGCTCACTATGCCGGGCCCAACGGAGAGCCGCCGCTGGCGGCGCACCTCGCGGCGACCTTGAAGCACCGCGAGCGGCTCACTCGTGACGGGGCTGCCGCCGTAGCAGCAGTGGCCGCCGAGGAACAACTCAACGCCACCTACCTGGCGGCACTTTGGGAAGGGCTGAGTCCTTCTGCAGGTCGTTCACAACTCGATGCTCGGATGAAACTGTGGTCTGAGAAAGCCGCGCAGATCGAAGCCGAAAAGCAACGACGGCAGACGATACTCCAATCGGCCAAGAACGCCATCGAGACTCGGTGGGTCTCGTCGAAACGCGTCCTCGCGGAATCGAAAGTCGTGGAAGGGGCCTCGGTTCCCTATGAGAGCAAGGTCTCGGTTCAACGTGGCGAACTGCTCCTTCTCACCGTGCTTCCAAACGAGAGCCACGGAGCCGACACCACGCTCATCGAATTGACGATCCGCGAAACCACTGGCGATCAGCGAACATGGAGTGTTGCCGATTTGGTGCCCAATCTGCTGAAGGGGAATCCTTGGTCGGACAAGCACGAGGCTCATTGGAGCTTCGTGGAAGCGACACCAACTCCTGCGTTCCTGACCGACCGGCGCGACAGCAACGGGGGCAGGACCGAACTGAAATCGTGGAGCATCGGTTCCGATCCCTCGGTCTTCGTGAACTCGGCGGCAGAAGCAATCAGCGTCTGGACGACGTTGCCCGCGCGATCGGTCTTCGTACATCCGGGCCAGAAGCGAAACGTGGCGATCGCCTGGACGAGTCCGATCTCTGGCGAGTTAGCGGTTGCAGGCCGCGTCGCTGATGCTCATCCGTCCGGTGGCGATGGGGTCTCGTTCGAGCTATCGCATGTTGCATCTCCGGATTTAGGACAGGCTCTGGCGGACTTGGGGAGTGCTTCTGCGATTCTGCCGGACGCCGGTTTGCCCCCGGACATGCTCGCCCATGTCCGTGAGAAGTGGCGCGAGGCTACCACCGATCCGGCACCGGTCTTGGCGGCGATCAAGGCGATGCAGGACCAGCTGTTTCATGGGAATTACCGAAAGAATGCGGCGCTCGCGGTCGGCAACGGCTTTCCCGCGTGGGAGGATCTGCGTCGCATCGTCGCCCGCGAGCGAGTCCAAGGGGCGGCTCGTGAATCTCTCTTCCGCATGGTCGCGCTGCCCGCTCAACCCGACACATACGTCATTTGGGATCGGCTGCGACTGGAGGGTGGAGACGGTCCACCGCTGGTGTTTGCGGAGCATCCCGCTTTAGGCGCAGCTATCGAGCAAGCGTCGGGACTCAAGTTCGGACAGCACCCGCAGGGGCGATCGGTGCCGAAGTCCGCTCTGGTAACGACGGCCGGTACCGAAATCGTCATCGATCTAAGGTCACTGCCGGCAGAATTACAGAATACGCTCACGCTGCCTCGCTTCCTCCGCGCTGACGTGAGTCTGGATGAAGCCAGTCCGGAAACAGCCTCGGTCCAGGCGTTTCTGATCGCAGCCACGGGCGGCGGCGGCAATCTGGCCGAACCCGTCGCCAATGCGACGCCGGGCGACCCGCATGCCGCGCAGATCGTCCATCCGCGCGTCGCCGCCGAACAGGCACGGCCCGCGGCCGAGTTCCGCGCTCTCTTCCCTCCCGCGGTCCTCTTCCAACCAATCATCCCGCGAGACGCCCAGGGGAGCGTGTTCCTTTATCGCCGCGAGGACGAACCACTGCGTCGGCTGATGCTTAACGAGGCGGGCCGGGCGGAGATTGACCGGCTGTGGAGCGAACTGGAATTTGTCAGCGAGCAAGCGCTCGCCACCCCAGCCGCCTATGCGGCACTTGTGCAGTATTACCGCAAACCGAACGACGGTGCGCGAATCATGTTTTTCTACATCCAGGAGTTCGAGGAACGGATTAAGCGAGAGGAGAAGGAATTTCTCGCCGCTCAAGGCGCCGCGGAACCAGCGCAGCTTGAAGGGCTGCTCGCTTTCGCCGACCTCGCTTGGCGACGACCACTCTCCGCTGACGAACGCGAGGCGATTCTCGCAGCCTATCGCGCCGACCGTGCCGAGGGCTTCAACCACGATCCAGCGTTCCGCGCCGCGCTGGCTCGCGTCCTCTCCTCACCGTGGTTTCTCTACCGAGTCGAACAACCGGCAACCGGACCGCGTTGGCAGTCGGTCTCGGGCGATGAACTGGCGACACGGTTGAGCTTCCTTCTCTGGGATTCGATCCCCGATGACGAGTTGCGAGCGAAGGCTGCGAATCTTCACGAGCCCGCGGTCATGGAAGAGCAACTGCGCCGCATGTTGAAAGACGGCCGGATGCGCGGCATGGCCGAGGAGTTCGGCGCCCGCTGGCTCGGTGTGCGGGATTTTGTCGCCAATCACGGCCGTAGCCTGAAACACTTCCCTGAGTTCACACCGGACCTGCGCGATGCGTTGGCCGACGAGCCTGTGCGGTTTTTCGAAGACCTGCTCATGAACGATCGCCCGGTCGTGGACGTGATCGCCGCCGACGCCGTGGTCATCAACGAGGTGCTCGCCAGGCACTACGGCATCCCCGGCGTGACCGGTCCAGAGTGGCGGCGAGTCGAAAGGGTTGCCGATTATGGTCGCGGCGGGTTTCTTGGTTTCGGCGCGGTGATCGCCAAACAATCGGCCGCCGCGCGGACCAGCCCGATCAAACGTGGGGCGTGGCTGGTGCAGGTACTCGGCGAACGACTGCCCAAAGTTCCTCCCGACGTGCCGCCGCTTCCCGAGACTCCCCCCGCCGGACTCAGCGTACGCGAAATCACGGAGCGACACCGCGAAGACCCGAAGTGTGCCGGTTGCCACGTCCGCATCGATCCGTATGGCATGGCGATGGAACGATTCGACGCCATCGGTCGCTTGCGGCCCGCCGGCGAACTGAAGCCGGGCGACACCAAAGGCACGCTCCGCGACGGCACGGAGATCGACGACATCGCCGGCCTGCGAAACTACTTCGCCGGACCGCGCCGCGAAGACCTGTTGCGGTCCCTGGCCCGCAAGCTGACGGGCTACGCATTGGGCCGCGCCGTGATGACGTCGGACCGCAAGCTCGTCGACGACGTGACCAAGTCCATGAGCAGCGGAGGTCGCTGGTCGGACGCCCTGCTTGTTATAATTCGTAGTGAACAGTTTTGCTGCATTCGACCGACAAATGCCGTAGCCGCCTCGCCACCATAAAACACCTAAAAATACGACGGACATCCAGTCCGTCGTACACAAATTTGCCCATCGCAACCTCATCCGATACCTGATACAACTCACTCCTAAAAGGAGATCTCTCATGCAAACCACATCCGCTTCGACCATCTCACGCCGCACGCTGCTGCGCGGACTCGGTGTCTCGATGGCATTGCCGTGGCTCGAATCGCTGTCGTTCGCGGCGGGGGACAAGACCATTGCCGCCGATCAGCCACCGACTCGCACGCTGGTCACCTTCACGGGCATGGGTTTTCACTCGGAGCATTGGTGGGCCAAGGGAACGGGTGCGGGCATGGAACTTGGGCCGTGCCTCAAGCCGCTGGAGGCGTGGAAGGAACGGTTGGTCTTCCTGCGTGGACTGTGGAATGAGCAGGCCAATAATGGCGTCATTCACTGCATGCAAACAGGGAATATGCTCAGCGGAGCGGTTATGTCGAAAACCGAAGTCCGCACGGGCGTCAGTTTCGACCAACTGATGGCACAGCGGATTGGCGATCGCACTCGAATTCCATCTTTGGTGCTTGGCTGCGAAGGACCGATTCCGGGGCTTCAAGACGGACATCCCTTGCTCTACAGTTCGCACATTTCCTGGAGCACGGCGGTGTCGCCGACATGGACCGAGACCCGTCCGGCGCTGGCGTTCGATCAGCTCTTCCGTACCGACCGCAATCGCGGCGACCGTCGCGTCGTCGATGCGGTTCTGGAAGACGCCAAGTCACTGCGTCAGCGGCTCTCCCTCTCGGATCGTCAGCGGTTCGAGGAGTACCTCGGCAGCGTGCACGAGATCGAGGGGCGCATCAAACGAGCCAACACGCAGCGCGACGCCAACGGCTGGAAGCCGACTCTGGCCGCTCCCGATCGCCCGCGACCCGCTGATGGGATTCCCGCCGACATCCCCGAGTATTGGAAGCTGATGAACGACATCGTGCTGCTCGCCTTCCGCACCGACACCACTCGGATCGCAACACTCAAGTATTGCAACGACGGCTCCGCCGAAACTCACACTCACTGCGGCGCCAAGGATCAGCATCACCAGATGGCCCACACCCAGCCGGCGGAACTCATCCCACTCAACCAGTTTTTCATGTCCCAGCTTGTCTATCTCTGCGAGCGAATGTCGGAGGTCAAGGAAGGGGACCGCACTTTGCTCGACAACACCGCCATCATGCACTGTTCGAGCATGTTGCATGGCAACCACGACGCGAGGCAGTTGCCAATTATCTTGCTGGGCGGCGCCGGAGGCAAACTTCACGGCGGCCGTGTGCTCGATTACCTCGATTCCCCCAACCGCCGCATGTGCAGCCTGTTCCTCCACCTCATGGACTGGGGCGGCCTGGAACTCGACCAATTTGGCGACTCGAAGGAGCGGCTGGCAGGCATTTGATTTCGTTCGATTAGGTGTAGCGCATGACAGTTCCCACAGCGAGCGACTCGTCGGCGTCTCGGCGCGACTTTCTCAAGACCACCGCGGCGGGTGTCGCCGCGCTGACCGTCCCTGCGACAGGGCTGACTGGGCCGTTGTTCGCTCAGGAGGAACGCCACGCCGAAATAATCAGCATGCCAGCGGGAGCGGTTCAACTGTTTGTCGAGATGGATCGCATTGACTCGCACCACAATATCCAGAGGAAATTCCATACCGCTCAGAAGTACTCGGCCAATCCGGTCATCGGAGCCGTCAAGCCCTGGGAAGACCGGCGCAGCACCTGGGGCTCGGTGATTTACGACGACAAGGAGAGAGTGTTCAAGGCTTGGTACGGCGGGCAATCGGGTCAGAAGAAAGAGTTCATACCCGGCCAATTCGCCGACTGCTCCGTGCTGTGCTACGCCACCTCCCCCGACGGCATTCATTGGGACCGGCCGAATCTGGGCATGCACGAGGTGCACGGCACGAAGGACAACAACGTTGTGATTGGCGACGACCACCACAACGGCCTGGCGCACTGGGAGTCATTCGCCCTGGATCCTCTGGAGACGAATCCGGAGCGACGTTTCAAGGCGCTGGGCTGGTCGAGCTTCGACTGGAACGGTCCGTTGAGCGGTATCTACTCGATGACTTCGCCCGACGGGGTGCACTGGACACACACTCCCGAGCCGGTGTTTCGTTATCACCCTCGTCCCGGAACAAACGATCTCGGTCCGGTCGGCGATGCTCAGAGCCTGATGATCGACACGCTCCGTCGCCGTTACATAGCGTTCCTGCGGCGTATCCCGCACCGGGCGTTCAGCGGGAGCAGCGACTTTGTCAGCTGGACGCCTCCCGCCATGTCGCTGGAAGCCCGTTCCGATGAAGATGGAAATACGATCTACAACCACATGGGATTCGTGTACGGCGACCGCTACCTGGGTCAGCTAACTTATCTCCACAAAAAGGATCCCACCAGGACCAATGTCGATATCTGGCTGATCAGCAGCAACGACGGTGAGCAGTGGAACCGCCCTGAGACGGGCCGTCCGCTCATCGAGGTGGGCGACATCGGTGAATGGGATCGCTTTAATGTACGGCTCACCGGTTCACCGCCGATTCGCGTGGGGGACAAACTGCACTTCTACTACCGCAACACCGCCAATCGGCACTCGCCCTATGTTGGCAACGACAACACGCAGATTGGCGGCGGAATCGGTTTGGCGACGCTGCGTGTGGACGGCTTCGCCTCCGTCGCGGCCGGTTACGATGGCGGCCAAGTGACGACCAAGCCGTTCCGCTTTGAGGGGTCCTCCTTGTTCGTCAATGCCGTCGCCAATAGCGGGCGACTCACCGTCGAAGTTCTGGACGAAGGTCGCCAGCCGCTGCCGGGTTTTTCGCGCGAGTCGTGCCTG
>VGZA01000107.1 GCA_016872775.1 Planctomycetota bacterium | reverse complement strand
CAATTCCAGACACCCAGAACGTTGATCGTCGGTCGAGAAAAAAGCGATGCTTCCGAAGCCGGCTTGCCGAGACCGAAACGGTTCGGCGCAGCTCGCGCGATCCGCGTTCGCGGCGCGTCTCCCACGCACCCGGCCTCGCTCAATTCGAGCTGCCCTGAACCTGTTTCGGTCTCGGCAACTATCCTTCTGTCTCGGCAACTATCCTTCTGAATTGTCCCGTAGCGCTCGACCGAAGATCCTGGCGCGACGCTGTTTAGCAAAGAACGTAACGATCCCCCGGGCAAACAGGAGACACCCAGAACTTTCTGGCACCCAGGCCGTACCGGAAATTCCAGACACCCAACTATTTTCAAAATTCTTGTCGTTCCGCGTCGGTTTTGCCCGCGGCATACGTTGTAAATGTAGGCGGCGTGAATAGCGACACGAAAATGGTCTACGCATAAGAGGGACAACGGGCGGCAGAGGCGGTGGGCGTTCCTGAAAATTCCAGACACTCAACACCCGAGGAGTCAGCGAAAGAGAGAGCAATCAGAATTGGAGAATCACTACCATTCCTTTTCTTGAATGCCCCCGGCTTGCCCGGGGGTTGGTTACGTTCTTCGCTACATAGCGTCGCGCGTTGATCGTCGGTCGAGAAAAAAGCGATGCTTCCGAAGCCGGCTTGCCGAGACCGAAAGCGGTTCGGCGCAGCTCGCGCGATCCGCGTTCGCGGCGCGTCTCCCACGCACCCGGCCTCGCTCAATTCTAGCTGCCTTGAACTTGTTTCGGTCTCGGCAACTATCCTTCTGAATTGTCCCTTAGCGCTCGACCGAAGATGCTGGCGCGACGCTGTTTAGCAAAGAACGAAACGATCCCCCGGGCAAGCCGAGGGCATTCGGGGAAACGTAACGATCCCCCACGATCCGGGCCGATGACGTCGCGCACTGGTCGGCGGGAATTCGTGGAACGTGGAGTCGTCCGTTGCGCTTTGACAATCGTTGTTGTCAGATCAGGATCGGAGCCGTCTGGCGTGGGACGCCAGTCACGGCCGCACGCGTGGCATCCAGATGGATATTGACTTCGCTGCGGACACCGAATTTTCCAGGAAGGTAGACGCCGGGTTCGATCGTGAAGCAGCTGTTGGGTAAGAGCAGCCGTTCGTCGCGACTTTCCAGGTTATCGATGTTGGCGCCGTTGGCATGCACCGCTTCGTGCAAGGAATGTCCCGTACGATGAATGAAGTTCCCGCCCAGTCCCGCGCGTTCGATGACCGCGCGGCAGGCGTCGTCGACGTCACAACCACGGATTGACTCGCCCTTGGCCCAGCCCGATTCAACCCGCGCGATGGCGGCGTCCCGCGCATCACGGACAACATTAAATACGCGCTGGATTTCGTCCGGGATCTGGCGTCCGACCCAACCGGTCCAGGTGATATCGGCGTAGATTGACCCGGGCTGCTTTTGTTTGCACCAGGCATCGATCAGGACCCAGGTACCCGGCTGCAGCAACTGAGGATTCTTCGCGGCGGTTTCAAAATGCGGATCGGCACTGTGGGCGTCGGCGGCAACGATTGGCGGATGGTCGGCGAACATGCCCCGTCGATCGAACTCGCTCAGAATGAACTGCTGGATCTCGTATTCATTCGCGGCCCGTCCCGATTCCGCGCGGCGACCAATTTCGGCGAACGCGGCCAGTACGGTATTGCCCAGTGCGTCGGCGGCCTCGAAATGCGATCGGGTCTGCGCCTCATTCATCGTCGCGGCGAATTCCGACACCAGATCGGCTGATGAGACGATTTCCAAACCGAACGATCGAATCAATTCGAGTGTCCCCGCGTCGACGCGGGCGACATACGGGATGTTGTTGTTGGGCGAATACTGCATCGCAATCCGCCGCGCGCCACGCAAGGTGTCTCGAAGCGTCTGGTGCAGTTGCGGCCAGGGGAGGTAAACCTGTTTGTGGCCAGGCAATTGGTCGAGCGCCCCCGACTCGATCGCGTGCACGATCCGAGTTGGCTCGCCCGACACCGGCAGATAATAAAACCAGCGCCGCGAACGAAAGTGGTCCGTGGGCAGCCCGAGGACCGCGTACGCCAGAGGATCGCTGCCACGAAAGTCGTAAAACAACCAGCCGTCCAGTCCCTGGGCCCGCAGCGCCTCCTGAATCTTCCGCATCGACAACGAATTCAACTCCTGCTTCGAACTACTCCTGCCCAGTCCGTGGATTCAACATCCCCGGATCAAACGCCAGGGAATGGTCCTGGCGGAACGAACGGCATCGGGAACGGCGGGAATTGGAAATTGTGCGCCGGCACGAGATGTCCTTGCAGTTCGCCAATTTGAACGGGCAAACCGAACCACGAAGCAGGCATCGGCGGCAAAGGTCCTGGTGGCATTTCAGGCAGCGTGGTGATGCTAAAAGAACCGTTTCCCGTTTCGTCAATTTCGACTTCTGCGACCTTCAATCCGGCGACGACGACGGCAGCCGTGCCCGCCGGCAAGGACGGAATATTCAGTTGGACCGCCACTTGGATTCCGGGCGATGCCATCTGCACAGAGATATCGACGGTTCCAAGTCTGCCGGTGCGGTTCACGAACAATGTGTTGAACACCACGGCGGGTGGTAGGCTGATCGGCGGCAGAATCGGTGGCCCGGCGTTCAGGACGCCGTGGATCGAATCGCCCACGGAGATCTTCGTTCCCGATTTGATCAGATCCTTGATGTCGGGCAGCGTCGTGCTTCCCTGGCTGCCGTCCGTCGTCCCGCGCAGGAAACCGCGTCCAAATTCCTTCACCGTCAACTCGCCAACCTGGACGTCGTTCAGTGAAACCGGATAAACACCGGGGCTTGCATTTTCCACACGCAGGAACATCGCGATGACCTCGCCGTCGTCGCTCGGTCGGAAATGGAAATCGACCTGCCCATGCTCGCCGTTTTCCCCTCGGAGGAACGCACGGATTTTTAAGCCAACTGCGTCTGGCCTCTCAGGCACTTGTGGAATCAATCGGTCAACGACTTCCAACTCCACGGGCTCCTGATCTCCTACCGCGATATCCAGACCAGATACCACGTGCGGCATGTGTCCTGGGAGCGGCAGCGCATCGCCTGGATTGCGATCATTGGTCCAGGTTCTCGAAGCGCGGCCCGAATCATCCGTGGAAATCTCACCAAGAGTTATGCCACCAATCTTGATGGGATAACTTTGGTTCGGCTGTCCATTGGCAAGTTCGACAGCGAACTTCATCTTGGCGAAACCGTCTTGCCGTTCGACCGAATAGTCGACATCCAGTTGCACGCCTCGGTCGCTTGTCATCGACGCGCGAAGCTCGGAGAGCTTGCCTAGCTTGAGCCCTTCCGGGTGATTGAGGTTGTTAATGATCGGGCTGATATCGCTCGGCGCGAACAGGCCATTTCCATCGACGTCCAGGAACGGCAGTTCGCCGATCCCCGGCGGGAGCGAATCTGGAATCTCGAACGATCCACAGGCGTTATAAACGTTGATGCTGCGAATCGCGTCGAGCGGGCTGGTAATGAAATCACCGGTTACGTCCAGCGGGTCGATCGGATTGCGGTCCCCGCGCGAGCGATGGCGAAATTCGGCCAAAAGACTGCCAACTTCCATGACATCATCGGCTTCGCCAGCGGCACCCTCGGACGGCAGTCCGCCGCTCGAACCGTCGGGGATCGGAGGAAACGACTGCAGGCAAGAGAGGTCTGCCGCCAGCATCGCACGACTTTCCAGACGCTCGAAGGAAACGCGGACGCGCGAATCGCGCTGTGGACGCCGAATTGTTCGTTTTCTTGAGTGCGATCGCATGCGGATTCTCCCACGGTGACAATGACGTAGGTACGGTATCAAATCAAATAGAATGATCGGGAATTAACAGGCCCCTATAACTTAGCCAGTTCAGGCGGGCAAAATCAAGCAATAAACGCCAAACGCCGGCAAAAGTCGATTTCAGGCAGGATGAACAGGTTTTCAGGCAGGATGAACAGATTCAGCCGGGCTTTCCGCCCAGCGTTCCCGAGCGAATCGAGCGTCGTGTGGCCTCCGGGTTATCCCCCCTCAAGGAGTGTTTTACCGAAAATCGCGAAGTGCCGGGCGTGCGCCGCGCGAACGATCGCCCTGGCTCGCCCTGCAGAAATCGTGAGACCTGGGCATATCCGTGTTGATTCGAACGCTTGCTGTAACCTTGGTAATAACGCTGCGGATAGCAGACATACAGCCAGTTTCGGGCTCGCGTCAGGGCCACATACAGCAGTCTCCGCTCCTCTTCGACCTGATCGTCGTTCTTTACCGCCATGTCCGAGGGGATATTGCCATCCGCGGCATGGATCACAAAAACAGTTTCCCATTCCAGACCCTTCGCGGAGTGGATCGTACTGAGGATCAGGTAATCCTCGTCGAGCAGCGGGTCCGCGGCCAGATCGGCGGTGCTGTTCGGCGGGTCGAGCGTCATTTCCGCCAGCATGACGGAGCGGGAACCGTATCGGGCTGCAATCGCTTCGATTTGCTCCAGGTCCTGGAGTCGGTTCTGGCTGGAATCGTACATCCGCTCGACGCAAGGCGCGTAATATTCACGGACCGCGTGGATCTGAGCAGGCAGTTCGGGCGCGGGGGCGCCGCGAAGGAATTCCAGCAGCTGCAGGAACATCTTCCATTGTTTCCGGGCCTCCGCCGGAACCGTTTGTTTTTTCCAGGGATCGAACGGCGCAGCGGCCGGCCCGAGGTTATCGAGGAGCCGGCGCGCATTCCGCGGCCCGACCCCGGGCAGCATCTGCAAGGCGCGCAGACCGGAGATCACGTCGCGCGGATTTTCCGCCAGTCGAAGTATCGACAACAGGTCTTTGATGTGCGCCGCTTCCAGGAACTTCAAGCCGCCGTATTTGACGTACGGAATTTTTCGGCTGGTCAGTTCGGTTTCCAAGGCCAGGGCATGATGGGAAGCGCGGAACAGCACCGCCTGTTTCTTCAGCGCTACTCCGGCCTCACGATGTTCAAGGACACGATCGGCGACGAATGTAGATTGTTCCGCTTCATCGAAACAGCAGACCAGTTGCGGAGCGGCTCCCTTGTCGTGGGACGACCAGAGTTCTTTTTCGTAACGCATCCTCGATGCGGCGATAACGCCATTCGTGGCGGTGAGAATCGATTGGGTGCTGCGGTAGTTCTGTTCGAGCTTTACGATTCGCGTGCCGGGAAACTGCTGCGGAAATTCGAGGATATTGCGAACGGAGGCGGCGCGGAACGAGTAGATCGACTGGGCATCGTCGCCGACGACGGTGAGGCCCTCGCCGCCGGGCCGCAGCAGTTCCACGATCTCGGACTGGATGCGATTGGTATCCTGGTACTCGTCGACGAGCACTGCGTCGAAGCGGCGACGCACGCTCTCGCCACAGTCGTTCGCCAGCAACCCCCGAAAGAACAGCAGTAGATCGTCGTAATCCAGTACCGCCGCCCCGTCCTTCGCGTCCACGTATTTTTGAAACAGTTCCTGCAGCGGATCGTGATAGCTGGCGCACCAGGGAAAATTCGCGTCCAGCACATCCGCCAGCGATTGCTGGCTGTTGACGCGATTGCTGTAGATCGCCAGGCAGGTTCCCTTCTTGGGAAACCGGGTTGCCGAACGATCCAACCCCATCTCCGTGCGCAAGACATCGACAAAATCCTCGGAGTCGGAACGATCATGGATCACGAAATCCTGTTCCAGCCCGATTTCGGCGCCGTACATCCGCAGCAATCGCGTGGCGATGGCGTGGAAAGTTCCGCCCCAGATCTCGCGGACGTGGCCAACGTTGGATGTCTGCGACGTCCGCAACAGTCCTTCCACGCGCGACAGCATTTCTTGCGCTGCCCGACGGGTAAATGTCATCAACAACATTCGGGACGGGGTGGCGCCGTCGGCGATCAGCCGAGCCACGCGATGCACGAGGGTCTTGGTTTTTCCCGTGCCAGCACCGGCGATAATCAGCAAGGGATCGCGGTCGTGCGCCACCGCCTCCCGTTGCCGCTCGTTCAACCCTTCGAAATAACTCGGAGCGCCGGAGTGAGTTGGGGGCGGTGACATTCCGTGCCTCCGAGAGAGGGTGACTCCGTATCCACGATCATTGTAGGCCCGAACGACGCTCAGGAAAACAGGACTAGGCGTCAGGCCAGGATCTCCCGCACGACGCGGCCATAAACATCGGTGAGCCGATAGTCGCGGCCGGCGTGGCGGTAGACCAGCCGTTCGTGGTCGATTCCCAGCAGATGCAGGATGGTGGCATGCAGGTCATGAACATGCACCTTGTCCTGGACCGCGCGAAAACCGAAATCGTCGGTCGCTCCGTAGGCTGTACCGCCACGCACTCCGGCGCCGGCCAGCCAGTAGGTAAACCCGAGATGATTGTGGTCACGGCCGTCTCCGCCTTCCGAAGTCGAAGTGCGACCGAATTCACCTCCCCAGACAACCAGCGTGTCGTCAAGCAATCCGCGGCGTTCCAGATCGATCAGCAGAGCGGAAGTTGGCTGGTCGATGTCACTGCAAAGCTGTTCGGTCAGTTTGTTGTGATCGCGATGCGTGTCCCAGGGTTGGCCATTGCCGTAGTAGATCTGCACGAACCGCACACCCCGCTCGACGAGCCGCCGCGCCAGCAAACAGGCGTTCGCATAGTGGGACGTCCCGTATTCCGCGCGAATCGCGGCCGTTTCGTGGCTCAGATCGAAGGCATCCGTTGCCGCGAACTGCATGCGGTAGGCGGTCTCCAACGACTGGATGCGCGCCTCGAGCGCAGCATCCCCCGCGCGGGCATCACGATGCCGCCGGTTCATCGACTGCATCAGGTCCAACTGACGACGCTGCTGCTGCGGGGCCAGGCGGTCGTTATGCACGTAAGGGACCATCTTGTTCGGAGCAAGCTCGGTAGGGTTGATATAGGTTCCCTGGAATTCACCCGGCAAGAAGCCGCTCGACCAAAGCTCGCTGAACCGTACCGGCCGCCCTGGACACAAAACAACATAGCTGGGGAGATTGTCGTTCTCCGTACCCAGGCCATAGGTAAACCATGCCCCCATGCTGGGACGAGTCGGTGTGATCGTCCCATTGTTCATCATGAACAAAGCCGGGCCATGGTTGGGGTTGTCGGTGTGCATTGAACGGATCACGCACAGCTTGTCGATGCAGCCCCCCAGTCGCGGCAGTAGATTGCTGACCGGCAGGCCGCACTCGCCCCGATTCTGAAAACCAAACGGCACCGGCATGACACCGCCAGTTTCGTTTTCCGTACGGAATTCCACTTCCCGAGGCCGCTGCCCCGCGAACTGATTGAGAGCCGGTTTCGGATCAAGGAGATCGGCCTGGAAAGGGCCGCCATTCATGAACAGCTGAATGACACGACGGGCGCGCGGCGGAAAGTGTGGATTCTGGTCCCGCTGCGATTCGCGAGCCGTAAGCAATTCGCCCCAGCCGGCGATCCCCAGCCCGGCTCCCATGACGGTGAGCAGTTCTCGTCGACTCAGCCCAAGTCCCCTGTTCAATCCCAATCCCCCCCCAATCCCCTATCCATCGTCGTCCCGCACCAGATGTTTTCCTGTTTCATTCTGTCAGATGCGGCGGCAATTGCAAACCGTTGTAAACCGAGTCGAGTTTTTTCCGGAACTCGTGTATGCTCGCGATGCTGAGCA
>VGZA01000106.1 GCA_016872775.1 Planctomycetota bacterium | reverse complement strand
GCTGCGGGCCTTGGAGAAGGAAAATGCCCGCTTGAAGAAACTGGTTGCCGATCCGCTGGAAAAAATCTCCCGCGCGATCCGAGCCTATCTCACTTTCTTCGCGGAGCACCCGGAGCATGTGGAGCTTCTGATCCAGGAGCGGGCCACTTTCAAGAATCGCAAGCAACCAACCTACTTTCAGTACCGGCAGGCCAATCGAGGACCCTGGCGGGATTTATTGAGCGGCTTGATTCGGGATGGTCGGCTTCGCGACGATCTGCCCGTCGAGCGGCTCCTCGATACTCTGGGCCACCTCGTCTACGGCACAATGTTCACCAACCATTTCACCGGTCCCGCCGCAACGCTCGACGAACAGCATCACGCCATCCTGCAGATCATCACACGTGGGATCCTCAGCGAGTCCGAAAGACCGCAATGGAAATACTCGCAAGGGACCGGAGCGCGCATCGGCGCCTTCGACCGTTAACAGTGCGGGCTGTGACTCGTACTCCTACTCGGACTCGTAATTCAAGTACGAGTACGGGTTCGAATCAGCAGGGGAGGGGGCGATCGCCAACGGACCGTCGGGCTACGGAAAGTCGATCTGGACTTCGTCCATTTCGACGTAGCCTTCCGGGAGTCGGCTGCGCCAGATGGGATAATCGCGTTCGGGCCGGAGCCGGTTCGGGTCGCCGTTCAGCGGGCCCATCGGCACGATCTCCAGCGGGAACAGAACCAGCAGGATATCGGCATTCGTGTCGCGCAGGACGGTTTGCAGGGGCGCACTCCCGTAGTAGTCGGTCCGGTCGTGTCGGCTGCTGAGGCAAGTCCAGGCCGATTCGTCGGGGGTCAACGTCAGCCGCGTTTCGGTCCAATTCGTTGTGACTTCGATCGGTTGTCCGGTGAGCAGCCAGCCGGTGCAGATTCCGTGGTGCACTCCCTGGCAGAGCAGGTAGAGCCGCGTCGCGTGGGTGATCAGTTCGCCGCGCAGGCGCAGGCGGACGGTCGCGTTGGTGAAATCGGTGCCGAAGCGTCCCTGCACGAATCGATTCTCGCCGCTGACTTCCCTCTGGTATTCGCCGGGACTGCCGCTGGTGAGCAGCATGAACAGCAAGTGCATATAGCCCGCGCCCGGCGGGGCATGGTTGTAATCGATCCACCAGGGGCTGCGCGAGATCACGCAGCTGGGAGCTTGCTCGAGTGGCTTGGGGCCCCGGGCATTGTCATTCCAGCCAAACCAGCCGCCGGGCCCGTCGTCAAACGATTCACGATACGAACGCATGGTTACACTCCCGATTCTTGAGCCGTTCCCGAATCCGGATCGGCCCCGATTGCCAATCGAAAGACTCCTGGAGTTCACAAACCACAGCCGATCCAGACCAGCCAGCAATACGTAGTTTCTTGGAGGACATGGCTCGGGGTCTCACGACGAGTTGAAGTCGTTCGCTTTCCGCGGGGCAAGAACGCATAGCATACCATAAAACAGATTCAATGATGTGGTCGCCGGCTCGGCGCGACCAAGGCCCATTCCCTTCACTGGCCGCGGACGTTCTGACTGGCTGGATCAGCGAGCAGTGCGCCGCCGTCGCAGATCAGCGTCTGGCCCGTAACCATCTCCGATCCGATGATCAGGCTCACGATCGCGTCGGCAACATCCGCCGGCTGACAGACTCGGCCCAGAGCGCTGACGCTCGCGAAGCTCTCGCAGGACGCGGCATACTTCTCGGCTAACCCGTCGCGCATCCATCGCCCTTCGATGAACCCAGGGGCAACCGCGTTCACGCGGATCGCGGGAGCCATGACGCGGGCGAGAGCGGTGGTGAGTGTGATTACCCCGGCTTTCGAAACGGCATAGGGGATGGAGCTTCCCGCGGCACTGATTCCGGCGGTGCTGGCGACATTAATGATGACGCCTCCCTGGGCCGCGAGTGCCGCTCGGCAGGCACGGGCAGCGTGGAACGTGCCTTTGACGTTCACATCCAGAATGAAATCCCAATCTTCGTCCCGTACGTCGTCCAAGGCTGCATGCGGAATGAACCGTGTTACCCCTGCGCAGTTGATCAGAATGTCCAGTCGCCCCATCTGGGACAGGGTGGCGGCTGCCATCCGCCGGCAGGCGTCGGAATCGGTGACATCGGCCTCGATGGCGCAGGCGGCGACACCCAACGCGATGAGTTCGTCGACGGCCTGTGCGGCGTCCTCACGCGTCGCCGCCAGATGATTGACAGCGACGTTGCAGCCCAACCGGGCCAGCGCCTGCCCGGTCGCGCGACCCAGGCCCGTGGCCCCGCCGGTAATCAGTGCGACTTTTCCCTGGACAATCATCCGCACACTCCCCGCCCCAGTGAGACTCCGTACGACGACGCGTATGATACCCGGTTTGCCGCCGAGCCGACACAAGGCCGCGCGAGGATGCAGCCTTCCTGCTGAATCGCAAACCGGTGTTCTTAAGTTTTCTTGGATGCCGCCTGTAACCGGCGAGGCTTGCGGGAACACTAGGCTTGTGGAAGCAAGCTGCGGGCATTTGCGTGAATAGAGAGTCTTCGAAAAAGGGAGCTGTGGATCATGTCCATGAGACTGGCACGTGTGTTCGGGTTTGGGCTGGCTGCTGTCATCTTGGTTTCCGGCGAGGGGTTCGCGCAGCGACCGGAAGGAGGACCGAATCGCGGACGGCAGGGGGGCCGCCGTGGATGCAGGTACGAATCATGTTTCAACAGTTCGACGCGGATCGCGATGGCGCGCTGACCAAGGACGAAGTCCCTGGACCTGCTTGGGAGCGACTCTCTGCGGCCGACGCGGACGAAGACGGCATAGTAACGCAGGCCGAGGCGGCCGCATCGGATCAGATGCGCCGATTCTCGCGGCAGCACGGCGTCATCGAGGAACTCGTGCATGACGTGTTTGTGGAGGCGTTCGTCATCCTGAAGTCGTATCGGTCGCGTGGGCCATTCCTGCACTGGTTAAGAAAGATCGCCGTTCGGACGGGATATCGCTATTGGAAGCGCAGGTCGCGCGAACAATCGACGTTTCAGTCACTTTCAGAGATCCACGATGGGTTGGAACAGCTGGTTGACGGCGTTGAGCCATCGCCGATCTGGGCCAGCGAGATGCTTGGTGATCTGCTGGATCGCCTCGGACCGCGCGACCGACTGGTGTTGACGCTGCTTTATTGGGACGGATGCAGTGTGGCTGAAGCCGCGGAATTGGCCGGCTGGTCGCAGACGATCGTCAAAGTCCAAGCCTATCGAGCGCGACAGCGGCTGAAACGACTGATCGAGGAGGCGCGGCGATGAACGAAGTCGACAAGATTCTCAACAGGCTTTCCGAGGCCGCGCGGCGCGAGGCGGCTCCGCAAGTCGACGTCCGTACCCGCGTTATCGAAACACTCTCGGTTCGCCTTCGGCCGGCCCCTCTGGACTTCGTCCCCATCGCGTTTGCCGGTGCCGCTCTCGCGATCGCCGCGGTGTTCCTGATTACCATGTTGCCGACATGGCAAGCCGTGACCGAACCGTGGGTCGCGTACCTGCCATGACGAGAAGAGACTCCGGATGACTGATACCCAAACCACGCCAGAAACGCAGCCCACGTCGATGACGGCGGTACTGCCGCGCCGCGCGCTGCCGGTGTGGGCTCAGATCGGCGTCTTGCTGGTCGTATTTGTCGCGGACGGCATCGTCGGGGCAATGATCGCCACCAAGATCATTCGCTCGCGGATGGAGTATTACCGCGAACACGCCGATGCTTTGCCGAGCGATATCGTCCCTCGCTTGCAAGTGCGACTCGCGCTGACCGACGAACAAACGAAGCAAGTCCGGGAAACCATCGAACGCCGACACCCACGCCTGATCGAACAACGACGACAAGGCGCTCAAGCGATGCTCAACGAGTTTCAGTTGATGGAAGACGAGATCGCGGGTGTTCTCGATCCGAAACAGCAACAACAGTGGCGAACCATCGCCACATCCGTCCGCCACCGCTTCCTGCCCCCCGCGCCGGGGATCGAATAGCCCGGACTTAGTGTCGGAGGCATTTCGTCCTACCAAGCGACCGTGCGAGCGAGCGTTGCCCGTTGCTGCTTGCCTTGCCTGCAGGTCGGGGATTACGGGCCACGGTGGTCATGGCCTTCGAGGCCAGTTGCAACGAATTGGAATGCATACAGGTCTGCGTCACTCAGGGTGACATGCAGGCGGATCGGCCGGCCCGCTAGTTTGCCCAGATCGCTGCCGTGCTTCCAGGTGACCGTGCCCTGCAGCGTGTCGCCGAAGACTTCGTTGCAGTCATCCAGGGTGAAACCGTCGATCGGCTTCCCATCGGCCTCCTGAATTGCGACCCGTATGATGCCGGCCGCCGAGGTGGAAAAGTTCAGCACGAGCCGATCACCTTGATAGGTGATCGGTTTGGTCGTAAATGTACCGCCGGCAAACGACGCCTGCATCGAAACGAAACCGTCCTGTCGAATGGTGAAACGCCGCAGTTTGTTCGCCTCACCCAGGTTATAGCCTTCCGTCGCGGTGATCGAGATTTCGTCGGGCGCGTCGGGGTTGGCCGACTTTGTTTCCACAAGTCCCCAGGTCTGGTAGTTGTCGCCATAGGCCCAGTTGTCGGTACCGCGCAGGCCGGGCCGAATGAACGCCTCGCTCCAGAGGCGGAACTTTCTCCCGTCGCGGCTCGACATGAACAAACCGTCGGTCAGCGCCGTGCCAAACCGGTCCGATACCGCCGACCGGAGCTTCCTCGCTTCAAGCTCGGGCAGCGCCCGCATCGATTCGCTCCAGCCGCGTTCCGTGTAGCGCGTGGGAAATCCGAGCAGTATGTGTGGAGCGCGGTAGTAGGAAATGACCTGGTTGGTGTAGAGCTGCTGCCGCGCGTTCGGAGCTTTAGAGCCGGGATACTCCAGGTTTCCCAGCTCGGTCCAGTTGAAGAAGTCTTTGGACGTCGCGGTGCGTATATCCCGCCAATTACCGTTCCAGCTGCGCATATACGCCCGGTATTCGCCGCGGATCGGGTCCCAAAAAGCCAGGTTCTGTGAATCAAAAGCGCCTTTGATGATGCATCTGTTTTTTTCGGTCAAAGGGGACCAGTGGATACCATCGGCCGATTTTAACGCCCCCAGGCCTTCGTTGACGTGATAGATGGCTTTGTAACGTTCGTCCGGCTTGCAGTTGGGGTTCGGGTCCTTGAAAGGTGAGGAGTAGGAACCAATGGTATCCGCATAGCCGTCCCAGGGTTCCGCAGGAGGAGTAAAACGCCCAAGGGTAATGTTGTTCTTCTTCGAGCCGCCATACTCGAACAGCCCCAACTCCGGCTTCACCCAGTGGATGCCGTCCTTACTCTCCGCGTAGCAATTCAAGGTGGGATTCCCTTTCGTCATCCCTCCGGCGTAATACATCCGGTATCGATCGCCATCGAAAAGGACAGTCGCGGAAGCGGCGCACGCATTGCCTTCCCACGGTTGGTCGAACACCATCACGACCTCGCGCTGCGTTGGGCGGTGTAATCGTAGTGCGACTTCACCATCCGTTCAATCGATCAAGTAGTCGTCGATCAGCAGTTCGCGCCGAGAACCGATTTCGATCGGCTGCGTTTCGATCGGCTTCGTTCCCGCTTCTTCGTCGGCGCAAGCCACCGTCTTTGAAGCAAACGGAGCGACTTCAGCCACCACACCCGCGAAACTTGCCAGCAAGACCAAGACCAGTCGCAGGCAAAAACATTTTTGCTGTGGCAGATTCATCAATAATCACTTCAAAGAAAAGTGGTTAATGGATCGATTCAGGCCTACTCTCCGCAGGTCGTCATGGAAATTTTGTGCGGGTTTCCGGTCAGGCACAATGGCCTTACTCGTCAGGTCCTTTACTTCCTTCAAATCGCTGGCAAGGTCAATCAGCCGCCAAGACCACATCCTTCGAATAGACTCCCTTGTAGATCACTGTTTAAGCCTCTGATTGCGAAGTGACTCAGCGCCGAGGACCGACTTGAGAGCAGAAGGGAACTGAGTGGCCCACGATTTTTCGTCGTGGCTGCCATCGGCAAACTCCTGAAACTCAATGCGAGCCAGCGTCTTCGCAGCGACGGGCCTGATCATTTCGTCCACGCGTCGGGCACGGTTGAGATTTAACAACTGTGCCTTGGCATCCCGGCCTTCCCGCGTTCCCATCGAGATCCACAGCTGCACATTTTCCGGCCATCCGTGAGTCTGTAGCGTTTCGATAATGCGCTCCTGATCCCATCCGATGGATGGCGAAAACGCGAGGCAGGCTCCGAACACGTCCGGCTTCTGCAGACAGGCTTCCATCGAAATCAGACCGCCGAGCGATGATCCGCCGAGCATTGTGGCTTCGCGTTCCGGACGAGTTCGATAGGTGCGATCAATCCACGGTTTCAGTTCTTCGACGATGAACCGGACGTAGTTCAGACCATTGCCGCCGCGTTCAAGTCGCCCGTCCTTTGTGAGTGTGTACTCGTCAATGCGTTCCGGAGTATTCCAGATGCCGACGATGATCACCGGAGGAATCTCGTGCTTCTCGATCAATCGTGTTGCTGTTTCATCGACCTGCCATTCGACGCCAAATGCGGCTTTCGAATCGTCAAAGAGATTCTGTCCATCGTTAAGGTAGAGAACCGGATAATTGTCGTCCGATTCCGCATAGCCGGGTGGCAGCCAAACAGAGACATTTCGAGTCGGTGCGAGGTGCTTTGATGCAACGTCTTCGTGGAGCTTTAGCATACCGATGACGCTGGGCCTTGCGGTTGTGGCCGCTCCCCATCGTTCAACGTTGACGGTTACTTTCTGTGGTCCGCCATCTTCCGGTTCCTTCACTTCAAATTGCCGGTTGGAGATGTCGCGGCCTGCGACATTCTTTTCCACCGTCTGCCACGAACCTCGCGTCACCTTGAACTGGACTTGCGTCTTCAATGGCGCCGAAAACTCTGCAGCGTAAACACCGCTCTCCATTCGCTTGAGTTTCAACCCGTCAGGACGCCATCGTCCGAGCCGGTCGAGATCGCCAGCGAGAAACAGGTCGGCAGGTTGATCCCTGCTCGTTTCGTCGACATCAGGAACCGTCACTTCAATACGAACAGGGACCAATTTAGCTTCAGCTATCGACGAATCTTGACCTTTGTTTGCTGGAAGTGGCTTCGTGGTCACGAGTCCTTCAAGAGCTTTCTTGTCCACCGAGTTCTGATCTTCAATCCGCAGTGCCGCCTGTCGCCGGGCTTCGATGGAGGCTCGCAGTGCAGGGAGCTTTGTGGCGACGAACAGACCGTCTCGGTGGAATGTCTGCCGGATGCGGACACCATTGCCTTCGGCCGCCCACTGCACGTCATGAATGCCATCCGCATCAACGCCAAACAGATCGGTTGGGCTTTGAAGCCAATGAGGCAGACGGTAGAGGTGATCGAAGCTGCGTGGATCTTTGAACTGAAACGTGTTGTCTGTTGCATCGGGGTGGTAGTCGAGATCGTTGGCAAACAGCAACGCACATTCTTCACTCACGATCGATGCGCAATCCCAGTCGAGGCGCCCATCAGCGGTTCGCGTTCGCTCGAATTCAAAGGCATCTCCTGCGATGTAGTACGGTTCCAGCATTTGGATTTCGCGACCGATCCGCATTATGGGATCCCATGTATCCGGAAACTTCAGCAGAGATTTCAGGCTGAGATTGAACCAATACAGAGACG
>VGZA01000105.1 GCA_016872775.1 Planctomycetota bacterium | reverse complement strand
GGAATCACCCTTCGCGGAATCACCCTTCGCGGAATCACCCTTCGCGGAATCACCCTTCGCGGAATCACCCTTCGCGGAATCACCCTTCGCGGAATCACCCTTCGCGGAATCACCTTCCGGGGAATCGCCCTTTGCGGAGTCACCGTTCCCCTGGTCGTTCGTATTGGAGCCGTCGTTCGGCTGACCAGAATCCGCGTTTGTATCGCGACGATCATTCGAGCCGGTCCCCGACTTCGCTGCTGCCTGTCGCAGTCGGTTCAAGGCGCGATCAAAAACTTCGCCGTCATGAGGTTCGTCGGCGCGATTCAGATCGTTCGAACTGTCGGAGGGACGGGAATTTGACGTAGCGTTTGAGCCGTTCGTTGAATTCCCTTTTTGCGTCGCGTCCTTTGTTTCTCCGTTGCCTTCGTCAGCATTGTTCTCGCCCGATTCGCCACTTGGTGGAGAATTGCGGTCCGGTTTTTTAGGACGTCCGCTCGACGTGGACGAACCAGTCGGTGCCGAGGAGCCCGAGTCATCATCCTCGTTGTTCGATGGGCTTTTGCCGGTGCCCCCCGCGCCCGATTTTGTATCGCTGGATTTGGAATTGCCGGCCGATTTCAAGCCGCCGTTGCTGGCACCACCCATGGGCCCCGAATCCTGGTCGCTGGACGACTCGTCGCCGGTTGCCGATCGATCCTCCCCGGAGTCGCTGCGTTTGGACGGCGGTTTTTGTTCGGGCTTTTCGGTGGGGAATTGAGGTCGGCGTTTGGGGTCTTTGGCGTTGGCATCCGGATCGGATTCTGTTGGCCTGCCGAGCTGGTCGTCGTTGTCTCCGGGAGTTTCTCGGGGCGCGGTGATGCGGATGCGATACGTTGTGGTGCGACGTACGTTGGGCTCGGGCTTGCCGTCCCAAGTCGTTCGGCTGTCTTCGGCCATGGCCCAATAGGAAACTTCGTCACCTGCTCGCAACCCGGCATCGACAGGCCGGAAGGTGAACGACACCACCGTTTGTCCCGCGAGAGGCGGCACTGTGTCGAGCAGATCGTGGGTCAAAAGTTCCTGGCCACCGGAAACGGCATGCAGTTGGATTTTTCGCAACCCGAAATCGGGATCGATGCCTCGGATCTCGATCGTCTGACTGGCATCCTCCGGCAATTCGATCATGTCGCGATCGGGGGTGAGTATTTCGAGTTCGGGTGGCAGGTCAGGCGTTACGTCGATCGAGTGGACGATCGGTTCGGCGTTGGCGTTGCCGGATTCGGTGATCATCCGGATCTGGTAACTCGAGTGTTTCGGCGCGATGCGATCGGGGGCCAATGCCATCACGAAGGCGCAGGTTGCTTCCTCGCCGCGGACTTGCATCGGCAGCGTGGCGGTCGGGATGATATGTGGGTCGAATTCAAGAAGAGCCGACTTGAGGGGCTGATTCGATCGCGCGACCAAGGTAACGAGGGTGCCTTCCAGGCCACGCAGTTCACCCTGGTTCTCGACCGTTTCGACAGGGAGGCGGGAGTATTCGGGATAGCGGTAAATCACGCGTTCGACGCGAATAATCGGTGCCGGCAGGACTTGCACCTGGAATTCCCGGGAGCGCGCGTCCCCCGCTTCAATTCGGTAATGCAGGTCCTGTTGTACTCCTCGACCGTCGGCCGGCAACGTGGCGAAGAATGATCCGCTGGAGTCCCCAGGATTCATGCTCAATCGTCGTTCGACGACCTGACGATTGATCGTCGAATAGACGATGCTGACAGGGCCTTGGTCGGCGACGCCGTGCGACGATACGCGCACCGACACCGTCAGCGGGGAGCCGTGAAACAATTTGACGTCACCCGGAAGGATCTCACCGATCTCGAGACGGGTCGGGGGTGTAATGTCGGCCCAGGGGGCCAAGACACGCGCAATCGATCGGAACGGGTCTTTGGGCGAAAAGACTTTGTAGGCGGCGAAAGCGACGATCAAGGCGGTGAGCGTCCAAGCCAATCGAATCGCGATCGCTCGATCCACCACCGAGTCGATCGCCAGGGACTGCAGGCGAACCGCCGCTTGCGACTCCATCGCTCGGAAAACGTTCGGGTTCAAGTCGCGAGGCTGCTGGCGCAGAAGTAACAGGTTGATCAGGCTGTTCTTCAACCCGGGAGTGGCTCGTTCAATTTCGTGGGCGGCGTAGACCGGATTGATTCCGAAACGGATTAAGGGGACGATCCGCCGCGCGACGTATCGGCCAGTTCCACCCAGCAACAGCAGGAATGCCAGCGATCGGGAAACGAATCCCATGCCGAGAAACCAATGGTCGACGACGGCAACCACGAGCAGATACGCCAGGACGCCGCAACCGAGCGTGAGCATCGCGCTCGTCAGTTCCACCCCTTTTACTTGACGCTGTGTCCGACGCAGCTGGCCGTCGACCTGTGCCGCGATTACCGGATCCGACAACGGAAGCATCTGGGCGGGTCCGGAGGCACCCGCGGCGGGCATCGTGGACGGGGCGACTGCCATAGTCTGCATTCTCCTGCGGACAATACTCCTGTTCGGCGCTCCGTGGCGCCTCGCAGCGGCCACAGCACCTATAAGTATAGACGACCTTCGGGCGGGAATAGCTCCCTGGTTTTCCGAAAATGGTTGAATTGACGATTATCCGATCCGCTGGTACCGTGATTTGACGCGTGGCGCAGGCTTCCAGCCCCCGCCGAGTCGACACGGTGTTGGGGGCTTCCAGCCCCCTCCGAGTCAATTACAACTTCGAGCGAAAAATAGAACCCCAAAGCGCGGGCGGCCGGCAAACGCATGCCAGTCTCCCATTCCTCCACCTCCCAAAACCCAACCTGGCAAGATATACCCGCGACGTGGGGCGCACCCTCACCCGCTTAATCCGAACGATTCCCCACCTGAATTCCGGCCTCTTGACGCGAGGCTGACCGATCTCTGGAGCAAGAAACTGATGATTGCCGCCGGCAATTCTCCCCACGTTACTTTGGATGCCATTCACCTTCATCCCACCGATAATATTTGCGTCGCTGCCCGCAATCTGGAGCGTGGCGCGGAGATTCGTGTTGGCGACCTGGCGATCCGGCTGGCGGAGCCGATCAAAATCGGCCACAAATTCGCGGTCCGGGCGATTGGCCGGGACGAACGGGTCTTCAAGTATGGTCAGACGATCGGATTTACGACGCAACCGGTTCAGCCTGGCGACTGGGTCCACTCGCATAACCTCGTGAATGGCGACTTCGTGCGTGATCCCGCCAGTGCCACGGAGATTCCGCCCGATCCCGCGCCGATCACGAGCCGCACCTTCCAGGGCTATCGCCGAGCGAATGGCGGCGCCGGAACGCGTAACTATCTGGCGGTTATTTCCACGGTGAATTGCTCCGCTTCGGTGGCGCGGCTCGCCGCCCGGCATTTTGATGCCTCGCTGTTGGCCCAGTATCCCAACATCGACGGTGTGGTTGCCTTTACGCACGAGAGTGGCTGCGGCATGCAGTTTGGCGGCCTGCACCACCAGGTTCTGAACCGGGTGATGGGCGGGATGGCTCGCCATCCGAATATTGGCGGATATCTGCTGATCGGACTCGGTTGCGAGCAGGGAGCGATGGGACATTTTCTCCAGGAACAGAACCTGGTTCAGATTGGCGCGGGTGGCCCCGCGGGCCCGCCAGTTTTTTCGATGCAGGACCTGGGGGGAACTCGAAAGTCGGTGGAGGCCGCCATCCGCAAGATGGGGGAAATGTTGCCGCAGGTCAACGATGTGCGGCGCGTGGCGATTCCGGCCAGTGAAATCGTCTTGGGCACCAACTGTGGTGGCTCCGATGGGAATTCGGGCGTGACCTGCAATCCGGCGCTCGGTGTCGCTTCGGACCTGATAGTTGCCTGCGGCGGCAGCACGATACTTGGTGAGACAACCGAGATCTACGGCGCCGAGCATCTGCTCACGCGTCGCGCGGTCAACAAGGCGGTCGCCGACAAGCTGCTGGAGCGCATCGATTGGTGGTTGTGGTATACGAAGACCTTCGGCGCGGATATTGATAACAACCCGTCGGTGGGCAATAAGGAAGGTGGACTGACGACCATCGCCGAGAAATCGCTGGGCGCGGTCGCCAAGGCCGGCAGCACCAAGCTGGTCGATGTGCTGCAGTACGCGGAGCCTTGTCAAACGCCGGGATTCGTGGTGATGGATACGCCTGGTTTCGATCCGGTGAGCGTCACCGGCATTATCGCCGGCGGCGCCAATGTCGTTGTATTCACGACCGGACGGGGCAGCTGTTATGCGTGTAAGCCGGTTCCGACGATCAAGGTGGCATCCAACACGCCGATGTACCAGCGGATGGTCGATGATATGGACATTAATGCCGGCGAGGTCCTGCAGGGCCGTTCGGTTCGCGAAGTGGGCGAGCAGATTTTCGAAGAAATCCTGGCGGTCGCCAGCGGCAGGAAATCGAAGAGCGAGCAACTCGGCATCGGGGACGAGGAATTCGTTCCCTGGCCTATCGGACCGACACTTTGAATCGCGATTGCGCCGTTCGTCGCAATCTGCGGCATCGCCCGCACGCCAGGGTCGTTGACCCGCGCGTGGGAACGTGTTAGTTTCTCGCGCAGTCCCAGTCCGCGCTGCCGCGCCGCATGGAATGCTCGAACAACTTGAGACCGTTAGACAGTTGGAGGTTACGACCGATGGCATACGATGTAACGCTGATCACTGGCGATGGTACCGGACCGGAACTTTCCGAAGCCGCGCGGCGGTGCATTGACGCCACGGGTGTGAAGATCAACTGGGATGTCCAGGAGGCGGGGGTCGATGTCATGGCGCGGATCGGTACACCGCTCCCCGACAGCGTGATGCAAAGCGTCCGGCGAACCCGCTGTGCCCTCAAAGCGCCGATTACCACTCCGGTGGGCACCGGATTCCGCAGCATCAACGTCCACTTGCGTCAGGAGTTGGGACTCTTTTCCTGTATTCGGCCGTGCAAGACCTACAAGGGAGTGCGCACCTATTTCAGTAAACTGGGCATCGACCTGGTGATCGTGCGCGAGAACACGGAAGACCTGTATGCCGGTGTGGAATTTGAAATGGGGAAGCCGGAGACAACCCAGTTGATTCAGTTCATCAACGGGCTGCCGTCCGACAAGAAAATCAAAACCCAGGGGAACGAGACTGGCGTGTCGATCAAGCCGATCAGCGTTTCGGGCACGGAGCGCATCGTACGCTGCGCATTTGATTACGCGCGAAAGAACGGCCGCCGCAAAGTGACCGCGGTGCACAAGGCCAACATCATGAAGCATACCGACGGGCTGTACCTGGCGACCGCCCAGCGGGTCGCCAAAGAATATCCGGACATCCAATTCGACGACCGGATCGTCGACAACATGTGCATGCAACTGGTTCAGACGCCGGAGTCGTACGATGTTCTCGTGCTGCCGAATCTCTATGGCGACATCCTCAGCGATCTGGCCGCGGGACTGGTCGGCGGCTTGGGCGTGGCCCCCGGCGCGAACATTGGGCCGAACGGTGCGGTGTTCGAGGCGACACACGGCAGTGCGCCCAAATACAAGGGGTTGAACAAAGTGAACCCCACGGCGCTGATTCTGTCGGGGATGTTGATGCTCAAGCATCTGGGCGAGAGCGACGCCGCAGGACGATTGGAACGAGCGGTCTCGGCCGTGATCGAGGAAGGCAAGCAGGTCACTTACGACATGAAGCCGGATCGCAGCGATCCCAGTGCCGTGGGCACCCGGGAGATGGCCGAAGCGATCTGCCAGAAGCTAAAGCATGTCTGAACCGTGACCCCCGGCGCGATCGATTTGCTGCTTGGATGTCGCCGCCAGGATTGGCAGGCTCGCGCTTTGCGAGCCCTCTTGCGCATCGCGGAGATTCCGTATGGCTGGATCGCGGCCGCCCGCAATCGCCGGTACGATCGTCGCCCGGCGCTGGCGGAGCGCGCCGGCTGCCCTGTGATCAGCGTCGGCAATCTCACCGCGGGAGGAACCGGCAAATCGCCGATGGTGCGCTGGCTATGCGAACGGATTGTCGCAACCGGCCGTCGGCCGGCAATTGTCAGCCGTGGCTACGGGGCTCGCGACGGAATGAACGATGAAGCAATGGAAATGCAGTTGATCCTGCCGCAGGTCGCACAGGTGGCGTCCGCGGACCGCGTCAGCGCCGCACGCGCCGCCGTCGCTGATCATCGGGCCGACTGCGTGGTGCTCGACGACGGATTTCAACATCGACGGCTCTTTCGCGACCTCGATATCGTCCTGCTTGACGCACTTCGCCCGTTCGGCTACGGCCACCTGCTGCCGCGCGGCACGTTGCGCGAGGCGATCAGCGGCCTTCGTCGCGCACAGCTGGTGGGATTGAGTCGCGCCGACCTGGTAAGCGACGAGGTCCGGGGCGCGATCCGCCATCAGGTACACCAGATTGCTCCCGAGATCCACTGGGCCGAGGTCTCCCATGCGCCGGCGTGCTGGATGACTCTGGACGGGCGTCAGGAACCGATCGTCGTCTCCGCCACACCGCGGCGCGTCGCCGTCGTATGTGGAATCGGCAATCCGAGCGCCTTCGTGGAAACGCTGCGGCGCGCCGGCTGTGACCCGGTCGCCATTCGCGAATTCCCCGACCATCACCGCTATTCGCCCGCCGATGCCGAAGCCATCATCCAGTGGTTCCGTGGCCGGAATGATGTCGAATGGCTGGTATGCACCGTGAAGGATCTGGTCAAATTGAGGGAATTGCCTGTCGATCCCGACGTTCCACTTCGAGCCCTGAAAATTGACGTGCGTTTCCTGGAAGGCGAACCGCAATGGTGCCGGCTGCTGGACGAGGTGTTGCGGGGTGACCGGGGCCAACTGTAACGGCTGGCGGCGTCTCCGGCGCCGAGAGAACACCGGCCTGATTTGAAAGTAACCGATGGGATACCAATTCGACTGTCAGTATTGCGGCAAGAAAATCGAAGTGCCCGAAGGCACGCACGGCAGGCAAGCGAAATGCCCCTTTTGTGCCGCGCTGATGGTGATCCCGGGAACGGCGCAGCCCCTGCCGCCGGCAACTCCGCTCTTGAGCTCGGCGACCGAACGCCCCGGGACTCCAGGGACACCCGATTCATCCGCATTCCCGGAGCGAGCCGCCGCATCCGAGTCCGCCACCAACCCGGGCCTCGACCGCCTCGCCCCGTACCGCTCTTTTTATGGCGATCAACGGCTACAAGAGCCTCGAAGTGGCAGGAGCCCAGTCTTGACGGCCGTCGGCATGATTATGGTCGTTTACAGCATCTTGGGCGTGGTCGCCGTCGCCATCCAGGTTGCATTTTTTTTCTCCCCTGTCGGCCAATCGCAATTGCAACAGGAACTTGAACGGCAGGCCGCCGGGGTACAAGTCCCGCCCGAACAGTTAGCGTTCCTCGTCAAGGCATTTCTGACCGTTATTGCGGCCGCGGCGCTGGCTGCCGCCGTCCTGACGGGGCTCGGCGGAGTGCAGATCCTGCGACGACGCGGCTGGAAATTCGCGATGCTCGGCGCCATCGCCTGCCTGATGCCCACCCATTGCTGCCTGCTCCTGGTCAACGTCCCGCTGGCGATCACGGCGATCATTTCGCTCACGTCCAACAAGCAGGAATTTTCTTGATCGCATCGCGCGGCTTCAACGGATCACGGTGTTCGGCGAGGCCACGATCGTGGCACCGTGAGTTGTTCTTGAGCCTGGCGGAAGCTCGTTGGGTCGTCGATTGCTGGCGGCTCGATTACAATCACCGCCGACCACATAGTGCGTTAGACTACCAGACCCCGGCGGAGTTCGCCGCTCGCTGTGCTGCTTCCACTCC
>VGZA01000104.1 GCA_016872775.1 Planctomycetota bacterium | reverse complement strand
GGCGGCGGCATGATGGGCGGCGGCGGCGGCATGATGGGTGGTGGTGGTGGCGGCGGCGGAATCTTCAATGTCGGTGCAGAAAAAGCCGGTAAGATCCATGTCGCCACGTTCTGCCTCGAACATGGCAAGCAGGATCCCGATAGCCGCATGGACTACGAGATTCGTCCGATCGAATCGTTCACCGCAAACGCGGCCGTTATCGAACTCTGCAAGATGCTCGGCCGAGGCGAAGTCGCTCAGAACGCCGGTCAGGCTGCCGTCTGGCATCTGGCCAATGGGCTGACCTGGGACGAACTTGCCCAGAAAGACCGGGTACGATTGCTCGACGGGTCGGGCGAACGTTATTTCACGATCGACGAACTGCATCTGGCCACAAGAATCGCCCAGGAAGCCGATCGCCGCGGGAAGGAAAACCCCGTCAAGTACGGCAAGGACAAAGAACAGTCGTTGAGTAAGAAGTAGTTCTCTCGAACGAAACGCCGAACATCGGCAGGACAATGGAGAGGGGCGGCCCGAAAAGGCCGCCCCTTTTTTGTTGGAAGTCTCCCCACGAACCAACGTTAGTTCGCCGACCGCCCCAGGGGCCTGAAAATCGCCATAATCGGCCCGGGGGACGAATCTGCCGCGCCTCGCGACCGAGCGCCAAGTCTTTTGCCCGTAACGTATTGTTACAAGGACGTTACCGCATTCCGGCCGATTCAGGAAACAAATCACCGAGGTCGGTCGTCTATACTGTCGGTCCGCTTGATCGAGAATTCACACGAGGGCAACCTATGATCTCGCCAGTCCGCCTCCCTGGAGCGATTTTGTTGACTGCGATCTGTTTGTTTTCCATAGGTCTTACCGCAACTCGCGGTCAGGCTCCCAATCCAGGAGCGGCTCCGCCCGCCGATACACCCTCCAATCCGCCAGCCAGCAAAGAGGCCGCCGAGAAGGAGGCGGTGATTCGCGAGCAGGCGATCTATATTCCATACACGAAATTGCGCGACTCCTTTGAAAAAGAGGGACGCGGCGTCTACCTGCCTTACGAAAAGTTCCAGGAATTGTGGCAGGCGGCGCGAGGCAAAGAGACACCGCCGACGACGGTCAAACGGCCCGAAGGGGCGCTGATCACCGACGCCGACAGTGTGGCCACCGCGGAGAAGGAGGTCCTGCGAGTCCGAGCGAAACTCTCGATCGAGTTACTCTCCAAGGGATGGCATTCGGTTCCGATCCGACTGGGTGATTCCGCGATCATCCAGGCCAGAATCGGCGATGAATCGGCTCGCGTGACGTTCGATCCCCAACAAGGCTACCTGTTGCTGCTGGAACACACGGGCGATCAACCTCGCTCGATCTCGGTGGAACTGGAATATGCCAAAGCGTTCGCGAAGAACCCCGGTCAAAACTCGGTTTCGTTCGAAGCGCCCCAGGCACCCGTCAACAAATGGCAGGTGCGCATCCCCCAGGCCGGCACAAAAATCACCGTGGAACCGATGATCGCATCGTCGGAAATGCCTCCGGCGAAGGATGGCGAAAAACCGGTTGAGGAGACCGTGGCACTGGCATTCGTCGGTGCCGCGCCGACCGTTCGAATCGGCTGGACCGCGAAGGCCGAAGGCGCGATGGGACTTACCGCGCTGGTCAACGCGCAGGTACAGCAGATGATCGGCATCAATGAGGGCGCGGTGCGGACGCGCGCGTTAATCACTTATGACATCGCCCGCGCCGATCTCTCCCAACTGATCGTCGAAGTCCCCGCCGACCAGAAAGTCGTCAACATATTCGACCCGAACGTGCGGCAATGGGACGTGAAATCCGAAGGTGACACGCAGCAGATCACCGTGCAGCTGTTCCAGCCGGTGCGCGGAGCGCAAAACCTGGTGGTGGAACTGGAACGGTTTCTAGTCGACATGAACCAGAAAGAAATGCGTTTGCCAACCGTCAAGGCGGTCGGCGCTGGCCGGCAGCAGGGAATTGTTGTCGTTTCCGTTGGCACGGCCCTGCGGGCGGAGGTATTGAGGCGGGTTGGCTTGACGCAGCTTGGCCTGGATGAACTGCCCGACAATCTGAAGACACAAAAGTGGGAGTACTCGTATCGCTACGCCGCAATGCCGTTCGATCTGGCCGTTTCGACCGAGAAAGTTCTGCCTCGTATTCGGACCACGGAACTGGTGGAAGCTTACCTGGAGCCGGAACAGTTGCATCTCGACCTGCTAGCGGTCTATCAAATCGAGCGCGCGGGCGTATTCCAATTGGAAATGGAGATTCCGAAGGAATACGAGGTGCGCGACGTGCGCGGCGTTCCTTGTGCCGCGGCGGGAGCGCAGCAGGCGCAGGTGGACACCTTCAGTCGGTTGGGCGACGATAACGCACGTCTGATCGTCAATCTATCCCAGCGCGCGATCGGATCGGTCGCGATTCTGGTCCAGTTGCGAAGACCACTCGAACAGCCCGCGCTGCTCGTACCCCAGGACGCGGCGGTCGAGATCGGACTTCCGCTGCCGCGAATCGCTCCAGGCAGCGTCGAGAGTACACAAGGGCGGATGGTCGTCTATGCGCCCGAAAGCCTGCGCATCAACCTGAGCAAGCAGGACGGGCTGCGCGCGACTCCGGTCAACGAAGCTTTTGCGGGCGTGGAATCGATGCGCGCCGGCAGGTTTGTCAATACGCGCCCGATCCTGGCCGTGGCGTACACACAACAACCGGTCAACCTCAGTCTCTCGGCCAACCGCCGGAAACCGGACGTCTCCGTACGTCAGTTGCTGGTCACCACCATCAACAACCAGAGCGTCGAATACGAGGCTCGTTTCTATTACGACATCCGCTACAGCGGCGTCAAGAATCTGCAGATCAAGCTGCCGGCGGACGTGATCAAAGACCAGATCCGTAACGATACGCCGGGAGTTCGCGAACGGGTAATGCCGGCGGCCGAGGAAGCGGCAAAGGACGACGAATCGGTCACTTGGGTCTTTACGGGCGACACCGAGTTCCTTGGTCAGCAGCTGATACGTTTGAGCTGGAAGAAGGCGATCGGCGAGTTGGAAGTCGGCAAGCCATACACCTTGAAGATTCCGCAGCTAACGCCGACCGCGGTCAATCGCGCCAGCGGCCAGGTTGTCGTGAAGAAGGCCGAGTCGCTCGATCTGCGTCCGGCCGGCGAACCGCGCGGGGTACGGCCGATCGATCCACAGCTCGACCTGTTCCCCGAAGCGGGGATTTCCGACGCCGCTCGAGCATTCGAGTTTCAAGAGAACTGGGAACTGGCAATCGATGTCGCACGCTACAAACTGGAGGAAGTCAAACGGACCAGCATCGAACAGGGCCTCGTGCGAATGGTGATCACCCGCAGCCGCAAGACGGCCGTGCAGGCGGTGTACCGGGTCCGCAGCGCGCGGCAGCGGTTGGCTCTGCGGCTTCCGGACAAATTCGAATTGGACACGCAGCCATTACGGATCAACGGTCGCCCGCAGGGACTGGAGCGGGGTGACCAGGACGAGTTATTCATCCCGTTGGTGGGCCAGACACCGCAGGAACCATTCCTGCTGGAGTTGCGTTATACCGTTCCGGGCGATCACAGCGATTTGGAACTGCCGGAGTTCACGGACGATCCCGCGGTGCAGCAGGTGCATTTGTGCGCGTATCTACCCAAGGACTGGGCACTGCTCGGTTCGCGTGGGCCCTGGACCGATGAATTCCAGTTCCGGCGTTTCGACCTGATGACGCTGCAGGTTGTGGGCACGGAGGTGCGCGATCTGTTCGCGGAATTGGGACGGGGAGTGGCCGAGAAGGTCGGTGGCAACCTGATTTCCGACATGATGAACGGGTTTCCGACCGATGGCATCCCGTACCTGTTTTCCACGCTCAGGCCGAAGACCGCGCCCGACGGAAACCTGAAACTGGTCGCCTATCAGAAGAACTGGGTGCATGGATCGGTGTTTATCGTGGTCGCGATCTTAGGAATCGGCTTGACCAGGCGCGCCGTTTCGACCCGTTTAGTTCTCGTCGTATTGCTGATCATCGCCTGGGTGTTGTTGAGCGTATTCCTGCCGACATTTGTGATGCAGATCACGGACGGAGCGCTCTTGGGTGCATTGGGCCTGGTGGCCTTGGTCTGGTTCGTGGAATTGGTGATGAAGTTCCTGGCGCAACGTCCCCTGCGAGCCGCAGCAGCCGTAACGAGTGCCGCCGCGAACGCCGGCGGTACCGCACCAGGTTCGGACGCGACAGACGCCGCGGAGAGCGGCGGTGAAGCGCAAGCGGGCGCGCGGAAATCCGGCGAAGGCGTCGACCCGTTCGGCGCCGTGACGTTCCTCGATCAACCCGGCGACAAGGGTCCCGACAAGCCGGCGCCGAAACCAGGCGACGCGAAAAATCAAGGCGGCGACGCGCCGCAGGGAGGTTCCAGCAATGGCTAATCGGTTGAACCGTAACTGCCGGAAACAAACCGCGCTTCCGCCCCGGCGGCCCGATCGACTGGCGGTTGCGCTGCGCTGGACGATTGCCGCCTGCATGCTGACGCTCTGTGCCGGCGGAATCACACCGCGGCTCGCCGCACAACCGCCCCAGGCGGAAGAGGTAGCGCAACCACAGCCAGAGATTCCGCCGCCGCTGGCGCCACCGCTCCATCACGTAAACCCCAACGCGGGCCCCGCCGCTCCCGCCGAACTGCGAAAAGTGCGTGAGATCTACATCCCGTTCGAGGACATGAATATCGTCTTGGAGGGACAAACGCAGCGCATTTTTCTTTCTCGGGCAGAGTACGAGTCGCTGTTGCAGCAGGCGCGGAAGAAGCCTGTTCAATCCAAAGCGCCACTGGGTGCGGTTCCGATCTCCGCGGACTACCAGGCGGTGATTGACGACGGCCGAGCCTTGATTCGAGCATCGATCCGCATCGATGTACTGGCGGACGGCGTGCAAGCGGTCCCGCTGGAGCTTTCGGGCCTGGGGATCCGCTCCGCGTCAGTCGATGGACGCCCCGCGGCGCTGGGTCACGGCCCGCCGGTGACACTGTTTGTCGAGGGTCGAGGCCGCAAACAACTGGTCCTGGAACTGCTCGTGCCGATGCAGACCGCCACGGCGCTGCAGACGCTGCATTGCGACCTGCCGATCCCGTCGGCGACGCGGATGCAACTTACCGTGCCAGGCAACGTCGAGCTGAAAAGCGGCGCCGAGGTACTTGACCGCGCACTGGATCCGGAAAAGAAGAACACCCGCTTTGAGCTCCTGCTGCGACGCGGTGCGCAGACTCTGGTCATGACGCTGAACAACCGGCAACTGCTCAAGGATCGCGTCGTCGTGGCGCGCAGCGTCATGGTCGACGAGGTCACCCAGGCCTACGAACGGTTGCATTCAACCATGTCGCTCGCCGTACTGCATGGCGCGATCGATAAACTGCGACTGGGCGTGCCCCCCGGATTCGAGGTCACGGAAGTGCAGACGCCGCTGTTGTCGAAATGGAATATCGAACAGGCTGACGGCAAACCGGTATTGGAAGTCGTATTGCGGGAAGCTACCAGCGAGATGGTCGTCATTCACGTGACCGCCACGCGCGTTCCGCCAGCGCTGGATGCATGGTCGTTGCCTCAGCTGGTTCCGATGGATGTCGCGGGACATGTGGCGGTGGTCGGTTTGCTCGTCGAGGATCGCCTGCAACCGTACGCGATCCAGACCGAATCGCTGTTGCCGCTACAGACAGGCTACTTGACGGCCAATCTGCCCCAGAGCGTTTTCCAGGCCGAGCCTGGGGCGCCCCAGGTCCGTCCGATCGTCGCCTATTACTCGCCGCGCGGCGAGTTCTCCTTACAGTCGAAATTCCGTCAACCGCCGATGCGATTGAACGTGACCACCAACGCGCTCCTGGTGTTGTCCGATACCAGGCAGGAGTTGCAGGGACTGTTCGTGGTCTATCCCGAAGCGGAGAAACTATTCACGTTTGACTTCGCAATTCCTGACGACTGGGCGCTGCAGACCTTGACGGGCAAGGATGGCCAGCCGCTGCTTTTCGAGCAGTTTCGCGATGAGAGCGGAGCCAGGGCTCGGGTGACGTTCCCGTCGGGCATCCCGGCCGGAATGTCGGCCGAGATTCGTTTCCGTGCCCAATCGATCCCCAAGGAGTGGCTTGGCGACTGGACGAAGTCCACCGCCCGGTTTCCGCGCTTTACCCCGCGCGGCGCCGATCGGGACGAAGGGGCGATCGCCATCTCCGCCATCGACGACATCAAGTTAATCCCGGAGGAACTGCAAGGATTGGTGCCGCTGGACGAGGCGGAAAAGGCCCGTTACGGCCTGGCTGGAGTCGGGACCGACCTGATTTACCGTTACGACAATCCAATGTACGCGGCGACATTCGTCGCCGAACGGGCCGCTCCAACGATCACTGCGCGAACGTTCACGTTCGCGCGGATCCTGCCGGACCAGTGGCGGCTGCATTACGAGCTGGCCTTCGATATTCAGGACTCGCAAACCGATCGTTTGTCGTTACTGCTTCCCGGGGATACACCTCCGACGCTGGGCATCCGCGGCCTCGACCAGGTGGTGGTCAAGGAATTCAACGCCACCGAGACGGAACGGAACGGCGTCGCGATGCGCCGCTGGGACGTACTGCTTGCGCAACGTGTCGATGGCCGCGTGCGGCTGACCGTCGAGTTCCCCTCCGTTCCGCGCGACAGTGTGCCGATGGTGCTGGCCGCCGATGTCGCCTACCAGACAAGTGTCGTGACCGTGGAAGGCCACGCCGACCTCGATACCGAAGTGCGCATTGACGAAGCGACACGACCGCGCAAAGTCGATATCGGCGAACTGGCGGCGGCCGACTATGAAGTAGGCCGCCGCGTGCTGGCGTCAGTCGAGTTCGTTGGCCAGAGTTCTCCTATCACGGTTCGATCGCAGCTGCGATCCAGCCTGGAGCTCCCCAGCGCGATCGTTCAACGTGCGGAACTGGTGACGATGGTTTCCACCAGTGGCGTCAGTCAGACCGTCGCCCGTTTCAATCTGCGCACGAAAGCGACCTACCTGGAAGTGGAATTGCCAAAAGGTGCCACACTCTGGTCGATTTTCCTGGACGGTACTGCCACAACACCCCAGCAGGAGAATGATCGACTGCTGGTCAGCTTGCCGGCGGACTCCGGCGCGCGACTTCGCGATCTGCAGGTCGTCTACGAGTTGCCGGTCGATGCATTCATGATGCGCGGCACCATCGAGGCGCCGGCCCCCGGGCTCCATCTGCGCGACGAATCGGGAAAGACCAGCGATCGCGTGCCGCTGGCCGATCTTAAATGGAGGGTGCGATTGCCAAGTGGTTTTCGGATCGTCAAGGTCGGCGGCTCCGTCTTTCCCGATTACGATGACGCCAATACTCGTCAACAGCTGGCGATGCGGGAATCGCCCTGGAACCAGTTGGGCCGCTCCATGGTGGCGATGAGTACGTTAGTATCCAGCAACGTGAACGACGCTGTGGCATCGGCCACAAGCCGTTCCCTGAGCACACGCTATTATTCGGCGGAACCGAAATCCGAAGCGACACCAAAGCCTGCGAGCGGTGAGGACTTGGAAAGTGCATTACATGGCATGTCCAATCAGCTGGACAGAATGTCGATGAAGCTGGCGCCTAAAAGTGGCGGTGGCGGCATGGGGGGAATGGGTGGCATTGATGACGGCCGCGGATTCGGTGCCGGACGTCAACCCGCCAGCGGACCGATGGGTGGACAAGAACCAGGGGCGTCAGCTGCCGGAGGCATGCCCGGCCTGGTGCCGCAAACGGCCGCCGCCGATCCGCCAAAAGAGGCCGTGGTGCAGCACGCCCCGCCGTTGCCCCCCACGGGTAAAGATCTTCGGGTGGATGAGGGTCGTGTCGGTTATGTGGCGGGTGAATCCCTGTCGGGTAAGGATGAGAGACGGCGGGGTCGGTCGCAGCAATTCGCTGCGACCTGGGCCCTGGAAGGGGTGCGCAGCCTGCGGTTTGATTTTGATCGTTGGCAGCAGTCGGA
>VGZA01000103.1 GCA_016872775.1 Planctomycetota bacterium | reverse complement strand
GAAAAGCCAATGCCGCAGGCTGGATCTGTTGCGTACAATCCTCATCGCGCGGCTCCTTGCGGTCGGCGTGTCTGCATTGGTGCCCCCGGTTGCATGATCAAGGGCAATCGCGGATAGCGGACGGCGGCCCTGGTCCCTGGCGGAGACGAATCGGTTTCCAGGCCCGCGTCCCTCGGCAGATCGACCGGGGTGGCCAGCAATTTCAGCGGTGGCGAGCCGTAACCGAATCCCAATTGCGTCGGATCGTGGGCTTCGTCGGGTACGCGCGATCCCATGCGCAGGATGGCCATCGGCCTGCCCAACTCATCCGCCACTCGCAGCGGATCGTCGGCGGGATGGACCTCGAATACGCGCTGGTTCTGCGGATCTTCCCGTAACGGAAACGGTCGCTGCGGATCCTCGAGGTAAATGACGCGCGTCACGAACTGTCCGCGAATCGCCAATCGCAATTCCTCTTCGGTGATTTCGATCGGGATCGGGAAGCGAGCTTCCTGTCCGGGCGGCGGGTGAAGGCGATTGATCACCTCGATCGTCGGATAGACTTCGTCGGTTTCATTCAAAGGGATCTTCGAGATTTTCAACCGGTAGACGGAACCGACCAGCATCCCGGCCAGCAACTTGTCCGATTGCGGTTCGGTATATTTAGGTCCGACCGCCGCGGAGATCAGGCAGCCTTGCGGGCAGCGGACTTCAACCGGCTGAAAATAGCCGGGCAGCGGGCCACCGCGCAGCAGCTGCGCTTGACCGACCGTGCCGGGCGGCAGATCGGCGCTCTGGAAGTAATGTGCCGTCCTCCGTTGTCCATAAGCTTCACCGGTGCCGCCGCAGTAGATTGCAGCGAGTGTCGCCAGCAGTAAAGTCGCTCGGCGAACGGGAATTGCATGGAGCGGTCGCATGAGCGTCTCCCCGGTGCATCGCGGAGGAATTGGAATCGAGAGGGGATCGTCCCCGGTACAAAAATCCGGGCCCGTCACATGATGACGGGCCCGGCATGGTCATCGGCGGGTTGCCTAGGGGCAATCCGGGCAGTCATCGCCATTGTGGATTTGCTGCGTGCGCATGTAACGCGGCTGACCGTAGTTCTGCGCCGGCTGAATCGACTGTTCGCGATACCGCATCCGCGAAGGAGGCGCCGGGTAGCTGTAACCAGGAATCTGCCGAACGTGCATCTTGTACTTCTGCGTCGGCTTCGGCAGATTGACATGCGTATGATTGCGGATAATGTGCTGCTGCAAACCAGCAGGCGCTCCGAACGGCACATGCGGAGGACCGGCAAGTCCGATCGGCGTGCCGCTCATCGGCATGCCATAGTTGGGCAGTGTCACACCCGCGACATAATTCGGCAGGGAGCCCGGCGGGCCACCGTGGGCGCCGTAGCCGTAAGGGCTGCACGATGCGTCGAAGCTGGCCTGAGCCGCGCCGCGCAACGCGTCGTTGTTGGCGCCCGCCATTTCAATATCCTTGTTGCCCAGCCGGATCACGATCATGATCGAACCGCGACGATCGGCCTCGACGATCGGATCGACTCCCGGATCGAGCCGCGTGCTGACCAACGTTTCCACGTTACCCAGCGCCAGTTCCTGAAATTCCGGATCGGGAAGATAGATCACTTTGGTGACAAAGTTGCCCGTCAACGCCTGATCGAAATCCTCTTCGGAAAACTGCAGCGGGATGGCGTTGTGCGCCAGGAACGCTTCGGTCCGGGGCGTCGTTGGTCCGACTTCAATCGTCGGATAGAGTTCGATGCCCGCTCGACCAGGAATGTTCGTCAACTTGATGCGGTAGATGCCACCCTGCGGAAAGTTGTTCCGACCCGGCACGATCAACGGCGATGAATCGAACTGACCGATCCCGCTGACGTCCCAGCGAATTTCCATGCCGTCCGGCTTGTTGAACAGTACCTGCACCGACGGTGCGGCTGCCGGTGCCACGTGCAGATACGCGGCCGGCGACGCTGGCGGAATCACCCCCGGACCGGGTCCGCCGACCCCTGGACCAGGCTCCAGCAGCTGCTGGGCCGGAGGCAGATTATGTTCCTTGAAACCAGCACACCCGCAAGCACTTAACGCGGCGGCCGTGCTCAACACCCAATGTTTCCAGTCGATTTTCATGAGTTCCCCCCTCGCGGCCGTCCTTGTCGCCGAGCGGGCTCTCGCTGCTCGCTGGGAAAGGGTGGCGATTTTCGTGACCTGTTAAGGCTCGTAAGGTTCCCCCCACGGCCAAATGACATAGACCAATCCGCAGGAGTCAACCTAGAATGCCCGTGCAACACCCACCGCCGACTCCTGTTTGCGACGGGTCCTCGCACAAAACTTCGTGCGGAATGGTGTCCCTGTGGGGTATGTTCGGCGCAGCCCATCGCGAATCTTTGGCAAAACCCGCACAACTGCACAATGAAGTACAAATTACCTATATTCACCGCTATCCTGGCTGTGGCGATGGCTTGGTTCTACCAGCCTGACAAAGCGCGGGTCCTGCTGAGCCTGCTGCGTTCATCGGTGGCTTCGAAGCAGCCGACCGACGACGACGGCCCATCGCCCCTGGCTGCTCCCGCGTCGCACGCCGTGTCGGACGGGCTTGATTCGGCCCGGCAATCGCGAACTCGAAACCGCCCCAGCTCCAGCCAGACTGCCCCCGAAGACAGCCCCCAAGAAGGCGGGAATCTCGCCGCTCCGGACACCGGCGCCGGCGAGCGGGAACGCCGTAATCCGCCGGACCGCTCTCCCGGCAGGCTGGATAATACGAGTCCGACTTCGGAACCTCTGCAAGCCGGAATTCGGACCCTGACGACTACGCCGTTCCTGGAAGCCAGGCTCCGGATCCGCGTCGAACTGCTCGGACAGTCGTTGTCCGGTGTCGGCTCCTACCTGCATAGCGCCACCGATGAAACGGTCCGCTGCCGTTTTGAATTGAAAATGCAGATCGCCGGTAAAGTGGCCAGTTTCCTGCAGATCTGCGACGGTCGTTTCCTCTGGCAACGGGACGATCTCGATAAAGACCCGCGACTGGTCCGCATCGATCTGCGGCGGTTGCGCGACGAATTGTCCTGGGACGATGAGTCGGACACCGGCGAGTCCCTGGCGGCGAAGCCGCTTCCACCTTGGTTGTTGCTGGGGGGCATGTCACGCCTGCTGCGCGATCTGGACGACAACTATCTGTTCGCGCCGGCCCGGACCGGCAAACGCGGGGACGTGCCGATCACCGTGCTGGAGGGACATTGGCGAAGCGACCGGCTCCAGCGGCTCGTCCCGCAATTACGCAATCAACCGGAGCGAGCAATATCGCTGCCCACGGAGAAAACTCCCAAGGTCCTTCCGCATTTTGTCCGCGTGACCGTGGGACGTGACGCACAACTGCCGGGATTTCCCTATCTCGTGGAGTTCCTGAGAACGGAGCAGACCGTTTGGACGTCTGGTGATACTAGCCAGATTATCCACTCCAAACCGATTGTCACGATGGAAATCTACGAAGTCCGCGTTCCACGTACGCTGGACGAATCGCTGTTCAAATACAATCCGGCCAATCAAGATGTGATCGATCGCACCAACGAGTTATTGGAAACCCCCGGCGAGTCGTGATCCGCTGGAGCGCACGTTCTTCTTGTACTCTTACTCTTACTTGTACTCAGCGAAGCGGTATTCGTACTCGATTTCGGCTTTCGCCCCGCTGGCTCAGATCGCGCCTGGCCATCCTGTCGCACGTTACGATCCGTTCAGTCTTCCGCCCGAAGGAGGAAGAATGAATATTCCGAAGCCCCGAAGGGGAGTAACAAACGCCGCCAACACGTCTCTATTTCGCTCTTTCAGCCTTTCAGAGCGTACGGCATCTTCTCGCAAGCCTACCCAGGGCGTTGCCGGTGTTGCCGTCGGCTGGCATGTTAAGCCCCCCTGGAGAATTCGCCGCAAAGTGGCACTGTCCAACGAATTCGAATACGAGTAGGAGCCGGAGTACGAGTAGGAGCTACTCCGACTGTTGATCGTCGGCGGGTGGCGGTTCCCGTTCGCTGTCGTAAATCGGTTTCGGTTCGTCCGGTTTGGCGTCCGGGCTTTCCGTGATTTCGATCTTCAATTCGAGTTCCGTCGCTTCGCCGGCATCATTCTTGCGCCGAACCTTGACCTGCACGGTTTCGTAGACCAGGGCGCCGCGCCGCAAAATTGCCGCTAACGCCCGGAACTGAATATCGGGTCGCTGGTCGAGTTTCAACCCTTGGAATTCGAGCAGCACGTCGCCGGGCTTGATGCCGGCTTTCGCGGCCGGCGAATCGGGGACAACTTCGGAGACCTTCAACTCCTGATCACCTGCGGCCGGGCGGCCAACGCGGAATCCGATTCGAGTCCGCCGGTTCGAGATTAATCGGACCTTTAGCGGCAATTGTTGCTCCCCTCGCCGTACGTCCAGCGTCACGTCGAAGTCGGCCGGATAGATGCCCAACACGCTGGCCATCCGCACCATGTTAATGACGGGCATTCCGTCGAGTCCCACAATCAGGTCGCCGGCCGCGAGGCCCGCCTGTGCCGACGGAGTTCCCGGTCGCACTTCCTTCACTTTCGGAATTTCGAAAATCGAGTTCTCCGAGTTTTCGAACTCGACCCCCGCCAGGAACCCATGCATCACGGTGCCGCCTTTTCCGTCGATCAGCTTTGGCAGCCAAAGAGCAATCTGTCGAGCACTGATCGCGAACCCGAGTCCGGTATTGGAACGCAGGCCCCAGCGCGTACTGATCTGACCATTAATCCCGACCACCTGTCCCGCCATGTTGATCAAGGGCCCGCCGGAATTACCCGGATTGATCTCCGCGTCTGTGACAATGCATTCCGTGTACTGCCCTTGCAGTTGCCGGAGGCCCGAAACAATGCCTAACGTGAAGGTCGGCGCCTGATCAACAAAACCGACCGCGAACGGATTCCCCACCGCTAAGGTCGCATCGCCGACCCGCAGAGCTTCGGAATCTCCCAGTTCCAGGCACGGCACCTGTTCGCCTTCCTTGAGTTCCAACTTTAACAGCGCTAGATCGCCAAACGGATCGTGGCCAAGCACGTTCGCCTTATGGTGTTTACCGGCGCCGGTGCGTACATCGAAGTGCCGATTGCGCTCGATGACGTGGGAATTCGTCAGCATCAGGCCATCGGACCGGATCAGCACGCCGCTGCCTCCCGAAATAAACACATAGGCTGATTTGGCCTTTTCGCAAAGGGCTTTCAACTCCTCCGTACTTGGATTATCGACACCGCCCCCTGCGATCATCGGCAACGACCCGATCGCCAGCGCCAAGGCAACGCCCAGCACCGATTTCAATCGCATGCTCAATACCAACGCGAAGCAAGACCGTTTCGAGTTCATCAGCGTTCTCCCAGGGTGAGCGGAATCGTGCGTGTATCCTCCTGCACCAAGATTCCCTCGAACTTTTCGCCGGGCTGGAGGCTGCCGAGCAATTCCTTTAATTCCGCCTCGTTGGCGACCGACTTTCCATTGACGACAATTCTGCGATTCGATCCGGGACGTCGGATCAACAGTTCGATCTTGTCTCCCGGTTTGTAATTCATCAGGTGCTCGATCATGTCCTTCCACGAATCGAGATCGTGCCCGTCGATACTCAACAGTTGGTCGCCCTCTTTCAGACCCGCCTGCGCCGCGGGGGATCCGGGTTGAACCGATCCGACGAACACATCCTTGCCGAATACCCGGTTTTGATCCGGGCCGATGCCCATGTACGGCCCGGGAATCGCCACGATCGATTCGCCGACTTTCAATTTGTCGAGAATCTCGACAATCCGGTCACTGCGGGCAATCATACTCACCCCGGAATTCGGGGCGGTGTTCCACGCCGGTAATTCCTCCGCCGTGACAAATCGACCTTGCACGGTTCGCGGTTCGATCGGCCGCGATGCCAGGCCGAGGAATCGACCCTGATCGTCGAGGACCGGGCCGCCCGAGTTTCCGTAATTCAGGAGCGCGTCGGTCTGCCATTGAAAGCCGCGATTGCGGTGCGGGGCGCTGACGATGCCGGAGTTGATCGTGTAGGGCGTGGCCCCGCCCGGCGCTACGCCGACGATCAAAGCCGGAACGCCCAGTTCGGGTACGGCCGCAAGGTGGCCCAGATCGAGAAACGGAATCCCCGCTTTCTCAATTTTCAGCAGCGCGATTCCCATCGGCAGATGCTGGCCGACGATCCGCGCCTCGTGATGACTACCATCGGCGAGCGTCACCATGATCTTCTGCACCGGATTGACCGCACGCTTTAATCCGCCTTCTGGATCCTTTTTCAATTCCGCCGGAGTCCGCGGGAATTTGAACTCGAATGGCTGATCGGTGCTGTTCGCCAAAAAGATCGCGTCTTCTTCGACGTTGAATGCACTGGTGAGTACATAGCCGTCCGCCGAGACAACGACCCCGCTGGTCGGATGGCCGGGCCGCCGCAACATCTGATTGACTTCCACCAGCCGCAAAATATCGAAATAGAACTGCGACAAGGCTGCCCGTTCGATCGGCGATCGACCGTCCCAGTTGTCGATCTCTTTGCGGAACTGGTCGAACGAAACGCGAGGCAGAACCTCGGCAGGATACTTACGCTCGACTGCGATCGTGGCCAAGGTCGGCATCACCTGCTGCACAAGGCGACTTATGCCCGCGGGGGTTCCTGTCTGCAGCGTTCGACCGGGCAGCGGCTCGAAATGCAGTGGCAGCACACCGGGTCGCAGTGACGCCATCTGCTCGAACATCAGTTTCGTAGGCACGCCGACGCCCTGCCAGCGCACGGGCGAGACATTCAAACTGATGACGCCGCACACCTGACCCGCCTCGTTGATGATCGGCCCACCGTCCGAACCCGGATTGACGGCAGCCGATGTCTCCACCGCCAGGCCCGCGTAGGTGCTTTCGCCGCCAATATCGGCGACATGGTAAATGCCGCTGATCAGCCCCATGCTGAAGGTCGTGCTGCCGGTCACTTGCAGCACGTTATGGGCGTTGCTGAGCGTAAACGCCGTTTCGCCAACCTGGGGCAGTTCGCGCGCGATCGGCAGGAACTTCACAGGTTCGCCCTCCACCTTAATGATCGTCGTTTCCAGCGGCTGATGGACTTCGACCAGCTTGGCCTCGCGCGTCTTAAAGCCCGGGAACATGACCTGAATCGCTTCCGCCCCCGCAGGCACCACCGTCGTTGAAGTCACGATATGGCCTTCGGCGGTGATAACCGCCCCCGTGCCGAAATACGATTGGCCTGCCTCGGCCGGACCGACCCGGCAGGAGATCCCGACGGTGCACTGCAGGCAATGGTCCGCAAGTTCGCGCACCTTGCCGGCGGCAGGAAAGGGCAGGGGAGGGGGTGCGGCCGGATCCTCCGCCGCCATCGAAACCGAGGTCCACCCGATGATCACGATCGCCAGACAGCCCAGCACTTGTCCAAGTGATTTCATAGTGCGTGTTACCCGTTTCTGCGGAAAGGTACCGTTCGCCGTTCACAAACCTCTATCATCATAGTCCACCGGCCATGGAATGGCGCGGGCTGGAAGCCATTATTTCACCAAGCCCAAGACCGCCGGGCAACCCACCAGACAAACGGAGAGTTCAACTCCCGGTTCAACGGCATGCTATCACGGCTTCATCGTGTGCTTACGACGCGCGTACGCGACAATGAGTTATGCCAACCAACAGGGTGATTGCCGCCGAGAAACGAGAACGCCTCGAAGGGAATCAATCGGGAAAATGACCGACCGAGGATCTGAGCGAACGATGGACGTGCCCCGTTTTCGGTCACCACGATGGTACCCGTAAGCAACTTGGCCAACGTTCTTTGGAAAAGTGACTCCATGAACACAAAATATCCCAACCATACCATCAGACGAATGACAAAACCTGCCAGCTGCAAGCCGGCTTCATCCTCCGTCAGTAATCAACGATCAAGACGGAAGTCGCTCGCACGTTCCAGTGCATGCGGTTGTTCGTCAGCGGACTGCGTCGGCGAGGTCGTGCTACCAATTCGATTGTTCCATTCCAGTCCCGCTGGCGAGTCCGAAGCTGCAAATTCTATGTGAATCACGCGGCGATGGCAAACAGCATCGGATGCCGCTGACGCATGAAGTATCAGGGGACACATGGTTACGACGCCACCCGATCGCACCGTGCATACCACTTCTGGAACGCGCCTCTTCCAGTCGTCGAGCTCGTCATCCAACCAGCCAAACCTATGGGATCCAGGAAGCACTTGAAGCCGACCATTGTTTGCACCGCAATCGTCGAGGTGAACGCGCACTGCGATCAT
>VGZA01000102.1 GCA_016872775.1 Planctomycetota bacterium | reverse complement strand
CGTGAGGTGCCCCGAAAGCGCCCAACTCGCTGATCGCCTTGTGAGAATGGGAATAACCAGGATAAGCAGCCGCGAAACTGAACAACGCCGTCCAGAACATCACAACCGCCGTAATGCCGGATAGTCCTCGGACTCTTTCAGTCATCTGCCGTCGTCCCGATCTCGTGTCTGCATAACGACTCGCATCACGGGGCGGCGGGAGTTGGCGTTGATTACAGAACCCGTTTGCCGCCGCCGCTCCCGTGCATGCGATGGTTCGGCCTCACGTGACTATGGTGCCGGCTTTGTGGGCCTGGCCTGTCGAAAAACACAGACAATGCCAATGACGACCGCGATCAAGTAGGCAACGGTCCACGGGATCGATCGCGACTCACCCCAAGCATACAGCGCGCCCATCGCCGCGCCAAGGGTCACCGCGATGCCTGCAAGTACGCATAGAATCGATCTGCCCTTGTTAAACAGGCCCCAAGTACTCAGTCCGAGTACGATGAATCCTGTGAGGAATATGATCGCTCCTGCGCCACCCATGCCGTTTCACTCTCCGTTTGCGCCGAACTTATGATTGTCCAGAACGGCCTATCACGGGCGCCGCCCGCTGGGAATAGGCCGACCGTTGCGGCGGGCTATCCTGTCCGAAACCAACCGTAAAATATTGAGTCAAGCTATTGCCTGTCAATCATTTGAAGCCCGATCGCAGGGTTGCCGGTCACCCGGATAGGCCGACCGGGATAAGGCCCTATTGGCGGCCGGATAGGCCGACCAGCTGGGTCGGCCTATCGCGGTTCGACTTGCGGCTTCGTCGCGTACCCAAGGTTGTGTCGCAAAGCAACTTGATGCTCGCGTGTCTGGATCATCGCCCAGACGATCAGCCTCGAGGCGACTGGGATTTCGCTATGGCGTTGATTTCTCCGGCGTCCAACGCACGCGCGACGACCAGTACATCCGTCAACAGTCCGCGATAATAGGCATCGTGCAAGTAAAACAACTCGGCGCCGAGGATGAGCGAGTCGGGAATCGTGGAGTTGGTTGGCAAGTTCCTGGCTTGTCCCTCCGCGACGAGTTCTCCATCGAGATGAAGCTTGATTTGCCAATGATCGCCCGAGGCCTGGCATGACATCGCGACGTGATACCAGCGGTCGGCGTCCAGCGTAGCCTTCGATTCGAACCGATCGTTGACGTTGATTCGGGAAACGAGCGTATAAGGGGCGGTCTGACCCTGCAGGCCCAGAATGAACCGACGACCGCCGTATCCGATGATGTCTCCCTTGCCGCTATGGTGACTCTTCCCCATCTCGGCAGCAGGCTTGATCCACGCGGCGAGGGTCAGTCCTTTGCGCAACTCACCGCCACCGTGATTGCCTCCAATGGCGAAAGCGCCGTGGCTCACGGGTTCGTAATTCTGCCGATAGACGGGATGCCTCAAGTTCTGATCGAGAATGCCGAGCGGAGGAAAGTCGCGACGCCCGATCGGGTTCTCGGCAAAGCGAATCGCCGAGCGCCCGTCCTCGTTCACCCAATCGATATTGGCCAGTTCCAGCGTGCGGTACGAGGACGAGCCGTAATTGTAGACGTAAAGGCCTCGTCGCTCCTGCATGCGTATGTCCCACAGCGCATCCGTCACGATCGTGTCGGCAGGCGGATTGGCGGAGACTGTTTCGACGGGAGGCATCTTGTCCCCCAGCGGTTCAAAACGCACATGAGAAACCAAGACGTCGCCCGTACCTGCATTGCCGAGACCAATTGCCAGTCCCGATGCTTCGGCGGGGACTTCGGCTAGAAACGTGACTTCTCGCCAATCAAATGTCCCGTTGCCGAAGAAGCGTACCTGCTCGCTAAGAACGTTTCCGGAATCCATCCTGGCGTAACCGTTACCTGCCATGTCCGCCTTCTTAAGCGCCAGAATTTCGATTCGACCGCCCGGCCCGTGGGTATTCATCGACTTGACCCGCGCCATGACCATGTAACGCCCCGGCTCGACGCGTTCCGGGCCGACTGGGGCGAGCGCATAGGAAACGGGTCCCAACTTCAACAGGCCTGTGTTACCGTCTTTCACAAAGTTGTACGTGGGCCGAGCATTGTGCCCGGACAGGAATGGACGTCCGCCCCACCATGGCTTGTCCATCGGGAGCCCGTCATCAAAGCGAATGGTCGGCCACTGCTCGCGAGCAAAGACGAAATGATGCTGGGGATCGATACGCGGGTTGTCCTGCACCTTGGAGGACGCCAAAAGTTGCGTCGTCTCCTCGGCCGGATAACCCGTGTACCGATAACTCACACGAATTTTGTCGCCAGGTTTCGCCGTGACAGGTTCGAACGAGACGCCGGTGTCATAAAACGCGGCACAAACGGCTGTGTTCAGTTTTAGGCGCGACGCGTTTCCCTTGTCGTCGGGAACCTGTACCCATTCCGGTTGGATGCTGTATTCCACCGCGGGTGAAACCCGATGCACATCACCCGTCCGACCGTGCCAGACTCGCAAGCCCTGGTACGTTTCGATGTCGTCCAGAGTGCCCGGATCGAACGGAGACAGGGGACGATACGTCATCTTGTCAGCGCGATCGCGAATCAGCAGATACCGCCAGCGGAATGGGTCGAGCGGCGTGTGGTGTTCGAAGTCGAATCCATAGCGGAACAGGAACGGTTCGCCGGGGAGCACTTCCAGTTCACTCTCGATGTCGTAAGTGTACGTCCCGCGATTGGAGTCATATCCAACCACGAGCGAGCTTCGAGTGACAAAGCGGTCTTTGATGTGACGAGCCGACCAGGTTGCTCGCACCGATTGTTCCTCACTCTTCACGATCGGAGCGGTCCAGGTCACCATCGCCTCTTTGTACGCCCCCTGGTTTTCCAGTCCCCAGTGCGAATCGAATGTCAGCAGCGGTTTGAGGCCGGGCCGCAGTTTGGCGAACATGCTCGGATCCTGCTCGTGATGCAGTTGCAGAATCGGTTCGTTGTCGTCAAAAACGAAGAGCCTCCCGCCAAGCCACTTTCGCGTGGTCAATCGCAGCTGGTGCGGTAATGGGGGTGGAGTCGTTTCGGCCTCGACCTCTCTTACCGCCAAATCGGAGAACGTAACGCGCGCCGCGCTCGAAGCACCGACCGCGATACGCCCGGTGTCAATTCGTGGTTCGAGCCGATCGACGTAGTGAATCAGTTCCCGGTCGTCAACGAAGACTCGCCATACGGAACCTGCCGCCTTCACGCGGAGTTTGATCGGGGTCTGTGTCTTCACGGCACAAGGGACCGACCGCACATAACCACCGTCGGGAAAGCGAACGAGCGCGACCTCCTGGTACTTCGACGACAACTGCACTCGGTACCCGTGCGCTCCCTCTTCCGCTCCGCGCAGCACGACTCCCGCTTCGAAACCGCGATCCTCGAATTTCGGGTCGGGCCAGGCATGCCAAGATGATCCGAAGAAACTGAATTCGGTCGCCGGGCTTTCAATCGTCACCGTCGCCGAGACATCCACGTTGGCCGAATCGGTCGGCGCGACAAGGTAGCGCCATTCGTTCGACTGGAGCGTCGTGGCTTGGGCAGTCACGGCCGTAGGACGCAATTTCGCCGGCAATGATTTCCATTGGGTGAAGTCGTTGGCCAAGCCTCTCGCTGCCTGCAACAGGCAAACGATCACGAAGAAACAGCGATACCATCGGGTGATGTTCATCAATGGGGAATCCTTGAATGTCGGTGGCGATGATCGGCTTGGGAGTCGCGCCCGAGCGATTCAACACGTAGCGGCGCTCTTCCTCTGCACTTCTCTGCGGTCTTGGTGCCTCCGCGGTGTATTATGGCCGTGGAAACCGCAGAGTTCCAGAGTGTAACGGTCCAACTGCGGACGATCTCGAAGAACCGGTCTTGTCCTGACGACCTTGCTCGCTGTTCCACTCGGCGCCACTACGGGATCGATTGAGCGATGCGACAGCAAGGATGGCAGATATACCGATTCGCTCCGCCAAGGCCCGAACGTCGGCGTTCTCGCGCGGCTGTAAGCCGTCGCCAGCAACGGCTGGTTGTGCATTCTATTCTCCTTGCTTCGTGGGATCGGTCAGGCGGCCCAAGAAGAGGATGCTCCCGGTCGCATGGTCTCGGATGACGAAGAGGAAGGGATGATCTGCTCTGAAAACGGGATAGCGCTGTATGCTTCTGGTCTGCATCTCGACCGCTGTTGCGCCTGCGGCCTCGGTGCCTTCCTCATTCACGTCCACATAGGCCTTGTGCTTGATCTGCGCAATCCAAAGTTCTCCCTTGGGCCAGCCCATGCCGCGGAAGTCAGCCTTGTCTGCATCAAACGCATCCTTGATGCCCAACGCCTGGCATGGCGGGACCAAGTCATAGCCAGTCTCCAGTTTGAAACGGGGCACAAAGACTTGCGCCTCGCGTTCCGTTTGCTTGTCGGCTTCCGCAAACCACTGGGTCAGCGTTTCAGCCGTCAGCATCTTCTCCAGCGCGGCCAATCCGTCCACGGCCTTCGGCAAGATAATGACCATGGACAACGTCTTGCCGTTGTATGGCATGATGAGCGCTTGGAACCCGTTCTTGTCCAGCAGCTTGAATTGTCCCTTCTGATACATGAGAGACACCGTGACTTCCTTGCCGGTCGCTGGCCGGAACGGCGCGTCTTGTGTCGCCTTGCGTTTGAACCGGCTGGCCCAGTTTCCTTTGAAGTAGATGGCGTTCAGGAGCACGCATACGGAATTGGGCGACAACTCCTCCAGGATCTTTTCGATCTTGCCTTCGGTCTTCTCTTTCACCCAACCGTTGATCTTATCCAATCCGCCGGGAAAAATCCCCGCGTCGAAGTTCTCCCGCAAAACTGCTTCAAACTCCTTACTCACACCGCCACCGGTGAGACAGAGCCCGTTGGCGATGTTCAGATTGTGGCCGCCATTGCGGGCACTGGCTTGAATGGCCGCGTTAAGGGATTTGAAGGCGGCCGGCAGTTGTTCCGGTGTTGCGGCGAACTCCAGCGCCTTGGCCATTTCGACGGCAGTGTTTTCCCACGCCCCGGCATAGGTCATGCCCATGGCAGACGAGATGCTGTAGGGCGAGAAAAAGAGATTCCCTTCCGTCGGCGCGAGCTTGCCGTACAGACTCAAGGCAAATTCCGTGTTGTCACGCGCCAAGGAACTGATATCCGATTCCGCCCCTATTGCAGCGGTAGAGCCAAGAATCCCACTCAACATGAGGACGAGTGCCACCCACTTGGTCGTCTGTTTCATCTTCATCTTCTCCTCTTGCACAACGCCCAAAATCACCCGGTTGCCGCCAAGTGACTTTGACTGCAGTAAACGCCCGATCGGCAACTCGGGTGCATTTTTTTGTGTACACCCGGCATGGGCGTGGTTTTATGGGGTGCCGTTCCGAGAGGAATCAGTCCCCTGTGCGAGGTTGGGAGCCTGAAGGAGATCAGCATACCAAATGACCACTCCGATCGGCAAAGCACGAAGTGAGGGCAACTGCTCCGGGGCGACACGGGGTGGGAAACCGCCGGTGCTCGATGCGCGCCTTGTTTCGCCAATAGTCCTGGCTACTCAGTTCACCGAACGCCAACCAGATTCCGGGATGCATCGTGAGGTGGTCGGCGGCATCGCCTTCGCGAGGCGGATGGTTGCGCGTCACCTTGGTTCCCTCAGGTGAATACACGTTCGCGAAATAGGGAGAGACCAGGGCTAGAGCGATGAATCCAAGCAAGAAAATGCGCGACATAGAATTTTTCCTTTCGAGTCCGTTCGAGTTGGCCGACATTTGCTGACACTGCCCAGAGGGTACCCAGAGACGGGGATCCGGGGGGCTGGCGGCGTGAGTCGGCGTTTTGCCGATGCCTTGAAACGGGGGCTGTGTACCGTTACCCTGACGGGGTGGCGGTACACAAGCAACAACGGGAGAACCCGCGTGGCAAATCCAGACGAGGTTGCGATAGTATTGCGGGGAGCGAAAGCAATTGCGGAAGCACGAGGCACCAGCCACGAAAAAGTCGCTTCGTTTGACCTGAGCGGTGCCAACCTGAACGGTGCCGTCCTGACCGATTCCGACCGGAGAGGTATCATTCTGCCGCAGGATTGAGGCACCTGAGAATGGCCACAAGTCACTGCGACAACATCGGCTTCGCAACCATTTGATGACATCGAACGTGGCCATCGAAGTGCGCCGTGTACAGGTCAGCCTGATTCGGGTGCAGATCGAAGTCGAAGATGTCGCTGGGGGTCTCCAGCAGATGAAACACATCTTCCTCGCCCGGGTTCCAGAATCCGATCTCCTTTTGGACGACGCCCAGCATGATTCCAGTCGGATGGTAGAGTGCGCGCCACATCGTAGCGTCGAGTTCCTTTTTGATGGACTCCTGCTTGGGTAGCTTTTCACCGCTGTCCCAGTTGAATGAGAGAGCGACGGCTCGGCGAGCCCCTGCTGGAGCGTTCGAAGTCTTGTGCAGGCCGGTCGCGGTGAGCCGTTTCAGATCGGGGCTGAACGCCAGATTGATGATCCCTCCGAAAGGAGCGAGATCTCCGATGAGGTTGTGAATCTCGGAAGCGTCGAACTTCCTCACCAGCTGCCCAGCGTCACTCCGCCAGTGGTGGATGTTGCCAGTGATGTCACCGCTGACGAGTTCCTGCGAACCCGGCACGAAGTGGAGACAGTATGGGATGCTGGAATGTCCGGGCAACTCACGAATCAGTTGTCCGTCCGTCGCGTTCCAGACCTTGACCAGCCGATCATTGCCGCATGTCGCCAGAAGTTGCCCGTCGCCGCTGACCGCCAGACCGCGCAGCCAGCCCTGGTGGGCCTGAATCCGGCGTACAGGCTGAGGCGCTGCGGCGCCAGTCTCCCAGGAAATGAGCTGGCCGTCGTAGCCTCCTGAATAAAGTGTCGCCCCATCGGGAGAGAAGCCCAACGTGCGAATCCAATTGTCGTGACCGGTGAGAGCTGTCTTCGTTCCGGTCGCGATTTCCCAACGCTGGATCGTGTAGTCAATGCCGCCAGCCACAACGAATCGACCCATCGGATCGACGCGGCAGCAAAGCAGCCGGGCGTTGTGCTCCCAATCGTGGATCTGCCTGGCGGTCTTGGGATCGAAGACCGGGGCGACGGTCGTTTCAGCGTTCATGCCAGCAACTCCTCGATCGGACCATACGCTGGATCGGCGATGGGGAACTGTCGACCAGCCACATCGAAATGCCCTGATGAGTCGATACCAACGGCTCTCAAGTAGGTGTGAAACAGGTGGCGATGATCGACTTGCCGCTCAACCACCTCGACGTAGGGAACTTCCTGTTCCACCAGTCGCCGTGCCAGCAGAAGTTGCATAGAGAACGGCGACGTCCCATAACCAGCCTGGACCGCTTCAGGCTCGCGAGAAATGTCGAACAGCTCCCGTCGCTCCATCATTCGGAGTGCCTGTTCGTAGCTTTGGGTGTAGGCGTCCATCTCGGCTGACTGTACGCGGGATCGGTGTCGATTGTTGACAAATCGGCGCCAGTCGTGACGGCGACTGTCGATGGCGACAGTCATGCCATCAGGGAGTTGCGTATTGACGATCCCTCCCTTCTCGGCTCCGACATTGACGCTGGCATACCGCGGTCCCAGATAGGCCGCATTGTTGCTGCGCCCGCCGACTCCTTCAGGCATCGTGCGGATATGACCAGGAAGGGGAGAGTCCGTACGTTCCAGCCCCTTGGCAACCACAGCCCCAAATTCCGGATACTCCGTCGCCGTGCGTGTCGTTCGCCCGCTGCGGATAATGTTAGTGGCCAAACCATGGTCGTCCAGTCCGGTACTCATGCTGCGCACGAGGGCCATGTGATGCATCTGCTTCGCCGTATGCGGGAGCAGTTCAGAAATGTGAATTCCGGGGACCGACGTGGGAATCGACTTGAATGGGCCTCCCGTTTCGAGGTCGGTCTTGGAGTGCCATGAATCGAACTGGCTGAGTCCGCCGCCCAAGTAGATCACGACGACCGACTTACCCTTCTTAGACACCTCTCCCGCACCGAGCGGATGCGAAAACAGACTCATCCCTGCCGCGAGCGTTCCTGCTCCGGTCAGAAAGTCTCCGAGGAACTGCCTGCGTCCGAGCGTGTGCTCACTCGAACCACAGGGACGATAGCCAGGAGCAGTCATCGAAGTGCTCCTGCGAGATTTGGTGGTTGTCGCACCATGCAATGACCTCTTACTATGGCCTTCCCCCGATCTATGTACCACTCCGAATGAGAGGATCTGGGGTAAAGCGAGCGGCGAACTCCGCCGGGGTCTGGTAGTCTAACGCACTATGTGGTCGGCGGTGATTGTAATCGAGCCGCCAGCAATCGACGACCCAGCGAGCTTCCGCCAG
>VGZA01000101.1 GCA_016872775.1 Planctomycetota bacterium | reverse complement strand
AAGAGATATGCGCGAAATGGATCGGCGACCCTCCGAATTCTCCGGTGAATGATACGGTCTCTCTCCACCGATATTTACGGGAGCAGTGTCGGCAGATCTTTCTTTGTAGCTCTGAGAGCATGCTGCCGGACGATGCCGCCGTCGGGACCGTGGACCGTGTATTGCAGAATGTGCGACATACTTCGGATTGGCTTTTTGCGATGGGTATCTTGACCGAAGAACCAATCGAAATTCGGAATCCAACTTCGCTGGCCGACGCAAAAGAAATGGTGTTTCGATTACTGAATTGGATTGGGCGCATGAGTCCCAATTCCTTGGTCCCATCGGAAGCCACAACCAATCGGCCGACGTGGCTTCATTTTGAATGCGAGGAACCTCCCCGTTCGCATACTTACGGCCCAGTCACCGCAAAATATGACGAACTTGGATTTGCGCTCCGGAGAGAAATTGATCCCGCAGTAGGCAAGACTCAACTTCGGAAACACTTTGCGAAAAAAGCCGGAACAATTCGACCGCTGTTTTGGGTCCGAGAAACGGTCGGACTCGATTCGGTGGACGTGTATTTTGTCACGGCGACGTTGAAAGATTCTGTTGAAGCACGGCTGAAGGAATATCGAGCCCTCATCGCAGCGAAACCGAACGAAACTCAACGTAACTCAACGAAATCGGCTTCGAAGAAAACGCGCGCAAAGAAGTAGTCTCATCGCCACTCGGTCCAGTGACATCCCTAGCATCCGCTGCTCGATCGGTTTGATCGACAGCATTTCGATGCAAAGGATCGTCACATGTCCGGCAGCACTACGCACCTTGGCCTGTCCGGCCGCCATTCAATCAACAAGCTCGCCCGTCGCGAGGGAGTTGCCGCGGCGACGGTTTGGCGGTGGATCACCCGTGGCGTCCGTGGCCATAAGCTGCTCTCGGTGCGCGTTGGCGGGCGGAGATACATCCGCGACTGCGATTGGGAGGAGTTCCACGCGACAATGAATGAAGATTTAGACAAATCACGAACAAGTCCTGCCAATACTGTTTCTGCAAAGGCGGTTAAAGCAGGCTTAGCGCTCGATGAGCTTCTTGGCACTTGCCGCCGACCTGCGGGCGCGTGATCCGCATTGCCTTGCGTTGCAAAACGCGAACGCCCGCACGGTGACAGCCGGCGGGCGTTCAACATCGGAACCACAAGCACCCTCAAATTATCGCACAACGACATGACAGACAATAATGCTTCGCCTGTATTCGGAGTCCCAATCTCCATCACCATTGACGACCAGGACACGCCCGTCGCTCCCATCGACGTCACTTCGCCCGAAGTTATGCAGGCCCTGCGCGAGCGAGTCGGATCCGCGAACTCCGTTGTCATCCATCAATGGGATCGTGTCGCACGATTGCCTTTCGAACCGCGTCAAGCCTTCCTCGAACTGGCCGCGATCTCCGGCCCCGTCACCACCGTCCGCGTCGGTGAGACGTCCTATCCGGATGCTTTCGCGGCGTCGCTCGCACTTCCAGTCGACGTCGATGACCTGACCGACGTAGCGCGCTATCAGGACTTCGCGATCGCGGTCGCCACCGCATGTCATCCCGGCGCAGCCTCCGAGGCAGCCCGCCGCATCCGTGACCGGCTGCGGGAGCTTGGCGTGCAGGCTGATGACGTTCGCAGCCTCGCTCGGCGAATACGGGATGGTGCGGTACTCCCAAAAAATCCAATCATCTTGAAGCCGCAAGACGCGGCGGACATCTTCTTGGCAGCGAAGCAGGAAGTGAGGTTGGTGCGCGGCGAAACCGACATCAAGACGCCGCCCTGCTGGTACTACAATGGCGACATCTATTTATGGACCGGCATGTACTGGATGCGCGAGTCTCACCTTACCGAAACCGTTACTCGCGTCCTCCAAACCCAGACCCAACATCCGCTGTCCGGCCAGTTCGTGCAGAGCGCAATCATCAATATCCGCGCTAAGGTGTTGTTGGACAGGGGCGGCATCTCTCTGCCGATGTTCGTGGAGGAGGATCCACCAGTTTGCAGGCCCTATCAAGTGTTGGTCTTCGAGAACGGCTTCATCGAAATCGAGGACATGCAAAGAAGTGGCACGCTTCCTTCCCTTCATCCGCACGACGCCCGCGTGTTCGCCTGCTCGGCGCTGACGTACCCGTACGATCCTACCGCGCTGTGTCCATTATGGCAGGATACCATCGCGGAAATCCTGCGGCCACAGGGGGCCGATGACCACCGAATCGCAGTGCTTCAAGAGTTTTTGGGTTATGTGCTCTTGGTGGGTGATTGCCGTTTCGAGAAATTCTTGGTGTTGGTTGGCGGCGGGGCGAACGGCAAATCGACCGTCTTGAAGGTGATTACGGCAGCCTTTGGGTCCATCAATGTCTCCCATGTTGGGCTGGAGTCTTTCGGCAGCGATCCACACTTGCTCGAGATGGCGAACAAGTGGGTCAACACCGCTTCGGAAATGCACCGTATCGAGCGTGTCGAAGAAGGACTCCTCAAAACTTTGGTCAGCGGCGAGTCGCGCGTCGTGAATCGGAAGTTTCTGCCAGCGACGACGTTTTTCCCAACTGCGAAATTGATCTTTTCGACCAATGCTCTTCCGCAATTCGCCGACACCAGCATGGGGATCTGGCGGAGGATGATCGTCATCCACTTTCTCGAAGTCTTTGCCGGCGATCGCTGCGATCTTTATCGAATCGATCGTCTCATCGCGGAACGAGCTGGCATCCTCAACTGGATCCTGGCCGGCGCAATGCGATTACTTCGCCAAGGCGGCTTCACCCGATGTGCGGTCTGCGAGGCGGCACTTCACGAGTATCAACTGGATTCTGATCCGTTCCGGCAGTTCCTGGATGAATGCTGCGATCTCCAGCCCGATCGGGCCGTTCTGGTCGCGGACCTATACCGTGCTTATTGCATTTTCTGCGACCGTAATAACCGTGGTGCCAAAGGAAACGCCGTAATCGGACGGCAAGTCAAAGGCCTCCCCGGTGTCGTCAGGCATCGTGAGTCATCAGGTCGCCGCGAATACTACTACGAGGGCATCGGGCTCCGTTCACCGCTCTCCCTCGGCTTGTACCTGCGCCCACCCCAGCGCGAAGGGGCCGGCCATCCTCGCGGCGTGATGGTAGGACGTCCTACTACGTCCTAGTGGGACGGGAGATCTAGGACGAGGCAAAGTAGTGGTGAGAGAATAGGTTAAGACGAGTACGTCCTAGCGTCTTAGTAATTTATGTTCTCAAATAATGAAAACAATATAACGGTGATCAGTTCCAGATACTTGTTGATTGATATAGAGCGTTGTGCCCTGCTTATCCCAGACGGACAAGCCGTAACGGCAGTGAATGGCAATAGTTAATGTCGTCCTAGATCGTTTTCGACTAGGACGGACAACTCAAGGAAACCATCAATGTTCGGTGAACCTCTCAATCCTAGACTCTACAAAGCCCTCCAGCGTGTTTTCGGCCATATTGGTATCGCGAATGCTGGGATGCCGTTTCGCGTCCGGCGACGGGAAAGCCCATTATGCCCCGGCAGATTGCTCAGCACGCCCATTTCGTCCGGCGAATACTACTGCGTGTCATGCCCAGACTGTCGCGACACGCGCAAACGGCTGTGGATCAACCACACGTGGGGTGTCCGTGATCCCGAAACCGACGACGACCATTTGTATTTGATCCATTGCTTTAATGAGAGCTGCTTCAGGACTCGTGAGCGACAAGAACGGCTTTATGACAAGCTATTTCCCTTCAATTACAACGCTCGGATGCGGCTGTGCGAATTGACGATGGCTGCTACCAGCAATGAGCCAGTCTCCGTCGAACCAGTCACGGCCACGCTCCCGGAACCCCATTTGTCAATCACAGATCCGGCCTGCCAGGCTGCCTGCGACTACCTTGCTTCGCGTGGTTTCGATCCTGATGAAATAGCCAAGTGGTGGGGCGTTGGGTTTGTGTTTGAGAGTCCGGTCGGACATTACACGCTCCGGCAACGGCTCCTGATCCCAATCTACACACTCACTCCGAATCTCGATCGTGCCCCTGAGCATGTCCTCGCCGGCTGGCAAGCCCGAGCCATTACCGACTTCGCGAACGACGGTCCGAAGTATCTCTCGATGGCCGGTATGCGCAAGTCACACGTCCTGTATGGCCTGCCCGAAGCCGTCGCGACCACCAGCCCGATCATCATCGTCGAGGGCGTGACGGACGCTTGGCGCTTCGGCAGCAACGCCGTCGCGACGCTCGGCAAGTCCATCAGCCCGGCCCAGGTCCAACTTCTGCTACGGCACTTCCGTGGCCGGCCCATCGGTGTGATGTACGACGCGGACGCGGTCATGGAAGGCCGGATCGTGACGTCGAAAATCCGCCAAGCCCGGCGCGAGTGGTCCGACACTTCGCCGGTGATGGAAGTGCCTGTACCGGTCGGCCGCAAGGACGCTGGTGAGTGCTCGCGGGAGGAGTTGTGGGCCGCCGTCGCGAACATCTTTCCGACAACGGTAGCGAGCGGACTCGTGCGGATCTGAGGCAGACCAGAGCACACCGCCTTAAGCGCTGCACAACAACAGGACTCAGTCCAGTACATAGAAACCACGGTAATTAGGAACCACCATGAAAACGACATCCTTCTTGATTACTACCGCGCAGTACGCCCGCCCGCCGCCGGGCCGTCGGCATCACTCCCCGTCCGCACTGCCAGCCGCCGATGGTCGGCGGCTGGTTTCATCCGTCGTGGCCGTGTCCCTGCCCTAGCAGGGGCGGCCACATGTTGGAGCTCTGAAAAATGAATGAAATCCAAGCCTCTCGTCCCATTCGGAAGCGCAGCCGCAAAGTTACGCGTCCGCCCGAGCCTGAATCGCACCAGCCAGACCAACCGATCCCGTCGCTGGACCCCAAGCAGGTCTTTTCGGCGGACAATCTGGCGAAATTGTGCAGGGTGCCCTACGCCGAAGTGGCTGCGAGCCAAGCTCTGGCGTCGCAGACCCCGCCACTGGAGACGACGAAAAAGATCACCCAGCGGTTCGTCGAGGTCGTGACGAATGGAAAGTGCCGGTCGTTCGCCGATGCCGCATCGCACCTGGCGGAATTTGGCGAACAAGGTGAAGTCATCCAGAAGCGGTTGCAGTCGGTCGTGCCAGCCCTGTTGTACGAGCCGCTGAAAAAGTTGCTGAAAACGCTGACTGTGGAAGTGGCGTTGCCTGAAGGATTCGATGAGATCTGGAGCGCCGTGCGTGCAGTTCACACCACTGCTCGCGTTCGTGGCTGGTACTGCGTCGCGACTTTTCGGTTCTTGGATTCCGATCTGATTCCCGTCGCTGAAGTCCTCATGGATCTGGCCCGCTACATTCCTGATCGCGAGACCCTTCAATGGGTGCAGTTGGGACTCACCGATCCGAGCTCGCCATCGGCCGTGCCAACGGTCGGTCGGCATAATCCATTGCTCCGCGTTGCGGCCGAGCTCCGTCGAACGCGCGTTCTGGCGGATCGTCTCGAAACCTTTCCCCATTCGGTTATGCTGCGACGAGGGCCTCACTTCGTTTTAGTGGGTGAGACCCCCTCAAACTTGTGGGCATGGGCGGAATCGCTTCGCGCGGCGATGTGCGAGGCAGGTCTGCTTTTCTTACCGACCGGCCTCCAAGCCGATGTGCGTGAAGCGCCCATCCACATCGAAGGGTTCTTGGTCGATTTCGCGGACGGTCACGCTCGTTGCCGCCTGGGTCAATATGCTTATACGTTTCTCCAAATCACTCTGCACGGTGCCTCATTTCGCGCCCCCCTGACTCAGACTCAGGCTCGCGATTTATTGTTCGAATGGACGAATTCTTATGCCCTTGGATTGACCGACCTCGTTTGCCGGCCGCCGGAGTCGCCAGAGTCGCAAGAAATCCTTCGTCAGATTCGAATGATTCTCGCACAGGCTGGCTGTCCTGAGGACGTAGTAGAATCTTTGGTCGCACAGATGCCTGGATGGATCCAGAACCAAATGAGTTGCTTTATGTTTGACGGCGCAACCTACTCGTGGCTGCTGTAGCTGTTGATGAGGCCCAGAGAGGATCGAGGTCCGGTGAGGATCGAGGTACGTTCCGGCCACTGCGATCTCAACGAGACAGAGTATGATGACGTGCCTGTGGCAGGGCCGCTGCAGGCATCTTTCCTTCGACCCTGAATACCGATCGCAGCAACAGGATTTACGACAAGAGATGAGCGAACGGCTATTGAGGAAATCACCACCAACGACAGCTTCTGCAAAACAGGCTGCGGTGACTGCCAAAGCCAAACGGATCGTCCGTCGTGTTCGCGGTCATCATCGGATGGGCACGAAAGCCAACGCCCGACAATTCACGAAGGGCACATCGACCGAGCGCTTCGCGGCGAGTAAGGGCGTGGACTCAGGTGCGATGAGACGGTTCAAGCTGTTCGCGAAATTGTACTCGGCCGAACAGCTTGAAGCGTTCTGCAAGCTCCGCAGGCCAAACGGCCTGCCGTTGCATTGGGGCTTCGTACCGTACTTGCTGACCATCAAGAACACCGAGACGCGGACCGATATGGCTGTTGATGCCGCCAAAAACGGCTGGTCTCCCGCCCGACTTCATGCCGAGATCCGAAAACTGGAAGGCCGCCCACCAGGTCACGGCCGTCGTGTCGAACTCCCGAAGAATCCCACCGATGCCATCCAGCAGATCGTTCGTGAAGGGAATCTGTGGCTGGCCCGCGCGAAGAAGTTCGTCGTGGGGTTGGCACCCAATAAGCCGGCCTCAAAGACTCGCCGTGGCGATAACAAGCTCGATCTAAGTGAACTCACTGCGTTGCTCGAAACAGTGAGTTCCGAAATCGGCCGACTGCGGAAGCAGCTTGGGCCGGAGCGTGTTTCTGCGAAGGTTCGCCGTAAACGTCGGCAGCACGGCAAGACGAGCGGCTGACGTCCATCATCAGACTTCTGAACCACCAAACTGGGCTCTCTGCTGGTTCCCGGCGACAGCGAGCGACCCAATCTCAAACACAGTCCGGTTATTAAGAGGTGAACCAAAAATGTCTCGTTACTTGTTCAAATCACAGCGCTGGCCGACCACACCGCCTCCCGAAGTCCCGCTTCCGGAGATTCCGCCGGTGATCCACCAGTGTTTTCTCGCGCAATATCGTTTGTTGTCTCTCCATGCCCAATTCCTCAACGACCGGCTGCATCGAATGCAACAAGACATGCTGCATCTCTTGGAGTCCGGCGCAACGATCCAGCCCGGCCCTTTGGGCCTGACCCAACGGGTCGTCGAACGGCAAGTCGTACTGGCCGTTGTCGGCGAACCGGTTCAACGTCGAGATATCCTTTACAAGCAACCGCCCAAACCGATGGGGCCGCAATGATAGACCTTGGCTTTGCCTGTCTTGATGGATCAACCGACGCCGCGCGGCCAGAGGTGGCATCGCTGATGGATAAAGAAAATCGGCAGGCCGGGCCGCACATGGCGACCCGGCCTGTCATCTCGACAATTCTGCTGTGTCATTCCTTCACCGGCGGAATCGCCAACGCATCGCGCTGCAACGCGGTCTGCTCGTCGCCCAGCAGGTCCGTCACCTTCGACCAAAAGACCTTGATCTCCGCCGAAGAAGCCGCGAGCCAAATTGAATCAAGCAAAGATTCCTTCTCAGCCCGCAAAGCAATGACCTGCCGGCCCAAGTCGGACTCACGCAGCAACTCGTCCTCATGCACAGTCTGCCGGCGCATGATGGCGTTCTGGATTTCGGTCTCGCCGCGGATCACGGCGTAGGTATCGAGTGACTCGGCCGGCACGCCGCGTACGCGTGCGAGCTTTTGCCGGTTGACCCGTTGTTCACGTTCGCTGAGTTCAGCACGTTGGCGTTCGACGGCCTCGCCCTCGGCGTCCAACTCGGCCAGTCCCAGCGAAGCCACTGCCCGATCATGGGCGTCCCGCTTGATGCGGTCAAAGAAGTTGGCGTCGGAGGCGGTGAGCTTCTCGATCTTCTTGTCGATGCGCTTGCTGATCTGGTTTTTCCAATGTTCCTTTTCCGCGACGGTGAGCGGCATGTGAGGTCTCCATGTTGAGGGATCGGGTTAGGTGAATGAGTCGAGCAACGGCAGACCCGTCAGCGGAATCGGCGACGACGACAGCGACATCCGGCATGGAAGCCGCGGCGGCTTCCGAGTCGCTTACCAGACTGGAAAAAGAATAAGACGACGCCGACCAGCAGCGCGACAGCAAATAATGATTCCATTTGATCTCCTATTGGTTGGAGGGATGCGGTCATCACCGCAGCTAACCGGTCCAGCGACGGCACGGCTCGCGAAACGGACACGCCGGGCAGTTCATCGCGGATGGAACCGG
>VGZA01000100.1 GCA_016872775.1 Planctomycetota bacterium | reverse complement strand
CGATGCCCCCGAACTCTGGTCCACCGCCCTCCTCATGGCAAGACTGAACTGGCGACAAGGAAACGTCGATGCCGCCCGAGACCAACTCGAACAAGCAAAAGTGAGCGCTGCACGACTCGATTGGAACTCAGGTCCTGCCGAAGTTGAAGTTGCAGTTGAGACGGCCGAGATCGAAGCTCAGTTTGGAACAGCAAGTAGTGGATATGAAAAATCGCAAATTGCAGTTCGCCTAGCGGAGGAGACCTTTGGAGTTCATCATCCAAGAGTGTCCGAGTCATTGTTAATGCTCGCGATGGCGTTTGAGCGACAGAATGAGGTCGAGCAATCACTTGAGGTAACACGTAGACGTCTGAGAATACTCGCGGATGGCTTAGAGTTCTTGGCACTAGATTCACTCTATGTGATCAAAGACTTAGCTGTGCTACATGCAACCTGTCAGCGAGTCGATACAGCCACAACTCTGTTAGGAATAGTCGACGCAAATATCCACTTGACGACAAAACATGCACGGCATCTCTTGGCGATAACACATCGCCAACGTGGTCAGATTGCGTTTTCCAAAGGCGATTACTCCGAGGCGATCAGTTGGCTACAGTCAGCAACTGACCTCGTGTCATCCTCGATACTCGGTGATCCGATTAGTAATCTTCGCACGATGATGACGCTTGGAAGCGCCTATACAGAAATCCGTGATTTTGAAAGTGCAGCGATAATCCTCGGCAATGCGATTAATCAGTGCATTCGAATTCACGGACGAGCGCGTAAGTCAACGGCACCAGTATTCATTTCTGCGATACAGGCATTTGCGCAGGTCGGTAGATTTGATGATGCAAATGTCGCATTGCTTGAGGTTTCAAGGCTTCGTCAAGAGGGGGTTCTTTCCGAATTTGAGTCGGTTGCACTGTCGGCCGCAGAATCGATGTTGCTAACGCGAATGGGGCGCCACCACGAAGCTTTTGATGCGCTAGACGCTGTACGCAGCATAAGCTCGTCGTCATTGATTTTGCGCCAACAAGGAGCATTTCGATTTCTTACGTACGAACTAGAACTCAGGTTTCGATTGGGTGACACATTAGGTGCGGTGGCCGACTACGATCGCTTGATTGACCTCTTCCGAGAAGACCGACGGGCGGTCGATGAGTTGTACATGAACAAGATCAAGATGATGGCCAAGCTTGGCAGCGCTCAGGACTTGGCGCCGATGTTGAAAGAGATCTTTGTTCCGACCGTGGAATCGCTGCACGCGCTGGCGAACACCACCACCGATATGGCGCGGATCCGGATGGCCTCCCGACTGCGGTTTCGCGCGGAAGCCTGGACGAACCTCGTAACGCCGCACGAGTCCCCACGCCGGATTTACGACGCGATCAGCGCGTTCAAAGGGATCGCCTACGACGTTGCCCGCATCCAGTCGCTGGGCCTGGACATCAGCGGCCCTCCCTCCTCCGCCGTTTCGCTGTCGCTTCCTCAGACGATCGTGCACCGCGGATTTCTCAAAAACCCACCCACTTCCGCCGACGAATTGCTCCGCCTCGAACAGCAACTCTTGCGGTTGGATCAACAGACCCGTGAAGTGGGCCAGGCCCGGCAACGCGTCAAGCCGGAACAGCGGCGCCGCACCGTCGCCGACATCCAATCGCACCTGCGCGACGACGAAATGGTCTTGGATTTCTGGAGTATCCGTCCGGATCTGCTGGAATACTCGCTGCCGGAAATCCGTCGGCAGAGACGTCGCGTCGACTGTTTCGTCATCAAAAAGGAGTCGGTGGAACGGGTCGCCCTGGGCTGGCAGGACGAGATCGAAGCGAAGATCGTGGAATGGCGGAACTCGATCGCCCTGGACGATCCGCTGATCGAACGGAAAATGGCCAGATCGGTTGCGGCGCTCGTTTGGGAGCCGCTGGAGGTATCGCCGGACCAAGTCGGGCAAGTCTACGTCTGCCCGGAGGGAGTGCTCACCAACCTGCCTTGGTCCGCACTGCCGGGGGCGACACCGGAAAAGTACTTGATCGATGACATCGGCATTTCGGTGATTCCCAGTGCCGCCCATCTTGACTCCAGTTCCCGCGGCAGCGGCTTGTTTCGGGATTCCAGCCCCCGGATGTTGCTTGCAGGTGACATTCAATTTCGCGAACCGGATTCCCGCGACCCGTCGGTGTCGAAGCAGCGGATCGGCCTGCTCAATGACCGATCGAAACTCCACGAACTCCCGGGGACCAAACTCGAAATCGACATGATCGAAAGCCAGTTTCGAACACGCTGGAATTCGGGCGTGTTGCTGCGGCTGGAAAAGGACCGCGCGACGGAACAGGTCTTCCGTGAAAATGCCCGCCAGTTTCATTTCATCCACCTGGCGACGCACGGGCTTTTCGCGCCGGAGACACTTGTATCCGAAGCCAACCGCTATGACACGGAGAAACTGTTTGCAACGTCCGGAATCAAAGTGCAATTCATCCACCCGGGATCCGCCAGCGCCCTGGTGTTCTGCGCGCCGCCGGCGTTCGCTGCGAATTCCAGCGACGACGGTCTGCTCACCGCCCTGGAAGCCCAGGACCTTCGGCTCCGCGACGCCGCCCTGGTCGTACTTTCGGCATGCGATACCGCAAACGGCAAATTTGAGTCCGGCGAAGGAATCGCCGGCCTGCAACGGGCCTTCCACATCGCCGGCGCGCAAGGAGTCGTTTCCAGTCTTTGGACGGTCAATGACGAGGCGACCGCTATCTTCTTCGCGAAGTTTTACGAGCTGCTCTGGAATGATCAGCTCGACCCCCGATCGGCCCTGCGCGCGACCCAGCGCTGGATGATCCGCAACCCGCAAGCGGAGGTCGTCAGCCTCGCAGAACGGATTCCCAATTTCACTCAAACACAGTCGGTTACTCGCCGGTCGAATTCCGCGACTTCGGGACTCGGATCGCCCAGAAACTGGGCCGCCTTTGTCTATTCCGGGGGCTTGGCGCCCTGATTGTCCGCCCCCGTACCGCTCGTTGCCCACGGCCACCATCTGGCACGATCGACAAAAACAGTACACGTAGCGCAGGCTCTTGCGGAATAGGTCGCAAAGTCCCGTCGCGTCGACTGTTTCTATTACGAAAAACGCACAAAATGTTTGCGTTGGTTTACGTCCGTGACTACTCTGGGCCTTATGGACTTTATGTCACCGACCCCCCCCCTGGTGGATCGGGGACCATTGGCCATGAATTCCATGCATTGCCGTTGCATTTCCCCAGTGCTTCCCAGACTTCCCATATTGACCCTCTGATTTCGGGGTATTCCGCCGCTATGAAGAAGAAAACGCATCAAGGTCGTAAGGTTCGAGGAGCGTTGCGCAACCGACTGGTACGGCGATTCCTTGCCGGAGAAAGTCTGGAGTCCCGCACTCTGATGGCTGCCGACACCAACATTTACCGGTGGACGCTGGATGTCGACGGCAATCAACTGGTAACGCCACAGGATGCGTTATACATCATCAATGAGCTAAACCACCCAGCCAGTACGGCGAGTACTGGGTTGAACGGTGAGGCGGAGTCATCGTCTGCTTCGCGCGCAGGCCCGCTTGTCACTGACGTCAACCGTGATGGTAGGACGACACCAACCGATGCGATTCTCGTCATCAACGAACTCAATTCTGAAGGCGAGAGTAGTCCTCTGGTTCGATTCCGGGTTTCGGCGGACCAAGTGACGGGCGATCCGATCACGACACCGATCTCGGTGGGCACGCACTTCATTGTGACCGCATTTGTGCAGGACATTCGCGACAGCAGTACGGAATCTTCCGGGGGTGTTTTCGCCGCGTATTTGGATGTGCTTTACAATTCGGGGTTGGTGAATTTCGATTTCCGCGAATTGCAGACGGTGAGTTTGACGGGGACATCGGGCGGATCGTTTACGCTCAGCTTCGGTGGCGAGACGACGGCGTCGATCGCGAATAACGCTTCGGCCGATACATTGAAAACCGCGCTGGAAAATCTGAATTCGATCAATCCGGGCGACATCGAGGTCAGCAAGTCGGCGACGCGGACCTGGCTGGTCAAGTTTGGCAATAATTTCTCCAACACCAACGTCCCGAACCTGACCGGCGACTCATCGAAACTGACGGGCAGCGCCCCGGCGATCAATGTATCCGACAATCAATCGGCGTCCGCCGCCCAGCGATTCCTCGACTCGATCACCTACGGCACAACGTATACCGGAGGCCTCGAAGCCACCAATGGCGCCGGACTGGTCGATGAAGCCGGCGCGTTCGCCAGTCTGACCGAAACGGGCAATGCGGAATTCGATCTGCTCCGTTTCTCGATGCAGGCGACCAACGCCGGGACGGCAAAGCTGACCGCGGATCCGGCCGAGGACCAGGACCGGCACGCTGTGTTGCTCTACACCAGCCCCCAGCAGGATCCCAAAGTTCCGGTTTCGCAGATTCTCTATGGTGAAACCAGCGTTACGATCGTCAAGCTGGTCAATGCGGTGGACGACAGGGCGACCGTGCAGGAAGACTCGACCAATAACCTCGTCGACGTGTTGACCAACGATACGATTTCGACCAACGGGACGAAACGGATCGAGAGTGTGGGAACGCCTTCCAACGGCTCGGTGTCGATCGACAACCGCGGCACGGCCACGACCACCGACGACGTGTTGCGCTACACACCCACCACGGACTTCGCCGGCGCCGACACGTTCACCTATGTCTTGGGTGACGGTTTGTCGAATACGTCCGTCGCCACGGTGACGGTGACGGTGATGGGCAAGAACGATGCCCCGACGATCACCGCGATCGGCAATCAGACGATCGACGAGGATACCTCGACCGGCGCGCTGTCATTCACGATCAACGACGTCGACAACGATCCGGACACCCTGCAATTGACGGCCACTTCGTCCGACACCGCCCTGATCCCGAACGCCAAAGTCGTCCTGGCCGGTTCGGGCAAGAGCCGGACGGTCACCGTCTCTCCCGCGCTCGACCTCTCGGGAAAATCGACCATCACGATTGTCGTCAGCGACGGTGCCTTGCAGGCTTCGACTTCCTTCACCGTGACCGTCAATTCGGTGAACGACGCGCCGATCAATTCGGTGCCGGGGATTCAATCGACCACCGAGGACAACAGCGATGAACCGCTGGTATTTTCCGCCACCAACGGCAATCGCATTACGATTTCGGACGTGGACGCCGGCAATGCCAATCTGGTCACGACTTTGAGTCTGCCGACCGGCACGTTGACGATCCCGAATCCAGCGGGCGTGAATCTGGTTGGGAACGGCAGCGGAGCGTTGACGCTTACCGGCACGATCGCCGCGATCAACAGTGCCCTCAACGGAATGGAGTACCGCGCTCCACAGATTTTCACCGGTCAGGTTCCAATGACCGTGACCACCAACGATCAAGGAAACACCGGCGGTGCGACACTCACCGCCAAGACGGACACGGATACGGTGACGATCGATGTGTTGCCGAAAGTGCGCCCACGGGCTCGCGCCGACTCCGTTACCGTCGCCGAGGATTCGGCCAACAATCCCGTGCTGGTGCTCGGCAATGACATCCCGAACGTGAATGCGAATGTCACGCTGAAGAGCTTCACGGACGGCGCCCACGGCAAAGTCACGCTGTTTGACAACGGCACGCCGGGAGATGCCACGGACGACGAGTTGCGATACACGCCGGACGGTGATTATTCCGGCCCGGACAGTTTTACCTATGTAATTAACGACACCTTGGAGGGTACGATCAATGCCGGCAAGGACTCGACCGGCACCGTGCTGGTGACCGTCACCGAAGTCAATGACGCGCCGACAGGCAACGATGACAAGGCGACGACGGCGGAAGATGTCGCGCTGACGATCGCCGGCTCGACCCTGACCTCGAATGACTCGCCGGGGCCAGGCGAATCGGGCCAGGTTCTCACCGTGAACAGTGCCAGTATGGTCTCGGGTGCCAATACCGGTTCCGTGGCGGTAAGCAAAGGCTCGGTAGTGTTTACGCCGGGGGAGAACTTCAACGGTACCGCACTATTCACCTATTCGGCCTCCGATAATGGCACCACGAACGGCCAGTCAGATTCGAAGTCGCTGACGGCCACGGTGACGATTACCGTGACGGAGGTCAACGACGCTCCGGTGGCCGGTCAGGACACCGCGTCGACGGCGGAAGGCACCGACGTCACGATCACCAATCTGCTGAACAATGACGGGCCCGGCGGCGGTTCGGACGAAGACAACCAGGTCTTGTCGTTGACCGGCGCGACGGTCGTTGCGCAAGGCGCGGGGACGGTTTCGCTGAATGGGAATGAACTCAAATTCAGCCCCGCGGCCGATTTCAATACGCTGGGCGGCGGTCCGGTCGTGATTACCTACCAGGTATCGGACAACGGCACGACCAATGACGTTGCGGATCCGAAGAGTTCGACAGGAACCGTTCTGGTCACCGTGACCGAAGTGAACGACGCTCCGATCGCCAACGACGATACCGCCGCCGACCTGCCCGGCGCCTTGTTCATCAAGAATCGTGCGACCACGATCGCCGGTTCGGCCCTGACTAAGAATGACTCGCCGGGACCGGCCAATGAAAGCTCCCAGCAGTTGACGGTGACCGACGTCAGCGGTTCGACCAAACTCGGCGGAACCGTGGAACTGGTCGGGGGAAATGTCGTCTACACGCCACCGCAGGATGTCGCCGATCAGTTCGACGAATTCACGATCACCGTGACCGACAACGGTACGACCAACGGTGAGGCCGGCCCGCTCTCCGACACGTCGACCGTGTCGTTCAAGATCCTGGATTTCGTACCCACCAAAGTCGGTGGCCGTGTTTACCTCGATTTCAACAACGACGGCAAGTTCGGCGGTAACGATCTGGGGCTGGCCGGCGTCGAGATCAAGTTGGCGGGTACCGATTTACAGAATGGAGTCATCGAACGGACCGTGTCCACGGATCGTGACGGCATGTATCTGTTCGAAAATTTGGCTCCATCGCTCGAAGGAACCAGCTACGTCATTACCCAGATGCAGCCGCTGAATACCATGGATGGCACGGATACGGCAACCGCGCCCGTGGCCACGCACGTCCAGGACAGCAAGGTCGTGAACGACGCCTTCGCGTTTTCGATTCCGATTGAAGGCGGCATGGAGTTGTTGGGGAACAACTTCGCGGAAGTCGGACTGGCGCCTAGCTTCGCCAGGCTGACCCGCTTCTACCTGGCATCGCAGAACCCGCAGGACGAAGTGCACAGAATCCTGTTCTCGCTGGGGCAGGGTGAAGATGGCAGCGGCCTGGCCTGGTATTCGTTTAAAGGCGGTTGGAGCGGTTTCGTCAGTGCCTCGCTGCGGCTTTCCGCCGATAAAAAATCGGCCGACCTTACCGTGAGCAACGGCCAGACCTCCACGACCCGCACGATCACGTCACCGCGTTTGGAAGTCGCCACCGATTCCGCCGGTCGCACCTGCGTGCTGATCCGCGGCAGCGCCGAGGATCTTGGATTCCTAATGGCACAGAATGGCGAAGGCGAGGGCGAATACGATCCCGCCGTCGAACGTGCGGCGGAGCTCGTCGCCGCCATGCGGCGCGGTGCGGTCGACGGAGCCGCCGTCGACGCTGTTTTGGCCGGCGACTGGAACGCCTGATCGCCCGGGTATCGGTGAATGGAAAAAAAGAAGCGGGCGTCGAGTTGCGACTCGACGCCCGCTTCTTTTTATTCTCGACGCTGTTCGGCTGGCGGAATTCTAGTAGTGGAAGTTCAGGCCGAACGTCATCGCGTGCAGGTAGAAATCGGTTTCGCGGAAGTTGAACACCGGACGGCGGATGCCGTTACCAATTCCGCCTTGCAGCAGCCCGCCATCGATGGTGGTGTCGATCTGATCGCCGGCCAACACGACCTTGCTCCAGTACAGGAAGGAGTAACCCAAGGTGAAATCGAGGTGGTCGTTGATGCGGCGATTGGCGGTTAACGCCAATTCGGGCACGTAGGCTGTGTCGTGGCGGAAGTAGGTGCCGATGTTCGTGTTCTGGGCGAAAATGCCGCCCGTGGCCGTCACCGCGGCGCCCGCCACGTCGGTCACGTTCTCGCCGTCAATCCGCACTTCCTGGAACGTGCGACCAACGCTCAACTTCGCCAGGAAACTCATCGTCCAGGGGCCGCTGCCGTATTCGCCCATGAAGCCGAACGATCCACCATGGAATTCATTGCGAGCATCAAACAGGTCGCGGAAATGGACCATGGTGGCCCCTTGTTGCGAGATCACGTTCAACGTCAGGCCGTCATCGATCACGGTGTGGTGGTATCCGCCGACAACATCCACGCGGTAACAGTAGTTCTGCATCAGCGAAACGCGCAGCAGAGGTTCCACCGAGTAAATATCGTTGGAAGTCTTCACGCCCACGCTGCCGGTGATCCCGGCCGCGGAAGCGGCAATCACCGAATCGTTGGCCGCCACGAGCGGATCGGCGTTAAAGAACGGCACGGCCAGCGGTGGCGTTCCCGTGGAACTGCGATGAAAGTTGGTTCGATCGCCTTCCAGTCCCAGGAACCGTAACGCGACTCCGGTGGAATCGTCGTTGTCCAGCCATTTTCCCACCACGATTCGGCCGGCCGACTGCAAATCGCGACCGATCGCGTCCGCGCCGAACAGCACCGAGGTCGTGGCCCGGCCGATGACGCCTTCGTCCGCGGCGTTGGTACTGGTCGTCACCAGGGGGGGCTGATTGCGGCCTTTCGTCCATACGAACAAGTATTCCGCGGAACCCCAGATGCCGCGTGAACAGCCGCTGTCATGATCCAGGCAGTCA
>VGZA01000099.1 GCA_016872775.1 Planctomycetota bacterium | reverse complement strand
CGGAAATCATGATCGGTTTCCTCTTGCCACACCCATTACTCGCCGGCGCGTCAGTTATGCGACGTTATACGGCGCAACAACGGGCGGCGGCATCCCCCGTTCCCCGTTCCCCGTTCCCCGTTCCCCGTTCCCCGTTCCCCAGCTAGAATCGCACCGGCGTTGGAAACTCCCCAGGGGCGCGAAATCGCGCACGAAGCTTGAAACCCCTTCGCGATCGCATCTGGCTGATCGGATCGACAGGTTTGAGCCTGTTGATGCTGGTGGGTTTTGCGCTGTTACCGGTGGAGCAAGTGCGTCCAGCCTGGCACACCTTGACGCTCGCCGGCGAGGTTCTGGCGCTCAACCTGCCGTTGGGGGTATTCCTTGCCGCCGCGTTATTTCGCACGGCGATTCCCGGTCGACGGATTCTGCTGACGTTACTCGGCGCGCTGCTTTTCCTTCCGCTTTACTTGCAGGCGGCGGGCTGGGACGCGGCGTTTGGGCGTCAGGGATGGTACACCTACGAATGGACATCGCTGGCTCGGCCGCTGTTCCAAGGCCGCGCGGCGGTCGTATGGATCCACGCGGCCGCGCTGCTGCCGTGGACGATCGCGATTGTGGGGGTGAGCCTGAGGCTGGTGGAGCCGGAATTGGAGGAGGCGGCGCTGCTCGATATGCCGCCGGTCGTGGTGTTTTTCCGCGTGACGTTGCGGCGAGTCCTGCCCGCGATCGGGCTGGCGGCGGCGTGGGGTCTGACCAGTTTCGCGGGCGAGATGACGGTGACCGACATGTATCAGGTGCCGACCTACGCGGAGGAACTTTACGTCGGTTTCGCGCTGGGTGGCGATTTGTCGCTGGTATTTGTTCGGATACTGCCGGGGCTGATGTTGACCTGGCTGGGAGTCTGGTCGCTGGGTATCACGCTGATGACGATCGATCCAGGTTCATCCCCCGTCAGTCTGCGTCCGCAGTACCGCTTCGATTTCGGGAACGGGCGCTGGCTCGTGTTTGCGCTCCTTTTGCTGCTGTTGGTCGTGGTTGTCGGCATACCGATCGGCAGCCTGGTTTACAAGGCGGGGCTGATTGCGGAGAACCTCGACGGGCACCGAATCCGCCGTTGGTCGTTGTCGCGCTTTTTCAAGGTCCTTCAGGGAACGCCGGGCCGGTTCGCGCCCGAATTTGTCTGGACGATTTTGATTGGGGCGGCCACCGCCAGCCTGACGCTTTTGCTGGCGGTCGCAGGGGCATGGTGGGCAAGGCGATCCCGTTGGCGCGGAGGACTGTTGATCGGCGTCGCGGCGGTGGGATTGGCGATTCCCGGCCCGCTCTTGAGTCTGGTGGCGGTATCGTTCACGAACAGCTTTGACAACGGGCTGTTGAGTTATCTCAGTGACCGAACAATTGCCCGAGTCGTGGTGACGCTGGCGATCCGGGTGCTGCCGCTGCCGTTGCTGCTGACATGGTTGTCGCTGAGATCGATCCCGAACGAGCACTTCGAGTTGGCGCGCCTCGAAGGCGCACGCGGCTCGGAATTGGTGCTCAAGGTCATACTCCCGCAACGGAGCTGGAACTTCGTTGCTGCATGGACAACGGCGTTCGGGCTGGCGGCAGGCGACCTTTCGGCCAGCATTCTGGTGACACCTCCCGGAATATTCACGATCCCGGAGCGCACTTTTGGACTGCTGCACGCCGGAGTGGACGATCAGGTCGCGGGACTCTGCCTGTGGACGTTGGGGATATACTGGCTGATCGGAGCCGGGTTCTACCTGATTTGCCGTCGAATCGGTCCTTTCGTTTCCCACCGTTTTCCCGCCACGATATAATCGCAACATGACGCTTTTCTCCCGCCTCGCCGCTTGCCCCGTTCGAATCCGTTTGCGACGTCTGGCGGGGATCGCCGCTGCAGGCTGCCTGGCCTTGGCGCTGGCTGGCGATCGGCCGAGCAGGGGCGTGGACCATTTCACGATCGTGCGGGACGGAACGACACATGAGGTGCGCGGCCGAACGATCACGGAGGCCGAAGATGGCGGCGTGATCGTCCTTGCACCCGACGGACGGCTGTGGATCGCGCAACCGGACGAGATCAGCGAGCGTCGCTCGGACGAGTCGCCGTTCAAGCCATTCACGCGCGCCGAGATGGAAGCGGCGCTGTCCAGGGAATTTCCTGGATTCAAGATCCACACAACCGCTAATTATCTGATCTGTCACAATACTTCCAAGGAATACGCTCAATGGTGCGGCGCGCTGTTTGAACGGCTGCATCGCGGGTTCCACACCTATTGGTCGCAGCGTCGCTTCGGCCTGCGGCCACTGGAAACGCCGATGGTCGCGGTAATGTTCAACAGTCACGAGTCGTACGCACTGCACGTCAAGGATGAGATCGGGGAAGCGGCCGACTCGGTAGTGGCCTACTACAGCCAGGCTTCGAACCGAATCAACGTTTACGATTTGACCGGCATCGAGGAGTTCAAGCGCGGCCGCAAAGGGGTGCCGCGCACGCGCGTGAACGAGATTCTCTCGCAGCCCGAGGCGGCCCGGCAGGTGGCCACCATCGTCCATGAAGCGACGCATCAGCTCTGTTACAACACGGGCCTGCTGAACCGACTGGCGGATAATCCACTTTGGGTCAGCGAAGGCCTGGCTGTCTTTTTTGAAACACCCGATCTCAAGTCGACGACCGGCTGGGGAAGCATCGGACAGGTCAACCAGCATCGGCTGGATCAACTGCGGAATTACTTTCCGTCACGCCCTGGCGATGCTCTGTGGAATCTGATTCGCGACGATGACCGGCTGAAGTTGCCTGCGTCGCGGCTGGACGCCTACGCCGAATCCTGGGCGATGAACTACTACCTCTTGAAGGCGAGACAGGCCGACTATGTCAGTTACCTGAAACTCTTGTCACAGAAACAGGCCGGCGTGGCGGACTCGCCCGAAGAGCGGATCGAGGAATTCCGTTCGGTTTTTGGTGAGCTGGCGAATTTTGACCGGGATTTCCGCCGCTACGTCGACTCGATCCGGTGACTGGCGTCCCCGCACGGGACTTGAAGCTTGCCAAACGGGGGTCTTAGACCGTATTATGGCGAGCATACCTGCCTGATATTACTCGCCAAAAACCCATTCTTTGCCTCGGGAGAATCCGCTGTGGAGAGCACAAATTCGAACGCCAATCGCCGGGATTTTTTAAAAACGTCTGGACTCGCCGTGGTGGGCTCGACGGTTGCCGCGTCGCTGGCCGCTCCATCCGCGGTGCATGCGGGCGGCAGCGAGATTCTGAAGGTCGGCGTCATTGGCTGTGGCAGCCGGGGCAGTGGTGCCGCGTCGGACGCGATGAAGGCCGAGGATAACGTTCGACTCACCGCCATGGCCGACATGTTTCCGGACGCGGTGCAGAACGCCAAACGGAACCTCAAGGTGGCGATTGGCGACAAGTTCGCCGTGCCGGACCAACACTGCTTTTCGGGCTTTGACGCCTATGAGCAACTGCTCGCCACCGACGTCGACGTGGTATTACTCTGCACCCCACCGCATTTCCGGCCGATGCATCTGAAGGCTGCAATCGCGGCGGGCAAGCACGTATTCTGCGAAAAGCCAGTCGCCGTCGATGGGCCTGGCCTCCGCAGCGTGCTGGAATCGGTGCAATTGGCGAAGTCGAAGAACTTGAGCATCGTCTCGGGGCTCTGTTGGCGCTACGACCTGGGCGTACGCGAGACGATGAACCGGATCCTGGGCGGCGCGATCGGCGAAATCGTCGCCATCCAGGAAAATTATCTCGCCGGTACCCTGTGGCTCAAGCCGCGCCAGCCGCAGTGGACCGAAATGGAATACCAGATCCGTAACTGGCTGTACTACACCTGGCTTTCGGGGGACCATATCGTCGAACAGCATGTGCATAGTCTCGACAAGGCGCTCTGGCTGATGGGCGATCAACCGCCCGCCACATGTTTCGGGCTGGGTGGACGCCAGGTCCGCAACGACCCGGCTTACGGCCATATCTATGACCATTTCGCGACCTGTTACGAGTGGCCCAACGGTGTCAAGACGTTCGCCTACACGCGTCAGATGGGCGGCTGCAAGCAGGACGTCGACGACTATGTACTCGGCACCCAAGGCAAGGCCGTGGTCCTGCGCCACGAAATCACCGGGCCGCAAGCTTGGAAGTACAAGGGGCCGAAGCCAAGCATGTACGAGGTCGAACACCAGCACCTGTTCGCCGGAATTCGCTCGGGAAAAATCATCAATAACGGCGAGTACATGGTCAACAGCACGTTAATGGCCATCATGGGTCGCGAGGCCTGTTATACGGGTGACGAGATCACTTCGAGCGCGGTAATGGAGTCGAACGTGCGGCTTGGCCCCGACAAGTACGAGTTCGGGAGCATTGAGACCGCCGAAGTGCCGATGCCCGGCCTGACGCGATTCAGCTAGTGCGGGAAAACCGCATGCAAGGGCGTCGCCTGTTCGAGCAGCCAATGTGCAGAACGACAATCGTCTCGTGGCCCGTCGCGGCAGTTCTCTGGCTGCTGGCGGCGGGGTGGCGACGAGGGCGAGGGCGGGTCGCGGGACCGATTCTGCTGAAGACGAACCGGAAAGTGAATCAATAACGCGAAGGATTCCAAAGCGAGTTCGACATTTCCACAGGCCCGGACATACCCCCTGCGTTGTCCGGGTGTTCGCCGCCTTTGTCGCCCCTACTCCCCATTTCGCGGCGTTTGGCGCCGTTGCTTGGTTTGCGATCGGTGCTGTTTGTTTGCCAGCCGGCGCTTCTGTGAACCGCGGGTCGGACGGGTTTTGATCCGTCGGCGGGGCGGATTGGCGACGCTGAGCAGAAGGCCCTTGAGTCGATCGAGGCAGGCTTGGATATTCTGTGGTTGGTCGCGGTATTCCTGGCTGCTGATCAGCACGTCGCCGTCTTTGGTGATCCAGTTGCCATGCCGCGCGCGGAAGCGTTCCAGAACGTCGAGGGGCAGCGAGGCCGATTCACCAATCCGCCAGCGCAGGGTGGCTTTCGAATTGACCTTGTTCACATTCTGCCCGCCCGGCCCGGCGCTGCGCGAGAAGCTTAACTGAAATTCCTCCAGAGGTATTTTCAGGCGCTCGGTAACGACTAACATGGTTAAAACCTGATGGGCAGTAGGGTCTCGGTATGAGGAGTCGCCGTATGACGTTGGTTCGTGTCCTGGTCGCCGCGGGGGTCGCCATGCTTGCGGCTCGTTCCGGCTTTACTTTCTCCCAGGAGGCCGCCGCCGGCAAGGGGCTGGGAAATGGAACTCCTCCGGACTCCGCGACGTCCAGCCTCTGGACGCGAAAACAAGGGGTCGACTGGCCCAGGTTTCTGGGCCCGAGCGGCGACGGCAAGTCGCCGGAGACGGGCCTCGTGACGCCTTGGCCCGAACGCGGACCGCGCATTGTCTGGCACAAGCCGATCGGCGTCGGCTACGGCATCGGCAGCATCAGCGCGGGGAGGTACTACCATTACGACCGCGTCGGCAATGAAGCGCGCGTGAATTGCATGCGCGCGGAGACCGGCGAGTTGCTTTGGAGCTACAAGCACCCGACCCGCTACGTCGACATGTACGGTTATGACGGCGGTCCACGTGCCTCGCCGGTGGTCGACGAGGACCGGGTTTATCTTTACAGCGTCGAGGGACTGCTGTTCTGCCTGAACGCATTTACCGGCGCGGAGATCTGGAAGGTCGACACCATGCGGCAATTTGGCGTGGTGCAAAATTTCTTCGGCGTCGGCAGCACTCCCGTCGTCGAAGGGGACCTGCTGATTGTCATGATCGGGGGCAGCGACGAAGATTCGCGGCTGATTCCGTCACGACAGTTCGACCTGGTCCGTGGAAATGGCAGTGGCATCGTGGCCTTCGACAAACGGACCGGTGCCGTCAAATACCAATTGACCGACGAACTCGCCAGCTATTCCTCGCCACAACTTGCCACGGTGAACAATCGGCGCTGGTGCTTTGCTTTCTGCCGCGGTGGCCTGGTCGGTTTCGATCCGCGGAGCGGCAAGCTGGATTTCGAATTTCCCTGGCGCGCCCGGATGCTGGAAAGCGTCAATGCCAGCACCCCGGTCGTGATGGGCAATCAGGTGTTGATTACGGAGGCATACAGCATCGGCAGCGCGTTGCTCGAAGTTCGCCCGGCTGGAGCCCCGAAAGTCATCTGGGACGACAGTAAGAAAGCCCGAGCCAAGTCGCTCAAGTGCCACTGGAATACACCGATCGAAGTCGATGGCTATGTTTACGGGTGCAGCGGGCGCCATTCGCCGGAGTCTGACCTTCGCTGCGTGGACTGGAAGACCGGCGAAGTGCAGTGGAGCGAACCTTTGCGGATCTGGTCGACGTTGACTTATGTCGACGGCCATTTCATTTGCCTTTCCGAGGACGGACATCTGCAACTGCTGCGGGCCAACCCTCGGAAGTTCGATCTTGTCTCGGAGATCGATTTGATGGAGCCGGCGGCCGAACCGCAGCCGGCGGGCGCGCCGGAAAAGCCGTTGCTGAGGCAACCTTGCTGGGCCGCGCCGATTCTCTCGCATGGATTGCTGTTCGTGCGCGGCGACAATCGGTTGGCCTGCCTGGAACTGATTCCGGAACCGCGAGCGCGCGACGGCCGCTGATGAATCATCGCTGCTGAAGCAGTTCTTCCGCGGAACGCCGGGATTGGGTCAGCAGATCGCGGTAGTCGGACGATTCGATTTCCTCGCCAATCAGTTCGACATCGTAGTAGCCGTCGTAACCACCGCGGCGCAGCGCGTCAACGATCGCCTGGAGAGGGATCGAGCCTTGACCAAGCCGGCAACGGTTCTGCTCGTCGCCTGGCGGAGCTTTGCCGTCTCCCAGATGCACCAAAGCGATACGCGGCGCCAATTCTTCGAGTTTCTCCAACAGGCCGGGGTCATGGCCGAAGTGGTAGGTATCGAACAGCAGCCGCAATCGCGGACAATCCAGTTCCGCCAGGAGCGACGCCGCATCCGACAGGCTGGTGAGAAATGTCCATTCGCCAGCGCAATTCACATGCATCGGCTCGAGAGCCAGATCGACTCCCAGGTCCTCGGCCAGAGGGCAGAGTTCCCCAAGCGCGGCTCGGAGAATTCTGCGCGCGTGATTGTAAGTGTGGCCGGCGCGGGAACCTGAGTAAATCACCAGCGACTCGGCGTTCAGATCGGCGGCAAGCCGAAGGCCGTCCCGGGCATCGTCGACGCTTTCTCGATACGAACGGCCATCCATGCCGGTGAAGCCGCCGGCCCAAAGCACGCTGGCGACTTTCATCCGATGTTCGGCCAGCAAGTCCTCGCCGCGTTCCTCGCCGAAATCCGACAACTTCTGCCGCCAGACGCTGAGCGCGGAAAATCCGCAGGCAGCGTAATTCACGACGTCCTCTTCGAACGTCCAGCGGTACGTTGTCATCTCATTCATCGAAATACGGGCCATCCTTGCATTCTCCTGTCAGGGGATGCGCGTCGGCGGGAGCCTCGCTCCGTCATCGCGGCCTTCGCCAACGCCCATCCCGCCCGCTCAAGGCGACGGTTCGACCGGTGCGGGTGACGCCTGCTCCGCCTGCTCCGCCTGCTCCGCCTGCTTCGCCTTTCGTTTCTTGCGGGGCGTTCGCTTCGTTTCTTGCGCCTGCAGGTTCCAGGCGGGCAGCCAACGGTGTTCGACCAGCCGCAAGCCGAATTCGTTCTCGAGCCTCTTGTGCATGTCGGGCAGATGGGCGGCTCCATAGAAGATGCCGATTTCACGCTTGCCGCTTTGCAGCTCACGGCGCAGAACTTCCAATGCCTTCTTGTTGCGTTCGGTGAGGATAGTCGAGCCATCGGGCCCTTCGATCGCCGCGATGGTGCCCTCCATATTCTCCATTTGTTCGGCCATCATCTGTTTCAGCCGAACTTCCCGGTCCTTGGAAAACAAGGCCGTCAACAGGGCCAGGTCGCCACCTCGTTCGGAGTTCCCGGCCTGCTGCGCCATTCCCTGCGCCATCAGGCGCATGAACAGCGTCCAGAACGATTCATTCTTCTCCTTCATTTTCTCGCTGAATTCCGTCGGCGACATGTCGGCATGGACGAAGTTCTTTTTGGTGTAGTCGACCTGTTCGAGTTGGAATTCGAGGCCGAGGACCGATTTGAGGCCGGTTTGAATGGCGGAAACCGGGTTACCGGACCGTTCGCCACCCCCTTTGGGAATCTTGGTGTTCGGCGGCGCCACGAGTTCGTAAAGCAGCGCATCGTATTTCTCAAACTGTGCGTTGAGCGCCTCGTAATAGGTCCGCTCCCCCACGTGTACCGCGCCGACTAATTCGACGTAGGTTCCTTTCTTCGCCGGGTCGGTCGACTCGTACCGCGCCACGGCCGTATCGAGCGAAACCAGCTTTCCCTGGTTGTCGCGGGCCAGTCGCATGAACTTAACATCGGAGGCCTCGCCCTCACCTGGTCGCTTCACGGGAGGCGCCGAAGGCTCGTCGGCCGTTATCAATGACACCATGGCCACTGCCCCCGAAAATGTGAGGCAGGCGAACAACCAAAGATTCTTCATGGAGTTCTCCTGTTGGAATTGCCATGAGCCTACCACAATATGCGGCGATTGGCGAGTTGCTAGCGGACGGGAGTGCTGCCTGGCCCGCGATTGGTCGCCCGGTTCGACCGCGGGCCGCAGTCACAAGCCGGATTTTCGGCAGTCCTTACCTTTCTTACTCAACTTCCAGCGGACCTGTATCCGATACTACCGTCACCGATGGAATTCTCCGTCGTTCCGTGGGGAACGGCGAACCTATCGGCTGTCGGAATCGCCAAGGGTGGAACCATACCATGTCCATTTCGAGAATCAGTTCCTTTCTGATCGCGGCGACATGCAGTCTGTCGCTGGCGTCGAGCGCGTTCGGTCAGTGGTTTCAGGATCCGGCCTACGTCGGGCCCGACCTGCAGTTCTTCGCCCCGGCCGACGTCTACGAGTATGGCGGCGAACCGCGAGCCGCCACGGGCTGGTTCGCCACCTACGATCGCCTTTACTGGTGGATGAACCGACCCGTTCAGGAAACAACCCACACGCGTATGGATCCCACGTGGGGAAATCGCTACAACCTCGGCTTCATGACCAAGGATGATCACGGATGGTTCATGACCATCACGCATGTCGATGGTCCCCACATGTACAACACGCTCGCGAACGAACGGATCGACCAGGCAGTGATCCAAAATAACAACCAGCAGGGCGGCGGGCAGGGCGGCGGGCAGGGCGGGCAGGGCGGGCAGGGCGGGCAGGGCGGCCAGCAGTTCCCGATTTTCCCGAGCACCGGGCGAAATG
>VGZA01000098.1 GCA_016872775.1 Planctomycetota bacterium | reverse complement strand
GGGTGCTGAAACCGGGCGGCCGTTTGGCGGCCAGTGACATCGCACTTAAAAAGCCGCTGCCCCACGATCTCGCCCGCAATCTGCTTGCGTATGTCGGTTGCATCGCAGGAGCGATTCGTGTCGAAGAATACCGCCAGCAGTTGCTCGACGCGGGCTTCGCAGCGGTCGAGGTCATCGACACCGGAGCCGATCTGAACGCCTACGCCCAAGTTGAAAACCAGGGCGGTTGCTGCGCGCCGCCCGCGGATGGACTGACGGTCCTCGAAGCCGGCTGCTGCACCGCTTCTGGTGGCGGTTCCGAAGCGCTACATGCCGAACTGCTCGAACTCCTCAAGCGGTACGACGTCAACGCCTATGCCGCAAGTGTTCGTGTCTTCGCCGTCAGGCCAGTCACGCCAGAGGCGTGAGGCAGGTTTGCGTCTTGATTCCGCGCGTCGGCGTCGTAGCAAATATCGCGGCGGCGAGCCGTTGGCGACGTGCGTTGTTGCTGCGATTGAACCGGCCTACAATGGGTGCCGCCCGTCCACCAAGCCAGGCCGCCAGCCACGAGGACTGGGGCAACGAGGACTGGGGCAACGAGGACTGGGGCAAGATGATGCCCCAGCAACGAGGCTTCCTATTTAACTTGAAAGATCAGGTGCGCATTGGTCGGTCGATTTTTGCAACTGGCGGTTTTGATCGCACTCCAAGCTTCCGTCTTCGGCCGAGCAACCCTGGCGGCACGCGCGGCGGACGACGGCCCGGCGGTCCGACATTCGACCTGGCAAGGCTTTGATCGGCTCGATTTCGTCGTCGATGGCAGGGCGTGTCTGCTTGTCGTTCCGAAGTCAGCAGCGGAGGGGCGACCTTGGATCTGGCGGACCGAGTTTTTCGGGCACGAGCCGCAAGCCGATATAGCGCTGTTGGGGAAAGGATTTCACCTCGCCTATATCGACGTGCAGAACATGTATGGTGCGCCGGTCGCCCTCGAATATATGGACCGGTTTTACGAGCATCTGATTCGCAACTACCAGTTATCATCGAAAGCCGTCCTGGAAGGATTCAGTCGCGGCGGGCTTTTTTCGCTCAATTGGGGCGCGAAACATCCAAGCCGGGTCGCCTGTATCTATAACGATGCTCCGGTGTGCGACTTCAAGAGTTGGCCCGGAGGGTTTGGCAAATCAAAGGGTTCGCCAGACGATTGGCGGCGCTGCCTGGCGGTGTACGAACTCACGGAACAGCAGGCTCGCGAGTATCGTCTCAACCCCGTCGACAACCTCGCGCCTCTGGCGAAGGAAAAGGTCCCGCTGCTGCATGTATGTGGCGATGCCGATGAGGTCGTGCCGATGGACGAAAACACGGGACTGGTCGAGGCCCGTTACCGCGCGCTGGGAGGACCGATCACGGTCATCGCCAAGCAAGGGGTTGGACATCACCCGCACAGCCTGCGAAATCCCTTTCCGATCGCGGCCTTTGTGCGCGAACATACGGGGGTCGCGGTGTCCGCCACCGAGCTGCTGAACGAATCGAAACGTATTGTCTTTTTGGGCGATAGCATCACCGCGGCGGGCATGTACGTGGGCTACTTTGAAGCATGGCTCGCCGCGAGAAAAGACTCCGGAAAACACGCGATCATCGATGCGGGCCTACCCAGTGAAACGGTTTCCGGGCTCAGTGAAGAAGGACACGCCGGTGGTCAGTTCCCTCGTCCCGAACTGGCCGAACGGCTCGACCGTGTGCTGGAACTGACGAAACCCGATCTGGTGTTCGCCTGCTACGGAATCAACTGTGCGATTTACGAGCCGTTCGATCGCGGGCGGCTGGAGCGCTATCAGCGCGGGATCAGGCAGCTCAAGTTGGCGGTCGAGCAACGAGGTGCTCGACTGGTGCTGATGACTCCACCGTACTACGACGATCAGCGGGCTCCGAAGTCGTTTTCCTACAACGCGGTCCTTGATCGCTACAGCGACTGGCTGTTGGAACGCCGTAAGGAAGGATGGCACGTCGTCGACCTGCACGGCCCCATGACGGAGGAAGTTGCAAAACGCCGTGCCACAGACCCCCAGTTCACGTTTCAGCCCGATGGTGTCCATCCCAACGAGGCCGGCCAGTGGTTCGTCGCCCGGCAACTCCTGCGCTGGTTTGGCGATGAAAAATCGGCCGCCGCGGAATCCGGAGCGGAGATGCTGAAATCGCTGAATGCTCCTCCGGAGCTTTTGCCGCTTGTGCAACAACGGGTCAATCTGTTGCGGGACGCGTATGTGGGAGCGGCGGGACACAAACGTCCCGGAATTGCCAAGGGACTTCCTGTCGCGGACGCGGAAAAACAGGCTGACGAACTCGCGGTCCGAATCCAGCAACTCCTGGCGAAAGAAAAATAGGCGGTGGAGGAAGCCGATGGCTCGAGCTATCCGAAGTGACGATTACGCGGTCAGTCGTCGGACATTCGCACGTGCATTGTCCGGTTCTTTGGTTGGCGCAGCTTCATCGCCGGTCGTCGGTGCCTTGAATCAGCTCGCTGCCGCGCCGAGCACCTCTCCCATCGTCGATACGCATATGCACGTGTGGGCAAATGAACCGAAACGCTTCCCGTTCGCCCATCCCTACGTCAACGATTTTGTCGATGCTCCCCACGAGGGCTCGGTCGAGATGTTGATCGAGGATATGGACCAGCACGGCTGCACTCACGCGGTCGTCGTTCAAGTCATTTTTCATGGCTGGGACAATCGATATCTTGCCGATTGCGTTCGCCGCTACCCGGATCGTCTGCGGGTGCATGGATTGATTGATCCCACGGACCCGCAAGTCGCAGCCAAGCTTGAGTATTGGGTTAAAGAGCATGGTCTGCACGGAATGCGATTCAGTCCGATTTACTATCGCGATGGCCAGCATGGTGGCGACGCATGGTTGGACGCCAGCGAAACCCACTCGCTTTGGCGAAAGGCGGAGCAGCTCGAGGCAAAACTCAACTTCTTTATCGCGCCACAACAAATTCCAAAACTGGAGAAGATGGTCCGTGCTCACCCGAACGTCCAGGTCATTATCGACCATTTGAGTCAACTGGACTTCAAGGCCGCCGATCCGGAGCCGGACTTGCGACGGCTGCTTGCAATGGCCCGCTACCCCAACGTCGTGGTCAAGCTGTCGGAGCTGAGTTCGGTTTCAAAATCCGGAAAGTACCCTTTCGCCGACGCATTTCCGTACCTGAAGCGCGTCTATGACTCGTTTGGTCCTGATCGGTTGTTGTTTGGAACCGGATATCCTGGTGCAGCCCGAGCCTTCTACAAACGTCCGATGTTGAATCAGGAAATCAACTTGATTCGGCGCGAGTTGCCGTTCCTGTCAAACGAGGACCGCGACAAGATTCTGGGTGGCAACGCTGTCAGGATCTGGAACTTTCCGACCTGAAGCGGATCGAGGCGTGCCCAACCCCTATTCTTTCAATTCGACTTGTATCGTCGATGGTAACGACTGCAGGCCGGCGTTTTCGGAAAAGTGCAATTCGATGGCCGCGACACCTTGACGAGCGTCTTGCGGAACCCGAACCGGGCCGTGGTACAGCATGCCTCAGCATTTGTTCATGAGCGAAAACGAATGCTGCCGCTGCTCACCGCTCTTTGTGGTGTAGCGCAAAATGCCCTGGATTCCCTCACCCTCGGGAAGGGCATGAACCTGAAAGGCACAGAACGTCGACGTTCCGATACCGGGAACTCCGATGAACAACTTCACGTCGGTCTCGCGTCCGATTCTCAACGGTTCGGTATACCAACGCTGGAACGTAAACGGCCCATCCCCATTCAGCCATAAGACGGGTGCGCTGTCGGGTGAGCCGGTGAAGCGTGAATAGGTCTCTTCGTCCGGGTTGGCCGTGTACCCTCCTCCAAATTTCCGTTTGCCTTTCCATTGCACGCTGACCATCATCTGGTAGCCATCCGGTTGCTGCGCAAACCGCAAGCCGAATTCCGTGTGTTTGTCGACAGTGACGGGATCGGCAAAGTCCGGAAATTTGAAAACCGAATCACCGGTCGCCTTAAACAGTTCACCTTCGTCGGTCAGATCACCGTTGGCGTTCATGTCCACGTACGCGATATCGTATTTGGTTTGCGATCGAACCGTTTTGTCCAGGACGATCCAGACTTTTGTCTGCATCTTTGGTCCAAAGACGACCAGTCCGAACAAAGGCTGGTCGGCAACATACTTCGGCTGCTTGCCGACGCGGCGTTCGATTCTGGACAACTGCTCCTGGATGTCACTCGCGGATGCCCAGGAAGCGAACGTCATGACGCAGACGACAGGCAGCAGAACACGAACCATAAGCCGATCCTTACCGCGGACGTGTTGAAGTGGGCAATCGAATCGCAGATATTGGAACGCATCGTGCGCTGCTTCGCAATCTGTCGGCAACGATCAGGCCTATTTGGTGAAGCAGGGAGCTTCAACTACACTGACTTACAGCAATTGCGACGCGCGAATCGATGAACCCGCCCGTAATTTGCGCATGCGCTATTGTTGCCGACGAGGTGCCCACCATGAATCCCTCCAATGCCGTTTCCTGCGGCATTCGGTGTTCTTTGATTGCGGCAATCGTGTCGCTTTTCGGCAGCGCCTCCCTCGACGCTCAGCCGCTGGACTTCAACCGCGACATTCGACCGATCCTTTCCGAGAACTGCTATTACTGCCATGGGCAGGACGCCAACAAGCGGCAGGCAGAGCTGCGGCTCGATCAGCGTGATGCGGCGATTGCGGCCGAGGCGATTGTGCCGGGCGATGCGGCCAACAGCTCGCTGATGCGGCGAGTCCTCTCGGAAGATCCGGAACAAATGATGCCGCCGCCCAAGTCGAATCGGCGGCTTTCACCGCAGCAAAAAAACATACTGGAACGATGGATCGCCAGCGGCGCCGATTACCAGGTGCATTGGGCCTATCTCCCGCCGGTACGTTCCGCCGAGCCCGCGGTCCAGCAGGTCGAGTGGGTTCGCAATCCTATCGACCGGTTCGTCCTTGCCCGTCTCGAAAACGAAGGTCTTGGTCCGTCCCCGGAAGCCGATCGAGCCACGCTTATCCGGCGACTGTCGATCGACCTGGTTGGACTTCCGCCAACACCTCAAGAGGTCGATGCGTTTGTCGCGGATCAGGATGACAAAGCGTACGAGAACCTGGTCGACAGTTTGTTGGCCAGCCAGCATTATGGCGAACGGATGGCGCTGCCGTGGCTCGATGCGGCACGGTACGCCGACAGCAACGGCTTTCAGCAGGACGGCGATACGTGGCAATGGATCTGGCGTGACTGGGTCGTTAAAGCGCTCAATGACGACCTGCCGTTTGACCAATTCACGCTCTGGCAACTGGCAGGTGACCTGCTGCCGAACGCCACGGTCGAGCAGAAGATCGCCAGCGGATTCAACCGCAACCATCTGCTGAACGGCGAGGGGGGCGCGATCCCGGAAGAGCAGCGATTTGTCATTCTGTTCGACCGCATTGACACCACCGCGACGACATGGTTGGGCTTGACGATGGCCTGCGCCCAGTGCCACGACCACAAGTACGATCCACTCACGACCCGCGACTACTACGGACTGATGGATGCGTTCAACCGACTGCCCGAAAGTGGAACTCCGCAGTTCTTCTCGTCCCGAATTCGCGTGGCCGCCCCGTTCCTTGAACTGCCTACGGAGGAGAATCTCCAGCGGACTGCCGAACTGGAAGAACAAATCAAGTCCGCCGAAGCAGCGTCCGTTCCGATTTTGGATGCCTCGTTTGAAGGCTGGCGGGCGGGGCTGTTTGCCGACGGCAAGCCGGCGGAAGGCAAAGGTCTGCCGGAACCGCTCGCCACACTTCTCCGCAAATCCGATGGCGAACGGACCGACGCCGAAAAGAAATCGATTGACATCGACCTGCGAAAGCACTTCGAGGAAAAAGTCCGGCCGACCCTGGTCGGCAAGCTGCCGGTACTCGGCAAAGCCGAAGAAGTCCGCAAGCAGTTAGCCGCTTATCGGGCGGACAAGTTGCCGCGTGTGATGATCATGAGTGACGCGCAGCCTCGAGAGACGTCGATTCTGGAACGCGGCGAGTACTTGAAACCGAAAGAAAAGGTCAGTTTCGCAACGCCGGCCTTTTTACCTCCGCTGCCACAGGGAGCTCCCTCGAATCGGCTGGGCTTCGCTGAGTGGCTGGTCATGCCCGGCCACCCGTTGACCGCACGGGTTCAAGTCAATCGGATCTGGCAACACTATTTCGGCACGGGCATTGTGAAGACCTCCGAAGACTTTGGCGTACAGAGCGAGTACCCGGTCCACGGTCCGCTTCTCGACTGGCTGGCGGTCGAATTCCGCGAGCGGGGTTGGAGCATGAAGGCGCTGCACAAGCTGATCGTGATGAGCGCCACCTATCGACAATCGAGCCGCGTGAGTCAGGAACTCCGCAACCGGGACGCTGAAAACCGTTTGTACGCACGCGCCAACCGATTTCGCATGCCGTCGTTGCTGCTGCGGGACTGGGCTCTCGCTTCTTCGGGCCTGTTGGACCCGCGGATTGGTGGCCGACCTGTCTATCCCTATCAACCGGATGCGGTCTGGGAGGCGCTGGCGATCACCAAGGAAAGAGACTTTACGTATCCGCAATCGACCGGCGCGGATCTCTATCGCCGCAGCCTCTACACGTTCTGGCGGCGCACCGTGATCCCGGCCAACATGTTTGATGCGTCCAATCGCCAAACCTGCCGCGTGCGTCAGGCGGCGACAAGCACCCCGCTGCACGCGTTGACGACGCTGAACGATCCGACCTGGGTGGAGGCCGCCCGAGTGCTCGCGGAACAGTGCCTGAAGACTCACGATCACTTGGACGCTCGCCTGGCCCACGCGCTGCGTCGCGTCGTCGGCCGACCGATCCGTGAAATCGACTTGAGACTTTTGCGCGCGGCCTACGAACGGCAGGCGGCGATCTACCAGGCGAATGCCGACGACGCTACGGCTCTGCTCTCGGTCGGGGCGTCGCCGCGCGATAACGGGCTCAACCTGACGGAGCACGCGGCACTCGCGGCCGTCTGCCTAGCGATCCTCAACCTGGATGAAGCTCTGACTCGCGAGTGAACCCAAACACCTGATGACGGAACCACGCCGATGAACGATCCGCATATCGAGAACCTGACGCGCGTCACTCGCCGCCAGATGTTGGGCTCCACCGGCAGCGGCATTGGCCTCGCCGCGCTTGCCTCGCTGCTGGCCCCGTCACCCGCGACGGCCGCGGAACAGGGGTTGCCGGGCGTACCGCATCATCCGCCAAGGGCCAAGCGGATCGTCGTGCTCTGGCAGGGAGGCGGTCCCTCGCATGTCGACCTATTCGATGAAAAGCCGGTCATGCAGGAAATGAAAGGCAAAGACATCCCCGACTCCATCCGGGGAACCACACGACTATCGACGATGTCCAGCGGGTATGGCAAGTGGCCCTGTCTACCGGCCATTAAGCCGTTCAAGAAATATGGCCAGGCCGGCATCCCGATGAGCGAAATGCTGCCCAACATCGGCGAGCTGGCCGACGAGCTCTGTCTCGTACGCAGCCTGCACACCGAAGCCGTCAATCACGCGCCGGGCGTGACATTTTTCCAGACGGGTGCCCAAGTGCCGGGCCGCCCAAGCCTGGGAGCATGGTTGTCCTATGGGCTCGGCAGCGAAAGTGAGAACCTGCCCGCGTTTGTCGTCATGACCTCCAGTGACAAAGGCAAGACGTGCGGACAGTTGTTTTTCGATTACTACTGGGGCAGCGGCTTCCTCCCTAGCCGGTATCAAGGGGTCCGATTCCGTAACACGGGAGATCTGGTCCCGTATCTGGCGAATCCGCCAGGAGTCAGCCGCCACGCCCGCCGAGCGTTACTGGATGATATCGCCGCCATGAACGCCGCCCACCTTGCCGACTACGGTGATCCCGAAATCGATACGCGGATCTCCCAATATGAAATGGCGTTCCGAATGCAGACCAGCGTGCCCGATCTCGTTGATTTCTCGGACGAGACGCAGGCGTCCCTCGAACGCTACGGAGAAGATGTCCTCGTCAAGGGAACGTTTGCCAACAACTGCCTGATCGCCCGCCGACTCCTGCAACGGGGTGTCCGGTTTGTGCAGTTGATGCACTCCGGATGGGACCAGCACGGCAACCTGTTTACCCAACTCGAGCAGCAGTGCCGCGATACGGAACGCGCCTCCGCCGCGCTGGTCCGCGACCTGAAAGAACGCGGCATGTTGGACGACACGTTGGTGATCTGGGGCGGAGAATTCGGGCGCACTCCGTTTGGACAGGGTAATCCCGCTGATCCCAAGGGCCGCGACCATTTCGGCAAGGCATTCAGCTGGTGGCTGGCGGGTGGTGGGGTTCGGCCCGGAAAGGTTTTTGGTCAGACCGACGACTTTGGCTGGAACGTCACCGCGGATCCGGTCCACGTCCATGATATGCAGGCGACAATCCTCCACCTGTGCGGTATCGATCACACCCGACTGACGTTTCGCTACCAGGGACGCCAATACCGGCTGACCGATATCCATGGACAAGTGGTATCCGGAATTCTGGCGTAGGCCATGCAGCGCGAACTTGTCGACGCAACGAGGCCGGCTGGTAGAATGTGTTGGGACATCAGGCTGAGGAGGCGACCACATGTTCAAACTGCGAGTGGGTTGGATCCGACGCTATCGGTGGACGCTTCTCGCTTTTCTGGTAGTCGCGCCGCTGGTCGCGGGTGGATCGTATCTTGTCGTTGCGGTCCAACGAGCACGTACCGCGGCCTGGCGCTCCAATGACTTGTGAAACCTCAAGCAACTGGGGTTGGCGGTCGCCACCTACTACGACACATACGGCCAATACCCGCCATCCGCAGTGGCGGGCTTGGATGGACGCCCCTGGCATAGCTGGCGCGTGCTGATCCTGCCGTATCTTGAGCACAACGAACTCTACAAAGCGTACGATTTCGGCGAACCATGGGACGGACCGCACAATCGGCTGCTCGCAGAAAAAATGCCAAGGACGTACGCGTTTCACGGCACGCATCGGCCGGAGAAAACGACCACGAACTACTTGGCGGTCGTCGGGGATTCCACCGTGTGGCGCGGCACGCCTGTAACCATGGACGATGTGACCGACGGAGTGCTGTCAACCATCCTGATTGTGGAGAACAATGGAGCGGGTGTGCATTGGATGGAGCCGCGAGATCTGGCGCTGGATTCTCTGGACCTGCACCTGAACAGCCCGGGGGGCGTGAGCAGTCCGTACGAAAATCCGGCGGTAGTGACCGTAGGCGGCTACGTGCATCGACTGCGGTCGACGCTGCAACCGACCGTGTTGCGCGCGCTGCTGACCATCAACGGCGGCGAGAATCTGGATCCGAACGGGCTGAACGGCTGGGACCTGCTGCCGGACGGGCGCGACCGATCATTGGCGAGCCCAGGATCTCGTTGACACGATCCGAAACGTGGTTTCTTATGGTAGCTTCGTGGCCCTACATGATTGGTGATCAGGCATATGCCGCTTTGCCGTTCGACGATTGCTCTGATATTCGTTCTTGCCACGGTATGCGCG
>VGZA01000097.1 GCA_016872775.1 Planctomycetota bacterium | reverse complement strand
ATATTGAAATCGCCCTTGCGGCCCTGGAATTCGTTCACCGAAATCGTCTTGCCCGCGTCCTTGACCAATTTCGGTTTCGGGTCCCAGGAGTCGACATGCGAAACGCCTCCACTCATGAACAGGAATATGACCCGCTGTGCCTTGGCAGGAAAATGCGGCGGTCGGGCCGCCAACGGGTCGTCGTTCACCGCCGACGGCGCCTCGTCGGACAACAATTGCGAGACAATTGCCGGAAAGATCGCCGAACCACCCACCAGCGAACGCAACGCGGTACGGCGGTCGAACCAACGAGTAGGATCATCAAGCTTCATCGGATCTCATTTCCGCGTCGTGCCATCGGACGGTTTACCCGGCGATTGCGCATGCATTAATCGATATATAAGAAAGAATTACTGCCCAGCAAGGTCCGCAGGTACGCCGCCATGCAGCCGAGTTCGACTGCGGCGCCGTCCGTGGCACCGCCTGCCGCAGCCGTGGACGCAACCGATTCGCGCGCGTACGCATCAAGAAACTCCATCGCCTCCATCATCTCCGTATCCGACGGCGCGCGTCCCAGCGCTTCTCGCCAGGCAAACGTCACGCGAGTCCGTGGATCGCCGGCAACGGTCGCTAGTCGTCTCGCCCAGCTCTCCGAACGAGCATGGATCATCGGATCGTTGAGAAAAAACAGTGCCTGCGTCGGAACCGTCGTGCCCAGACGTTCCGCGGTCGTGGCATTCGGATCGGCTCCATCAAAAAGTGCCAGAAATGGATGGCGCTTGAGCCGCTGTGTCATCAGATAAACGCTCTGCAGCTGGTGATCGTATATCGCGCTGAACGGACCATGCTGGCTGAAGGTCCAGGCTGTCGGCGCGGGGAACGGGTGCGCTCGCCCCTCGGCGCGGTCCAGATCGCCGCTTACCGCGAGAATCGCGTCCCGTATTTCCTCGGCGCTCAAGCGACGGCGAGTAAACCGATGCCACAGTTCTTGAGCTTCGAGCGCTTCGAGCCCCTCCGCCTCACCTGAAGCCTGCATATTGCGGGAACTCTGCTGGTAGCTTGCACTCAGCAGAATGCGACGATGTAATCCCTTGAGTGACCAGCCGCTCCGGACAAACTCCGACGCAAGCTGATCCAGCAGTTCCGGGTGCGTTGGCGGCATGCCACGCATGCCAAAATCGTTCGGCGTGCGCACCAGTCCACGGCCGAAGTGATATTGCCAAACGCGATTCACAATCACCCGCGCCGTCAGCGGGCCGGCCGACTCGACCAGCCAGTTGGCCAGTTCCAATCGGCCGCTCCCCGACGAATCCCGCGGCAGTTCCGCGTTGCCAAACAGCGCGACGAATCCGCGGGGGACTTCGTCGCCCAACTGGTCGGGTTCGCCTCGCCGCTGCAGTCGCGCCGCATGGGGCGTACCCTCCGCCATGGCGTACGCCATTTCCAGCGGACCATCCGAAAGCAGCGACTGGAGTTCGTTCGCCGACTGATCGACGGAACTGGCCAACGCTGCCAGCTGCGCCCGGATCATGGCAATCTCCGACTGGCGGCGCTGCAAGTCGGCTTGAGGTTCGGCAGCAGGTCCGAACGCGGCAAAGGGCTGGTCGCCTATATAGAAATTGTCGGCGTGTAACGCGGGGCGGACGCCGGGAATGTGGCCATAGCTGTCAATAAACGAATAGTCAATCTTTCCATTCCAACCGGCCAGCAAAGAACCTTGAAATTCATGGCGGCCTGTCGACGAAAAGACCGCTCCGGTGTAACGCCGGTCGGACAGGTCGATCTCGAGTTGAACCTGATGCCATTGACCAAGCGCCAGCTCGCACACAGGCAATCTGGCATCGGCGCCGCGCTGGAAAAAATGACCGCCGTTGAAATAGAGTTCGACGGCGGCGGAAGATCCGGCACCTTGACCCAGGTAATAGCGCCACGACCCTTCGCCCCCCGCAGACTGATCGGCACAGCGGAACTCAAAACTGACATAGAGCTTTGGGGACGTCGCGAGTTCCCTGGACGGAATCGTCAGCCCGAAGCCGTCGTATTCGCTCCGATTCGGCATCGACAGACCGAGTCTTCCTTCCGGGAAGATGTTCTGGAACGGGCTCTGCGCTTGCGTGGACAGTCGCACAAGACTGTTCGGACCGGGATTCCACGGACTGACGGGGACCAGTCCCTCACCTTGCGTTTCCAGATCACCGTCATTCCGCGTCAACTCCTCCAGCCGGCGTTTTAACGCCTCAGGATCAGTTCGCGGCAGGGAGGACGATGGTCCAGTCTGGCCGTCGCCGAGATGTGCTTCGAGCGGAAAAGTCTGTAAGCCGAAATTGTCGTACTCGATCGCGGGTCGAGGTTCGTCCCGCGATGGGGCAACGTCGAAGACAACCTGTTCGATGGGTGCGCTCCCATCCGCAGGGATTGCACGCGCGGCGACCGTGGCAGGCGAGCCGGTCGCGTCGACTGCCGACTGCTCGTCCCGGACCCGCACCGTGACAATCCGTTCGACCTCGTCAAACGTCAGCTGCAGGTTGTGCCATTTGCCGGGAGTCAGTTCGGTCGATAATTCCGTCCGTTCGCCGGTCCGAACTCCGAGAGCGTTCGCACCGATCGAGATCTCGATCGCCTTCGCACCGGACAAGCTCCCCAACAGGATGCGATGCCGGCCGGCATCCTCTGGCGCGGACGCGACCCGGAAGTCGAGATTTACGAAGACCGGTCCAGGCGAAGCTCGTTCACGTTCCGGACGCAACGCCTGAACGACGCGATAGAAATGGCTGCCACCCGGCATGGCGACGCCAACGCGCCCGGGAGGGTGAAGATTGCGGAATGGGCTCTGTGCCGCCGTGGTGATGGAAACGGGGCCCGTAAACTGCCAGGGAGGAACCAGAACGCCGTTGCTGCCTCCGGCCGCCGGCGCCTGGAGTTCAAAATCTCCGTCGAAGTCATTCACCGAACGGAGGATTGCCGCGGGGACGGGCCGAGACATGCTGGCGAGTTGCGCCGATATTTCCGCGACGCGACGCTGGTAGTCGCGCCACTGCGGCTGGGATTCCCGCGGCGGAGCAAGCGGCGCCATGGCGCGGACCTTTTGCTTCTGCTCCGAGCCGGGAAACGGATAACGACTGCTGTCGAAGATTCCGTACAGCGCATAATAATCGCGCATGGAAATCGGGTCGAACTTGTGGTCATGGCAGCGGGCGCAACCGAGGCTTAACCCCAGGATCGATTGTCCCAAAGTGTCGATCGTGTCCTGGATCGTGAGGTGATGGTAGTTCTCCGAATCGAACCCGAATCGCCGTGAAATCGCCAGGTAACCCGTGGCGATCACACGCTCGGCGTAGACATCCCCCGGATCGTCGCCGGCAAGAATGTCACCCGCGATCTGTTCACGCACGAATTCGTCGTACCGCTTGTCGCGATTCAACGAATCAATCACGTAGTTGCGATAGCGCCACGCCAGCGGAACGGGATAGTCGGCCGTCTCTCCCGCCGTGTCAGCGTACCGCACCACATCCAGCCAGTGCCGACCCCACTTGCGTCCGTAGGCAGGCGATGCCAGCATCCGGTCCACCAGCGATTCCCAGGCGTCGGGCGAACCGTCGTGGACGAAACGATCGATCTCGTCGACCGATGGCGGCAGTCCGGTCAGATCGAAGCTGATGCGTCGTGCCAATTCCAGTCGATCGGCTCGTCCCGCCGGTGTCGTACCGGCCTGTCTCTGCTTCAAGTCGATCCAGACATCGACGGTGGTCCGGTGCCAGGGATCCGAGGCGATCATGCCGGCATCGGGAAAACGCAGCGGCTCCAACGACCATGGCTTCACCGACTCAAAGGGAGGCGACGTAGCGGGCCAAGCCGCGCCCGCGTTGACCCACTTCACAAGATCGGAAACCTGTTCGGACCGCAACGCGTCTGCCATTTCGGGCGGCATCGACGACAGATCGGCCTCGCGCCGCACGGCACGGATCAAGCGACTTGCTTCGGCGTCACCCGGAACGATCGCCGGTCCCGATTCACCACCCGCCAGCAAGGCCTCACGACTATCGACGCGAAGCCCGGACGATTGTTTGAGTGTGCCATGACACCGAAAACAGCTTTTCGCCAACAGCGGACGGACTCGCAATTCAAAAAACTCGTCCTGAGCCCCGCCGTTGCCCGCGCTTTCGGCGACCGCAAAGCTTCCGTTGCCAACTCCAACCGCCAGCGCGAACGCGGCTGCCGAGAGCAGCACCCCAAACGCGCGTAAATATACCCTCCAAGCAGATCGCCCCACGATCACCTCCATCTCCGCTCCCCCGTCGACTCAAGCCTGTTCCAGAATCTCGTGGATCACCTGCCCATGGTCGATTTCCAGCCTCTTGCGCCCGGGGATTTCCAGGCTTCGCGAGTCGAGCCCCAGCTGGTGCAGAATAGTCGCGTGAATATCGGTCACATAATGCCGATGTTCGACGGCATGAAAACCAATTTCGTCGGTCGCTCCATGCACAATCCCGCCGCGGATCCCGCCGCCCGCCAGCCAGACGCTGAATCCGAAAATGTGATGGTCCCGTCCGTCGGAACCCTGGGAACCGGGAGTCCTGCCGAATTCGCTGGCAAAAACCACCAGTGTTTCCTCCAGTAGTCCGCGACGTTCGAGATCCTCGAGAAGAGCGCCCACCGGCTGGTCGACCGCCAGAGCATTTCGTTCGTGGTTCGCTTTGAGGCCACCATGCGCATCCCAGCTTCCCGCGCCGCCTGCACCATGTTGAACCTGGACGAACCGAACTCCCCGTTCCACCAGTCGCCGCGCCGCCAGCATCTGCATCCCGAATTCGCGACAGTGAGGTTTGTCGAGCCCGTACAGCGCCTGCGTCGCTGCTGTCTCCTGGCTGAAATCGACCGCCTCCGGAACCGATCGCTGCATGCGGAAGGCAAGTTCATACGACGCGATCCTGGCCGAAAGGGCCGTGTCGTCCGGGGACTCGGCGCGACGCCGTTCGTGCAGCCGCCGAAGCAGATCGATACTCGTCGTACGCGCGCCGGCGGATATCGGACGTTCCGGTTGGCTGAAATCGAGTGGATTGCTCGGATCGATCCGCAGCGGGACGGCATCGTGAGCCGGCCCAAGATAATGGCCGTCCTTGCGGTTCCAGTATTCTCGATTTCCAATCGATACATACTGCGGCAAGTTGTCGTTCAACGACCCCAATCCGTAATGTACCCAGGCGCCCAGATTGGGAAAGTCGCCGTCGTTCTGGTGCCGCCCGGAATGGAACTGCGTCTGCGCTCCGTGATTGCTGTCGGTCGTCCACATCGACCGGACGATCGCCAGTCGATCGACATTCCGGGCGGTTGCCGGGAACCAATCGCTGATCTCAATGCCGCTTTCCCCGTGTTTGCCAAAACCAACCTGCAGCGGATACAGTGTATTGCGCTGGTTACCGTTGCCGTCGGGGACAACCAGCCGCTCAATCGCCAGTTTCTTGGGGTCTTGTGCGTCGGCGAACGGCGTTTCCGCGATCGTCTTGCCGCCGTACCTGGTCAACGTCGGTTTCGGATCAAAACTTTCGACATGACTCATCCCGCCATTCATGAACAGCCAGATAACCTGCTTGGCGCGCGGCGCGAAATGAGGACGTCCATCGGATGGTGTCGCTGCCTCGCGACTCCATCCATCCCGATGCAACATGGCGGCAAGCGCCAGACCGGCAAAACCGCCAGCGAACTGCCCAAGGAACAAACGGCGCGGTTGTGGGGCGTGGTGACTGTTCATCAAGGCACTCTTAACCAGGCCGAAACCGCGTCAAATCCCAATTTGCCGCTCCGAAAACAGTCGGCCGGACCTCTATCCTAACCTGCTATGAGTCCGGAAAGGAATGGCTCGTGCGAACGAGCGATGGGCGTAACTCGAAACTTGTTTCGAGCTACGCTGTGCGACTCGAAACAAGTTTCGAGCTACACTGGATAACTCGAAACTTGTTTCGAGCAGCACCACTTCAACTCATCTCGCGAGGCAACTTCCGGTGGCAACCAAACGAGTCATCCGGCAATCGCGCATCTTTTCCTCCCGCCCATCGCGTTTCGCCATGCTCTGCTTCGGATTCGTAGCCGGTGTGATTGCCGGGCTGATCTGGTGGAACGAGAAACGATCGATGCGAGTCGACGTCGGGCCGGCCGTCCCTGATCGCCAGCAACTCGGCGATGTTCCGCGGCGATCGGATGGCTTGCCCGCTGATCCGGTCAGCACCGCGTCCGAACGTCGCAAGACGGCGTCGGCCATCGAGGGGCAGGCGGAACTGCTTGCGGACGCGGGCAAAGTGGCCGAGAGCCTGGAAGAATATGTTCGCGCTTTTTCTCTGCGTATGGAATTGCTGGAGGCGGATCCGCTCGACGTCGAATCGAGAACTCAACTGGCCGTTTCAGCCCACCAGCTGCACGCACTGGCCATCGATCAACTGCATGATTATGTGCTGGCGGAATGGCACGCTCGCGAGCATTTCCGATCGGTCGCCGACTTCCTCGACCGCGAACCCGACCTGGAGATGCGCTGGCGGCGCGAGTACTTCCGGGCTTTGCTCGATCTGGGCGAAGCCCTGCAACGCCAAGGCGATTTCGAAGGCGCCGAAATCGCCGGGCGCAAGGCAATCGCATGGTTCGAACAGCAGCAGGCGGGCGCTGATCCAGCCGATTCCGAGCGACTGGACTTGATGCGAGCCTGGATCGTTCTGGGGGAATCCGAATTGAACTTGAATCGGGGTGACGATGCGGCCCGGTCCCTGAATTCCGCCAGCGAACTTGGTGCAGGGCGTTTCGGCGATGGACCGTATCGGTTGGATGCGGACATGCTGCGGCTGAGGAATTGCCTGGCGCTCGCATTTGTCGCACTGCATCGAGAGGATCTATCCAGTGCTGCTCGCTGGCTGGAAATGGCATTCGGTATTTCAGATGCCCTGCGAGAATCTGGTATGAATTCGCCGCTCGTGGACGCCGGGTTCCCGTCATCAGGACTGAAGCAGATCGCGACGGCCGCGCACCTCCGTGCGCAGCCAAACGAGCCCGACGGCCCCGACGGCGGACCTGTCTCCGCGTCGAGTGATCGGGAAGCAGTGGAGTCCGCGCAACTGTTTCTGCAGTGCCTGCGTTGGCTGCGTCATGGGGAGACCTCCGATGCCCGCGAAGCGCTGCATCGATCCCAACAACAGATGCCCCATGCATCCCTGCTTCGGATCGCCGACGCGATGGTCGCCTGCAACGCGGCCGCTGCCACGAACGACGCGCTCGAAAAGTCGGCCCGCCTCGAAGAGGCATGGGACGGAGTCGCATCCGCGCTGGATCTGGATCCAGCACTCGCGCGGATCTTGCATCTGACGCCGGAATTGGCGGCGCTGCGGTCGCAACCAGCATTCGCCGAACGGCTGCGTGATCGCTTTGCCACACCGCGCAACTCCGATCCGTAGTGGCCAAAGTTATCCGCGGCCCCATCGACTTCGAATTCAAGCGGTAATGCTAGAAGAAGCCGCCACCGCCGCGACCGCCGCCCAGTCCGCCGCCTCCCATGCCGGCTCCGGCCGGGCCGCCAGCACCTCCCATGCCCCCTCCCATTCCATTCATGCCGCCTCCCATGCCACCGGCATGGCCAATCACCATGGGGCGGTTTGCTCCCGTCTGCGAATCCACCGGGTACAGCAGGCCGGACAGTTGCTTCATGCACAGGCGCTGAATGCGGTTATGCACCGCCGGCACGGCCTGCACCAGAATCCGATCGCCGACCGGTTCCAACAATGGGAGGTTGTCTTGATCAAGTAACTGGCCAAGCACTTTGGCGACGTTCTGCGTGCTCCACCCGGCATCGGGCATCGTCACAAGGTAGGCCCGCAATTCGGGCTGAAGCCCTTGTCCCATCCCGCCGTGGCCCGTCAGTCCCCGCGCCAACCGAGCGGTGCTACTATGCTGTTTCGACTTGCGCAGTTGCCGCAGTAAGTCTTCGACCTTGCGATGCGCTTCCCACGTTTGATTCACGCATAGAGCGTTTAGTTCGGGCACGACTACCACGGATGCCGCACCGCCGTTTTCCGCCCAGTCGATCACGAGATTGGTCAGATTCGATCGCACGAGTTCGGCGTACCGTTCGAGTTCCGAATTGGCGACGTCGGGGTGTGAAATGATGTCGTTCACGGGATAAAAACGCACGCTCAATCGATTGCTCAGTCCATCGGCCGGGGCAATCACCAGCGTTTGCGCTGAAATTGTCCAGGAAAGGTCTAACGGCCGCAGCAAACGCTTGAAGGCCGTCGCCAGGGAGACGTTGTTGCCTCGAGAGGATATCGGCGTATCGACCGATTTGCCGTTTGCTTCAAGTTGTCGTACGTCAATCGCAATCGGCAGTGAACTGGCCGTCGCCAGGTAGTCGACAACGTCCGACAATGGCATTTCTAGGAAATCATACGCTTCCAACGGTCGATCCAGAGCCGCTCGGATCTTCGCAGTGATCGGGTCGACCGCGACGGGATCCACTGCGTCCGTAAGCCGCTCGTGATTTTTCCGTTTCAATTGCCGCATCGCGCCCAGAAGCCCGGCGACCTCTTCCTGCACGCGGAAGTTATGGCTTACCACCAGTACTCCGTCCATGCTCACTTCGGCGTTGCCAATTCCCCCCTCGGACAACCAGTCGCCATTCTGTTTCGACGCGGCGCTGCTCAGAATCCCCATCATCGCTTCCGTATCCAGTTCGCCGGTGGCTGGGTCGGCGGGCAATAGATCGGCAATGCTATGCACGCGGACGATCGTCGCCAGGTCCGCCGTAACCGGCGATGTCACCAGAATCGACTCGTCGACCACCTGCCAGCGCGCCGATGCCTGATCGCAGATTCGGGTCAGTATCGATCGCAATTTCTGATCCGTGCAGGTCAGCGTGACCGGTACGTTCTTGGAAAGTCCAGTCTGCTCCAGGCCCCGCGCATCGAGTTCAATATCCGCACCCGTCGCGTCCCGAAGAAATGCGATCACGTCTTCCAGCGGTAATTCGACAAAACTCGCGTCCACCGCACGATCCAGTTCGGCGACGATGCGTTTCTCCGATTCGGAAATCGCCACTTGCGGAAATTCACCGGTCGCCTCGGCCGCTGCGGAGTTATCGGGCAAGTCTAAGCGCGGCTCTGCGGCAGTTGTGGTCGATGACTGTGCCACGACCGGCTGCGCCAACGGTATGCGAGCCTGCTGCGGCCACATCGCCCATGCCAGTAGCAGCGTGGCCGCCAACGGCATCGCGGAAGCAATCGACATTCGCCGCCATCGCCGTGCCCGTCGCAAACGGGCAATCTCGACAAATTGACTCGCCAAACCGGCCGCGTCACCAAACTCCGATAAGGCAAGTTCAATTGCTTTCTCCCGCGCCACTCCACCCTGAAGCAGTTCTTCCAGACGCTCCTCCAGATGATCCCGCAGTTCCTGCGAAATTGACTCCCGCTGGCCGGCATTCAGCCTCAATAATCCGCCCAACAGCCTCAAATATCTTTCAAACTCCTGGTCCGACATCGTTGTGTCCCCCGCGTTTCGAATGAAATCGGAAAGAAAAGTGCGATCAAGAGACCGTCGGCATTGCCGGTCGAATTGCGTTCAACAAACGCTCCATGCAAACCGCAAACTCCGTCCACTCGTCCGCCTGCTGGCGCAGACAACGAATTCCTGCTTCGGTGATCTCGTACCACTTGCGACTGCGCGCCCCCGACTCCTCCCACCGGCTGCGA
>VGZA01000096.1 GCA_016872775.1 Planctomycetota bacterium | reverse complement strand
CCCCGCGGATTTGTTCGCCGTCTGTCGTCCGAAACCCGAAGAAACTGTTTGTAACGCTTTGGGTGATTGTGCCCAGCGAACTGCCATCAAGGGCAAAAAACTGAACGGTGAACGCGCCGCTGCCAGCGGTTCCGACGACGTCCATTCCTAAGACGTTAGTTGCGGAGTCGAACAGGATCGAAAGCGCACCTTCGCCCACCTTTCCACCCAAATCCCCGTAAATCTGTTTTAACCCGTCGTTCACTACTCCGATGTTGTCGTTAAGCGTCGGGTTGGCACGCAACGTCAAAGGCGAGGATGGCGTGCCAGTAAGCACGTCAAATCCCGAACCCGTGGCCAGCGACTGACCGTCAAAACTCTCTCCATACGTCGCGCCGGTTTGCGAAATGAAATCGGGATCATTTCCGCTCGGCAAGGAATTAAAATCGTTCGTGATCGACCCCGTGATGGTGTTGTCGACGATGATCGCAGCGTTCGCAGTCATCAACGAAACACTCGCCACCACGAGAAATGCTGTCCACGTCGTTCGCCATCGCATCGAGTAGCCCCATTATGATTTTTTCCATTTGACTTAAGCCTGAAACTTACCCAGACTATCGAGTTTGCCGATGTTAACAGAACCCCTATTCCAGCGTCAATCGGGGACTAAAATCTCCTTATCGCTCATAGCGTATCTATCTTATAGAAAATTTGATTTCCAGACACTGTTGGCCTTCCCCCGATCTATGTACCACTCTGAATGAGAGGATCTGGGGTAAAGGGAGCGGCGAATCTCCGCATCGTTGGTTGTGACTCTTACGCCGAGATCAGCCGTTGACTGTATCGCGGTATCTGCCTTGCTTTGTACGACTGACTCGTCAGAACAGACGACGATTGTGTCGAAGTCTGTCGCTGCGTGTCGGCCCCACTCAGCCAGATTCTGCGCCACCAGCGAGAGTGACGGGACGACCACCAGCGTGAGAGCACTCTGCAGCCGCTCGGCAATCCAGAGCGCCGTGAGCGTTTTTCCCGTGCCGCAGGCCATGATGAGTTGGCCTCGGTTGGCCTTCCCCCTTAAAATTGGTCCATTCTGGCCTGCGACGCCGTTACAGGCCGCAAGTTGGCCATCAAGGTTCTCGATAACCCGGCCGAAAGCGAGAAACTGCGGCAGGCCCGCCAAAACCCAACATGGGAACTGTGTATTGTTGGCTCAAATTTTGAGACCGCCTTCGGCGGAGGGTTCAGGAAGAAGACAAGGGGTAAAGGGGATCAGGGGTAAGTCCTCGCCACACGGAAACCACTGTTGAGGTTACGGTTGACCGGTGGGCGGCTGTTGCGGTTCGCCGAACGCACATCCGTCGCGTAGCTGAGGAACGTCCCGCCACGAAGAATCCGGCCTTTATTGTAAGTCACCGGAGTCGACTCGAATTGATCTACCATCGCGATGGGGCCGACGGTGGGATAAACCCGGTACGAGTCATGGCACCACTCCGCTGCGTTTCCCAGCATGTCGAACAGGCCGAATTCGTTAGGTTTCAAGCGTCCTACCGGCCAACTCCGATTCTCGGCGTTCAAGATCGCCGTCCAGGCGTAACGCCCCAATAGACCTTCATCCGTGCCGTAATAGCGGCTGGTAACCGTGCCGGCGCGGCAAGCGTACTCCCATTCCCCTTCCGTCGGCATCCGATAGCCCAACAAGTTTTCTGCCGGTACTCGAATCCGCATCCCGTCGGCATATTGCCCTTGTTCGTTCGGCGCGTAAAACCACTGTTCCGGCGGCAGGCCATCCTGAGCGCTCAGCCAGTTGCAGTAGGCCGCCGCCTCGTACCAGGTCATGGAAAGTTGTGGTGAATCGTCCGTCTTGACGTAAGTCTCTAGACCGTTGCCCAATGATTCGGGATGCGTTTGTTGAAAGGCGAGAAACTGCGCGTGCGTGACTTCCTGCGTCGCCAAGGCGAAACGACGAGGCACCGCGCGGCGATGGCGGGATTCGTTCGCTAAACGACCTGATTCCGTGGCCGGCGAGCCCATCGGGAATTCACCGGGTTCCAGGATCACCAGGGTCTGGCCCTGCGAGTTGACGTACCATTGCCGGGGCTGCAACATCGGCCGAGCCAACTGCTGCGCTTCGTCGGCCCGCAGTTTGTCGGTGATCACCGAGAGTTGCGCGTCCTGTCCCCACTGCCGCAGCAACCATTCTGCGGCCCCATGCAAACCGCGGTCAGGTTCGTGCTCGTACAGCACCAGTAGCCGCTCGACCAACGCCGCGAATTCTTGAGCCGAGAACTGCTCCACACGATACTCGCCCAGGGACAACAGCAACGCCCGGCGGACCGAGGTATCGGGCTCCTGCTCGAACCGATTTGCCAGTGTTCGCGGATCCGAACCCAACGGACTCAGGGCATGAATCAGGTAGCTCCGCGTTCGCGGGTCGGGACGATGCTGGAGCAGCGGCCAGACCTGGTCTCCAGCGCCCAGCCGCAACAGCGCCACGGCAGCGTTGGCATTCTGCTGCGCGAGGCGGTTTTGCATCGCATCCGTGACCGCCGGCCTGCGCCAGACGGAAGCCGCGACCAGGGTGGACGATGACTTCGCGTTTGCGGACGGAGCTAATAACGTCACCGCCGCAGGCCGGAATCCGGCCGCCGTCAACTCGCGGCAACGTGCCAGGTGCTCGCCAGGTTCCAGTCCGATCACGGGGACGGATTCCTGGCTCGGATCAGTATCCCACACCCCGGCGAGCGACAGGTCCAATTTGCCTTGGGCCATGATGGCCCGAAACTCGTCACGTTCCCGGATCGCTTCCAAGTCCAGATCCGCCAGGATCGCGGTCAGGTTCGTATACCCGGCGGCTACCGAGCGGCCCAGCAGTTTCGCCGCCTCGCTGGCGCACGACTCGGCCAGAGCGGGTTGTTTTTCGGCAAAGGCCTGCGAAGCGATGGCCAGCGCACAGGCGGAGTTGTAGAGCCAATTCGCGTCCTGATCGTGGCCGGCGAGCGCCGATCGCAAGCGATCCAGGCCTGTGGCATCGCCAAGCCAAGCCGCCACCACCGCGTCCAAGTAGGCCGCTTGCGATGCGTTGGCGGGATCCAGCAACTTCGCATGTTCGGCCACGTCAGCGACCGCCGCGTCCCTGTCGCCCAGCCGTGCATGGGAAATCGCCCGCAACTGATAGGTCGTGAGGTCATTGGGGTTCTGGGTCAGGAATTTCGTCAGTTCGACCACCGCCTGTTGATCTTGCCGCAAGCCACACCAGGCGACAGCCCGTCGCGCGATCGCTTGTGCGTCTTGGGGGTTCACGCCCAATTGCTGTTCGGCGGCAGCCAACATCGGTCCATAAACGGCTTCACGACCCGGCGGCTGTGGAGCCCATGATAGCGAGATATCGCTTGCCGAACCGCCCTGATCCGCCTGAGCAGTGAACGCCGCCAAAGTCTGCCCGGTACTGGCCGTCGTCGCTCCGGTCTGCCGACGACGTATGAAGGCGAACCGTAGTCGCCCATCCGCGCCCAGGATCTGCTGCATGGTCGAGTATCGGTAACCCGCCTCTCGCAGACGCACATTCTCCGGTGCATTCAAGTCCGGCTGATCGACAAACAGCCGCGCATCGTCCTGGTCGCCGGCTCGCGGTGCCCACAGAGCGATATAACGCAGTGATGGAACCTCAGCGGATCCCGGCGAGACGCTTTGTGAGGGGTTCGGCTCGTGATACGCCGCCACATCGACCGGCAACAGTCCGTGCTGGCGGAATTGCTCGTCATGAGTCTGCAGTTCCTGGAAGGTCACTCCGGTCTTGAGCTGGAAATCGAGACCGTCGCGCGTCCACACGGCGGCCACCCGGACACTACCCGCCTGGGCGTAAGGTCGCACCCGCGCCGGCCGATAGCCGCTGTTCCGCAACCGCTGGGCCACCTCCAGAAACTCGTCCCACGGCATAGTCTGGCACCAGGCAAAACGTTCATCGATGAAGCCCTGCGCGGCCGCGAGCCTGGCAACCGTCGCCGCGTCCACAGGCGAGAAGTGACTAGAAGAGGAGTGAGAATCGAGGAGTGAGGAGTGAGGTAGAGACGATTCTGTCTCGTTTCTCACTTCTCTATCCTCTTTTCTCATTCCTACCGCCAGACTCTCCTCCAGCAGCCGCACCGCTTCGGGCCGCGCCGCGAGCTTCCCAAACACGACGCCAAATTGCCGCTCCGTCGCCCCTCGTGCAAGGCGCGTCAAGGTCACCGGGTCGCCCGCCGCGTAGTCGGCCAGCACGTCCGTCGCCAGTGCCCGCTCCGTGGCCTCGCGCTTGCCGTCCAGGTAAATCGCTTCGAGCGGCGCGAGCAACGGGCCTTTGACCGGACGCAGGGCTTCGATCCAACGGCTGACCACCAACGAGTTCTGTTTGGCCAGTTGATTGGCGACATTCTCGGCAACCTGTTCCCAGCGGCTATCTTGCGGGGTGAATGTCGCCAGCGCGCAGGCCGCTCGCAATCTGCCGGCTTGGTCCCCTGGCGCATCCAGAGCCACGCTCCAGAACCGCTCCCGCAACGATTCCTGATGTTCGACCAGGGCATCGCGAATCACAGCGAAAGCATCGGGTTCGGCATGCAACAGTTGCTCGCCGAGGAATTCTGATTGGGTTGCATCGACCGGCAGCAGCGCCAGACTGCTGTGTAACCTGGGTCTGGATTCGGAGGAGGCATCACTCAAGATCGCGCGTAACCGGGGATCGGCCCAGGTTCGATACGGCTTGAGTTCCGCGATGATCGCCGGAACCTGGCTGATCTCCGCGTTCAGCAGGCCCGTCACCAACCCATTGGCTGCCGTCGCATTCTGGTTCTCGACTACGATGCTGCGTACTCGCGCGCCGATGGTGACTGCCACGACGAAGAGCACGGCCACAGCGCCCCAGCGCAGCGCATGAACGCGTCCCGCCTTCGCCATCATCTTGCGTTGCGGCTCGGTCCAGTTCTTCCGCTGCGACAAGCCCACGATGCTTAGATACTCTTGCGACGATGGCAAGAACCGATTCTCAGGTTTGGCATTCCACAAAGCAGCTCGTTCTGCGAGTCGGAGTTCAGCACGCCCCCGCCGCGTCTCCCGCTGCTTCCGCGTCAGCCAGTCACGGAGGGAATGTACCAAGTAGTCGTGGGTCAACTGGAAAAAGAGTGAAGATTGAAGAGTGAAGGGTGAAGGGGACGATGCCAGGCGTTCCACTTTCACACTTCCCACTTCACTCTTCTCACTTTCTTCCGTGGGCGTGATCAAGCGGATCTCGCTGTCGAGAATGCGGATCAGATCATCGAAGTCGCGTGGACGTGACGCATAGCCTGACGCGTCCAGTAACTCAGCATACGACTTCATCTGTCCCTTGATGTCGGTGCCCGATTCGGGAAGCAGGGACTTGAGCACGGCGCGAGCAGCTCTTTGGTGATAACGGTGTTCGGGTGACGCCGTGGCGGAACTGAACGTCTCTTCCAGGAACGTAACACCGATGCCGGTCGTGCCGCCGACTTCGGTCAATGTCGCTGGTGTCCATCTCTTGCCCTTCATCATCTCGGCATACAACGCCAGCCGGACGCAGATGACCTTGCCTTCTTCCGCAAGACCAGCGACCGATTGCGCGAGAAAGTCCTTTTGGTCTTTCGTCATTTCACTGCCTTGGTCCGGCAAGGATCCGAACGCCCGTCCAAAGGCGCCCAAGACTTTCTCGGCGTGACGCACGGGAAAGAGATCGACGGCGGTGAGATTGCGATTTTCCAATAGTCTTACTTCTAATTCACGGAGAAATCGCGTTACCGCCATCCAGAAATCATCCCGCACCATGACCACGCATTGCACCCGTCCCCCATCACATTGCCGCAGCGCTTGCACCAGTTCCGTGTTCTCTTCCTCCTTCTTCGCATGCAACCACTGCTCAAACTGGTCCAGAACGATCAGCACTTTCTTGCCGTGCGGTATCCCCTGTCCCCGCCGCAGTGTCGCCAGCGTCTCTTTCAGATTCAGGTTGGTTTCCAGGGTGGGACAATGCTTTTGCAGTCCATGCAGCAACCGCGTTTCCGTTTCGTTCGGCGTGGCCTCGACGTAGACGCTGATCACCGACTCCGATAGCCGAGGCAAAAGGCCGGCTTTGACCAGCGACGATTTGCCGCAGCCCGACGGGCCGTAGATCAGCCCCACCGAAAACGTCTTGTCGGGATCGGGTTCTTCGATCCGCGTCTTCCAGAAGCGGATGCTGTCCGGAAGGCCTTCCCGGTCCCGTGGACCCGGCAAGAGTTCCAGAAAGAAATCGGCGTCGTGCTCGTCGAACGACCGCAGGCCCTTGGGGATGATCTTGATGGGCTCATTCTCGGACGAAGAACCGGCCGCCTTGGAAGCTCCCGAGGCAATCAAGGTCGACGCCGGAGTTTCCGCCACGGTGGCTGGTGACCGACTGAGCGCGGGTCGGCTCTGTTGCTCGACGCTTCGCACTCCCGCCTCGGGACTTGTCTTTTCCTCCGCCAGAAAGTGTCGCAAGTCTTCGGCCAGATCATGGGCCGAAAAGTAGCGGTCACTGACCCGCTTGGCCATCGCCTTCTGGCAGATCCGATCGAGTTCCCTGGGAATGGTTTCGTCGAACTGCCGCAGCGGCCGGGCCTCGTGCGAAGTGACCTGTTCCAGGATCTCGGTCTGCGTCTCGCCCCGGAACGGCCTGCGTCCGCTCAGCATTTCGTACAGCATCACGCCTAGGCTGAAGATATCACTGCGACCGTCCACGCGGTGGCCTTCGCCCCGCGCCTGTTCGGGGCTCATGTAGGCGGGAGTGCCCGCATACCTTGGCCCCTTGCCGATGTTCTCTTCGCGGAGGGCCAAGCCGAAGTCGACGACGAACGGCTTGCCGGACTTATCCAGTAGAATATTCCCCGGCTTGATATCGCGGTGCACGAGTCCCTGCTTGTGCGCGTACTGCAGGGCCTCGGCGATGGTCGCTGCCAATTCGACGGCCTGCGAAATGTTCAGCGGCGACTGCTTGAGCCGATCGGCCAGGTTCTGGCCCTCGACGTACTTGGAGACGACGAAGCAGGGGAATTCGGGAGTGCTCCCGATATCATGCACCGGCACAATATTCGAATGGTCGAGATTGGCCACGGTGCGAGCTTCGGCCAGGTACGCCTGCGCATCCTCCGGCTTCGACACCAGCCTGGCATGCGGCACCTTGACCGCCACGGGCCGAGTCAGCTGCTCGTCGTGGGCCAGGTAGACCAATCCGAATCCGCCCCGGCCCAGCAGCTTCTCAACCCGATACCGGCCAATCCAGTTCGGCATCGCTTCCGGCGCTGCGTCGACTGGTCTCTTTTCAGCGAGATCTTCCGTTACATCAATTGAATCGTTGTCGGACATTAAACGAAGACACGGATCCTGGTGATCGAATACTAGGAGATCATGAGGAACGATTGTAGCTTGTGTCCCCGCCGGAAACACTCTAGCTTCGAAGTCCATTTCGGCGCAAACCGGACATCAAGTCTAGCGGACTGAAGTTCTAACGATCAGTGATTCCCGTGCTGTCGGAAGCCGCGAAAGTCCCGATGTTGCGGGGACAGGGCCGATCGCCTGTATCGCCCCCAGAGGTACATTGGGGGTGCAGTGCCGCGGAGTCGGAGCGCGGTCAAGGGGAGCCGGCGCTCATACGCATCGAGGAAAATAGTGCGGAGAGCAAATCCACCCAAACGGTCCGACAAGCGATGCCATTGCACGGCGTCTACCGGATTCCTGCCGAGTCGCAATCGGCCTCAGCGGCCTCGATGGCAGCTTCCCGTGCCGACAGTACCGACGGCAGGGCAGTCCGTCCGGTGCTCATGTCCGTGAGGAACTCCTGCAGCGCGGCAGGTGACGTGTACCGTCGACCGGCGATCACCCATGTTTTCAGGAGATGACCCCTACAGCCCTTGGTCCCCCAGCGCCACAGCGTGGCGACATGCGGCTTTCGTCTGGTGGGCAGCAGAATGGCGGCCTCGGAGAGTGGGATGAGATCTTCGTCGCTTTCGATTGCCGGTTGGCGATTTTGTCGTACCACGATGCACCTCGCTTTGTGTCTTTCGTAACACTTGCAAGGTACGCGAGGATTGACAAAACCCGTTATCGCGGTTGTCGTCTTGGTGTCGGTCTCTTGAGTTTCCATTTGCCGGGATGGTCGTTGAGGACTCTCATGATGCTGGCGACTGTAGAACCACAATTCGGATTGCCCGCGACGTAATCCTCCACGATTTGCCGCATTACCGGGCGCGGTGCGTCGGGTTGAATTTCCGCCTTGTACAACCGAATGCAATCGTAGTGAACTGTTTTCAGAATTCGTTTGGACTTTTTCCCGTTGTCGTGTTTCGTATCAAGTTTGATTGCCAAAAGCGTTGCATCGTTGCAAGACGTCACCGGTTCCCCATTTGACGTGGCCGGCGGCACGGCCTTGCGAATATGACGAAGCAGTTCTTGTAATCGCGAGTGGAAGTTGTCGGCTGGTAACCACTGCTTCGAGTCGCATTCCATACCAAGTCGCAAGTAACTGGCCGTCGTGTACCGGGCTCCCGGCTTCCACTTCGGGGATCGTTTGCGATTCGTTCCCGGACGATTGCCGTAGCCTGCGGGGGTGACTCGTGCCTCGTGATTTTCGCGACGTCGTTGTTTCTCCGACTCCGTTGGAGAAAAGCAGTACGCATCATCCGGTCGCAACAGATACCGCATCAAGATTGCTTGGGCTTTCGGGCCGATCGCCACGATCCGCTGCTTGCCATGATGTTGCGTCTTGTGACTTTGCAACGCAAAACGCCACACGTCGCCCGTCCGATCGATATCCTTGGTCGCAATTGGCAGACTTCGCCCGGACGCATGCCGGTCAATTCCTGCACCCGAATCATGTCGGCCACAACCGGCGACAGGAACGGCAGCGTAGCCTCCACCACCACCATGTCGATCGGCAAAACGGGTTCGCTGTCCCGTGCCTCGCAGCGTCCCGATTTCAGGCCCTCGACGGCCTTCAAGTTTTCGTGCACGGAACCGGGAATCAGTTCCTCGGCCGCCGCCCATTTGAACATCCGGCGGATTCGATTGATGTTCTGATTAATGGTCGTCCGCGATAATTTCGCAACAACCATCGATTCCCGAACCGTCTTCAATTTCAGCGGCGAAAATTCTTCGGCCGGTAGCCGACCGAACCACCGGCGCAGAAATGAAGCGGCACTGTCGATGCATTGGACCTCGCTTGTTTGTTTCCCGTCCTTGACGTAGTACGACCTGGCGTAATCCCGATATCGCTTGATCAGTTCCACGACGGTCAGCGCCAACGGAACTTCGACCATCGGAGCGGTTGCCGTCGCTACGTCAGCCGGCAGTTCCATGGAGATCACCGAAATACCTTGCCCGGCATTCCATTTCACCATCAGCCGTTTGTAAGCGGCTTTGCTTTCTGCCGATCCATACTTTCCGAGAGAGACCGACTTGCCGTTGATATAGACAACGGCCCGGTCACGATGGCGACAATAGCGGGGCTGACGATAGCTGAGTTTCGGCACGACTTTTCTCCCAAACCTGGACAAACCCTACGCGGGTCGTCGATTTGTGGTTTCAAGCCGCACCGTTGAACGCTCAACGGGTAATCTTAAGTGCAGAATTCGGCGTAACTTACGAACGAGTCGGGGTGGCGGGATTTGAACCCACGACCTCTTGCACCCCAAGCAAGCGCGCTAATCCAGGCTGCGCTACACCCCGCGGGGACCGGTCGCGGCGGGTGCC
>VGZA01000095.1 GCA_016872775.1 Planctomycetota bacterium | reverse complement strand
GGGGCGGTGATGCCCTGTGTGCCACGGGTGAGGTACTCCGAGCCCGTGCTGCTTCGTGTGCCACGGGTGAGGTACTCCGAGCCCGTGCTGCTTCATGTGCCACGGGTGAGGGTCGTCCCGAGCCCGTGCTGCAAGTGACAGAGTGCACATCGTGTCACGTCGGCTCGAAGAGTCACAAAAAAAGACAAGTATGCCGTGGCACGGGCTACCTGAGCACGGGCTCGGGACTACCCTCACCCGTGGCACACAACAAACACCCGTTCCCCGTTCCCCGTTCCCCGTTCTTCACTCCCATTCGCCGAGTTTCGCGGTGAGCGTCAGCAATTTTGGCGTGCGGACGAAGCGGATCAGGTCTTCCGATTCTTTGGCCTCGGGGTCGGCGCGGAACGCGGCGTCGAAGTCCTGGGGAGAATAGATCCTCTGGCCGCGGTAGACGAGGATCGTATCGCCGACGCGCAGATCGATTTCGCTTGCCAACGAATTGGGTTTGACCTCGGTGACTTCGAGGCCCAGGTTGCTTTCTTTCCCGACGGCCCCGAATTCCGTGGCGGTGCCTCGAGCAAAACTGGGTGTACGCGTCGTTCCCTGCCGGGCGACCTCGATTTTTGCTTCGTCCCCGGCACCATGCTTGGAAATGCAACGTGTCAACGACTCGAAATCGACAACCCGTTCGCCGCCGAAAGTTAGCACGAAGTCACCGGCCTCCAGTCCGGCCACGGCGGCCGCCGTGTCGGGTTGCACCAGTTGGATCTCGCACACACCTCCCTGACGCTGCGCCTGGATTCCGAGGAAGCCGCCTTGGCGGAAATCGATGTTGGTCAGCTCCTTGGAGAAAGTTTCGCGCAGTTTCTGGACACCGTCGACGCTGATGCGGGTCCCGTAGAGTCGCAGGGAGCTGAGGTTGGCGAGCGCCGTGAGTTCGGCAACCGCTTCGTCATCGACGGGAGAATACAGCAGGCTGACGAATCGCAATTCGGGGATCGACTTCAAACTGGCCAGCGACTTACCCGAGATACGGGCATGCTTGAACTGCACGCTGCGGATCTGTCTGGCACCTTCCAGGTTCCGCAGCCATTCGTCCTTGACATTGGGGCCCTGGAACGTGATCTGTTGAACCTCGTTGAGCCAGCGTATCTGTTTCAGATCCCGTTCCGTCCCCAGCCACTCGTTGCTAATTTCCAGGGTCGGCAGCAATCCTTGCAATTGCGAACCGGAATAGTATTTTCCTTCGGTAATGCGCGCACCTTTGCTGGTCAAGAAATCGGCAGCCCGCCTGGCACGGGTTTCGTCGAGACTGCGCAGCGCGAGATCGGCGCGGCGCGCGGCGCTGCGGTTGGAATCCTGCACGATCTTCTGGAGTGCCTGTCGGGCCTGCGGCTGTTCGTCGTCGTCCGAGACCACGGCAATTTCCAGCAGCACATGCACCCCGCGCAGCACGACTTCCGGCGATCCCTGCTGGATGGCGTCCAGCACCGGTTGCACCGCCGCGACACCCGCCTGGATCAGTTTCAACGATGCTTCATCGCGCCTGTTGAACGAGTTGGCATCCAGATCGGCCACCCAACTCGCGATCTGCTGCCGATCGGTGCCGGGGTTTTGAGCGCCAGGATTGGCAACTGCGGGGGGCTGCGCGTCAAGCGGAGCGGCGGCGGTCGCCAGCGCGGCGACTAGTCCGACCATGAGTCCCCAATGATGAAGCGTTCGTTCCATGCGGTGTGGTGTCACTTGATCCGTTCTCCTTTGATCCCACCTGGGTCCCCGGTTCGGGAACCAACCTTGGAAAGTCTAACACGAGAAACGAGGCCGGCGAACACCGTTTTCCGCGGCCCGCCCTGGCCAGGATTCCGTCAGGCTTCAAGCGTCCGCCTTGGCATCGCGTCGACGGATATCGTCCAGGGCTTGGATCAGTTGGTCGATGTCGGCGTCGGTGTGTCCGGCGGTCAAACTGATTCGCAGCAGCGATTCACCGGTCGGAACGGAAGGCGGACGAATCGCCGGGCAATGCAGCCCGCGATCGCGCAGCGCCTGGGACCACTCCAGAGCCCGGCCGGGCTCACCCAGAATCAGCGGCACAATCTGGCTTCTTGAAGCTCCTGTTTGCAGTTCACGCACGTTCAGTTCATTTCGCAGTCGCGCGGCCCGATGCAGCAAACGCTGACGACGCTCCGGTTGTTGTTCCACGATATCAAGCGCCGCGATTCCGGCCGCGGCCGCCGCTTCGGGCAATGCTGTCGAGAAAATATACGGTCGCGCCTGGTTCACCAGCCACTCAATCAGCAGCCGACTTCCCGCCACAAACCCCCCGATTGTGCCCAGGGCTTTGCTCAACGTCCCAACGCGAACGTCGATTCCTGTTTCGACGCCGAGTAATTCACTGACTCCCCTGCCCCGTTCGCCGAGGACACCGGTCGCATGCGCCTCGTCCACAAGCACCATCGCCTGGTACCTGGACGCCAGCTCCACGATCGGTCCCAACGGTGCAACGTCACCTCCCATACTAAATAACGTATCGGAGACGATAAACCGACGCCGAGCGCCAGAATTTTCCAAAAGTCCTTGTTCCAGGTCGCTGGGATCGGCATGGCGATAGACGCGGATGTCGGCGCCGGACAGCCGGCAGCCGTCGATAATGCTGGCATGGTTGAGCGCATCGCTGAGGATCGCATCGCCGGGTCCGGCCAGGGCAGTGATCGCGCCGATATTCGCCGCATATCCGCTCGGAAACAGCAGTGCGCTCTCGACACCCTCGAATTCCGCCAGACGCCGCTCCAGCCGCGCGTGCCATTCGCCGCGCCCGGTCACTAGTGGACTGGCCCCGCTCCCCCACCCGCCCGGTCCGAGCATCTGCTGCACGTGCGGCGACAGCGTGCGTGCCGCCAGATCGAGGTAATCATTGGAGCCAAAATTCAGCAGACGCTGGCCATTCCAGTTGATGACGGCACCCTGGGGTCCCGTCCGGGTCGACCGATGCCGGCGCAAACCCCGATGTTCCCATTTTGCCAGTTCTTTCTCGATCCAGTCCCAAGGTGTCCAAGCCAATCGCTATTTCTCCCATTGCACCCAATTTAACCGACCCCGTTCGCGACGCACAGAAATCGGATGTCCGGGAAATCTCACCAGTACAAATCTCACCAGTACTGTCGGACTTTGACGATTCTAGCAAAATGGTCCTTCACGACGTACTCGACAAGCTTCGCCGCCAGCCGTTGATCGGCTATGGCCCGACCTGGAAGCCGGCGAGCGAGCCGATCTGTTACGTGACGATGTTGTTATCGGCGGCGGGGGAAGATGCGCCGGCGGCCGAGGGTGGCGAATGGCTGTTGAGGTGCCAGGCCAAGGATGGTTCGGTCGGGGTGCGGAGTGAGGAACCGGAGCCGCGATGGCCGACCGGGCTCGCGGTATTGACCTGGCTTACGTTGCAGGAGAATGCACGACACCGCCGCTATGCCGATTCCATTGAAAGAGGCTTGCGCTGGATTCTGAATGCCAAGGGCAAGACCCAGCCTCGTAATCCGCAGACCGGTCACGACCCGACGCTGGCCGCCTGGCCCTGGGCGGAAGGCACGCATTCCTGGGTCGAACCGACCGCGATGCAGGTGATGGCATTACGGCGTGCGGGGCGGTTTGATTCGGAACGCTGCCAAACGGGGATCGCCGTCCTACAGGACAGGCAATTGGAATCGGGGGGACTGAACTACGGCAACACGACAGTTCTTGGCCAGGAGTTGCGCCCGCATGTGGTCCCGACGGCGTTGGCGCTGCTGGCCTTGGCCGGCGAGCCGTTCCGACCTCGAACCGCGCGGTCACTTGACTACCTGGAGGCCGCCTTGGCGGCTCAGCCCGCTGTGATGTCGCGCTGCTTGGGCCTGCTGGCGTTGAACGCCCATGGCAGGAATGCGCCGGATATTCAGGCATGGCTTTCCTCGGCATTTGCGGCAACGGTTGCTCGGGACGGCTCATCGTTCAAGCTCGCGCTGATCGGACACGCGGCGCTGGGCGATTCCAGCCCTTTGGTGATGAGGTAATGCGGATGGAACGGATTCAAAGCGTGGCCGCGGGTGGCATGGGGAGCGAGATGTTTTTGCATCGCCGCGCATTGCTGGTCGGTTCCGGTTTGGCGGCCGCCGGGCTGCTGAGCATCGCCGCTCTGCGTGAAATCTACGCGCTAACCGCGTCGGTGTTTGTCGCTCGCCACCAGCGTTACGACGGACCGCTCGAAACGACGGTGCGGGACGGGCTGAGCGCCACCGGATTGGTTCCCGATGAATTGCGCGGCAAACGCGTGCTGCTCAAACCGAATCTCGTCGAGCCCAGTCGGCTGATACCGCATATGACGACGCACCCGGCGGTTATTGTGGCCGTGGCCGAAGTCTTCCGGCGCTGGGGCGCGACCGTCAGCATCGGTGAGGGGCCGGGCCATGTGCGCGACACGGAGATGGCGCTCGTCGAATCGGGCGTTCAGGAGGCACTCGATTCGGCCTCACTGCCGTTTGTCGACCTGAATTATGAAGATGTCGTCTGGGTCAAGAACCGGGGGCGGGCATCGTCCCTGGACGGATTCTTCTTTCCTCGCTCGATCGTCGAGGCCGACCTGATCGTGTCGCTGCCCAAAATGAAGACCCATCATTGGGTGGGAGTCACGGCGTCGATGAAGAACATGTATGGCACCATTCCTGGTGTCAAATACGGCTGGCCCAAAAACGTATTGCATCATGCGGGGATCCCGGAAACGGTGTTCGACATCAATGCCTCTTTGCCCAAAACGATCGCCGTGGTCGACGGTATCGATTGCATGGAGGGCGACGGCCCGATCATGGGTTCGCTCAAGTCGATGGGGCTGATAATTGTCGGGACGATCCCGGCGGCCGTCGATGCGACCGTTTGCCGGCTGATGGGGCTGGAACCATCACGCGTGACTTATCTGTACCATGCGGCGAACCGATTAGGACCGATTGATGATCGGCGCATTGAGCAACGGGGCGAGCGATGGAGATCGCTGGCCCGCGAATTCCAGATCCTTGATCTACCGCACCTGACGCGGCTGCGCGATTCACCGGGCCTGCTTACCAGTTGAACGCTGCCGGATCGCCGTTGCGTTTCGGTCCCCGTCGCCCATTCCTTGACGGAAAGGAGAATCTTTGGCGACTTTCATGTGGCGGGAAAATAATGCCGATTTATCCACCAACCCGATGCAACGGGTTGGAACTTGAGGTATCATTCAGGCAATATTCCTCCGGTCAGCATTCGGCAGAGGGACCATTTTTTTTCGTTTGCCCGAATCACCAAACGACCGTGCAATAGCACGTCAGATTCGCGCAATTCTCGAAGCGACTCCATTTGTCGCAATCGACCGGAGGATTTTGATATTCGCGCCAGCGGCCGTCCGATGAGGGCGGCCGCTGGTCGTTTGCGTCACGCGCTCCGTCATGTGTTTTTAAGCCCAGGACGAAGACCTGCAGACCAGCGCGAATACCGCTAGCGGTGGTATTCCCGAGCCAGTGCCGAGTGGGCGAGTGACCGTGGTCCCGCAAAGAGACGTTCCAACGTGCTATTTGAGCGAGGTCGAAGGCCCCGCGAGTTTGCGGCACTGGCCGTTGGAGCAACACCACCCCGCCGCCGCGCCGAAGCCGCAACTGGAATCACGGTGTATCTCCAAAACGGCGGTTCTCTGGAATACGCCCAAAAATCGCGTCCCACGAAGCCCGTGTTTTTCGTGGGCGGTGCTGAACAGTGGATCGCCACATTGTACTTCGCCACAGCTCGACGGCGTGGTGGCCAGGGCGGTGCTCCCTTCCAGCAGGCTCGGTAAGGCACTGAATTATCTGCGCAATCGCTGGGCAGCACTCAACGTTTACATCCAAGACGGTCGACTACCGATCGATAACAACTGGGTCGAACGTCTGATGAAACGCATCGCCGTGGGAAAAAAGACAACGATCCGCTTAATTACTGGTTTCGAAGGATCTGCCGTTCCAAGTCCCTCAGCAAGAGTCGTCGTTTTTTTTCGACCGACTCTTTCGCATGATGTAGTGGCGCTGTTGTGATTCGATTTGACTTGTCGGAGGCGACGCGAACCGAAACGGAAAGAGTTCGTCACGATTGAAGACGCTTGGATGGCTGGAGTGGGCGTCGAGTGTCGGCACTAACGTCGGACCATCGCGCACGATGCGAATTCCCGCATGGCGATGTCCATGAATGCGACGCTCATGGGACTTCGGACAGCGGAACCATCGTTCCAGGTCCAAGTTATCGCGCGGATGCGCTCGCAATTTGGCGCCCGCGAACAGGCCTGGGCGAAACGACGCCATCACCTTGGCAAAGTGCGCGTAAACCTTGTCGTCGGCCCGACGGTGGAATTGGTCGATCTTCGCGGCAAACCCGCCCGCAAACGACTTCGTTCGGGTGCTCGGAAGCCACTCGATCCGCTCTATCCGGCCCGGACTGCGCGGCGTGGGAAATCCCTAGCACACGTTCTTCGCGGAGAAAAGGAAAATCTTGCGCAGCGCGCAAAGTCTGTGGTAGAGTTGATACAACAAGCCGTTCGACCTACCCCACTGATTCCTCTCCGATGATTGACGCGATGACCATGCCCACCATGACCCGTAGAATTCGCCCCGCACACTGCTCCTTCCAGGAACAATCGGCCCAACCGGAACCGGCTCCACGTTCCGCGGCGCCGAGCCGCCCGACGCTGGTCTGGCGCGACGTGCAGATCGTCGCCGGGCTGTTGCTGAGCCTTTTCTGCGGAACGCTGGCCAGTGACCTGCTGATCCAGTTCTGGGCGCGATAGACAGAACGAGATCGGGCCTGGCGGTGCCCCGACAGTGGGAGACGCTCGTGGCGGCGGCTTGCAGCCAGTTGAGCAGATCCCCTTCGTCGACATGGGCTTTTTCGCCGGAAGCCAGCGACTGCACCAGTCCCATCGCCGCGGTGGTGCCGCGCGTCGATTGGCACGACGCGCAGGTCGCCTGCGCGAGCGTTTGCAGGTGCAGGCCCTCCCGGAGAATCGCATACACCTGCACCACCTTATTCCCGAGTTCACAGGCAATCGGCAATTCCAGCCGCCGCTCCTCTCCGGGACCGATGCGAAACCCGCCCTGAAAGACCAGGCTGTTTTTGGAGCTGCCATTGGCCACACGGATCATGCCGTCCGCGCACGGTTCGATGAACAGGTGCTTCCGCGAGATCACCGTATCGGGAAGGTCGGCAATCACCAGCCGGTCGTAACCGTCGAGGTTCAGATGGGTGAACGGTTCCGGTTCCCCGGGCTGTCAGTGGCCAATTTCCGTGCCGCGGCTCAGCGGCACCGTGGCCAGCGGACGCCGATCCTGGAAAATTCGCACAAAGAGATCCGCGGAATTCGCTTGCTCGGACATAGTTCGCCAACGGGATTACGAAAGGAATATGATCAATCTAGACCATCTGACACTCGGCGAGAAAACCGTATTCGAGGAGGGTGATGGTGAGTTGAGGGCGGGTCTTGTAGATTTTGAGGACTCGGGGCGGTAGCCGTTCCCCCTCACTGCCACCGGGATTGAACAAACTTTTTGACCCACCTGACAGCCGGACGAGGAAAACCGATGACCAGCCGTGCGCTGACCGAGTACCGTTACGAAAAACTCACATGGCCCGAGATCAACGACGCCATCGAGCTGGGCAAGGTCTGCGTCGTGCCGTGCGGCGCCGTCGAGCAGCATGGGGCTCATTTGCCACTCGACGTCGACCTGATCTGTCCCACCGAAATCGCACGCGGAGCGGGGCGAGAGATCCCCGAACGGATGCTGGTCCTGCCGACCGTCAACTATGGCTATACCGGCCACGTGATGGACTTTCCGGGCACGATCAATAACGACTTCGAGCACTTCATGCATCATGTGCTCGACATCACCAAGTCGCTGGCCTACCACGGCTTCAAAAAAATTATCTTGCTCAACGGGCACGGGTCGAACATGCCGAACCTCGATCTGGTAGCGAGGCGAACCAACCTCGAAACCGACGCGGAATGCCTGGTGGCCGCCTGGTGGAATCTGTTGACGGTCGACAAAGAATTCCTGCCGCGATGGAGGCAGAGCAAGTTCCCAGGCGGTTGCGCTCATGCCTGCGAACTGGAAACTTCACTCTACATGTACCTGGACGGCGATAATGTGCGCCACGACCTGATCAAGAGTGGCGTGATCAGTTTCAACGAGGACAACAGCCCGTTCCAGTGGGTGGATCTGTTCGCGGCCGGTCCGGCAACGGTGATTTCCTGGACCAGCAGCTACACCGATACCGGGGTGCTGGGCGAAGCGGAGCTGGCGACCACCGAAAAGGGCCGGGAAGCGTACGAAGAAGCGGTCAAGCAACTGGTGCGATTCATCACCTGGTTCAAGGACCGGCCCAAGGACCAACGGCGCGATCTGCATCGCAGTCCGCCGTCGATGCCGATTCCCTGGGGACAACGCTCATTTGGGGATCAGCGTGGCAGGCCCTGACCCGTAGGTGGGTCCATTCGGGTCCCCTTGCGGTGTTTCGTACGGTGTTCCGTGAGGGACTCCGGGCGGGGCTCCGTACTGGTACAACGGCGGAAGTTGGCTCTGTGGCGGCGACTCCAAGCTTCGGCTCGCTGAGCGCGACTCCAGGCGTCGAGCTTCCGCACGCACGGACTGGACCAGAATCCGCAGACTTTCCGCTTCATCGAACTGTTGTTGATCTTCGAGGTCCGCGGCCAGGGTGTCGATCTGCCGACCGATCTGGCGCAGCGCACCGACAACCTCGGTCCGGGTATGCACAGTCGCCACGAATGGTGGCAACAGGCTGCGTGGGCTGGCGCCGGGCATGGGCGGCGGTGGCAGGTCGAATGTGGGTGGCAGTTCCGCCGCGTCTGACGATTCCCGCACAGCGATACCCGGCTCCGCGTCCCTGGTTTCCGGTTCGACCGCGCAGGGTTGTTGCTGTTCGCGGGCAATTACTTCGCGCAGCATCGCCGCGAATTCGCGTTGGCTCGCGGGGTCGGTCGGCAGTTCGCCCGACCCGCGCGCGGCAACCCGTCCACGGATCCTGAGAATCTCATTGACCGTCTCGGCAAACGGATCGGGCTCGTCCGCGTCCTTCACGGTCGGATCGTCAAACGAGGCGTTGGTCCTTTCGGTTGTCATGCTTGCCGCGTTTGCTTCACCAACGGCAGGTTCGACAGGAGCACTCGAGTCGTCGCACCTGGCCGCAGGGATATTCACTTGCGGATCTGCCCCGGTATCCTCAAGCAGCGCATGGATCTGGTAGGAGGTACGTGGATTCCCGGGATCGGCTTGAATCATGGTGGCGACGAAGCGGGGAGTCCGTTCATGTCGCGCGGTGCTGGAGATTGCGATCCGGAATGTAATGCCCGCGACAATAACGCCGAAGACGCTCAAGAATATCCCTCGCCGCAGCAGACTCTTCATGAGAACCTCCCTGTTCGTGCGGCCGATTATAGGCGGTAGGGATAGGGTGATGAAGAGCAGTTTTGTCCCCGATTGGACTTCGCGCTGGACCGATAATCGTTCTACAATTCGCCGCTGCGGAGTCGTTTATGCCAATACAGCTTCGTTGGATGGCCAGCCATTCGGCCAGCTGCTTGCACGCCGTGGCATTGATTCACGAAAGCGTCCCGTTCGCCGATCCTGAGTGGCATCGATTACTGGTCGAACCCTCGGCGACGCTGCTGGAAGAATTGAGCACTGCCGGCCTCTCCGCGGATCGGATTCTGGAGCATCTGGTACCGCAATC
>VGZA01000094.1 GCA_016872775.1 Planctomycetota bacterium | reverse complement strand
AGTCGCCTGGTCTTTCACGGCCTGCCGCGTGGTGGAGGTGCTGCAGTACCTGTTCGCGGTCCGCGGTGCGCCGGAGCACATTCGCAGCGATAACGGCCCGGAGTTCGTGGCCCAGGAAGTGACTCGGGGCTTGTATCTGTTTTCCGGTGCGGCGTACAATCGGGGTCGGCCGCAAACCTGCCACCTCGGGAGAATCCGATCATGACCACGGTCGTTGTCGACATCGCTACGGCAATTCGTCATCCGCTGGAGCCTCTTACCGCCGCGGAAGTGCAAGTCGCGGTGGCGGTATTACGGTCACGGGAGAAGTTAACGCCGACGACGCGCATTATTTCCTTGAGTCTCAAGGAGCCCGACAAACAGGCGGTGCACAAGCTTGGCCAGGTGCCGTCGCCGCCGCGAGAAGCGTTCGCGGTACTTTTCGACAACGGCGACAATGCGTGTTACGAGGCTACGATATCGTTGACGGCCAGGGAACTCAGCGAATTTCGCCACGTTCCCGGCGCCCAGCCGACCATGAGCATCGACGAACAGACCGAGTGTGAGCAGGCGGTGCTGAACAGTGCCGAATTCAAGAATGCACTCAAGAGACACTGTGGAATCGAGGACACATCCTTGGTGATGGTCGACATTTGGAGCGCCGGAAACTATGGTGATCCCGAGGAACAAGGACGGCGCCTGGCCAGGCCGCTCTGCTTCGTTCGCTCGGATCCGACTGACAACGGATACGCGAAACCCATTGAAGGCTTTCGTCCGCTCGTCGACCTGAATACCATGAAGGTTGTTCGCATCGAGGAATACGGCGAATGGCCGTTGCCACCTGGGAACTGCAACTACGCGGCGGAACGCGTACCCAACCAACGCCGTGATATCAAGCCGCTGGAGATTACGCAGCCGGATGGCCCGAGTTTCACCGTCGACGGGTACCAGGTGAGTTGGCAGAACTGGAAGTTCGTCATCGGCTTCAACGCCCGCGAGGGACTGACGCTGCATCACCTTCGATATCACGACGGGGGCCAGGATCGCTCCATTCTCTATCGTGCCTCCTTGACGGAGATGGTCGTCCCCTACGGCGATCCCGCCCCGTCGCAACGTCGTAAGAACGCATTCGATGTCGGCGAGTACGGGATGGGGATGTGCGCGAACAGTCTGCGGCTCGGATGCGACTGCCTGGGGCAGATCCGCTATTTTGATGCGCACATGTGCGACAGCCGCGGGCGGCCGTTGACGATTCCCAACGCGATCTGCATGCACGAGGAGGACTACGGAATCCTCTGGAAACACACCGATCGTCGGCTGGCTGACAAGCCCGAAGTACGTCGCTCGCGGCGCCTGGTCGTGTCGTCGGTCTCCACCGTCGAGAATTATGAATATGGATTCTTCTGGTATCTCTATCAGGACGGCAATATTCAACTTGAGGTGAAGCTCACAGGCGTCCTCTCGCTGGGCGCGTTTCCGCCCGGAGTGCAGCCGAAGTACGGTAACCTTGTGGCACCGCAAGTCTATGCGCCGAACCATCAGCATTTTTTCAACGTGCGGCTCGATTTCGACCTGGACGGAACCGCCAACACGCTCCAGCAACTCGACGTAGTGGGCGAACCCGAGGGCCTCGACAATACCTACGGCAACGCATTTGTTGCGAAGGCGACCACATTGACCAGCGAGAAAATGGCTCGCGCAAACCTCAATCTGCAGACGAGTCGAACCTGGAAGATTATCAATCCGAATCGTCTGAACGCCGTCGGGGTTCCCGTCGCGTATCGATTCATGCCTGGAGACAACGCATTCCCGTTGGCGTCGCCGAATGCCTGGTGGCGAAAGCGGGCTCGTTTTGTCGACTACCATGTCTGGGTTACGCCGTATCGGGACGCCGAGCAATTCGCGGCGGGTGACTATCCAAACCAATCGGCGGGAGGTGATGGATTGATCCGTTGGACGGAGGAGGACCGGCCGATCGAGAATACCGACGTCGTGCTTTGGTACACGATGGGGCATACGCATATTCCGCGTCCCGAGGACTATCCGGTGATGCCGACGGCGTATATCGGATTTCTGCTGAAACCGAGCGGCTTTTTCGCGCTGAATCCGGCCAACGACATTCCTCCGTCCGCGCATCGCAAATCGACCGCAGGAACGTGCTGCTCGACATCGCCCTGAAACGTACTCGTGATCGAGGGTCGTTAGCTCAACTGAACAGTTCTACGATTGGCGTCCCATCGGCCATCACGGGAACTGGTCGGCCGACGGCGTCATGGATCCGGGCGTGGGGGGCGATTCCGAGCGCATGAAAGATTGTCGCGCCCAGATCGGCGGGGCGTACGGCATGTTCCAGGGGATAGGCGGCGTCTTTGTCGGAGCGGCCGTAGACTGCGCCGCCGCGAATCCCGGCGCCAGCCAGTAATGCGGGGAAGCAGTAGCTCCAATGTCCGCGTCCCCATTGCGGCGTGTCCGGTTTAGGGGTCCTGCCCATTTCGCCCAGGCAGACGACAAGCGTTTCATCCAGCATGCCGCGTTGCTGCAGGTCTTCGAGCAGGGCCGAAACCGATTGGTCGGCGCCGGGCAGTAGATGTTTCTGCACGTCGTCCGAAGTACGATGGCTGTCCCAACTGTAGCCGTCGGGACTGTCCCAGAGCACGGTGACGAAACGGGCTCCGGCTTCGAGCATTCTTCGGCCCATCAGAACCGACTGGCCGAAAAGATGCCGGCCGTACCGATCGCGTAATGCCGACGATTCGCGGCGAAAATCAAAGGCGGCGCGCATCTTCTCGGAAGTCACCAGATCGAGGGCCCGTTCGCGGGTCCGATCGAACTCGCGGACATTACGAACCTGATCGAATTCGCGCCGCGCCAAGTCAAATTGGTCGAGCAAACCGACGCGCTGCTGAACTCGGTCGAGCGTAATACCGTCGCGCTCCTCGACGCCCTGCAAGCGAAAGTTCAATTCTTCGTCCTGGCAGTCGCGGAAGTAGGGATTGTCGGTGGCGTTCTTCTTGGGCACACTGGTGGCCATCGCGTTGTAGGTTCGGCCCAACCAGCCGGCATAGCCGCCAGACCGATCGTAGCCCTGGATATGTCCCAACGGATTGGGCAGATAGACATAGCTTGGAAACGTCCGACGTTGCTCTCGCGGGCGAACCGCATCCGTCTGCCGATCGAGATATTCGACCACCGATCCGAAAGCGGGCCAGTCCTTTTCCGTCGCATTGACTCGGGCCGGTCCACGCTCAGCGGGCGGCATCGGATGGCCTGTCTGGATGTAATGGCAGGCGTTGTGGTCGTTCTGTTCGTGCGTCAGCGTGCGAACGATCGCGTACTTGTCGGACATCGCGGCCAGGCGCGGAAGATGTTCGCAAACGATCAGTCCGGGCGTGCGTGAATCGATCGGCTTGTACGGTCCCCGGATCGTCGACGGCGCGTCGGGTTTCATATCGAAGGTCTCCAATTGACTGGGACCTCCAAATAAAAACAGGAATATGACCGACTTGGCGCGTGCGGTTGGACTAACGGCGCCCGCGGATTCGGCGGCCAGAACCTTGGATAAGCTGGTTCCCAGCAGGCCCAGACCACCCGCCTGGAGAAGTTCACGGCGGGAGACGCCGTTGCATACGGTTCGAGTCCTTCCCTGTACCGAGAGCATTTCCGTGATCCTCGATTGATGTGAATCCCCAACCGGCAACTGCGCCCGCGCTACCGGCCGCCGGATCTGTGAATTGAGCCTTGAGTTTAATCGTTAAGAACCGGTGTCGCAACGCAATGATTCAGCTGCAAATCGCTGCGTCCGCGGAGGACCCGAATCCGCAATGGCTGGAAGCACCTGGCGAGAGAAGTGGAGCGGCAAGATCGATGGCGTCGGCGCCGACGGCGGTCAGACCCGTTCTGCGCCAATTCAACGCGAGGCCAGTTGCTCGGCCTGCGATCGCGCATCGTCCGATGCGACTGCCGCGGACCGGGTCGCCACCAGGAAGAACACCCAGTGTCCTGCGAGGTGAAGCAACAACGTTCCCTGGACATTACGCTCGCTCATGTTCTTGGAACGACGATTACCGAACCTCGTCATCGAATCACCCTCGAATAGGTCGTTGGCCGGGTTGCTTGTCAGCTCAGGACAGACATAGCTCAAGGTCGGCAGAGATTAGGTAAAAATTCGTTTTTCTGGTCGGCGTCCGGACCGTGGATTTGACGAAGACCAATCCGCGACCTATGGTTTTGGTTAGTGACCATTCGAGTCGCGGAAGGCAGTTCTGCCATGAAATTTGGGTCCAAATGCTCTACGAATCAACTTGCGCGGCGCGGGGCGTCCGTAGTGGAGATGACGGTGGTTGCGCCGGTATTCTTTCTGATGATGCTTGGGATGATTGAATTCGGTCGCATGCTGATGGTGCGGCAGGCATTGACGAATGCGGCGAGGGAAGGGTGCCGTACCGCCGCGCTCGTCACCACCACGAGTTCCACCGCAGCCGATTCGACGGTACGCAGCTACCTGCAGAACGTGATTTCGGTCAGCTCCGACCCGTCAAAGTGCCAGGTTACGATCAGCCCGTCGACGCTGAACGGAATGGCATCGGGTACAGCGATCAGCACCACGGTGAATGTGAACTACTCGAATGTTTCCTGGATTCCCAGCATGTTCCTCGGTTCCGCCGTGTTGCGCGGTTCCGCAGTGATGTACCGCGAGTAGCGGTGTCAGTTGATTGAGGGATGCAGTTTGTTGTCCAGCGCGAGGTAATCTTTCAGATGCGCCATTTTTATTCGAGGAATGCGGGTCGTCGAATTGAGCGGCGTGGCGCCGCGGCTGTCGAGTTTGCATTAGTGGTTCCGGTACTGGTAGCCGTGGTGATCGGTGCTCCCGATGTTTCCCAGTTCTTGAATGTCGGTCAGACGGTTTCTAACGCGTCGCGCGAGGGCGCACGCCGCGCCAGCGACTCCTCAGTCAGTGACGTTTCCACCGTCGTGACAACGGTGCGTAATTACGTGGCGGCCAGTTTTCCGAATCTGAGCAGCACACAGGTCAATTCGGCCACGACCATTACCGTGCGCGACAGCGCCGGCAGCACGATCAGCGGCAGTGGACTCAATAGCGTCGCGTCGGGAGCGACGATTTCCGTGGAGGTGAGCTTGACCTACAACTCGGTTCGCTGGATCTCTGGATTTCCAGGACTGAACGGCAAGTCAATCACGACCAAGACGTTCATGCGACGGGAATAGGCCCGATAGGCTCATTGGAAAGGGCGACTTCGATGACATTCAAACCAGGTTTGGGCGGCAATCGGAATGCAAATCGCGGAAAACGCACCGGGGCAATTGCCGCACTCTCGGCGATCCTGCTCGTTCCAATCATGGGGCTGGCGGCGCTGGCGATCGACTACGCTTATCTGCTGACGGTTCGAACGGAACTACAGCGCGCGGCCGATGCCGCGGCGCTGGCGGGCGTCCGCGAATTAACACCCGATTCGAACGGCAATCAAAACCTCTCGGCGGTTACGGATGTTATCCGAACCTATGCCGCGAACAATCTTCCGAACGTCAGCAACTTCACGGTGCGCGATGCCGACATTGCGTACGGGCGTATCGATCCCCTGACTGCCTACACCGGATTTACGTTACTGAACAACGGAATTTACGACACCGTGCAGGTCACTCTGAGACGTGATTCGCTGGCGAACGCCCCTGTCTCGTTGTTCTTCGCCAGAATTCTGGGGATTAATGGTTCCGGGGTTTCGGCGTCCGCGACCGCCGTGCTGCAGAAAGCAACGCGGCTCGAACCGGGCGCCGACATTCTTCCCTTTGCAATTCCAAAGAACTCCTGGGACTCGCAAAGCGTTGGGAATTCCTGGAGCATCTACGGCGACGGCCGAGTCATCGACGGTAACGGTGCCACGTTGCCAGGAAATTGGGGCACGGTCGATATCGGATCGCATAACAACAGTACGACCGCCCTGAGCGGGCAGATTCTCAACGGCCTGACGCAAGCGGACTTGGATGCGCTCTACAATGAACAGCGCATTCCGCAGCGGGAGTACATTGAAGCGTCGGCACAGTGGCTGGCGAGCGCCGATACGGGCCTTTCCGCCGGACTGAAATCGGCGCTGGACGCGGTGGAAGGAACGACGCGTCTGGTTCCGATCTACGACTTCGTCGCCGGAAGCGGCGAGAACGCCGAATACCGGCTTGTGGGTTGGGGCGTCGTGGTCGTGGTCGACTCCGATCTGACCGGCAGCACAAAATATGTGACCGTGAAGAAGGCGTACGCCTATGATCGGCGGCTGCGCGCTCAAGGTTCGCTGAGCAACACCTCGGGAACGGTGGAAGGTGCCTACACGAGTCCCGTACTGGTGAAGTGACTTATAGGTCCCAGAAAACAGAGACCTCGATCGCATTTTTTGAGTTAGAGTTTCTTTGCGAGGGGCAGCTGTATCGGAACCCGCTTGGAGCAAGGCACTGGGACTGGCTCGTTGCGGGCCAGCAGCGCATTGTCGAAATGCACTCACCACAAAACTGCGGACACCGAATCGAAAAGGTCTGAGTCAATGAGTATTGCCCACGCAGCACGTTCTTCCCGCCGTCGAGGCGATTCCCGACGAAAGGGTGCGATTGCACCTCTAGCCGCTATCCTTTTGATACCGATCCTGGGCCTTGCCGCTCTGGCGATCGACTATGCATACCTGCTGAACGTGCGCACCGATTTGCAGCGAGCGGCGGACGCGGCGGCCCTGGCGGCGGTCCGGGATTTGACGCCAGATAGTACCGGCAACCAGAATCTGTCGACGGTTCGAGCCACCGCGCAGTCGTTTGCCGCCAGCAACCTGCCAAATGTCTCAGGATTTACCGTTCGCGACGCCGACATCTCGCTTGGTCGCTATGATCCGGCGACCGCCTATACGAACTTCACGCTGCTCAACACGGGAACGTACGACACGGTGCAGGTGATCCTTCGCCGCGATTCCCTGGCGAACACTCCTGTATCGTTGTTTTTCGCTAGAATCCTGGGCATCAACAGCAGCGGCATTTCCGCCACGTCGACCGCGCTCCTGCAGAAAGCCAGCCAGTTGGGGCCGGGCGCCGACGTCCTGCCGTTTGCCGTACCGAAGGCTACGTGGGATTCCCGTTCGTACGGCAGCCAGTGGAGTATCTACGGTGACGGCCACGTGACCGATGCCAGTGGTTCCACAATTCCGGGAAACTGGGGCACAGTCGATATTGGACCGAGCAATAACAGCACCAGTGCACTGAGCACTCAGATCCTCAACGGACTAACCCAGGCGGATCTGGACTCGCTTTACAGTCAGAATCGCATTGCCCATCGCGAGTACATTGACGCCATGGCCACCTGGATGGTGAATGGCGATCCAGGCCTGTCCGTGGGGATCAAGTCGGCGATCCAGGCGATCCACGGTCAGTCGCGGCTGGTTCCGATATACGATACGGTGTCCGGCAATGGAAATAATGCGGAATACCGCGTCGTCGGTTGGGGCGCCGTGGTGGTTGTGGACTCCCATTGGACCGGCAACAACAAATCGGTCACGATCAAGAAAACATACGCGTACGATGGCCATTTGCGCGCTCAGGGGTCGCTCAGTAACTCCACCGGGACAATTGAAGGCGTTTATACGAGTCCCGCATTAGTGAAATAGGTTGCTGGTTTGACGCGTCAATGCGTGTGACCGCGGATGATGATGTCGCGAACGGCCAAGCCGCCATTCGAAACAGAACCGACGAAAACGGGGGCCTGATCCTCGGCGCGGATTCGGCGTGAATTCTCGGCTATTCGCCGATGCAGAACAGGAACTCTTTCCGCGCGGCGCCGGTGCCGGTCGCAGTGCGGATAAACAGCCGACCGTCCGTCGTGGAACGGGGAACGTCTTCGGCGCCTGCTTCGACCTTGGCAACGGCCGCGGGGCTGGCAAAGGCCTCGTCCAGTAGTTTGTTTTCGGCGACCAGTTCAAATTTGCTGGGATTCGGCTTGAACACGTACCAGTTGCCTTCTTCGTTGGCCCAGTAGATATGGCCGCCTGCAAGGATCGGCGATGAACTTACCGGCCCCTTGAGCCGATGTTTCCACATCTCTTTTCCGTCGCCGATCCGCCAGCAGTACATCACTCCATTATCGGTGAACGCGTAGACGTGGCCCTGGTAAGCCAGCATCGATTGCTCGTAGCATTTCTGCGGATTGGTCCAGACGACCGTCCCGCTGCCGTCGGCGCGAATGGCAAGTGTTTCGGCTTTGGGGTAGCCGCCACTGGCAACGACCAGATCACCCTCCCAAACCATCGTGCCGCAGGTCGCCGCGGTGGTGCCCGGCGCCGTCCATAGCTGCCGCCCGTTATCGGGGTCATAGGCAGCGACCATTTCCGACCCGCTCAGGAGCAACTGGTCTCGGGATGCGACATGAGCCACTACCGGGGAAGAAAACGTGATGTTGTTCGGCCGCGGTGTCCGCCAGACTTGCGCGCCGGTCTGTCGATCGCGCGCCGTGATAAAACTCTCGCCATCGTGTTCGGCGGAAACGATCACGGTATTGCGGTACATGAGCGGCGACGAAGCGTAGCCATATTTGTATCGCTGCGGGTTGAAGGGACCGAGATCCTGCTGCCATAGGATCTTTCCCTGAAATGACAGCGCCGTAAGTTGGATCTTCTCGTGGTGAAAGAACGTGGCAAACAGGCGCTCCCCGTCGCTCGCTAGCGTCGGCGTGGCCTCGGAGTTCTTGGGATGGTTCTGTGCGGGGAACCCGCCCTGGCTGATCTGCGTCTCCCAGCGAAGCGCTCCCGTCTGCCGATCCAAAGCCAGAACGGACTGCCGCTGTTTGCTGGTGTCGGCCGTTGCGAGTACAACCTGATTGCCGACGATAATCGGCGACGCATGGCCGCGGCCGGGTAGCGCCGCTTTCCAGACGACGTTTTCGCTTGCGCTCCAGCGCATTGGAAAATGCAGCTTCTCTGCCGCCCAGCCATTACGCTGGGGACCGCGCCACCACGGCCAGTCCGCATCGGCCGACAATTCCAAAAACCCGGCGATCCCACGGTCGGGTTCGGCGGCTCGAACCGCCAGCATCGGCACCGCTGCCGTAACGAAAATCAAACCGAACGCGAAGCGACGGCTGCGTCCCATGTTTTTCGCTTGAACTGCTAAGAACATCTTTTCTTCTTTTCGTCCTGTTCGGTTGGTTGTGTCCGTGAACATGCGCCGGTGACATTGCGCTTCCGCGTTCCACTCCGCGGCGCTTCGACCCACGTTGCACCGCACCGCGTCGCACGCACCGTGCGCGGCCGCTCAAATGGCTGTCGATCGTACCGCATCCCTGGGGAAAAAAACAGCGGAGCGTCGACCAGGCGTTTTGATTATCCTCCGCTGGCAGGCAGGTCCGGTTTGGGAGTGGTCAGAACGGGCGGCACGGCGCTCATTCGACGCCACAGGCCTACGAGAAGGTCACGAGCGTTATCGGTGGGCGGCGAATTCGCATACGCCAGTTGGCAGTACAATTCGACAACGGGACTCGCCGCCGAGCCCACTTCGGTCGAGTACCGTGAAATACGGCGTGCGAACTCCTGCGGCGTCTGGTCCTCGGCGCGACCGATACCATGATCCCTCGCCCAGGCTTCAAATGCCTGGAATGTATACCGTAGTAATTCGGCGCCGGAGCGAGGTGGCGCCGTTCCCGGCAAAAACGGGTCTGCAAAATCGGCGAATCGCGGAATTCGTGGCAAACTTACCAGGGTGGCTTGCTCTTGTCGCTGCGACTCCATGCCACGCCGCCGACCAAAAAGCCAGTCAAAAAATTCGCGCCACTCTTTTGAAAGCTGTCGCCAGAAAGCGGCAAGCTGCATGCGAAAGCGAAAGCCCAGATAAAGTCCCGCCCCCGACAGGCAAAGGTAGAACAACACTCGAAACAATGTCCCGGCTGCGTCGGCCATCGAACTCAACGCTCCCCCGGAGGTTTCTCCAGGCGATGGAGCCGATCGGCTCGCGGTGGATGAGGAACTCGTCGCATTCGATTGACTTGTTCCGCCGCCCGATGGAGAGCGGTTGGAGCCGGTGCCCCCTCGACTCGAGGGCGATTGTTGCTGCGAGCCCGGTTGCTGCGAGCCCGGTTGCTGCGAGCCCGGTTGCTGCGAGCCCGGTTGCTGCGAGCCCGGTTGCTGCG
>VGZA01000093.1 GCA_016872775.1 Planctomycetota bacterium | reverse complement strand
CACTCACCTCACCCACCACCACCGACCTCGTCGGCTCTGCCGCGCGACGCCCTGCCTACAGCACCAGCCACGAGTTACGACGGCGTCGAACGCGCGTTGCCCGGGATCCGCGACCGGCAGGTACGGCGCTTCCGTCGCTACTTGCGCAAGAAACTGCGCAAGCTGGTCAGCGGGGTGTTGCCGCCGGATCAGGAACGTCGACTTCTCAATATTGCCTGGAAGCGGTACGTGTTAGGCGAGGAACCGGCGCGGCGTTGCGTGGTGGAAATCGCCGGTGAACAGCAAATTCGCCGAGTGACACTCGACGATCTGCGTCGCATGTTTCGCGAGTTTATCGCGATGCAGGTCGGACTGCAGTGTTCGCTCGACCCGCTGTTCGCGCACCGGCTCGCTTTCGTCGGGCAGACCTGGGGCATCAGTCGACTGGAAGTCCAGTCAATGATTCTCGAACAGTTGGCGGCGAACAAGCAGATGCAGCGGCGGTCGGGAGTCCGTAACTGGGGCACGGCCGCCGTATTGCTGTTGGTCGTCGTCGGATTGGCGACGGCGTTGGTTTTCAACTGGCAGCGCGGCGAACCGGGTGAAGGACATAGCCGCTCCGCCGACCCTTTCGGCGACGATCGTCCCGGTGCAAATGCCGTCCAGGCGTCGACGACGGTCGACGGCGTGCGCGAGTTGAATGCGCAACAGTCCGCACCGTCGTGGATGTGTTCGGTGGGTCGCGAGGCCCTGGCGCACCTTCTGCAGCGACCTCGCGTCGCAACCCTGATGCGGGGACGATTCGGTGAATTGCCTGCCGGACGGAGTGCGGCGTGCGAACGGTTGCTGGAAGAACTGCAAAAAGGAAATCTGACTGCGGAGTTGGAATTGCTCGCGACGTTCTTCGGCGAATGGTACTGCTGCGAGCCCGACCGGGAAGTGCAGGCTGCGATCCGGCACGGGCTGGAGCGTCTGACGTTGGTCGCGGGTACGGCGGCCTCCGCCGATTTGGCGCCCCTGGCCGTGATGCCGCGGGAAAATCTACGAGCTTGTTATTGGGCTTTGAACGTTTTGTATTCGGCCTGGGAACGCTGTCGTGACGCCAGCGATCGTGGAGGCCCGCTGCTTGCCGCGATGGAACGAGTACTGGGGCGAGAACTACCGGACGTCGGCAGTGGATGGCGTTGGACACGCGAGGAATCGGAATCGCTGTTATCCCGACGTTTACTGGAGCGACTGATCCAAGAGGCGGACAGACACCCCGATGCGGCCGTGCGGGCGTACCGTTCGTGGTTGGCCGTTGCCAAGGACAAGATCGATCATGGCGATTTGGAACGAGGCAGCATCGACCTGTTGGAGACGGCCATGCCGCGATTGGGAACGGTCTGGATCGCGGCGCGGGATCTCTTGGAGTTTTGCGCATCGATTCGCGACGAATCCCAATTCCACCGGCTGCTGCGACTTTGGGAGCAGCTTGACGATACGTCGCTGGACGACTTCCTGATCACTCGTTTGCGTCCGCGAGTCCTGCCCGAGTCCAATGCAGGATCGAAAGCGGAGTTGATTGCGGTGTTGCGTGGTGGTAGACAAGACGCTCCCGATGTTTCGCGCGACGCGAGTCGATCGATCGATCGATGGAGGCGGCTGAGAGCGAAATTCGCCGACTTCTCGTTTGATTCGTCCGAATCGGACGAGGACCGGATATGGCAGCAGGCCGCCAACGCCGGCCAGCTTGCCACCTTGGCGTTGGCGCTGGCGGAAGGAGAGTCGGGCCTCGTCAGTTTCGACAGGTTGGACAATCAGCCCCTTCGGCAAGCTCGCCCCCGTGTCGATTTCTCCGCGTCGGAAGACGGCCTGACCGCGGCCGGACGTGCTCGGTTGCTTGCGACCGGTGGAGCGTTGGGGCCTGCAGCGGCCGGGCCCGAAGCGGGTGGACTCCCGCCAAGCGTCCACAGGCAGCAGTTGGACCAAGCAGTGAATCGCCTGAGGCATTACGACAAGCTTCCCTCGGTCCAGAGGCAGATGGCATTCCGTACCGTTGCCAGTCTGCTGGAGACCCGCGACGACCTGACGGCGGAGCAGGGGGGGCTGATCGCGCGCTACATCCTATCGGTACGAAATCGTGCCGAGTGGAGCGGGATCGAGTCGCAAGTTCTGCATGTCTGTCGATTGACGATGGTGCGATTGGGGTTAGCCGACAACCTGACGGCGGCCTTGATGGCGCGCAGCGATTTGCAGCAGTGGATCGGGCAGGTACTCGGCCGGCCGGTCGAGTCAACGGAATTGCAAGGGGAAATGGAGGGACTGCGCAGGGATCTGCTTGTGTCCGCGGTTCCGGGGGGCGCGTCGGCGTCGGCCCGCGGTGCGCAGCGGACGGTCGAGTTGGCGGAGGAAATTCTTCGTGAAACGTACCGGGACCGTTTGCAAACGGTCGGAGCGGAGATGCGCGGTTCGAACGGATCGACAGGCTGTTCGGAGTTATCGAAAGCGATGATCGGCCATTGGGCAGGTCGCATCAGTCTCGCATCGGTCACGCGGGAGCAGCGACGGGTCGTTGAACGCTTGCCGTTTGAGTTCGGCGCGATCGACGTGGCCTACCGCGAGGACCTGGTGCGAACGGTGATCTTGCAGCGTCTTGCCTTGCAGGTCCTGCAGATCGTTTGCGTCCAGGCCGATGGGGAGCGAGCGGAGGCGGCGAGGCGCGTTGTGGAATGGTTGAAACAGCGCGATGCGACAGCAACGAACGTGGTGGTCCAGTTGCGCGACGGCGAGATCGCCTTGTTGCGGATGGCGTTGTTGTTTGCTCCCGAGTCCGAAGGGGATCTGTCCGGAGAGATATCGTGAACGGAGCGGGCGGGAATTCGGTCAGGGACTTCGCATTCGGCGGCGCCGATCGTGTCGGACTTCCGTCACGGCGCACTCTTCAAAACAGTTTTTGCATGACGGCGATTCAATCGATTGTCATTGGTGTTGCGGCTGGAGTGACGATGTGGCCGGACGCGGCGTCGGCTGTGGTATTGCTGGTGCGCGGCAAAGATCAGCCGATCGGTGGGTATCTGGTGCGCGAGGACTCGGAAGTGGTGGTCATTCGCGATACGGCGGATCCTGGCCGGGGGCGGGAGCGGCAATTCAGAAAATCCGAACTGCTGGACATGATCGTGACGGTCTCCGCGGATCGGCTTGTCCGTTTGCGTGCGGGAAAGGCAGACGAGTATCGAGACTACGCCGAGGAGTTGGCCGAGAAACGCCGCGATCCGGAGGCGCGTGACATGGCGCTGCGATTGTTCCTGATCGCGGCGTATCGTTCACCGGAACGGCTGGGGAAAAGTTCGCTCCTGGCGATGGCGGAGATTGCGCGTGATCCGGACGAATCCAACCGTTTTCGCGCCGTGGCTTACCTTTTGGATCCTCATCATGATCCGCAGTTGCTCGCGTCGCCGGGATCTCGTTCGGCGGGGGCTGCGAAATCGGAATCACGTGAAGCGCCGCGCGCGGCGTCGCGGGAGACTCCGCAGATGTTGCTTGCGTTGCGGCAGTTGCGGCGGGGTGAGCAGGATGCGGCCAGGAAGATCGCGGAACGGATCACCGCGCGGGGCGAAGCGGCGGCCGTTCCAGGTGTTCTGAGCGCCGACGAGTTCATGGCGGCTTGCCGCGAAAAGCCACTTGCGGCTTCGACGCTGCAGATAATCATACGCGCCGAAATCATGCTGCTCGATCAGTCGACGGGCGGCCGGCAGCGCGGCGCGGCAAGCAGCGAAGTGGTGCCGACCGAGGAGGCTCGCTGGCGGCGCGAACTTCGTTTGCGCGGGACCTCGGCCGCGCCTGCACTGGAACTCGAACGGCTCACCGAATTTGATCCTCGGCTCTGCGAATTCCGGGAAGGGCAATGGACGCTGCCTCGCGATCCATGACCAGGGCGTTGGCGATCGTACCTGCTGCCGGGCACAGCCGTCGCATGGGCGAGCACAAACTGCAATTGCCTTGGCGCGGCGGCACGGTCCTGGACGCGGTGTTGCAGGTTTGGAAACGAAGCCGAATCGGCCGGATCGTGGTTGTCGTGCGGAGCAGTGATACTGCCACGCAGGAAATCTGCCGTGGGCAACAGGTCGAGTTCGTCCTACCCGATGTCGATCCGGAAGACATGCGTGCGTCGTTGATCGAGGGGCTCGAATACGCCGAGCGTACCTGGCGGCCTCAAGCCGATTGGGCCTGGATGGTAGCGCCGGCCGACATGCCGCTGTTAACCGCCGCGGCGATCGACGCCGTGTACGATGCCTATCTTCATCGCGTCGACCCGGACATGGTCGTCGTTCCGTTCTCCACGCAACGTCGCGGGCATCCGGTTGCGTTACCCTGGCGTTTGGCGAGCGAATTCCGTGCGATGCCGGCCGGGAGCGGCTTGCGGGACCTCATCGCCCGGCACGCGCAGCAGCCCATTCCGCTCGCCGATCCCCAGGTTGCCCTCGACCTGGACACACCGGAGGACTGGCGGCGTTTGCGGGAGCTCGAGTAGGTACCGGGGCCGTTCCGCGCCGGATTTCCAGCCCGCAAGTCAGGACGTAAATTGATGTTCGTGGCGATGGGGACCGTGGAGCGAGTTGGCGGCGAACGGCGAATCGGCGGCGGGAATGCAAGGGAAAAAAATGAACCTCGACGTACGGGAAGTGGGATCGGGAAGATCAGCGCTGGCGCGAGCCGTCACCTGCTGGTTGGTGGCGGTGGCCCTCGGTTTGCTTGCGCTGTTACCCGGATGTAATGGCTGCCGCGGAAGCGCTACCTCGACGGCCGCCAAGAAGAAAAAGGAGCAGGAAGACCTCAAGAAGAAAAAAGAAAAAGCCAAACCTGATTTCGAGTGGACTCGCCTGAAGACGTTTCCGGACGATCCGTCGACCGTCACCAACTACGTCAAACCTGGTCATTGGGTTTCGGCGCGGCAACAGTTTGTGGCGAACAACTTCAATTTCAACGGCGACATCGAGTCGGCGACGGTCGACGGCGACGACAAGCGGCTGGATGTTGAACGCACGCGGTTCCAGCTTTCGGGATCACGCAAAATCCAGCTCCCCAAAGGAACAAGCAAGGACACGGAGTTGATTTATCAGGTGCCACGCGGGATGGTGATGGAGACGGGCAATACCAAGAATATCTGGCTGCAGACCAGGCTGTTGACGGCGCGTGGCGGTCGCGAGGTGATCCCGCCGATTCGGGAAGGCACGGTCGCGATGCCCGATTTTCAGTTTTACTTTGTGGTCCTGGCGAAAGACCCCGACAGCTACGGCTATTGGAAAAAACTGGAGTCGGTAGCAGCGCCGCGCAACGAAGGCTCGGTCGGTACGCGGCTCTACTATCGCGTGGTCCTGCCGCAGCTCGACGCCGCATCCGATTCGGCGATCCCGCTTTCCGGAAATCCGTTGACCTGGACGAATCTGGCTTACCTGCTTTGGGACGAGATACAGCCGGCATCGATTACACTCGACCAGCAGCAAGCGATTCTCGATTGGTTGCACTGGGGCGGTCAGATTCTGATCAGCGGCCCCAATTCACTTGACCTGCTCAAAGGGAGCTTTCTCGCGGACTACCTGCCGGCGGAAAAAGTTCGGGCTGTCGAGCTGACGCAGAATGACTTCGAAGAGTTGAATACTGGCTGGTCGGTGGCCTGCCAACGGACGAAAGACGCGCGGCGACTCGACCTCGTCGGCCAGCCGATCCTCTGCGCCCAGCTCGCCAAACACCCCGATGCCAGTTTTGTTCCGGGGACGGGCAATCTGCTGATCGAACGGCGCGTCGGTCGGGGGCGGATCGCGGTTACGGCGTTTCCGCTGAACGATCGGCGTATCGTCAACTGGAAGAGCTTGGATAATTTTGTCAATGCCTGCTTGTTGCGCCGGCCGTCCCGTCGCTTCGTCCCGTACGATAACAACACGATCGTGCATCAGACCTGGACCGATTTCGAAGAGGAGCGGCATCTGGAAGAGGACCCGCGCCTGAATTCGATGCTGCGCTATTTCACGCGGGACGTGGGCTATCTGGATGCCAAAGCCGAGGAGACGCTATTCGCGTCGATGGCGCCTAAGATCCGCGCCGACCGATCGAATCCGCTGGCCACGGCGATGCTTGGCGGCGTGCCGGAGTCACCGGTGCCGATCCCGGGCAAGCATCCGAGTGCCACGGACTGGCACTTCGACGGGCACAGTTTTACTCCGGAATCGGGCGTTGCCGGCTGGAACGATTTCAGTGCCGCCGCCGACGAATCGCGCCGAGCGTTGACTCGGGCGGCCGGCATTCGCATTCCTCAGCCGTCGTTCGTGCTGCGCGTGGTATCGCTGTACCTGGTGGTATTGGTGCCGGTGAATTGGCTTTTCTTCCGGTTGCTGGGGCGGGTCGAACTGGCCTGGGTTGCGGCTCCGCTGATCGCCATTTTTGGCGCGGTTGGCGTCGTGCGCATCGCGCAGCTCGACATCGGCTTTATTCGCAGCCGCACCGAGATCGGAGTGCTGGAACTCTACGGGGGATTTCCCCGGGGCCATCTCACACGATATTCGGCGCTCTACAGTTCGCTCTCCACCGCCTACGACCTTGGCTTCGAGGACCCGTCGGCCCTGGCGATTCCGTTCGCGGTCGACGCCGGTTACCGGCGTCAATTGCATGAAAGCGCTACCCAGGTGCACTTCCGCAATGAAACCCGTACGGCGGGGGACCGCCGGCTCACCGGCGAGCTGAGCGGTTTTCAGGTTCGCTCGAATTCCACAGGCATGGTCCACAGCGAGCACATGTTGTCGGTGGGAGGTGGTCTGAAGTTGATCAACGAGAACGGTCCGAACGCGGAATTACGCAACGGCTCCGAGATTGCGATCCAAAGCGCCGGGATTCTGCGGGTGCTCCCGTCCGGCGCGGCGGAAATCGCCTGGATCGGTGATCTGCCCGCTCTGGCCACGGTGCCGGTTCGGTTCCAGCCCCGCCCCCCCGATTGGAATTACTTTGCCGAATGGGCCAACCACCGAGCGACCGTCCGCACGGACGAGGAATTGAGTGGCGAAATCAACCTTGCCGGGATGTTCGAGCTGGCGATCCGCCGGCTGCGGCTGAGCCCGGGTGATGTCCGGCTGATCGGCTGGACCGAGGAGGGTCTGGCCGGCATTGAATTCCGCCCGGTCGCGGCCCAAACCGCTTTCCGCGCGATGGTGCTTTGTCATCTCGCCATGGGGCCGATTCCGGCACCCAAGCCTGACATCAATTGCAGCCTCGAAGTCCGTGATCCGCCGCCCGAGGAAGATGCGGACGACCCTAACAACCCCGCCGAGAGTGCCGGCACTCCCAGTCCGACCGGCAGCTCCCCTGGCAAGCGCTGAGGCGGTTTGCTCGTCCCACTTCCCCACAGATCGTCGAGCGTGGTACGCTCGTGCAGTTTCCATTCCCCATGCCATGTCCCAGAACGCCCCATGATTGAATTGATCGACTTCGGAAAAGACTACGGCGATTTCACGGCGGTCCAGAGGTTGAACCTGAAAATTGAAGCGGGGGAATTGTTCGGGTTCATCGGCCCCAACGGCGCCGGCAAGAGCACCAGTATCCGCTTCCTGGCAACGTTGTTGAAGGCGAGTCGCGGCGAGGGAATCGTCAACGGATTCAGCGTCACGCGCGATCCAATGAAGGTCCGGCAGAGCGTCGGTTACATGCCGGATAACTTCGGAGTCTACGACGGCATGCGAGTCTGGGAATTTCTGGACTTTTTTGCGGTCGCCTACAGGATCGGCCGCGGGCAGCGGAAACAGATCATCACCGACGTGTTGGAATTGCTCGACCTGGCACACAAACGCAACGACTACGTCAACGGACTTTCCCGCGGCATGAAACAGCGACTCTGCCTCGCGAAAACGCTCGTCCACGATCCGCCGGTTCTGATCCTGGACGAACCGACCAGCGGTCTCGATCCGCGCGCGCGCATCGAAGTCAAGGCGCTGCTGAAAGAACTGCGAAGAATGGGGAAGACGATCCTGATCTCCAGCCATATCCTCTCGGAACTGGCCGATACCTGTACCTCGATCGGGATCATCGAACGGGGCCAATTGCTGATGCACGGCCCGATCCAGGACGTTTATCGACGCATCCGAGGCAATCGGCTGGTCGAAATAAAGTTCACTTCGGGCATGGATGTTGGACTGTCGATCGTTCGAAGTTTGCCGAGCGTCCGCAACGTGACGATCGAAGACCATGCGGCGATCGTCGAACTCGATACCGACGATCAGGGAGTTGCCAGCCTGCTCGACCAACTCGTGCGGCAAGGGGTCGGGCTGCGCAGCTTCGCCGACAAAGACCCGACCTTGGAAGACGTTTTCATGCTGGTGACCAAAGGATTGGTTACCTGATCGCCGGGACCGCTCGAACGGCGGCGGCGAAGGAATAGCGGCGACTGCCCAGCGACGCGACGGCATATGCTCGCGAAGTGAGCAGCGATCGATTTCAGCTGTCGACTTGTTGGACCGGTTCGCCAATATAACGATCATCGCAATTACCTGTCGAATAAGGGGTTGTGTCTCAGTCGATCGCATCACCTCGACGGAACAGCCTGCGATTGGCACTGTTTATGCAAACCGCGATTGACCATCGGTATGCCTACTGCCTGGATGGTGTGTCGATTGTGAGTCGGGTTCATGCCTGGAGCCCACTGGATACCCACGCAGGCACAAGCAAACGCACGCTACGTTTGCGTGTGCCGGGTATCCCACCCCTTTTTCGGCTGGCAGCGCGGGGCTAGATTCTTAACGCGTCATTTCGCGGGATTCGGCCGCGGCAGTGCGTGAGGTGGGGTTCATGAAGTTAATTATCGCGATCATCCAGCCCAGTCGATTAGAGGCGGTCAAGGCGGCGCTCACGGAAGTCGAAGTCTTTCGTCTGACGGTGATGGATTGCCAGGGGTTCGGCCGCCAGAAGGGTCAGACGGAACTTTACCGCGGGCACGAAATCGCGATCAATTTGTTGCGCAAGGTTCAACTGCAGATCGCGGTGAATGACGAATTCGTCGAACCGACGATCAACGCGATTATTCGTGGCGGGCGGACGGGAGAGAAGGGAGCGATCGGCGACGGAAAGATCTTTGTGCTGCCGATGGACGACTGCATCCGCATCCGCACGGGAGAACGTGGCAGCGAAGCGATTTGAAAGAGCGAGGCGAATCCCTCACGCATCGTACGCTTTGGCATAGGGACTTTTGTGCCGAGGCATCCATTCGCAGAGCCCGATCCCCAGAAAATAGAGTACTGTCAGGGGGCAGGCCATCAACAGCAGGCTGATCGGATCCGCGGGAGTCAGGATCGCCGAGATGATAATGATCACCAGCACGGCGATTCTCCACTTTTCGATATAGACCGAGATCGCCAGTACGCCGATCCGGTTCAGGAACAGCATCACGAGCGGCAGTTGGAAGCTGATGCCGAACCCCAGCGGCAGGATCAACACAAAGCTCAACCATTCGCTGATGCGCGCGTCGATGCCGATATTCATCGAGTCATTGAAGCGGAAGAGGAATTCGAGTACCGGCTCGAAAACGAAGAAAAACGCCAATGCGGCACCACTGAGAAACAACGCGGTGCTGAACGGCAGATAAAGATAGACGTAGTTCTTTTCGTGGGGATAGAGACCGGCCGCCACGAAATTCCATATCTGGATGAACACCCAGGGGCTAGCCAATACGACGCCGGAGACCAGGGCGGCTTTCATCCAGATCATGAACGCTTCTTGCGCGTTGAGCGATGTGACTTGGATTTCGATCGGTCGCCAGATCCTCGCTTTCACAAACGACGGTTGGGGAGGCGGGACCTCTCCGGTGATCGACAATTCTCGCGGGGGTGCGGCGGAGGGAGCGGTCGCCGTCGCCGCCTCGCCGTTCTTCAACTCCGTCGGGCTTTTTTCGTTGGGCGAGGACGACGAGCCATCGTCCTGGGCGGCGGGACTGACCGAACCGGCCTTGGTGTCGGACGTGGAAATCGGTTCGAGTGGCCGAATCGCTTCCCGATCTTTGTCGTCTCCCGACTGCGGCGTCTCGGATTCGTCCTGCACGGCCTTGGAAATCCGCCGCCATTCATCGGTTTCGAAATAGACGGTCTCGAATTTCACTCGATGCTGCTTAACAAAATCGCGTACCGCAGGAGAAAATTCCTCGCCGTAAGCTTTT
>VGZA01000092.1 GCA_016872775.1 Planctomycetota bacterium | reverse complement strand
ACCGGCAAGTTCAAGGCCTGGCAGGGATGCGAGTCGCGAGCGGACCGTCTCCAGCCATTGCAGGTGGCCGATCTGATACTGGGGCATCGCCTGACTCCAGCGGCTGAGCATCGACAGAACGGGCTCACCTCGGATACCGATCAGGCGTGAGAGTTCTTCGTGCGCCAGGCGGATCAGCGATTCGTCGCTCCGTTCCAGCAGATCGGGACGCGTCGCGCCGCCCAGGAAGACGCGAACGAGTGCATGACCGGCCGGAGCCCGACCGGGAAACTTGACGCTGGAGAAACTGCCCGAGAGGATCGGCAGTCGTTCCGCGCTGGGCACGACGAAGCCAAAACCATCCAACGGGTGCTCGATCTGCTCGCGGCGATATCCCAGCGACGCGATCGCGCTGCTGTTCGTCGGTACCTGCCGAAAGCTCTCGGCCAGTTCGGAATCGATCGTACTCAGCAGCCGTTGCGTGTGGGGTGCGGAAGCCGCCACGACGACGCGATCAAACCATGCGGGCTCGGACGCGTTCGCGATGCGCATACCCCATCGGCCCTGACCGTCACGTGTCAGATCGGAGACCGGGCAGTCGCAGCGAATCGTGCCGGGAGGCAGCGACCTGCAAATCGCATCGACGAGTTCGGACATACCGTCCGTCAATCCGACGAATAGTCCGTAGCGGGCGCCGCTGCCCTGGTTCGCTTCGGCTCCGGGGCGGTTCTTGCTTCGCATCGCGCGGATCAGGCTTCCGTGCTGTTGTTCCATTTCCACGAAACGCGGCATGGTTGCCAGCACGCTCAAGCGTTCGGGGTCGCCGGTATACATCCCGCCGACCAGTGGTTGGATCAGGCGCTCGAAAGCTTCGCGTCCGAAGCGGCGACGCACAAACGAGGCCAGGCTTTCGTCGTTTCCGGAACCGCGCGGGACAAATGCCTCGGCGGCCATTCGCAGTTTGCCCCAGGGACTGAGAATCGCAGAGCGGACGAGGGGGCCGAGTCGGCTGGGCGCCATGATCATCAGCCCGTCGGGAATCGGCAGCAGACGGCCGCGTCGGACTACGAAGGCTCGACGGTGTGCGGCATCGGTGGGAATGATTTTGTCCGCCAGTCCCAGTCGGTCGCAGAGACGGAGTGCCCAGGGAAACGAAGTGATAAAACTGTCGGCACTAGTTTCGATCAGGAATCCGTCGCGTCGTACCGTACGGAGCACGCCGCCCGGTCGTGCGCTCGACTCGAAAACGGTCACCGCGGAATCCGGCAACAGTTCCCGCAAACGGCAGGCCGCGGCAAGTCCGGAAATGCCGGCTCCGATGATCGCGATGTGGCGAGCCGGCGGCGGTTTTGAATGAGCGTCCATTGACGTTGAGTCTCCCTCGCACCTATTCTGCACGCAGACAGGTTCAGCGTCGAGGTCTGGCAGGCGCAGCGCGAAGGAAAGCCAATCAAGCGAGGATGATCGGGTGATGGTGGAAGCCGGGAGCCCCAAGCCGAATATTCCGCCGAATGTTCCCTCGGAGAGCCGGTCAGTGCCGACGACTGCGCCTCGTCCGGGGACGCGTTTTTACGGCCGCGTGAATTTCGCGACAGCAGTCCCTTGATTGTCTTTTACGAAATCACCAAAGCGTGCGACCTGGTCTGTCTGCATTGCCGCGCCTGTGCTCAGGCAACGGCCGACCCGAATGAGCTTTCGACGGCCCATGCGATGGCAATGATCGACTAGCTGGCAACCTTCCCGGAACCACCGCTGCTGGTGATTTCAGGCGGCGATCCGTTGAAGCACGCCGACGTGTACGAGTTGATCGAGCATGCGGTGTCGAAGAACCTGGAAACGGGGATTACACCGTCGCCGACTCCGCTGGTCACCATCGCAGCGATTCAACGTCTGAAGCGCGCGGGTATTGCGCGGATGGCGGTCAGTATCGACGGCGCCGATGCCGCGACCCACGACCGGATGCGCGGCGTCTTTCCGTGGAACAATGTCGTCGACGTCTATCAGAATTCGCCCATTTTCCGCCGCCTGCGGGACGCCGAATCGTTCGAGGGCAAATGCGGCGTCTGCGAATATCGCCGTCTGTGCGGAGGCAGTCGAGCCCGCGCTTGCGCGGTGAACGGCGATCCGTACGCGTCGGAGCCGGATTGCATCGATGTCCCGCCTCGCTGGGAACACTTTGTCGACGGCAGTCCATCGCCCGTCCGCTTTGACGTGGTACCGACAATCTACAGCTCATACACCTCCTCGTAGATCACTTCCATTGCTCCTGCCAGACGGCGGGTATCGCAGGCCACGGACTGCAGCAACAGTTCACGCATTCGGGGCCGAAGCGTACGGAGCTTCTCCGGGGTTTTATTCGATGCCGCGAGGCCGACCGCCAGTTCCACATAGTGCGACAAGTCCGATGCGACGAATTCGCACAGCGGCGTGCGACGGATAATTGTCTGGCTGGTACGGGATGCCCAGCGGTCACCGTCGAACGTCAGCACCGGAACCCCTTGCCAGAGGGCCTCCATCGTCGTCGTTCCACCGTTGTACGGGAAAGCGTCCAGTGCCACGTCGATCTGATCGTAGTATTGCAGGTAACGGTAATGCTCCGCGGGACCGTGAAGCAACAACTGCCTTTCCGGCACGCCGCGCTTCGCGAACTTCGCGAGAAGGTACCGCCGATTCTGTCCGCCAACTGGCCGTTGTCGAGCTCGCCCGTCAAGTGGATCTGATCGGCTTTTTGAGCAACGTAACCCGGCATTCCCTTTTCGATCGGGCTGTCGGTGCGGCGGAAGTTTTGTTCGGAAACAGGGCTGCAAGGAGTATGACGAGACGCAAGCCGGTCCAGGGAATCGAGTGGGCGAGTGGATAAAGCATGGTGAGTTTAGCCTCGATAGGAAGGAAGACTCGAAACAAGTTTCGAGCTACGTAGCTCAAACTTGGTTCGAGCCCCCCCGTCGTTCGAAACCGGGACCGCCTACGCACGCGGAAGCCAGGGGCACCACAACCTCCAACACCGCGCCATGCCACGAGTTCCGGGAGGATCGATGCCGGTGCCAACCTCCGATTGCGGGTCGGTCAGCGATCGATTTTCGCTGCATCGCTCGGCCAGTCAACCCAAATCGGCGACCACTTGTCAGGCGGTCTCGCCCGCGACTAATCTGAGCAGACAACCAAGAGCAACGCAACGCTCTGCAGTCAGTGTACCCTGATTTTCACGAGGTGTGCCTCATGCGATATTGGCCCCCGTCCGGCATCGTTTGTTCGAAGACGAAGGCACCAATTTCGCTCGCCGATCTGGCGGCCGACGAGGATGTTGAATTGCGGATTTTCATCGACAAGTATCTGGTCGAACTGTTTGTCAACGGGCGACAGGGACTGCTCGCGGCATATCCCGAATACCGCGCTCACTCCGGAGTGGATGCGTTTACGGTTGGCGAGCCCACGCTTCTGAAGAAGGTGGAGATCTGGAAACTGCGACCAGCAAACGACGGGTTCTGCGAAGCACAAAAGTCGCGCATTTGGGAACCAAAGACCAAGTGAATACCATCGGGCGAATCGACGAAGTAACCGCCGCCAGCGAGGCGACACGATTTCGACCGCGGAGCGGTGGCGTGGCAGGCCCCGCGCGAACAAGAGCGTTCTTGCCCGTTTGCCTTCGACTGCGCATGGCGTTGCTCACGTTGCTGCTTTTGATCGCCCATTCCACGAATGCCGTACGGGCCAATCACGACGACCTGCCGCAACCCGAGTCCGATCCGGCGGACGACGCGGTGTTGTTCACGCCGCCGGGATTCGATCGTCCCGGGGTTCGCGCGATCGCCCGCGGTGACCACACGGGAGTGATCAACCTGTCGATCCTGGATCGGGCAACCGGCAAACCGACTCCCGCGCGCGTCAACGTCATCGCAGCGGACGGCAATTATTATCAGCCGCAGGAGAATCCCCTGGCGGCGTTCGGTCTGGGCGTGCCGTATTCGACGGTATTGAACGGCGTCGTGCCGCCGGGCGAGGAGCCGCTGTACGGCGTCGGCAATCGGCCCGGTGCCGGCCCGCTGCGCTACATCGGATGGTACTTCTATTGTTCGGGTCAGACACAGGTTCGAGTTCCGCCAGGGCCCGTGCGCGTGGAAGTCTGGAAAGGCATCGAATTTCGTCCCGAAACCGCCACCACGCATCTCGAAGCCGCGGCAACACAGGACGTGACAATATCCCTCGAACGCACCGCAGGGATGACAGAACGGCATTACTATTCCGGCGATACCCACATTCATTTGAATCGCCGCACGGAATCGGACGATCAGCGGGCGCTCGACCTGCTGGAAGCGGAAGACCTGAGCCGAGGTTTCCTGCTTTGCTGGAACCGCTTTCATCACTATTCCGGGACGATGGGCCGCATGTCAGCGCCGCAGATGCGCGGCCTGGGTCCGGACTCGATTGTCTGGCGCGGCAATTGTGCGCTGGCCTCCGGTCAGGAATACACTTCCAGCAGCTACGGGCACGCCTGCTTCCTGATGCATTGGCGGCTTGCGCTTTCCGAGCAAACGGCGATAACGACCGATTGGCCGTTGATCGGTGTGCTTGGTCGCGAAGTGCGGGCAATGGGCGGATATGCATTCAATGCGCATGGCGGCCACAGCCAGGAGATTTTTGCGGATATTGCGTCGCGCGCCACCGATGGCGTCGAACTACTGCAGTTCGCGGCCTACCGCGGAATCGGCGTCGAAGGTTGGTATCGCGTGCTGAACATCGGTTTTCGCTTTCCCGCGATCGGCGCAAGCGATTTTCCTTTTTGTCGCTCCCTGGGTGACAGCCGCACCTACGTTCATGCTCCGACGGCTCCTGAACCGGGTGAATGGGCGCGGCTTGCCTCCGAGGGCAGAAGTTTCTTTACGACGGGACCGCTGTTGTTGCTGGAAGTGGAGGACCAGTCGCCCGGTGGGACCATCGACAAACGGGGCAAAGGCCCGCATCGCGTGCGGGTCCGACTGCGTTGCCGATCGGAAGTAACTCCGGTGGCACAGATCGATTTGATCGTCAATGGCCTGGCGATCGATCGGTTTCTCGTTCCTCGTTTGGAGCAGCAGGGAAAGTGGCTGGAGCTGGAGCGGGAGATTGAACTCTCCGAATCGTCCTGGATCGCTGCACGCGCACACTCGTCCGGCAACGGATCCAAGCCCGATGCGGAATCCCACACCAACCCGGTTTACGTAAACGTGGACCGCCGGGCGCCGTACCGTGAAAAAGACCTCGACTGGCTGCTCGAGCGGATCCAGGACCAGATCGACGCCGTCTCTCGGCGGAAGTTTGAGGAACGTTCTCGCGTGATTGCGTTTTGCGAGTCGTCGCGGGACGAGTTGCTCCGAATTCGGGCCGTCGGCGGGCTGCCATCGATCGATCCGAGGCAAGGGCCCCAACGTTAATCGGTCTTGCGCCAGGACACTGGAGGGCTGGGGATTTCGCCGCGCGAAGTTCCGGTGTACTGTGAAGAGGGTCAGCAGCCGACGATGAGCGATCAAAGTGGCGAGCCGAGTTGCGCGCGCGAAGTGCAATCAAGCGGGGCGGCGGAACTCTGCCGCTGTCTCTTGATTTCGCCCGAGCCGAATCTCAATTGGCCGCCGAACCGGTGACGCGCGAAGTCGATCCCTCCGGACAACGCATCGTGCAAATCGCCGATTTGATGGTCCCACAGAAAAAGCTCGCGGACCGCTTCTGGACCGAAGTCGGCGCCATCGCGACGACGGCAGAGCAACAGGCGGCACTGCGTGGCTGGCTGCGACTCTTCCCGCCCCCCGATCCGCAGTTGGGAAGTTCCGTCGCCGATTTGTGTCGGCCGGGATTCCTCGGCTGGCGCAATGCCGTGGTGATTAAGATCCGCACGGAAGGTCGTTGGGTGGAGTACCGGATACAAAACCAATGGACGCACTCAGAACGCACACTCAATCCCCCCGCATACGTCCGGCGGTTTCTTTAAACCAGGGAAACGCCGGGCGTCCTGCCGTCGCTCGCAGCGGATCCGAGGAGACCCTTTTTGCGAAGAATCGCCAACGGGATATCGCTGCGAGCGAGGTGATGGACGGTCGCGAGGAGCGCGACAATTCAGCCAGGCGTTACCACGGCCCGCGAATGTAATAGACGCCAAACTGATTGGTATGACTGGGCCAGGGAGGCGTTCCCAGCAAGGCGCCGTATTCGCCCGATTCTCCGCCAGGATACGGCCGTTTGAATTGCTGGTAGATCGGCGTGATACTGGACTGAGCCACACCCCAGCCCCAGTGCGTTTCCGTGCGAGCGGTCGGCGGAACGACCAGCGCCACGGGTCGCCCCCAGGCAGTGTGATAATACGGTTGGTGCCACGACGAACGATCCGAACGGTGTGCCGCATGCCAATAGCTGCGGAGTTTCGGATCGGCTTGGGCGGAGCTGGACGTGGCAAACACGGTGCAGCCTACAGTCAGTGCTAACAGGAGTGACAGATTTTTCATGGGACGCTTCCCTTTATGCTGATCCACGTCGGGGCGGTGCGTGGGTTCCAGAGATCAGGTCGTAAACGGACAGAGCGAAACCGTAACGGAGTTAACGGGCGATGCGAAACGCATTCAATCCGGTCCGGGCCGCATTCTTGAACGGTGGGCTGTACCAATGAACGCTGGTCCGCGTCATTCCTCGACCGTCGTTGGTATAGCGGTAATATTTCTTGTGATGGTTGTGCATCTGTTCGTGCGGCATGAACGCCTCGTTGGTAATGTAGGTATGACCAACGACCGCGGGGACGGGCATCGGTGAGACGTACAGGGAGGCGGGGACTCCGCCACACACGCCGGGCACGTAGTAATTGTGGAACAGACTGTTCTGGCCGTATCGCCAGGGACTGCAGGAAGCCGCATACCCGCACTCGTTCTGGCAGGGGCATCCGTCTTGAGCCCGCGCGCTGGTGGCAGCGATTCCCAGGAGGCAAATCGCTGCAAACAGGCCCAGGGTACCAATCCATTGTTGACGCATTGGGTCGCTCCTTCGGTAACTTGTTGAATCGTTTCGCGGCGGCCGGCGCAAGGAAAAGACCAGGGGGCGTCGCGAACATCGGCAGGATTCGACGGTCCGGGTGGGGCCGGCCGTACGAATGTTACTACCTATCTCGGCAGGGTCCGTCAAAGCGGGTGAAACTTTGTGTGCCTGCTATAACTGCCGGAATTGCCGTAACGTTCGTACCAGGAAAACCGACTGGGAGGATGCCGGCATAGTCGCTATAATTCCCCCAGCTTAACGGAACTCAGGCAAGATAGCGGGAGCAGGAGGCCAGGAATCATCGATGGCGAAGTCAAGCGCGCGAACGGCTAACAGCCAAGAACGTGGGCAATCGGCGGGTTCGGGACGCGAGGATTCGGAGAGTCCGATCGAAGACGGTGCGGGATCCGGCGCCGGACCGCGCCGCCGTGCCACCGCCGAATCGATGGCGGCCAAACAACGCGACATTTCCGTCAGTGAGTTCTTCGCGAAGAATCGCCACCTGCTGGGATTTGACAACCCGCGCAAAGCGCTGCTGACCACGGTCAAAGAAGCGGTCGATAATTCGCTCGACGCCTGCGAAGAAGCCGGCATCGTTCCGGAAGTCTGGGTGCATATCGAAAGCCTGGGAAATAACCGCTACAAGATCGGCGTGCAGGACAACGGCCCCGGGATTGTGAAGAAGCAGATTCCGCTGATTTTCGGCAAGCTGCTTTACGGTTCAAAATTTCATCGCCTGCGGATGAGCCGCGGCCAGCAGGGGATCGGCATCAGCGCGGCCGGCATGTACGGCATGTTGACCACCGGTAAGCCGGTACGCATCATTTCCAAGATCTCGCCGCGCAAGCCGGCCCACTACTACGAAATTCAGATTGATACGAAAAGAAATCTTCCGGAGATCCTCAACGGTAAAGGGGAAGGCGAGGATATCCCACCGGGCGATAAGGGAATGAAGTACATTGCCGATCACGGCATCGAGTGGGTCACGCATTACACGGCGGCGGAGGGGAAGCATCCCCCTGAGGTGAAGAGTGGCACGCGCGTCACGATCGAACTGGAAGGCCGCTTCAACCGCGGACGCGGAAGCGTCGACGACTATCTCGAACAGACCGCGATTGCCAACCCGCACGTGACCATTCACTATCTCGATCCGGAAGGCAACGAACGATTGTACGAACGGTCGACGCAGGAGTTGCCGAAAGAGCCGAAGGAAATCAAGCCGCACCCATACGGCGTGGAACTGGGCCGGCTGGTGACGATGCTCAAGGACACCCATGCCGGGACGATTTCGCAGTTCCTGACCGATTCGTTTTCGCGAGTCAGTTCGTCTGTCGCGCGCAATGTCTGCAACGGCGCCAAAATCAGCACGCGGGCTAACCCGAAACGCATCGGCCGCCAGGAGGCCGATGCCCTATATCAGTCGATTCAGCAGACGCGCATCAGCGCGCCGGCCACCGACTGCATTTCGCCCATTGGAGAACAATTGATCCTCAAGGGACTGCACCATGTGGTCCCCGGAGAATTCTACTGCGCGGCGACGCGTCCTCCCTCGGTCTATCGCGGCAACCCGTTCCTGATCGAAGTGGGATTGGCGTTTGGTGGCGCAAGTTCGGCGCAGAAAGTTCCACTCGACACGCTCACGGAACTTCTGGGAGAAAGCGATGCCCGGTCACTGCGGCAGTTCCTGATCACGACGTTTGATGGCATCGGGGGCGACGGCGCCGAGAAAATCCTGGACGAAGCGAAGATCGGGCCGCGGCAAAGCGCCGCGAAACTGAAGAAAGACGAAATCGCCAGGTTACACGAGGCGATGCGGAATGTGAATTTGAGCGAAGGACAGACGATGCAGGTTTTGCGCTACGCCAACCGTGTGCCGCTGCAGTTCTCTCCCGCCGGCTGCGCGATCACCCAGGCGGTCACCGGCACGAACTGGCGGGCCTACGGGCTGCAGCAGGCGCGCGGTCAACTTCCCGCCGGACCATTGACCGTGATGGTGCATGTGGCCAGCGTCTGGGTGCCGTTCACCAGCGAATCGAAAGAAGCGATCGCCGGTTACGAAGAAATCATGAAGGAACTGAAACTCGGATTGCAGGCCGTCGGCCGCAAACTGTCGATCTACCTCAATCGACGCAACAAGGTCCTGCAAGAAGGTGAACGACGATCTGTCTTCCTGCGTTACCTGGGCGAAGTGGCGTCGGCGGTCAGCGCCATCCGTGAATTCGGCGACAAACAGAAAAAAGATCTTTACGACCGCCTGTTGCACGTCGCCAAACGCAAAACGTCCGAAGCGGACGCCCGGTTCAACGATCGCGGCGAGCGCATCGAATCGGGGAACGAGGAATTCGGGGATAATGTTCTGATCGTCGAGCCGGCGGGAGATGCCCCCCACGCCGTTTCCGCCTGACGCGGCCGCGATACCAGCTTAGCCAACCGAGGATCACATGGCGAAAAAGGCCAGGAAACAGGAAAAGACCGAAGTCACACTGACAAGCCGCGACAAAAAGACGCTGTCGTCGTTGCGCGAACTGGCCGGAAGCGTCATCGATTCCGCGGAACGCGGTCGCGCTCCGTTTTTCGACGTGCCGTCCCGGTCACTGTCCAATGTCCGTTTCAATAACTCCCGCCGGATCATCGAAATGGGCAGCGGCACCAACCGCCGCGAACTCTTCAATCTGTCCCAAGCCAAATCCTACATGCAGATGCTGCTGGTCGGATCGGGCTGCAAGCAACTGATCGAACAGGGAAAAACTACCAGCATCCGAGGTCTCTACTACCTGTTGAAGCACACGATTCCTGGAACGCGCGAGGAAACTTTTGACGAACAGGCCGACTGCGATCCGATCATCGAGGATTCCGAAGTGACGCTCGACGCGCTGCGCGAAGAGTTGCATCTGTACGCCAAAAGTGCTGGCTCAATGGTCGGACCGATCGTGCTGGTCGATAGCGGCGACGAAATCGATTGCTCGCGCATGGGATCCGGCGGCTATACCATTCCCTCCATCGTTGAACCGGAGATCGTGCAATTCAAGAAGAACCAGGCGGAGTTCATCCTGCATGTGGAAAAAGACACCGTCTGGCGTCGATTCAACGAGGACAAGTTCTGGCGCGAATATAACTGCATCCTCACGCACGGCGGCGGTCAGCCGCCGCGCGGTGTGCGGCGCATGTTAAATCGACTGCACCATGAACTTAAACTGCCCGTCTACTGCCTGCTCGATAACGACCCCTGGGGGTACTATATCTACAGCGTCATCAAACAAGGCTCGATCAACCTGGCCTACGAATCCAAGCGGATGGCGATCCCGGCCGCGCGTTACCTCGGCCTGCGCAGTATCGACTTCGAACGCTGCCAGTTGAATCCCAGCGTGCAGATCAAACTTAACGATCAGGATATCAAACGCGCCAGGCAGATCGCTCAGTATCCCTGGTTCGCAAATAAGAAGCCTTGGCAGAAGGAAATCGAGTTAATGCTCAAGAATGGATTCAAGCTCGAGGTCGAAGCACTGATCAGCAAAGATATCAGCTACGTCACCGAACAGTACGTGCCCCAGCGACTCGACGAGGAAGATTTCCTCGATTGAGGGGAACGGGGAACGGGGAACGGGGAACGGGGAACGGGG
>VGZA01000091.1 GCA_016872775.1 Planctomycetota bacterium | reverse complement strand
AGCGAAGGGCAGACGAGCTGGCCGGATTTCCAATCGATCATTCCGTGCCTCCGGTCGCGACCGCCGGCGGTTGCCGCGCCGCGCAAGCGACGCTGCAGCTTTTCCTGGATTCGAAGCTGTCGCATTACGCTTCCGAGCGCAACGAACCGGAACTGGACGCGACCAGCGGCCTCTCTCCGTACCTGCACTTCGGCCATATCTCGGTGCATGCGATCTTTGACGCGCTCACGCGCCGCGCCGATTGGATACCCGACAAATTGACCGGAAGAACGAACGGTAGCTCCCAGGGCTGGTGGGGCGTCGATGCGAATGAAGAGTCCTTTCTGGACGAACTGATCACCTGGCGTGAACTGGGCTACAATATGTGCAGCCAGAGAGCGGACTACGATCAGTATGAGTCGCTGCCGGCCTGGGCGCAAGAAACGCTGGCCGAGCACGCAAATGACCCTCGCCCCCGTGTTTATACTCTCGAACAGTTGCAGCAATCGCGGACGCACGACCCGCTTTGGAATGCCGCCCAAAGGCAACTGGTGCGCGAGGGGCGGATGCACAACTACTTGCGGATGTTATGGGGAAAGAAGATCCTGGAATGGTCGCCGTCGCCGCAGATCGCGCTCGATTACATGATCGAGCTCAACAACAGAATCGCTCTGGATGGACGCAACCCCAACTCCTACAGCGGAATTTTCTGGGTGCTGGGAAGGTACGACCGGGCATGGGGTCCCGAACGTTCGATTTTCGGCAAGATCCGGTACATGAGTTCGGACAACACCGCGAGGAAATTCAGCGTCAAACGCTACCTCGAGGTTTATTCGCACTGAGCCCGGACACGATTGTCTGCGGTAACCACTGCCCGGCACCGCCCATCGTTGCATTCCCTCTTCTCACGAGGCGGTTATGGTTCGGATTCTACTGGGGCTGATTTTCGGCGCAATTCTGGGCGCAATGATCGCAGTTACGACGTACGCCGCTCTCGATCGCAGCATCCTGCAGGTCGGGCCGCCGTTGACGACCGACCCCTGGTTTCACGCGACATTGGCCGACTGCTACTTTGGCTTTTTGACGTTTTACCTCTGGGTCGCGTACAAGGAACGCGGTCATTGGGCTCGACTGGGCTGGTTCCTGCTGATCATGACTCTCGGCAATATCGCGATGTCGATCTACATGCTGCTGCAGCTGCGTAAATGGGATCGGCGACTTGGTGCCGCCGGGCTGCTTCTGCGGTAGTATACGATCCCCGCCGCGACTCGTCGCATTCGACCGCCGAGTTCCGGCGATTTTCCAGGTTGTCGCTGCGCGAGATGCGCCTATTGTGCCCTTTGGCGAACAGAAACCGAGAACTGGAGCTGCTGATGGCAACCATTATGAATGCACCGCCCCGAGTCAAGTCCGGTTCCACTGGCGGGCGACCTCATCACGCCGCGGAAACCACCGAGCCGCGGCCCCGCGTCCGTCCGCCCCAACTGTCCCACGCGGAATCCCAAACAGCTGGTCCTGGTCCGCGACATTCCTTTCACCAGCAAGTGCGAACACCCCTTACGATGATTATTCGCAACGATTACAAATTCTACGCGGCCCATCACACCGAAGAGCTGCGCGACAATTGCCGGAACCTGCAGGAACATCGCTATGGGATCAGCTGCTTCTTCGAAGTCGAGCGGACCGCCGTCTTGCCGACACTCTTTCAGGATTTTGATCGCGCTTCGAACCGTTTCTGAAGTCGGAGCATGATCACGGAATGATGGTCCACGCCGCCGATCCGCGGCCATGCGAATTCGGAAAGACACTTATGCCAGAAGTTTCTCAACAGGCGTCGACCGACGAAAATGTCATGCACTGCATGGAGGTCTGCGGCGGGCACGGAACGGTCGATCGGCGGTTGCAGCGACCCGGCGTCGACGTCTGGATCTGCAGCGAATCGCACCAGGACGTCCGGGCGGGTGGCGGGGATCTGCATTTTGTTTCGTCGTGTGCCTCGGGACGGATTACGCGCGTACTGCTGGCGGAAGTCTGCGGCTTCGGCGCGCTGTTCCAGCAGGTGGCTGGTCAACTTCGTGATTTGATTCGCGCCAATGTCAATTCGATTACGCATGTCCGCGCGGTGAGGCAGCTGAACAAGCAACTGGCCGCGGCCTCGTTGGAAGGCGGTTTCGCATCCACGCTGATCACCACCTACTTCGCGCCGACACGCTCGCTCAGCGTTTGCAACGCCGGGCATCCTCCGCCGGCAATCTACCGAAAGCAGTCCGACAGCTGGTCGTTATTGAAGGGGCTGCCGGATGATTCGGTCGCTCCAACGGACCCGGGCCTGCTCGAACTACGCGAATACCAGCAGCACAAGACCACCCTGGAGCCCGGCGATTGGCTGGTGGCCTACAGCAACGCTCTGACCGAGGCGCGGGATCCCGCCGGCCATACGATCGGGGTCGACGGCGTTCTCGAACGCCTGCGGCAACTTGGTTTCGCCAATTCACCGTCGCTGCCTCGTGATTTGTTGAACTCAATACGGCGCGCCCGAAGCGGCAATCTTGAGCAGTCCGACGCCACCGTGTTGGCATTCCAGGCGACCGAGCGGGCGACCACCTGGCGCGATGCGCTGCTCGCACCGTTCCGACTGCTGGGCCCGGTCAACGATCGCACCCAAATCCATTGAATTCGCCTCCTCTGCAGCACGCTTATGCGTGGATCACGGTCTTGTCGCGCACGGGGCGCAACAGGCGAAACGGCGCCAGCAGGTTATCCTGCACGGTCGTTTTCGAACCATCGCACTGAAACAACAGTGCCGTGGCATCGTCCGACGCAAGATTGTCGCTCGATGTTCGCGTCAACCGACCAATCAACTTCGGAATAATCTCCGCGGGCTCAGACGGATCGATCTGCTCGACGATCCTCAGCAGCCCGTTCTGGCCCAACTGCTCACCTTCGGAATCAACCGCTTCCGTGTAGGCGTCGCTGACGCAGAGCATCATGTCGCCGTAGGACAATTGTATGCTGAACAATGAGTAATCACCCCCCTCGATCACACCGAGAGGCGCGTCGGCAAACTCACTGCCCCGTTGCACCGTCGCCCGCTCGCTGGCCAGCGACCACTGACTTGTACGGGCGACATAGATCAAAGGCATCGGATGGCCGGCGTTGCAGAATTGCAGCGTTCGGCTGGGAGCGAAATAGGTGCAGACCAGAGCGGTCGCGAAACCACCATCCTGGGGATGGGCGACAAACTGACGGTTCATCTCGCTGACAAACCTCGTCTGTTTGATCAGATTGATATTCTGACGCATCAGATCGCGCAATCCGGCCGCCATCTGGGCAACCTTCTGGCCGTGGCCGCTGACATCCGCAAGCAGAAATCTTGTGATTCGCCCCGAAGCGCAGGAGGAAACGTAGTAGACATCCCCCCCGCTTTCCGCGCCTTTGTAAGGACGACTGTGCAACCACAATTTCAGTCCCGGTGTGCGAAAGCTGCGAGCGACGGGTGAGTTGCCACCCCAGACTTCCATGCACTGCATGCGTTCGGGGGAGTTGGCGTTCGCGGAAAACATTCGACGGCATTCTCCAGGACAGGTTGGGTAACAGTATTGTTGCCGAGCACCGGCAAATGGCAAGCCGGTAAGATGCAACGCGGCATGGTTCTCGAAAGGCCATTGCTGCTATTCCGCTCACCTTCCGTACGCGAATCGCACAGAGCAGTTCGCTTTCCTCAGCGGTCACTGTGTGCTTCGGCATGCCGGCGATTGCAAAACGGCTGTCAAATCTGATGTCGACGGTTGCCGAGCAGTTTTTCAAAATCTCGTGGTGGCGGCTACACGCCCCCAGGGATACTTTTGGCTAAGGAGACGCCAGAATGGGCAGCATGACAAATGCGATCGTCGAATACGCGCGACCGCTGCTGGAAACGACGGACGGAGATGAACGAAAAATGAATCGTGCCATGGGCCTGGCCGTGGCTTGCTGGAACCTTGCGCTGATTCCGTCCAGCGAGCGCGACAACCAGTTGGCGAAAACGTTCACGCCACTGGCGGAGCAAGGTATCGACGTCGAGGAATTCACGAAGGACGTGCTCCAACCGATGATCGAACGCCACAAAGGGATGTTTCCCGACCTGCATGAGCAAGGATCGACTGGCAAGCCCGGCAGGTTGGGAATCATGTCGGAAATGAGAGAAACTGTCGGTCCGACGCCAGTCATGCGGGCACCCGACGACAATTTCCTGGAAGGCGATTTGGAGCGGAGCACCGATTCCAGGCCGGTTCGCCGCATCGGGCGCAACGAACGCTGCTATTGCGGCAGCGGCTTGAAATTCAAGAACTGTTGTGCGCGGAAGGCCTAGCGCAGCGACGGATCACGCGAAACTTGTTCGCTATGGGAGGCCGAGATCACGCGCGACATGGCGCGGGGGCGCGACGCCTTATGCTCGGGCGTTGAGGGGCTGGGGCGCTGCGCTGGCTGCGGTGTTTTCTCGCCGGGCGCCGCGAGCGGCTCATCGAGTACCTCAATCGGCGTATCGAGATCCTCATAGAAATCGTCGAACCCACGCTGTCTCCGCCCGAGGCGTCCGCAGCTCCGGCAGCCTGCCCCACAATCGCTACCATCACAGACTTCCATGCACGATACCGAACGCAAGCCGGCAATCAGATCCCGTACGCCGTCGATCACGATCCGCCGCCGATGCGTGCCACAGCCCTGGCACCAGTTGCCACAGTCGTCGCACGGATCACAGCAATCGGGTGGATCGCTGATCCATTCGTTGTAGTAAATCTCTCCACAGCCGGAGCCGCACGTCAGCATGTACTTGAGATAGCCGCATGGCGTGTACCCCGGGCATTCGGTGCCGCCACAAACACCACAGCGGTCGCAATCCCCAAGGATCGGGTCGCGCGGCGATCCGCAGCAGGCGTCCAAGCCATTGCAATCGAGATGCCGATTCACGCAGCAGCCGTAGTTCGTCTGTAGTACGAGCGCAATCAGTCCCGTCATGGCGATGGTGCGCAACATGTCTGTGCCCTCGCAGGATGGCTCTCGATGGATGGGGCGGACCAATCCGGCGGGCACAAGCCCGCGAACGGAAATGCCCCTACTACATCGTCCGAAAAGTCAGCCGAATCGAGAAAATCAGCCCTTTCGGAAAAGTTTGCCAATCCACAGACTGCCCGGACCGCCCATTTTGCCGATTATTGTCGACCGACGACCCTGTTCCCTCTACGCAGGTCCAATCGCGACAACGGGACAGGGCCGTGATATGATCGGTAGTCGGTTTTGCGGAGTCAGTCTATGGCAGCCTGGGAACGTTTCGAATCGATGTGGGGTTCTACGCAACGAGCGGTGCCCGGCGGGCCGGCTTTCCGAGCATCGCCGGCTCCCGCATGGATCTCAGCAACGTTGCTGGGGATCGGGATCTGGCTGATTCCCGTGGCGATTCGCGCCCAGGAACGTTCGAGCGATCCGGCGGCCGCGGGCGAATCGACGTCCCTCGAACGCATCTCGCCTCGCCAGCGTCAGGCCCTCCGGGAGAATCTGGAACGCGAGCTGGCAAAATTGAGTCCGGGTCCACAGGCCGATTCTATCCGAAAGTTCCTGGACCGGCTGGCGGACGTCGAAAACCCTGATCGGTCGAAGTCGACGGCGGGTACAGGCGGGCGCGCCGCTGACCCGGCTGTGTCAGCGCCCGCACGCAACGCGGCCCCGGCAGACCCCGCCGGAATTGGCGACGTTCGGGATGTGCGGCAGGCGCTGAACGAAATTGAATTCCGCGTCGCCTTGCGGCAGTACGAACAATACTGCATCCAGATTCGCGAGATTCAGACCAGTTTGGCGCTGCTTCAACACCGTGGACTGACTCCCGATCAAATGCAGACGGAAAAGGCATCTCTGAATACTCAATTGCAATTGATCAAGGAACTGCGAGCCGCACTGGCGGATGAGATTGGAGAGATGTACGAGACGTTTCGCGGAAACAACACGCGCGCCGCGCCGCGCGAATCGACGGGAAACTCCGCTTCGCTCACCGCGATCTGTCTGGATGAAAAGTCGGCCGAACCTCTGTCGGGCGTGCAGGTTGTCGTCCAGCGTAAATACACGAATCCCGACTCGGGCAAGACCTCGGTCGAGGCCCATTCGATCACCAAGAGCGACCAGAACGGCAAATTCACTATTCCGGATCAGCTTGATCACCTGCGCCGACGGGGTGTAACATTGCGAGTGGTGTTCGTGAAGTCGGGCTACGACAGTCAAGAGGTTTTGCTTGACGAGCGATCCTCGGCGCTTCCGACCGAGATTCGATTGGCGCGGCGTTCCGCCACCAGCGACGACAAATAAGAGATTTCCGCATTGAGGGACTAGGCCTGATGCTTTCGATTTTCGGCAGCGGGGATAAACGACGATACTGCGACGGCTTCTCGCGGCGAAGCTTTTTGCAACTGGGGGGAATGGGCCTTACCGGCTTGAGCCTTCCCCAGCTGTTGCGCCTTGAGGCGCAGGCCGGCGCAGGTACCTCACACAAATCGCTCATCATGGTCTATTTATGTGGTGGCCCTCCTCATCAAGACATGTATGACATAAAAATCGACGCGCCCGCCGAGGTACGGGGCGAGTTCGATCCGATCGCGACCAACGTGCCCGGCATCGAAATCTGTCAATTACTGCCGCGGCTGGCGTCGATCATGGACAAGCTTGTCCCGATCCGCACGGTGGTCGGATGCCGGGACGAACATGCCGGGTATCAGTGCTTCACCGGCCATGTCAGCCAGAACGAACCGGCCGGCGGCTGGCCGCATATCGGCTCCTCCGTTTCGCGGCTCCAGGGACCTGTGTTTCCCGGGGTTCCACCGTTTGTGAGCCTCTGCTATACGACCCAGCATAAGCCGTACAACGAACCGGGTGGCGGATTTCTAGGCCTGGGCCACTCGTCGTTCCGCCCGACAGGTCCGGGCCGCGACGACCTGGTTCTGCAGGGGATTACCCCGGAACGGCTCAACGACCGCCGCGGACTGCTGGGGGCGGTAGACTCGTTCCGGCGGCAATGGGACGCGCGGGGATCGATGGACGGCATGGACCTGTTCACCCAGCGGGCGATGGGGATCCTGACATCTTCCGAGTTGTTCGACGCGCTCGACCTCAGCAAGGAGCCGGCGGCGGTCCGCGAGCGATATGGTTTGGGAAACCCCGATCAACCGAAAGGGGACGGAGCGCCGCGCGTGCCGCAGAATCTGCTGCTCGCTCGCCGGCTGATTGAAGCCGGCGTACGCGTCGTGACGGTGAACTACAGCTTCTGGGACTGGCATGGGCACAATTTTAACAACGCGCGCGAGGAACTTCCGGTTTTCGACCAGGGTGTGTCGGCGCTGGTCGAAGACCTGCATTCGCGCGGCCTGGACAAGGACGTCACGGTGGTTGTCTGGGGCGAATTCGGCAGAACACCCAAGATCAACAAAGATGCCGGGCGCGATCATTGGCCTCGCGTTTCTTGCGCGTTGCTCGCCGGCGGCGGCATGCGCACCGGACAGTGCCTGGGCACCACCGATCGTCTTGGCGGAGAACCGGCGACACGACCGGTATCGTTCGAGGAAGTGCATGCCACGATCTATCACAATCTAGGCATTCACTTACCGGGGATACCTCGGCTGTTCGACTTCCGCGGCCGCCCGCAGAATCTCGTGACTCCCGAAGTTCAGCCGATTCGCGAACTGGTTTCTTGAACGACGCAACTGGAGCGGCGCGCGTTCGGCTGTGGCCGAACGCGGCAAGGCGGATCCCGCATGGCGAAGTTACTCCGGAACGATTCCCCTTACCCGCCAGTACCTGAACCTGACCTGCGGGCGGCGACCGCGCTGGCGATGTCGTTGATGGCCATTCCCGGTCGGAGCGGCGACGAAGCGGGAGTCTCGGAGTTCATCACCGATGCCTTGCGCAGCGCGGGAGTCTCCAGGCGGGCGCTGGAGTCCGACAACGCGCATCTGCATACGCCACTCGGCGGCCAGACAGGCAACCTGATCTTAAAGTTGCCCGGCACACTCGGTGGCGCACGCCGGATGTTGACCTCGCATATGGACACCGTCCCGATTTGCGTGGGATCAAGACCGGTAAGGCGAGGGCGTCTGGTACGCTCGGCCGACCCCACGACCGGATTGGGCGCGGATGATCGGGCCGGGGTTGCCGTAACGCTCAACGCGGCTCTGGAGATCATCAAGCGACGTCTCCCCCATCCGCCCCTGACATTTTGCTGGTTCATTCAAGAAGAAGTGGGCCTGTTCGGGGCTCGGCACGTGCGGAAGTCGAGTCTCGGCAACCCGCGGCTCGCGTTCAACTGGGATGGAGGCGCCGCGAACAAACTGACGGTCGGCGCGACCGGCGGCTACCGCATACAAATCTGGATCCAGGGGCGTGCGAGCCACGCTGGCGCGGCACCGGAACGCGGCGTCAGCGCCATCGCGATCGCGTCGCTGGCGATCGCGTCGCTGGTCCGCGACGGATGGCACGGCGCTATCCAGAAAGATGGACGACGGGGTACCAGCAATGTCGGCATCATCCAGGGTGGTGATGCCACCAACGTCGTTACCGAGAAGGTCTATCTGAAGGCCGAGGCACGCAGCCACGATCCGGACTTTCGCCAGGAAATTGTTCAGCGTATCGAAGCCGCATTCCGGAAGGCCGCCGAGGAAGTCCGAAATTCAGAAGGGACGACGGGCAGTGTCACCTTCAACGGTCGACTGGATTACGAGAGCTTCCGACTGGCCGACGATCAATCGTGTGTGCTCGCCGCCGAAAGTGCCATCCACGCGCTGGGCCGGATTCCCGTTCGCGCGATTTCCAACGGGGGACTGGACGCCAATTGGCTGTCGGCGCGGGGCATTCCGACCGTGTCGTTAGGATGTGGCCAACTCGAACAACATACAACCCGCGAGGCGCTTGATCTGGACGAGTTTCACCAGGCCTGCCGGATCGCACTGCGGCTGGCAACCGCCAGCGAGAATATCGGGGATCCGCCAACCGACGCGGTGGCCGAAGTCGGCCAGGCCCGCGGCAAATCGTAGCTGGAACGGAGAACACCGCCGCATGCCCTCGTTCGTTACGCATCTGGAAAGCGCGTTGGATGGCAGCTCGCTGCCCGCCGATGTCCCGCAGTCGATGCACAAAGACCGGCCGCTGTGGGTTCGCTACGATCTGGCGGCGGTTGGACGTCATCTGCGGAAGTCCGACCTGCGCGACCGCGCGCCCAATATGTGGCGGTATCGGGAACTGCTGCCAATTCCCGACGGAATGGTCCCGGTGACCTTGGGCGAATTGCAAACGCCGCTCACCGTCTGCAACCGGCTGGCGCGGCAAGTGGGATTGGAGCGGCTCTGGATCAAAGACGAATCGCAGTTGCCGACCGGCAGTTTCAAAGCGCGTGGGCTCGCAATGGCACTCACCATGGCGCAGCACTTCGGCATCCGGCGGGTAGCATTGCCGTCCGCCGGCAACGCCGGTGGGGCCGCCGCGGCGTACGCCGCGCGGGCCGGCATCGAGGCGTTCGTATTCATGCCGCACGACACGCCGGTGGTGAACATTTACGAGTCCCGGCTGGCAGGCGCCAAGACGTTTCTCGTCAACGGCCTGATCAACGACTGCGGTCGCATCGTGCGGGAAGGCAAACAAGCGATGGGGTGGTTCGACCTCTCCACGCTCAAGGAGCCGTATCGCATCGAAGGGAAGAAAACGATGGGGCTGGAGCTGGCCGAACAATTCCAGTGGCGGCTGCCGGACGTCATTCTCTATCCGACCGGAGGCGGCACCGGATTGATCGGCATGTGGAAGGCGTTTCAGGAACTGCGGCATTTGGGCTGGCTGGAAACCGAACGGATGCCGCGATTGGTCAGCGTGCAATCGAGCGGCTGCGCGCCGATCGTCAAAGCGTACGATGCGGGACAGCGGTTTGCCGAACCGTTCGCAAACGCGAACACCATCGCCAGCGGAATCCGCGTGCCTGTGGCGGTCGGCGATTTCATGATCCTCGATGCGGTACGCGAAAGCGATGGCTGCGCGATCGCCGTCGACGAGTCGGAGATTACGCCCTGCATGCAGCGGGTCTGCGCGCTGGAGGGAATCCCGCTCTGTCCCGAAGCCGCCGCCTGCGTCGCGGCACTCGATGCGCTGCGAGCGAATAACTGGATCCGTACCGACGATCGCGTGGTTATCTTTAACACCGGCGCCGCGCAGAAGTATGTCGAGGCGATACGAGCCGACCTGCCTTCGATCGACCTGCGGCAGCCGCTCGACTGGGACCGCATCGCAATCGGCCAACCTTGAACCGGAGTGCCCCGCCGATGAAAACCGAAGCCATCCAGGCCCTGCGCAAAAAACTGGCCGCCGATCAGCCAACCCACGGACTCTGGGTCACGCTCGAATCACCGAACGTCACCGAACTGGCCGTCGAGTTGCAGCTTGATTGGGTCGTAATCGACGCCGAACACGGGCACCTCGACTGGAAGGAGATCACCGAACACCTGCGCGCCACCAATCGAAGCTCGACCGTCGCACTGGTCCGGATCGCCGAATTGAACACGGGTCTGGTCAAGCGCGCTTTGGATTGCGGCGCGGACGGAATCGTCTTTCCCTGGATTGAGACGGCCGATCAGCTTCGCGAGGCCCGTGCGACGGCGCTTTATCCTCCCGAGGGAAAACGGGGAATTGGTGGCGAACGAGCCACCATGTTCGGGTTGCAACTCGTCGAACATACGGCCGTCGCGAACCAGCACGTGTTGCTGGTCCCAATCATCGAGACCGTTCGAACACTGCAGGCGCTGCCCGCCATGTGCGACGTCCCGGGAATCGATCTGTTCTATTTTGGTCCCGCCGACTTCTCGTCCACCGCCGGCTATCGC
>VGZA01000090.1 GCA_016872775.1 Planctomycetota bacterium | reverse complement strand
CGCTGTCATGGTCCAGGCAGTCCGCACATTGCCCGGTGCCCGCCGGCGAAGTGCACCCCGCCGGACTGGTGCAACCTCCCGAAGGCCCCGAATCCGAAACGACGATTCGGGAACTCGACTCCGATTCCATCGCCACTTGCGAATAAACCTGATCGCCGGGGTACGCATACCCGGTTTCGGGAACGGGCCGAGTTGTCTGTCCCCAGGCGGCTGCAGGGAGGCTCGATGCCACAAGTGCCAAAGCATATTTCAGATGTCTGCGTTTCATGGGATTGGCTCACGATGACGGAACAGGGTAACTCATCCGTAAATCGTGATCGACCGTCAGTGTAGGAAAATCCAGATCGTTCGGCATGGAACGAAAAAACAACTCAAAGCTCCCAGGCTTCCGTGGTTCCCCAATCTGTGTCCTTGCGTCATTTATCCGGTGGTAACCCTTTAATCGGCGGCAATCCTGGAGAGAATTCCAGGAAAAGTGGTACAGTGAAAATGATCGAGATCTCCCGAACTGAATTTCACCAAACGGGCGAATCGCGTATATGACCTATGTAAACGGACTTTCCGCCGGATTTCGCGCTAGAGTGCTGTCGATCATGGGGGGCCCTGTCCAGCGGCGGCTGGCTGCCTGGAGCCAGGAACTGGCTCGCGTACAGGCCTCCGAACCGGAGTTACAGGCGCTTTCGGATGAGGGTCTGCGTAAACGCAGCCTGTCAATTCGCTTTCGGGCCAAGAGCGGCGAAAAGCTGAGCCTGTTGCTGCCCGAGGCATACGCCCTGGTCCGGGAAGCCGGCCGACGCACGTTAAGCATGCGGCACTTCGACGTGCAGATCATCGGTGGAATTTCGCTGTTCCACGGTTGCATCGCCGAAATGCAGACGGGTGAAGGAAAAACACTGACCGCCACTCTGCCGTTGTATCTGCACGCGCTTACTGGAAAAAGTTCGCATCTGGCAACCGTCAACGATTACCTGGCCAAACGCGACGCGGAATGGATGCGGCCGATTTACGAAGTCCTGGGAATGACCGTGGGGGTGATCCAGACCGCGGACAAATCCGACCAGCGAAGAGCCGCCTACGGCTGCGATGTGGTCTACGGGACTGCCAAGGAATTCGGCTTTGATTTCCTGCGCGACCGATTGCTGCTGCGGCGCATGGGGCACCAGCAGGATGATATTCTGGGAGAAGCCAGCAGCCAGCGCTATGAGGCCGCCGGCGAACAGCCCGTGCAGCGCGGCGCCCACTTCGCGCTGGTCGACGAAGCCGACAGTATTCTGATCGACGAAGCGCGCACCCCGCTGATCATCGGGTCGCTTGGCGACAAGGCTCGCGATCAAGTGATCGCGACTTTCCAGTGGGCGGCCGCCCATTCCGGGCGCTTCGTCGAGGACGATCATTACGAATATGACCACGACACGAAAAAAGTCGAACTAACGGCGTCGGGGCGACAGTTGGTCCGTTCCATCCCCCACCCCGACGTGATGCGCGCGGTCGGCCTGATCGACCTCTACCAGTACATCGAACGGGCAATTCGGGTGAATCGCGATTATCTGCTGCATCGCCAGTACGTCGTGCGTGACGGTGAAGTCGTGATCGTCGACGAATTTACCGGTCGGCTCGCGGAAGGCCGCAAATGGCGCGACGGTATCCACCAGGCGGTCGAGGCCAAGGAAGGTCTGGAAGTGACTGTCCCTACCGGTCAGGCTGCCCGAATCACCGTCCAGGATCTGTTCATGCGCTATCGGCATCTTGCCGGGATGACCGGCACCGCAACCAGTTCCGCCAAGGAGTTTCATCGGGTTTACAAGACGCATGTGATTCCCGTGCCCACGAACCGTCCTCCCCAGAGAGTTCGGTTGCCCGACAAAGTTTTCGGCACCAGCGCGGAGAAGTGGTCCGCGATGGTGGAGGAGATCAAAGAAATCCATCGGCAACGACGGCCGATCCTGGTTGGTACCCGTTCGATCGACAAGTCGGAGTTGCTCTCGAAGCTGCTCACGAACGCCGGCATCGCCCATCAGGTCCTCAACGCCTACGAAATCGCCAAGGAGGCCGAGATCGTCGCCCAGGCCGGCGGTTTTGACAAAGTGACCGTTGCCACCAACATGGCGGGACGCGGTACCGACATCAAGCTCGAACCAGGGGTCGCGGAAATCGGCGGTCTGCACGTCATCTGCACCGAACTGCACGATGCGGCCCGCATCGATCGGCAACTCGCCGGGCGGTGCGGACGCCAGGGAGACCCCGGCACGGTCCGCCAGTACCTTGCTTTCGACGACGATATCCTGCTTTCCGGGCTCGGCCCGAAGAAAGGCCAGAAGCTGATCGACCTGGGAGCGACCCGCAAAGGCGAAATTCCCAATTTCTCTTCGCTGTTTCGGCGCTCCCAGCGCGCGGTTGAAAATCGCCACTTCCGCGACCGTACGATTCTGCTGCACCATGAGCGGCAACGTACGAAAATCCAGCGTGAAATGGGGCAGGACCCCTACCTGGATACCGCCGACACCTGAAAAAGACCACGCTCAACCATCCCGTAACCTATGTTGTTTCTGGGGAGATTGAGCGTTGGCTTCCCTTGGTACACCATTCGCACTTTGGTGGCCTCCCACGACGCTACTGCCATACTAAACCGCCCGGCGCATGCGTTCGTTGACAGAATGTAAACAGTTGGACAGGAAAAGTTAACATAACCGGCAAAATCGATCGCAAAACGACAGGTTTCGCCAAACGGCAGCGCTCCATTTCGTTGTCACTTTGCTACAGCCCGTATACACTGAATTCGACCTGATACACCCAAATGGTCCCCTCGTCGAGCAAAACTCCTACGTCCCGTAGGGAGGGTTAAATGTCGTCGGCAGAACAATCGTCGGTCAATCAAGACACGATCGAACAGACCAAACAGCAGATCCGGGGTCTGGTGGGCGAGATCGTCCAGCTATCCAAGAGCGAACTGGGGCCCGATGAGTATTACCCGGCGGTGTTGCAGCGGATTGTCCAGGCCCTGGCCGCAGTCGGGGGAGCGGTCTGGGTCGCCGACGAAGGTCGAAGCTTGAAACTGGTCTACCAGCAAAGCCTCAGCGATACGCTGCTCGATGCCAACTCCGAGGAAGCGCAGCGCCATATCCGCTTGCTGGAATATGTCGCCCACAACAATCAACCGCAACTCGTTCCTCCGATGTCCGGACTAGGCGACGAACGAGCGGGCGGCAACCCGACCCGGCACCTGTTGGTCCTGGCGCCGATGCAGAGTGACAACGTCATTGAAGGCGTGATTGAGATCTTTCAGCGTCCGGACTCCCAGCCGGCGACGCAGCGCGGTTACCTCAAGTTCGTGCTGCAGATGTGCGAACAGATCACCGAATGGTTGAAAACCCGCAAGCTTCGCCATTTCAGCGATCGTCACTCGCTCTGGGCGAACGCCGACCAGTTTTCCCGATTGGTGCACGATTCACTCGACCTGCGGGAAACGGCCTACACCGTGGTCAACGAAGGGCGGCGCCTGATCGGTTGCGATCGCGTAAGTCTGGCACTTGTTCGCGGCTCGAAATGCATCGTCGAGGCGATCAGCGGCCAGGATTCGATCGACCAGCGTTCGAACATCGTCGCGGCCTTGAACAAACTCGCGACCCGCGTTGTCGCAGCCGGTGAACCGCTTTACTACAACGGCAACACGGTCGACTTGCCTCCCCAGCTCGAAGAGGCTGTTCACGGCTACGTCGATGAATCGTACGCCAAAGCGGTCGCCGTCCTTCCGTTGCGAAAACCGGGGGAAGTGCGCCGCGCGGGCGACGACAACCCGGCCCGCGATCAGCGTCAGAATCGCGAGATCCTCGGTGCCCTGGTCATCGAACAGATCGAAAACGACCTGCCCCGCGAACTGCTGGCACCCAAAATCGACCTGGTCTACGAGCATTCGTCGCGCGCCCTGTCGAACTCGATGGACCACAATAACCTGTTCCTGATGCCGGTCTGGAGGACGCTCGGCAAGGCCTCCTGGATTGTCAAATCCCGAACGCTGCCGAAAACCCTGGCGATTACTGGCGCGGTCCTGGCGCTGCTGATCGCCCTGTGCGTCGTCCCCTACCGCTTCGACCTGACCGCTCGCGGAGCGTTACATCCCGTGCAGCGCCAGGATGTCTTTGTTCCGACCGCGGGACGGATCGTCGAAGTCAAGGTCTCGGATAACAGCGAGGTAAAAAAAGGGGACATCCTCGTGGAACTAGTCAACGAGGACCTCGAAGGTGAATTCAAGAAACTGTTAGGCCAGATCGCCGAAGCCCAGGATCAGAAACGATCGGTCGATCAGGCCCGATTCCAGTCGAATATCAAGGCCGCCGACCGCAGTCGCTTCGATGGCGATAGCGTGCGGATCGCCAGCCGGCTCGATAATCTCACCAAACAGCTGGAATTGCTCGAGAAAAAGCGCGAAGGGCTGAAAGTCAAGAGCCCGATCGATGGCCGTGTGATTCTCTCCTGGGAAGTAGAAAAATCTTTGATGGGACGCCCCGTGGAAACCGGCGCGTTGCTGATGTCGGTCGCGGATACCTCGGGAGACTGGGAATTGGAATTGATGATGCCCGAACGGCGCATCGGGCATGTGCACAAAGCCCAGATAGCAATCCGTCCCGATCTCGACGTCAGCTACATACTTGCGACCGACCCTGGCGTCAAGCGATTCGGGACCGTCAAGGAGATTCACGACACCACCGAAATGCACGATCAGGAAGGCCATACCGTTCGGGTTCGCGTGAAAATGAACAAAACGGACGTGCCGGTCGATCCGCGCCCCGGTGCGTCGGCGACCGCCGAGGTTCGCTGCGGATGGCGTCCGATCGGTTACGTCTACCTGCACGAGTTCATGGAATGGGTCCAGGGCAAAGTATTCTACTCTTTCTTCTAATGACAGACAGGCCAACGGGAGTACGAACATGATTCTGACCACTATGGCAATCGCCGTAACGCTGCTGGCTCCTGGGAAGGATTCCAAGTCGGGAGACCATGTGAAGCTGTCGAATTGTCTGATCATGGCGATTGATGACTTCGAGGTTCCCGCCCAGGACGCCGGCTTGCTGATTGCAGTCAACGTCACCGAGGATGGGCAGAAAACCGTCAAGAAGGGCACGCCGCTGGCGCAGATTGACGACCGGGACCTGCAGGTGAAACGCCGCTTGGCCGAAATTGAAGCGGTGGCCGCGAAGCAACAGGCGGAGAGCACGGTCGCCGAAGCGGTGGCCGAGAAGACGGCCGCCGTGGCCCGCACCGAATGGGAAAACGCCATGGAAATCAACGCCAAATCGCCGCGCACCGTTTCCGATACCGAAGTGCGCCGGCTGCATCTGACGTTTGAACGCTATGAACTCGAAGCCGAAAAAGCCCGACTTGAACAGCGCATCGCGGGATTGACCGAACAGGCCAAACGCACCGCGATCGAGGCGGTGGAAAATGATATCCGTAAGCGGCGGGTCGAAGCGCCGGTCGATGGCGTCATCGAGAAAATCCACAAACGGGCCGGTGAATGGGTGACGCCCGGCGAGCAAGTCGCTCGCATCGTCCGCATGGACCGCCTGCGCGTGCAAGGTCTGTTGCCCGCCGACGAGTATTCGCCGGAGGATGTCGTCAACCAGCCGGTGGTCATCGAGGTTTCGATGATCCGCGGTGGTAAACGGGTCGTGGAAACAGTGAACGCGAAGTTGGATAACGTCAGCGCGGTGATCGAAGCCTCGCACTACCGATTCTGGGTCGAAGTCGACAACCCCGAAACGGAATCCGGTGGCTGGTTACTTCGCCCGGGCCAGTATGCCGACGTCAAGATCAACCTGAAACACGCCAGGTAGCTGGCTCACCGTCCCGCGAAAAACCCGCCGGCCGACCCGCTCGGCTTTGAGCCCCAACTGTTCGATCCCGTACTCGTGCCCGATCCTTCATGACCACACTTGCCGAAAGTCTGATCAACAGTGCCTCGCGCCCCGTGCGCCTGCGCATGCGGCCGGACTTGTCGGCCCGCCAGCATCGCTACCACGGCAAGATCTTCTGGGTAATCAAAGAGCCGGTCGGGCTCAACTACTTCCGATTTCATGAGGAAGAATACGCCATCCTGCAAATGATCGACGGCAACACCAGCCTCGACGAAATGAAAGAGCAGTTTGAGCGTGAGTTCACGCCGCAGAAGATCACCTACCAGGATCTGCAGCAGTTCATCGGAATGCTGCACCGATCCGGGTTGCTGATTTCGGACGCCCCGGGACAGGGGCGCGAGTTGAAAAAACGCGGCGATCAGAAATGGCGCCGCGAAATGCTCGGCAAGCTCACCAACGTATTCTCGCTCCGTTTTCGCGGCATCGACCCCGAACGGATCTTGAACTGGCTCTACCGTTATACTTTCTGGTTCTTTTCGCCCGCCTTTTTCCTGGTCTGGCTCGGCTTGGCGCTGGCCGCACTCGCCCTCGTGGGTGTCCAATTCGAAACGTTCCGCTTGCGGCTCCCGACCTTCCACCAGTTTTTCGCGGCGGAGAACTGGTTCTATCTGGCCGTCACGATGGCGGCTGTCAAAGTCCTGCACGAATTCGGACACGGGTTGTCGTGTAAACACTTTGGCGGCGAATGCCATGAGATGGGATTCATGTTGTTGGTCTTCACGCCGGCGCTCTACTGCAATGTCTCCGACTCCTGGATGTTGCCCAGCAAATGGAAACGGGCCGCGATCGGCGCGGCCGGAATGTACGTGGAAATATTCCTGGCGTCGATCGCGACGTTTGTCTGGTGGTTCAGCGAACCGGGCGTGTTGAACTATATCGCTCTGGCCGTGATGTTCATCTGCTCGGTAAGCACCGTCGTTTTCAACGGCAACCCCCTGCTGCGTTTCGACGGCTACTACATCCTCATGGACCTGTCGGAAATTCCGAATTTGCGACAGAAATCGACCGAAGTCGTCAAACGCTTCCTGATCGACCTCTGCCTGGGGATTGAACAGCCGGAAAGCCCGTTTCTGCCCCAGCGAAACCGTTTGCTGTTTGGATTATTCACCGTCGCGGCTGTGATCTATCGTTGGGTAGTCGTGTTCTCGATCATGTTTTTTCTCAATCAAGTCTTTGAACCGTACGGCCTCAAAATTATCGGACAGTTGATTGCTCTTTCCGGATTCGTTGGATTGGTCGTCCAACCGCTTTGGCAACTTGGCAAGTTCTTTTACACACCTGGGAGGATGCACAAATTGAAAAAGCCACGCCTCTACGGTACGGTCGCCGCGATCGCCGCGACCCTGGCGTTCGTGATTTTCGTGCCGCTTCCGTTTCGCGTGAAATGCGCCGTGGAAATCCGGCCGCGTAACGCCCAGTGGATCTACGCGGAAGTTCCCGGCCAGCTCGATTCGCTGCGCGTCCGCCCTGGCGATCAAGTCGACGCGGAGATGACCCTCGTGACGCTCAAGAACTATGATCTGCAGCGTGAAGCCAAGGAACTCGAAGGACAACTCGTCGACGCCGAAGCCGAAATGCTCAACGTCCAGGCCCAGACCCGCTTCGACCGAAAGGCCGTTCAGCAGCTGCAACCGCTGATGCAGCGCATCTCGGCCCTGAAAAACGAACTCAAGGAAAAACGAGCCAAGCTCAGCCACCTCGATGTCCGCTCGCCGATCCGCGGAACCGTCATGGCCCCGCCGGCAAAAAGCGCGAAGGGCAAGCCGGACGGACGGCTGACAGGCTGGTCGGGAACCCCCTTTGAAGTAAAGAACGCCGACGCATTCTTCCTCCCCAGCGAACTGCTCTGCCTTGTCGGTAATCCCCAGGATATGGAAGCGGTGCTGGTGGTCGACCAGTCCGATATCGATTTCGTCCATACCGGCGATCCAGTCTCCATCCGGCTCGACGCCTACCCGTCGAGAACGCTCGTCAGTCGTATCGAACAGATCTCCAATGACAAACTGGACGTCTGTCCTCCCAGCCTTTCCGTCCAGGGTGGCGGTGAAATCGATACCCGCGCGGATAACACCGGCGTGCAGCGACCGATCAGTACCCAATACCAGGCACGCACCGGTTCCCTCGATGCGGATAGCCTTAATCTGGAATTGGGTTTTCGAGGCCGAGGAAAAATCTCGGCTAAATGGCAGTCGCTCGGCTTCCGACTGTACCGGTATGTGGCAAGAACGTTTCATTTCGAGTTGTAACGCGGTAGTTCCGACGGAACCACTTCGTTTTTTTGTTTCGTAACTTTGGGAGATTTTTGAAATGGTGAAAGACACTGCTGAAAAGGTTGAATCGACGGAGGTTGCTCCGGCCGCGGAACAGAAGGCCCCCGCTCCTGCCGCTCCGCAACAACAACAATTCCAGATCGAAGTCGATGACTCGCACGTCGTCGCTTCCTATGCGAATTTCTGCCGCGTGACCGGTTCGCCCGAAGAACTGATCATCGACTTCGGCCTCAATCCCCAGCCGATGGGCGTTCCGAAGAACCCGATCGCCGTCAGCCAGCGGATCATCGTCAACTACTTCACCGCCAAGCGGTTGTTGGCAGCGCTGTCGATGTCGGTCCAGCGCCACGAGTCGGTATTCGGCGTGCTCGAAACCGATGTCCAGAAACGGCTCAAGATCCAGGGTCGCTAGTCGGCAAGAATTGCTGATGCAACATCGCCGCGAACTTGCGAAAGGCCCGTTCCCAAAAAAGGGAACGGGCCTTTTTCGTTGACACTGCTCCGGCGCAGCAGTCAACCCGCTCGCGTTAGTCAACCCGCGCGACGCCAGCGACGAAGGCACCATTGGGTTGCCAGCGGAAACAGGCCCAGCAGCGTAAAGGCAAAAAGCAGTTGCGGCGTGAAAATCCCGCGCACACCCCGTTCCGCCAGTTCCCGTAAAGAACCGACCGAGGATCCCGCGAACAGATAGGTCATCGTTCCCGGCAGCATGCCTAACTGGCTGATCCACCAGAAGCTGCGGAGTCGCATTCGCGTCAGGCCCATCACGAGATTGACGACAAAGAACGGCACGTACGGCACCAGCCGCAGGCTGAACAGGAAATAGAGGCCGTCCGCCTGGAGCGCGTCCTGGAACCGACACAAGTGATCCGCGAAACGGCGGCCAATGAACCCGGCCAGAAAATACCGGCTGAGCAGGAAACTGAGCGACGCGCCGGTCGTCGATGCGAAACTGACCACGACCAGCGCCGGCCAGAATCCGAACAGCCAGGCGTACGTCAGCGAGAGTGGCGTCGCGATCGGGATCGCGAGTCCCGTGACGGCGGCGTAAATCACAAACGCGCCGACGAACGTCAGCAACGGATGGGCCTGCAATTGAGCCCGAAATTCCGCTTCCCGATCGGCGATTGCATCCAGGGAGAATTGATCGCTGAGCGTGACAGTCAGGGCAACCGCCACACCGACAAGCAGCAAGACGATCAGCGGCCGCAGCCAGGCGCGAATCCCCCGCCCAGGCGGTGCGCTCGTACCCTCTTTGAAATGTCGCTCGTATTCACCATCAGACATAGCTGTACACGCACCGGGCGTCACGGCGCCGTCGCCGGGCGTGCGATCGATCCCACGCGCGTTTCGGCTTGAAGCTGTTCGATCATTTCACGGGTGGCTGCGGCGACGGCGTCCTGCCATCGGGACTCGCCGAATTGTTCGGCATAGCGAGGCAAGGTATGCGCGAAAATGATGCCGCGGGAATTGTTAATGACGGCGCCCATTCCGTGTTGGTCGAACGCGTCGGCCACATCGCGTGCGGTTCCGCCTTGGGTACCGTAGCCGGGCACCAGGAACCAGCTGTTTGGCATCACGGCACGCAGTTCGCCGACCTGGGCGGGATAGGTGGCTCCGACGACGGCGCCGGCGAGTCCGTACCCGTGGCTGCCGGCAGTGCGCTGGGCGATCTGCTGCACAAGCCGAGCAACGCGGGTAAACAGGGGCTGTCCGTCGATGAGCAGATCCTGCAGGAACTTGCCACCCGGGTTCGAGGTCTTCACGAGCACAAAAATCCCCGAGCCGGTCTTTTCGCAGACTTTGACGAACGGTTCCAGGCTGTCGTCGCCGAGATACGGGCTGACGGTTAGTGCGTCGGCGCCCCAGGCGCTGTTCGGTCCAAGGTACGCTTCGGCGTAGGCCTGGGCGGTAGACCCGATGTCGTTGCGTTTGCCGTCCATGACGACCAGCAAGTCACGGCGCCGCGCATACTGAACGACGCGATGCAGGGCCGCCATGCCGGGTGGACCCCACTGTTCGAAAAATGCGGCTTGAGGTTTCACGATGGGGACGAGTGATGCGACGACGTCGATGACTTCGCAGCAGAATCGCTCAAAACTGTCGGCGACCCATTGCGGATCGCCGATCGAATCCGGGCGCAGGCCGGCAGGGAGGCTGTCCCATCGCGGATCGAGTCCGACCATCACCGGATTGCCGCAGTTTCGGATCCGCTCCACCAGCCGATCGATGAATGCGCTCATTTTGCTTACCCCCCTGCCCTTCATTAGAGCACCGAATTGAACATGGTTTCCTCCTGGCGACAAGGCGTCTGACAACAGACCCTACCCCGGTCCTGGTCGTACTGTAATCAATTCGGCGTCGCGACCGTCGCGGCCCTGAGTAACCCACCAACGGTTTCGAACGCGAATCCCCAACGGCGAATACACGACGGTGGTTCCCCAACGACAGTTCCGCGGTATTTTGTCTGCCCACGATGCGCGACATCGCCACGACCCTGGGGCGACGGTGTCGTGTCACTTCGACGCGAAGACCGGACATAAATTGCATGAGCGCTCCACCACGTGCCGCACGATTTTCGGCTGACTCTTGCGGTTTTTTTCGGCCCACATTCTGCACCCTCCGGGAATACGTTCGCCGGAACGCGTTTTTCGCATGTCGGATCGCGTTTTCTTGATCCCGCTGCCGATCGGTGTTTTCGGCAATGGGCCATGGCCGGCCAACGCTCTGCGGGTTGATAATTTCTCCAGAATCTGCGATATTCACGCCTCGCCAATTACGATTGGCTCCGCCGCGGCACCCGCCGCGACCGGTCCCCGCGGGGTGTAGCGCAGCCTGGATTAGCGCGCTTGCTTGGGGTGCAAGAGGTCGTGGGTTCAAATCCCGCCACCCCGATTCGCAAAACCTGACAACTGGCGGAATACCACTTTTCCGCCAGTAGCCTGATAAATCAGCCGCTTTCCTTGCTGGGTTGCGGTGAAGGC
>VGZA01000089.1 GCA_016872775.1 Planctomycetota bacterium | reverse complement strand
ACTCCAGCACCTGTACGAACAACTGCGGAACGGTACCTACTGTCCGTCAGCGGTTCGACGAACCTGGATTCCGAAACCGGGTGGTTCTGAGAAACGCCCGCTAGGTATTCCGACGATCCGCGTACCGCATCGTGCAAACGGCGCTGGTTCATGTCATCGAGCCAATCCTGGAGAAACCGCTCGTACGGTTCGGAGGGAGGGGGCCCGAATTCGATCGGGTCTCCCTACCCCTTTCGGCCGGCCCGCGAAACAAGTTTCGCGCTAAGGGACTTTTTTCCTGGGAGGGACTTTTCGTCGGAGCCGGCGTCGATTATTATCGTGGTCCATAATTTTATCGGCCCACACTATCAGCAGTATTAATGATACTGATCGCCGGCTATGCACCTCAGAACGCTCAAGGTTTTCTGCGATATCGTCAACCAGCGCAGCTTCTCGCGGGCGGCGGACGAAAACGGCATTTCGCAGTCGGGGGCCAGCCAGATGGTGCATCAGCTGGAGGAGGAATTGGGGGTCAAGCTCATTGACCGGTCGAAGCGACCGTTCGTGCTGACGCGGGAGGGGGAAGTTTATTACGAGGGGTGCCGCAAGATCGTACAGCGGTATTTCACTCTGGAAGAAGAAGTGCGGACGTTACACGAGGATGTCGCGGGGCGGGTCAGCATCGCGTCGATCTATTCCGTGGGGCTCTCGCATATGAACCGGATCGTGCAGAAGTTCCTCGGCAGTCACCCTAAAGCGAATGTGCGCGTCCAGTATCAGCATCCGAACCGAGTCTGCGAGCTGGTGGAGACCGACCAGGTCGATCTGGGGCTGGTGAGTTACCCGCATTCGACGCGGCAGATCCGAGCGATTCCCTGGCGTGAGGAGCCGATGGTCGTGGTTTGTGCTCCGACGCATCCGCTGGCGTCGCGCGAATCGGTGAGCTTGTCGGATCTCCGCGGATTGCCGATGGTGTCGTTCGACAGCGACCTAGAGATTCGGCACGAGATTGACCGGGCGTTGGCTTCGGAGCGTGTGGAAGTGCAAGTGGTCATGGAGTTTGACAACACGGAGACGATCAAGCGAGCGGTCGAAATCGACGCGGGCATTGGACTTTTGCCAGCCCCGACGGTCGACCAGGAGATTCAGGCCGGGTCGTTGCGCGCGTTACTGCTGCTTGGTGCGCAGATTTTGCGGCCGGTCGGGATCATCCAGCGTCGTGGCAAGGAGCTGGGGAAGACTGCCCGCCGGTTCCTGCAGTTGTTGCAGGAGCATTCGAATCGTGCGCCGCGCCCGGGTGGCGATGGACCGGTCGATTCGTATTCCGAGGATTCGGACCTGCCGCCAGGCGGTTCGGAAGCCGGTCAGTGACCGGTGGGTGGCAGGCAGGTGCAGGTAGCTGGCGGGTGGTCGGAACGGGACAATCGGTGTCCGTTTTTTAGTGACAGAGGTGGAACGGTATGAACGAACCGATGCGAGGGAATCCGGGCAAATTGGGATTGTACGATCCGGCGAACGAACACGACAGTTGCGGTGTCGGGATCGTTGCGCATGTCAAAGGTGCGCGGAGTCACCAGATCATCCTGGATGCGGCGACGGTGCTGTGCAACATGGATCACCGGGGTGCATGCGGCAGCGAAAAGAACACCGGCGACGGCGCCGGGATGCTCACGGCGATTCCGTACGAGATGTTCCGCGAAATTGCCCGCGAGGAATTCAAGACGGAGTTACCGGAGCCGGGCAAGTATGGAGTGGCGCAGGTGTTTCTGCCGACGGACGACCAGCAGCGTGCGATGTGCAAGCGCTTGCTGGAGGAGTCGGTACGCAATCAGGGCCAGAAGTTGATTGGTTGGCGGCGGGTCCCGACCGATTCTCGGCGCGCCGATATCGGCCCTTCGGCGCTGGCCACGGAGCCGGTGATCGAGCAGATGTTCGTGGGGGCACCCGACGAGCTCGACCGGTCGTCATTCTGCCGCCAGCTGCTCACGATCCGCAAGCAGGCGTTTCACCGTTTGCGGAAGCTCAAGCTAAGCCAGTGGTCGCGCTACTATGTCTGCAGTTTTTCCTCGCGGATCATCATCTACAAGGGACAGTTGACGGCGGGGCAGGTTGTGAATTACTTCCCCGACCTGCGCGATCCGCGTTTCAAGTCGCATCTGGCGATGGTGCATTCCCGCTTCAGTACCAATACCTTTCCTTCCTGGGAACGCGCCCAGCCGATGCGATTCATGTGTCACAACGGGGAAATCAACACGTTGCGGGGGAATATCAACTGGATGGCGGCGCGGGAAGGGATGTTGCAATCGGAGCAGTTTGGCAACGACTTGCGCAAGTTGCTGCCGATCACCGACCTGACGACATCCGATTCCGGCGTGTTCGACAACGTGCTGGAGCTGCTGATTCTCGCGGGGCGTTCGCTTCCCGAGGCGGTGATGATGATGATTCCCGAGGCCTGGCAGAACCACGAATCGATGCCCGACTACAAGCGGGCGTTTTACGAATACCATTCCTGTTTGATGGAGCCGTGGGATGGCCCGGCCTCGGTGGCGTTCACGGACGGCCGGTTTGTCGGCGCGGTTCTCGATCGCAATGGACTGCGTCCCAGCCGCTACTATCTGACGCATGATGATCGGGTGATCATGGGCAGCGAGGTCGGTGTGTTGCCGACGATTCCGCCGGAACTGGTGAAGGAAAAAGGGCGGCTGCAACCGGGGCGGATGTTCCTGATCGACTTTGAGCAGGGCCGGTTGATACCCGATGAGGAATTGAAGCGGACGATCGCGACGCAGCGACCTTATGCGGAGTGGTTGCAGCGGGAGCGGATCGAACTGAAGGATCTTCCGCCCGCGGCGAGCAGTCCCGGACTGCAGGCGGAGAGTCTGTTGCGGCGGATGCAGGCGTTTGGCTATACCAACGAAACATTGCAGTTCATGTTGCTGCCGCTGGTGCGCGAAAAGCGCGATCCGATCGGCTCGATGGGCAACGACGCCGCGCTGGCGGTGTTGTCCGATCAGTCCCGCATGCTGTCCGATTACTTCAAGCAGCTGTTCGCGCAGGTCACCAACCCGCCGATCGATTCGATTCGCGAGGAAGTGATCATGTCCCTGGAATGCTACGTGGGGCCGGAACGGAATCTTCTCGAAACCACGCAGCAGCATTGCCACCGGCTGTTGATCCCGCATCCGATCCTGACGAACGCCGACCTGGCGTCGCTCAAGGAAATGAACCATCGTGGCTGGCGATCAAAGTGTATCGACATCACCTGGCCGAAATCGGAAGGCGAATCGGGCTTGCTGGCGGCGATCGAACGTGTTTGCGCCGAAGCGGAACAGGCGATCGAGGAGGGCTATTCGCTGGTGATCCTGACCGATCGCGGCGTGGGTCCGGAGCGGGTACCGGTCAGTTCGTTGCTGGCTTGCGGCGCCGTGCACCACCATCTGGTGCGGCGCGCCAAGCGGGCGCGGATCGGGATCATTGTGGAGACGGGTGAGGCTCGTGAAGTCCAGCAACATTGCCTGCTGGTGGGCTACGGCGCGGATGGGATCAACCCCTATCTGGCCTTCGAGGCTCTCTGGCAGATGCGACGGGATGGATTGCTCGATGGAGAAAAATCGGACGACAAGATCGTGGTGGCGTACAACAAAGCGGTCGCCAAGGGGATCTTAAAGGTCATGTCGAAGATGGGGATCAGCACGCTGCAGTCGTACAAGGGCGCGCAGATCTTTGAAGCGGTCGGGCTGGGCGAGGAAGTGATCGACCGTTGCTTCGCCGGCACCGCCAGCCGCATCAAGGGCGTGACCTTTGAGATCCTGGCGCGGGAGGCGCTGCGGAGGCATGCGATCGGCTATCCGGAGATTGTGGAGAACAAGCTGGCGGTATTGCCGAATCCGGGCGAGTTCCATTGGCGGGCCGAAGGGGAGCGCCACATGTGGGATCCGCAGGCGATCGCGGATTTGCAAGCGGCGGCCCGAACCAATTCGGTCGATGCCTACCAGCGTTTCGCGCGGCATATGAACGAGGAAGCGACGCGGCATTGCGCGTTGCGGGGGCTGCTGGAATTCAAGCCGGCCGGCAACGGTGGTCCGATCCCGATCGAGGAGGTCGAACCGGCGGCGGAAATTGTGCGCCGCTTCTGCACGGGAGCGATGAGCTTCGGATCGATTTCGGCCGAGGCCCATGAGACGCTGGCGATCGCCATGAATCGGGTCGGCGGCAAGTCGAACACCGGCGAGGGCGGTGAGGATCCCGCGCGATTCCGACCGCTCGATAATGGCGACTCGAAGCGGTCGGCGATCAAGCAGGTCGCGTCGGGCCGATTTGGTGTCACGATCAATTACCTCACCAACGCCGACGAGCTGCAGATCAAGATGGCGCAAGGCGCCAAGCCTGGCGAGGGCGGCGAGCTGCCCGGCCACAAGGTCGACGAGTTCATCGCGAAAATCCGCTACTCCACGCCCGGCGTCGGCCTGATCAGTCCTCCTCCGCACCACGACATCTATTCGATCGAGGATCTCAAACAGCTGATCCACGATCTGAAAAACGCGAATCGATCCGCGCGGGTCAGTGTGAAACTGGTCTCGGAGGTCGGCGTGGGAACGATTGCGGCCGGCGTAGCCAAGGCGCACGCCGACCACATTCTGATTTCGGGCGATACCGGCGGCACCGGCGCATCGCCGTTGACCAGCATCAAGCATGCCGGCCTGCCGTGGGAACTGGGGATCGCGGAGACCCACCAGACGCTGGTCCTGAACGACCTTCGCAGTCGGGTCGTGCTGCAGACCGACGGCCAGATCAAGACGGGCCGCGACGTGGTGATCGCGGCGATGCTGGGTGCCGAAGAGATCGGATTCTCCACCGCGCCGTTGATTTCGCTGGGCTGTATCATGATGCGCAAATGCCATCTCAATACCTGTCCGGTCGGGATCGCCACGCAGGACCCGCAATTACGCCGCAAATTTGCCGGCAAGCCGGAACACGTGATCAACTATCTGTTCCTGGTCGCCGAGGAGGCGCGCCAGATCATGGCGCAGCTTGGTTTCCGCCGGTTTGTCGAGCTTGTGGGGCGAGTCGATTGCCTGGAGACGAACGCCGCGATCAAGCACTGGAAAGCGGACGGGCTGGACTTGACCCCGATGCTGCAGCCGGCGCGTAAGCCGCACCCGGAGACCAAGGTCACCTGCTCGATTCCGCAGGACCATCGCCTGGAACTGGCGCTCGATAACGAATTGATCGAGCGTTGCCGGCCCGCGCTGGAGCGGAAGCAGCGCGTGCAGTTCGAACTGGAAATAAAGAATACCCATCGCACCGTCGGCACGATGCTCAGCCACGAGATCGCTCGACGTTACGGATCGGACTATTTGCCGGATGGAACGATCCGCATCAAGTTCCATGGCTCGGCCGGGCAAAGTTTCGGTGCCTGGCTGGCGGGTGGGGTGACGTTGGAGCTGGAAGGAGACGCCAACGATTATGTCGGAAAGGGACTCAGCAACGGTCGGCTGATCGTTTATCCGTCCAAGTCGGTCCAGTTTGTTCCCGAAGAGAACATCCTCGTCGGCAACGTGGTGCTGTACGGGGCCACGGGCGGCGAGGCGTTTTTCCGCGGCCGGGCGGCGGAGCGATTCTGCGTGCGCAACAGCGGCGCGCACGCCGTGATCGAAGGGTGCGGCGATCATGGCTGCGAATATATGACCGGAGGCCGAGCGGTCATCCTGGGACCGACCGGCAGGAATTTCGCGGCCGGCATGTCGGGCGGTGTCGCCTACGTCTGGGATCCGGAACGTGACTTTCTCGCGCGGTGCAACCTGGGCACCGTGGAGTTGGAAAAAGTGGAGGCCGCCGGTGACAAAGCGGAACTCCATCAGCTCGTGCAATTGCACCACAAATACACCGGATCGACCGTTGCGCAGCGCATTCTGGCGCAATGGCCGTCGGCCGTCGGCAGCTTTGTCAAAGTGATGCCGACCGACTACAAACGGGTCCTCGCCGAACGCATGCGGCACGACGAGGAAAGCGAACACAACGTGCATACCGAGGGAAGCGCTCCCGCCGCAGGTTCCTGATCCGCGTCCGGATCGAATCGGGTCTCCAAACAGAGGAATTCGCCGCCGCATTTCGATGAGAGAGAGTCAGCAGCAATGGGTCATCCAACCGGATTCAAGGATCACCAACGCAAGACCGTGCCGTACCGCCCCGCGTCGGAGCGGATCGGAGACTTCCTGGAAATCTACACCGATCCCTCCGAAGAGCACCTGCGCACCCAAGGGGCGCGATGCATGGATTGCGGTGTGCCTTTCTGCCAGTCCGCAACAGGATGTCCGATCGACAACCTGATTCCGGAATGGAACGACCTGGTCTTCCAGGGCCGATGGCGGGACGCGCTCGACCGATTGCACAAGACCAACAATTTTCCCGAATTCACGGGACGGGCTTGCCCGGCGCCTTGCGAGGGCGCGTGTGTGCTGGGAATCACCGATCCGCCCGTGACGATCAAAAATATCGAAAACGCGATCATCGACCGGGGATTCGCCGAGGGCTGGGTTGTCCCTCAACCGCCGGAGGTTCGAACAGGAAAACGGGTCGCGATTGTCGGGTCCGGACCGGCGGGACTGGCTGCCGCGGCGCAACTCAACAAGGTCGGGCATGCAGTGACCGTCTACGAGCGGGCCGATCGGATCGGCGGATTGCTCATGTACGGGATCCCGAATATGAAGCTCGACAAACAGGTCGTCCAGCGCCGTCTGGACCTGCTCCAGGCCGAAGGCGTGCAATTCGTCACGAACGCCGACGTCGGCCGCAATGTCGATCCCGCGACACTGCGATCGGAAAATGACGCGATCGTGCTGGCGACCGGCGCGACCAAGCCACGCGATCTCGTGGTTCCGGGGCGCGGGTTGCGGGGAATCCACTTCGCCATGGAGTTTCTCACCGCCAACACCCGCAGTCTGCTCGATTCGGGCCATCGCGACGGCAACTACATCTCGGCCCGCGGCAAGGATGTGATTGTGATCGGCGGCGGCGATACCGGTACCGACTGCATCGGTACTTCGATGCGGCACGGCTGCGCCAGCCTGGTCAATTTCGAACTGCTGCCGAAACCACCGGACGAGCGGGCGTCCGATAATCCCTGGCCGCAATGGCCAAGGATTTATCGCGTCGACTATGGACATGCCGAGGTTGAGGCGAAGTTCGGTAACGATCCGCGCGAGTACGCGATTCTGACCAAGGAATTCATCGGCAACGACTCAGGATCGGTGTGCGCATTGAAAACCGTCCAGGTTGAGTGGCGCAAGGAAGCCGGGCAATTCAAACTGTTTGAAATCCCGGGCAGCGAACGGAACTGGAAGGCCGACCTGGTATTGCTGGCGATGGGGTTTCTCGGTCCGGAAAACTACGTTGCGGAATTGCTGGGAGTGCAATCCGACCCGCGTTCCAATTACCAAGCGGCTCATGGCAGGTTCGCCACCAACGTCTCCGGCGTGTTCGCAGCCGGAGACTGCCGGCGTGGACAATCGCTGGTGGTTTGGGCAATCAACGAAGGACGGGGTGTCGCGCGGGCCGTAGACGAGTATTTGATGGGGAAGAGCAATCTTCCGGCGCCCGGCACTTCGCTCGGTTCCGCTCTGCTCTGAAACGGCCAACGACTGGCAAGGAACTCTGAAACGGACGGTTGATTTCCCCAAGGCTTGACTTCGCATCGTGCGGCTCTACGATTCCTACGGCTCCATGGAAGGAGGCTCGTCGCAGGCGTGGGATCGCTGGATCGTCACTTCAGGAGTCTTGCCGCCATGGTCCGTACGATTCTTTTGGTTTCCGCCGCGCGTGCGGCATCCGGCCCGCCGCGGAGCCCACAGGCTGGGTTGATGTGCCGTTTCGCAATGAGCATCCTGGCCATTCTGCCGGGACTGACGATTGCTGCCAGCGGGCGGGCGCTTGAGGCGGACGAATTCAGCCCGCGCGTTCAATTCGACTTGACGGCGCAGTCGGCGGCTCGCGACGTGACGCCGGTAGCGTTCGCAACGTCGAATTCCCAGGAGCGGTTGATCGCGGTCCGGTTACCGGTTTCGGTCATTTCCCGGCTGCGTGAGGGTGAGCAGCTGGACGAAGTCTGGATTCGCGTGGAATCGCCGGACGAGTCGCTTCGCGTCGAAGATTTTGCGCCGCGCACGACGCTATCGACATCGGTGCATGGGACATTGCGCATGGAGGGCTCCGCGGATCGGCAGAAAGAATTTGCGCTGCAGCTGCGCGGTCAGTCGCCCGGGCTTGCGGAAGGGACGTTGACGGCGCTCGACCGGGAACAGGCCCGGCTGCAATACGAATTCGAGGTTCTGCCGCCGCTGGAATTGGGCGTGGCCAGCGGCACGCTGCGGCGTGGGCAGGGTGTCTACTTCAAGTTCCGGTCGGGGCCTCGAGCCGCTTTAGAAGGGGAACTGGCGGTGGAGGCCGTATTTCGCGTTGCGGACGGATGGCGTGGCGATCGGCTCTATGTGCACTGCGAGGCGGCAGGCTCGGCGACGGGATTCCCAGGACTTGGAAACGAAAAGGTGCGATTGGGTGCGAAGAGTTTTGTCGTCGCGTTGTACCGGGACGGTGACGCGGCCGCTCTTCGCATCGCGCGTCAGTACCTGGATGCCGAATCGGACTACCGCGATGCGATCGGTCGCTGGACAGGAAAACGTGGTTCGAGCGGGAATCCGTTGGCGCAGATCAGCGCAGCGCTGCTCGCGGCGACCTCGCCATCGTCGCGGAACGCGTCGGCGTCCCCGACGCGGGAGGCGAAAGCCGGGGTGCTGGAGAGTGTCGTGTATGCGCGGGGGACTGCGGGGCGCCGTTCCCTGCCCGATGTTCCCGGGGAGCTGCGCGATGCCACGACGCACTTCGTCGCCAGCCAGCGACAGTTGGATCGGCTGTCCGCACCGCCAATCGGGCGATTGCCCGCGGTACCAGAGAAAGAAGCCCCGCCGCCGATGGCCAATGCCCGGATGCCAGGAGCAGCGGGACCTGCGCAGGTCCCGACGGGGACGATCGGCGCCTCGTTTACTTCGGCAAGAGACTCAGCGCCGCCCCACTCGGGCGAGCGATCACGTGGGCCGCGATGAGTTTACCAAGGCCTTCCACCTTGGTCTTGCCTGATTCCACGGCAGCCTTCACCGCTGCAACGTCGCCCTTGATGACGACGGTGACGTAGCCGCCGCCCAATTTCTCTTTGCAGACGACTTCCACGTTGGCGGCTTTGCAGGCGCTATCGATCGCTTCAAAGACCGCGGTAAAGCCTTGCGTTTCCAGAAAACCGAGAGCAAACGAGGGTTGTTCAGCCATGACGCGTTCCTTGGAGGAGCTTCGAGCGGGATCGGGTTCGATGACGACGTATTGTTGGATGAGCGGATTGAATTCGCGCTTGCTGTCCAGCGCCGGCCAGGCGGCCGGATCGGGCCGATTCAGGATCGTAGAGACCGGCTTGCCGCCCATCGTATTGGCGACCTGCAGACCGGCGTCGATCGCCGCGCGTACCGCGGCAGTGCCACCAACAATCTTGATCACCACGCCGTAATAGTCGTTGAGTTCGGCTTGGATCAATTGAATCGACGCGGTTTTGTCCATGACGTCCAACGCCACGATCGCCGGCGTGAATCCGGTCGTTTCCAGAATACCAATCGCCTGGGTTTTCGCGGGAGGGATCATGCCGTGGGATGGTACAAAGTTCGTCGAATCGGGGGCGTACAAAAGTTGGGGCAGGAAGGTCGGGTCAGAGAAGTATAGCTCGAAAATGGATGTTTGCCGACCGACTTGCCGATTTTCACCTCTCCGGCCTATGATGGCGAGCTACGTTTCGGTGGGTCGGCCGAATCGAGTTTGACCGCTCCCTTTCCTCCATGCAATCGCGCGGTACCGGATGCAGCCCGAGACGATGAAGCTTTCCGTGGTAATCCCGGCCTACAACGAGGTGCAGACGATCCAGCAGGTAATCGAGCGGGTTCGCGGCTGCGGTATCGATTGCGAGATCATCGTCGTCGACGACGGCAGCCGGGACGGTACCCGGGAGCTGTTGCAGTCGATGGCGGCCGACCCGCGGCTGAAAATCGTCCTGCACCAGGAAAATCGCGGCAAGGGCGCGGCGTTGAAGACGGGTTTCGAGCAGGCGACGGGCCAATTCGTTGTCATCCAGGATGCCGACCTGGAATACGACCCGCGCGACTTCCAGAAATTGCTGCCGGTGCTGATTAACGACGAGGCGGACATCGTCTACGGCAGTCGCTTTTCGCGCACCGACCAACGGGTTTCACCCGCCTGGCATCAGGCCGGCAACCAGCTTATTACCTGGCTCTCGAATCTTGCCACGGGGCTGAAACTGACCGACGTGGAAACCTGCTACAAAATGTTCCGCCGGCCGCTCCTGGACCGGATCACGCCGCTGCGGGAACGTGGCTTCGGAATCGAGCCGGAATTGACCGCCAAATTCGCTCGGATTCCCGGAGTCCGGTTCGCCGAACGCCCGATCGGTTATGCCCGACGCACCTACGCCGAAGGGAAGAAAATCGGCCTCAAGGACGGGTTTCGAGCCTTATGGTGCATCCTGCGCTATTAGCCTGCTGCCCGGCGGCCGTATGCCGCCACGTCGTTCGGATTCGCCATCCGTTAAGTTGACAACGGTCGCAGCGACCATTTAGACTGAAGAGCGTGTCTGGGAAGGCCCTCAGGGCAGCTCCGGACAGCTTGTCGTCGCCGTCTGAATGGGTTGCTCGATCGTCGCGTCCAGGATTCCTCAAATGGCTCGTTTCGTCTCCGTCGCGCGTGTTTCGATCGTTCCTTTCCGGATCGTCCCCCTGGGGATCGTTCTGGCCTCCATTGTTGTTCCGGCAATTGTTGTTCCGGCAATTTGCGGTTTCGCCCAAGAGCGGCAATACCCCGAACTGCCGACCAAACCGGAATGGGAGTTGCGCGGCAAGGAAAAGCGAGATCAGAATGCGATCCAGACCACGATTCGCGAGCGTGAAGCGGCGGTCAAACAGGTCGTGCAAGGTTCGCGGCTGTTGTCGCAGATGCCGGCGGAGTTCGATGAGTTTTTCCGGCAATACATGTTCGCACGCTGGACGCGAACCGACTTGATCGAAGATCCAAAGGGCTTCAATTTTCTCGTCAAAGAACGCAAAACGCTGTTCAACAACTACATCTATCGCTGCTCTTCGCTGCGCGACGAACCGAACGCCGTCCATCCGCACCTGTTGGATTTAACGCTGACCCTGATGACAGAAATCGTGCGCGGTGACTACCATCCCGCAGCACGATTCAATGCCATGCTGGTGATTGCCGATCTGAATTCGACGGAGAAAGTCATCGGCAACCCGAACCCTCCCGTACCGCTGGCAAAAGCGTTGCCGATCATGGTGGCCGAGTATTCGGATCCCAAGCAGATCGATGCGGTTCGGGTGGCGTGCGCGATCGGCATTCATCGCCATGTTGCGAAGGATGCGAGCGAACCGCAGTCGCGTCGCGTGATTCCAAACGAAACACGGATTGCGATTAATGCGTTGGCCTTGGCGACCGTCAATCAAAAGGAACGTCCTGCCAATCGAACGATCGACGGGCACGGCTGGCTGCAGCGCCGTTGCCTTGAAGTCCTTTCGTTGCTCGGCACCTTGGAATCGGACATTTCCGTTTCCTCGACCATTGAATCGATGGTTGCTGACGAAACGCTGCCGATCTCGTTGCGATTGAGCGCAGCCGAAGCGTTCGCCCAATTGAATAATCCGATCCAAACTAACTTGACGCCTCAAGGGACTTCGAAAAATGTCGGTCAGTTGGCGGTGGCCACGTTGAACAATGAAGTCAACCGCATCCGCAACGACTTGAAATACTACGAAATGAAACAACGTTGGCTCTCCGGCGGAATGCCGATGGGCGGAGCCGGTGGCATGGGCGGTGGCATGGGCGGTGGCATGGGCGGTGGTGCTGGCGGGATTGGGCCGGCGGGTGGAGGTGCCGAAGGCGCGAAAGGCGGCGCGAAAGGCGGCGGTAAAGCCGGGGGCAAAAGCGGTCTCGGAAAGGGTGGCAAAGGTGGCGCCTCTGGCATGGGCGGCATGGGTGGCATGGGTGGCATGGGTGGCATGGGTGGCATGGGCGGCATGGGCGGCATGGGCGGCATGGGCGGCATGGGCGGCATGGGCGGCAACGCTCGT
>VGZA01000088.1 GCA_016872775.1 Planctomycetota bacterium | reverse complement strand
TTGGATACCGTCCGGCGAGAACGCCACGCTGGTCGTGAGCGACTTCGACGTGCCGTCCGGCAGGCTGCTGAAGAGCATCTTGTAGCGGCGCGTCGGGTCGAGTTCGCGGGCATCGCGGAAGATGCCCGAGGCCTGAAATCCCTTGACCTGCGGTTGCCGGACCTGGTTCGTGCCCTGCTCATTCAATTGGGGCTTGATCCAGTCGATGCCGTTCCGTGAAGTCGCGTACATCAAGAGCGCGGTGTTCTCTTCCTTCTGATCCCAGTTTTCGTACCACAGCTTGAACAGCTTTTCGTGAGGATCGAAAATCAACGTAGCATAGCCTGGCCCCGATGGTTCCCAGGGCCTGTCACGTTTCAAGACCGGGTTCTGCTGGAACTTCGCGGGCTGATGAAGCTGTTTCGTCACGCCTTGCATCGCGGAGATCAAAGCGTCATCAATGAATAACTGCTTGCCGTGAATGAGGATCGCATCGCCCAGAATCTCTTCGTCCAGGTCCTTGAACATTCCGGGCGGGGCCGTCCGGGGCTGCGCCGCACACCACGGCGAGGCCAACAGGTACAGGCACAGGCACAACACAACACCAACGACTGGACGGCGCACGATCGATGCTCCTGGGAGGGGTAGTGTCAGTTCAGGTACTTGGCCGAATGACAATCATTTTTCAATTGGTGCTCATTTTCCCAGAGGGATAAGTGTGAACTCGATGTGTCCATCGCTCTCGGAGAGGACGGCAAGTATATCCGCCATCCCTCCCACCGAATGTCCATATCCCAGGTCCAGGCGCGTTGCCGGCGGATTTCTGAATTGACGGAGTGGTTGCAGGCTCGTCGCACCATCTGGCAACCGAGCCGCGAGTGCCAAAGTTTCTTGCCCCTCGACTTTCTCCCAACCGGCTCCCGGAGAAAGCTCAAAGTGCTTGATTACCGCGGCCAGTCCGCCGCCCCGAGTCACCAGCGCGTCATACATGACACGGCCGTCCTGTTGGCCGTGGACAATCGCAGTCGGGCGAAGGAACGGCTCGGTGGTGTGACGCAGCCACGTCTGGGGACGATGAATCGCCGCAGTCCAATCGGTTTTCGTCGCATCCAACGACAAAAAGAATACCCCTACATTCCAACTGAAAACGATGTAGATGTGTCCACGGTGTTCCAGCAACGCTCCCCCGGTGAGCGTCCGGTCCGAATGATCGAAGACGGCATCTGTGCCGCGCCCAATCAGAGTGATCTGTTGAAAGTCGTCCCAGTCCGGCCGCTCTGCGCGGGTGAACGACACGACCAATTCGACAATTCGTTCGCCGTGCCGACGAGCGGTGAGCGTTAGCCATATGCCGTCTGCGGTCCGCACAACCTGTTTTCCGGCGGGGCCGGGCAGCAGGCACGGTTGCAGGTCGGCCTCGGCAAGGGATCTGCTGCGGATCTCCTCGGTGGCAAACTGGGCCGCATCGGGCCACAAAGTCCGGACGATCTGCCGCGCAAACAGGCGATGGCCCGCAAGGTTGGGGTGAATCGCATCATTCAACCGGTCCACAACAGCATTGGGAACGGCGGCCATCTCCTTCCATTGCGTGAAGCAGTCGACGATTGGCACCTTTTCTCGCCGTGCGACTTGGAGCATCCGTTCCATGTACGCTGGCAGTGCCTGTCGCGGTTTGCCGTCAGCCGTGTCGTAAAGAATCTCGTTCTGACTGCAAAGCACCGGCAACGCATTGCGGGCGCGGGACTGGCGGATCAAGGCAGTCAAATTGCGATCATAGGCGTCTAATCCGGCCGGTCCCGCCAGGCAGTCGTTCATGCCAAACATGAGGAAGATCAGATCCGGTATCCGCGAGAGCACGTGACGATCGAAACGGTCTCCGCCGAGACCGCGCTCCGCGGAACCCATGTTGCCGCCGTGCACGAGGGTGATCTGTGCGGCAGGATAGGCCTTTCGCAGAGCGTCCGCGGTGAGGGTCAGATAGTTCTGTCGAAAGTCGGTGTGGTAACAAGGCCAGGTAATGCTGTCGCCGAAGCTTGCGAGTGTGACCGGCTTTCCCGACGCCAGCCGCGATGCGAGCACTTGCGGACCATTGTCGTCTGTGGGTGCAGGTTCGCGCCCGCCGAGTTGAGACGGGACGACAGCAACCAGCAGGATAGCGAGCAGGAAATTCCGGAGAGCAAGTCGCGATGGTTGGTTTATGTCGCTCATCACTTTATTCCACTGCCGCGTGAAGTATCATTGAACGGCTTTTTCAGGCTCAGTTGGCGGCGGAGAAACTCGAAGCTGCCCACCCCGTGGATGGTGTGCGGACCATCGAAGTGCTCGATCGTAGTGCGGTCGCCGAGGCCGAGCTTGGCGTAAAGGCGGCGGACCTTGGCGTATTCGTAATTCACCATTTCGTCGGTGCCGCAGCCGTCGTCGTGGCCGCGCTCGACCATGAAGGGGCGCGGGGCGATGAGGGCGGTCATCTCGCCGTAGTTGAAAGTCCGGGCCAGATTCCATTCCCAGATCTCGTATTCTCCGGCGTGCATATAGCCGGGAATGGGCAGCTCGGTGCTCACGCAATAGCGCACCCACTCGTCGAAGTCGCCGCTGCAGATACTCAGACAGTAATCCGTGAGCACAGCGGGAATGCGCATGGCCGACTTCCCGCCGTAGCTGAGGCCGTAGAAGGCGATCTTATCGGGTTGCGTGAAAGGCTGCGCATTCAGCCATTCCAGAATGCGCTGGTGCTGGCCGTTGACAACACTGTACAGGGTGAGGCCCAGCGGATTGAGTTTCCGCTGCAACGTGCGAAAGGCGTCCTGGCCCCGGTAAGGGTTGTGCGGGGCAAACGTGATGAAGCCCTCTTCCGCGAGGCGGAGGGCGAACGATTTGTAGTAGCCCCAGGCGGGGCTGGAGCGATCTGCGTTGATGGTGTCCTCCGGCAGTCCTTCCAGCCCATGCTGGCAGACGACGACGGGCCGGCGCTCACCTGGTTTAAGGTCCTTCGGCAGGCACAGCCACCCCCAGGCAAACACTTCCTTCCAGACATCAAGCGTGACTTCATGGATAGTGACCTTCTCCGTCTCGCGCACGAAGCGGCTTCTCGCGTTCAGCGGCACGTTCGGATCCGGCAGGCGGCCGATGACCTCGTTCCAGAACCGGTCGCGCTCCTTGGCGGTGTGGGCCTCGAAAGCGGCGAGTGGCTGGAGCGGCAGCTTGTTCCAAAAACTCATGTGGCGCTCTGCCTCGCAGGCCACGATCAGCCGCTGCGTGAACTGCCCCAGTTCTCGGACGTTGCGTTCCTCGCGGGTGTCGTCCACGGCCAGCGACGGGGTGCTGATTTTAGTGCGTAAAGATCCCAGCACACGTTCCGCCACGGGAGTGGTCAAGAGATGACGCACGACGCTTTCCTCCGATCCATCCGCTCCGAGGGCGAGCACGCGCCCCTGCGGTGCGAGGGCCTTGGCCCGCGCTACCTCGGCATCAAAGGCGGATCGCTTCGGCGCAGTGAGTCGGCCGGGAGCGGCAATCGTGCGCTGACCGTTCCCATCGTTTACGGAGACCGTGTGCTCCGGATAATCGGCATGCTGCAAGACGAGCGGTCGCGGGGCGACGAGGCTGGCGATCTCCGCATCGCCCAGGTCACGCAACAGGCCAAAAACGTTGCGGTCCAGCGGCTCTTGCCAGACTCCCTCGCGCGGCGCGAAGTAGCCCGCGGAGAACACGCCGTCGATCCGTTCATCCAGCGCCCCGGCGTACAGCGCGAGCATCCCGCCCTCGCCCCGTCCCGCCACAATCACCGGCACCTGCTCCGGCTGCGCCTTGAACCAGTCGATTACGGCCAGCGCCTTCTGCACCTCGTAGCCGATCAGATGGCGGCCGAGCTGAAAACTCTGGCGGTAAATCCACTCGCGGTGCGGCACATTGGTGCGGATGCCGAGCCGGTCGGCAATGCTGAACCGCGTGCCACGCGTGACCAGCGCGAGAACCACAACCTCGCAGCCTGCGGTCAACAATCGCGAGTCGACGAGCTTCTCCGGTGCGTCGTCTGCATCGGGAAGCAGCACCAGCCGCGCGTGCGGCTTCCCCTTCGGCTGGATGCAGATGCCCTCGCCATGCACGCCGTCGAAGACCGGCCAGCGCACCCGGAACACGCGGCAATGCTCCGTTTCGTGGAGCAACGCAGGCGACGTCAGGTCGCCCACGAGTTCGAGTGCCTTGACTGGCATGCGCTGATCGATCATGCCGAGGGACGCCTTGAGCTTTTCCCGCGTCGGCTTGCGCAGAGGTGTCGACTGTTCAATGAGCCGCAACGCCATCTTGTCGATCCCCGCCACCATCGTGGCAGAAAAGTCAGGGTCTGGTGGCAGCGGCTGCGTGCCGGGCAGTGATTCCGCTCTGGCGGCGAGGGGCAGGAACGCGAGGAGTGAGAGGATCGCCAGAGGGAGTTTCATCGATTGGTTCCTTGAACCAAAGTTAGGTAGGGAACGGGTTACGGGAGCGAGATTCATGAATCGGGACTTCGGCCTGTTGGCGGGTTGCCGTTAGCACCGCCGCAAACGGTTTTGGCTGCGTTTTGCCCCGTAACCCCAGTGGTTTGAAGTTGTCACTTTTTTAAATGCTAGCAGATTTTCCTACTTGCCAGTGGCATTGCTTGGTACCGTAACTCGTAACCCCTAACCTGTAACCCTCTTCAACCGTTCACTCCCAGCGAATAGATGTCGGTTCGGGTGTCGACATCCAGGTTGTTGTGCTCGGCCTGCTCGGGACTCATGTACAGCGGCGTGCCGACCATCATGCCATGGGCCGTGTACAGCGATTGATCGGCCACCCAGACGGTCCCCATGCCCCCTTCGCTGATCGCCTCGATCAACTTGTAGCGACCGGTGATGATGGTCCACGGATTTTCCGTGGAACGCAGGAGTTGGGTCTGATCGAGCCCCCCCAAAAACCTATTGATTGAGAATGCTGGCCGGTTGTTCGTGGGTGGCCCGCAACTCCACTTCGTCGCCACACTGGACGGCCAAATAGGCTGCCCGTTCGGATCGAGGTAATTCGGCGGCGGCAAGGAACTGGTCGCGAACGAGCTTGGCCTGGACGTGGCGCTAGAAGCCCTTAAGACCTATCGCAAGCGCCAAGAATGCCGTGCTGATCTTGGATCGGTTTCATGTCATGGCCAAGCTGAACAAGGCGCTCGACGAGGTGCGTGCCGCGGAAGCCCGTCGCTTGGCGCAAGATGGCTACGAACCGGTCCTCAAGCATTCGCGGTGGTGTATCCTGAAGCGACCCGAGAACCTGACCGAGAAACAAACGGTAAGACTGTCGGAACTGCTCAAGTACAACCTTCAATCGGTGCGTGGCTATCTGCAGCGCGAGGACTTACAACGGTTCTGGGAGTATCGTTCTCCCACCTGGGCCAAGAAGTTCCTCGACGAATGGTGCCGCCGCGTGATGTGCTCCAAAATCGAACCGATGAAGAAAGTGACCCGCACGTTACGCAAACATCAGGACCTATTACTCAATTGGTTTCGAGCAAAAGGAACCATTTCATCAGGTACCGTGGAAGGTCTCAACAACAAAGCAAAACTGATCATGAGAAAATCGTATGGCTTTCGCACCGCAAACGGCATCGAAATCGCCTAATTTCATGGACTCGGTGAGCTTCCTGAGCCAGAATTCACCCGCGAATTTTGCTGAGGAGGCAGATTTACAAAGGTGTTGCTGCCTGTTCCGGCGACGGTTCGCGACGGCTCGCCGCCGTCCCAACCGTCCATGTTAACAGAATCCGAATCGACTCACCTGCGCGCCCTGGTCAGCAAGGGTGGATGGTCCGAACGGACACTGCTGGAGTACGCGAAGCAAGAGAACTTCCGCAAGATGGAGGAACTCCTGGAGGGCAAACCACCATCGGCCAGCCATTGTGGATCAGCTCAGTCCCTTGATCGGGTCGCCGTGATAGATCTGGTTCGGCCTTTCGACATGGTCGTACCAGGCGGCGGTCTGGGGGATTCCCAGCGCCTGGTAGATGGTGGCTGCCATGTTCTCGGGTTTCTGCGGACTGGCCGCAGGATAAGCGCCGATCTTGTCCGAGGCACCGATGACGGTTCCACCTTTCACACCACCCCCAGCGAAGAACACCGACTGGACCGCTCCCCAATGATCGCGTCCGGGCAGTTTGTAAAATTGGGGCAGATGCGAGATCTTCGGAGTACGGCCGAATTCGCCGGCCATCACAATCAATGTATCGTCCAACATGCCGCTCTCGGCCAGATCGTCGATCAAAGCCGACAATGCGCGGTCGGTGGGTGGCAACAGCTTCTCTTTCAAATGTGGGAACGCCTCGCCGTGCGTATCCCAGGACTCGTTGTTGCCCAGGTTGACCTGGACCAGGTTGACGCCGATTTCGACCAACCGGCGGGCCATGAGTAACGACCAGCCAAACGAGTTCTTGCCGTAGCGTTCCTGGGTTTTTTCATCGGCGCGGGTTATGTCCAGCGCGTAATGCACGCGGGCGTCGGTCAGCATCGAAATCACGCCCTGCCTGAAGCGGTCGAAGTTTCCTGTTTCGGCGGCTTGATCGAGTTCCCTGCGCTGCCGGTTCAGTTCGGAGAACAACTGCAGTCGGCCAGAGAATCGCTGCTCCGGCAGCCAGGCGGGAAGACTGATATTCGGCGCCTGGAAGACGCGATCGTCCTTATGGCCGCGCTCCTGATGGTCGAACTTGTATTCCGGAAACGCGCCGTAGGAAGTGGAATGAAACGGGGAAGCTTCGACAAACCACGGTGCGCGGTGCGCACCCATGATTCCGGCGAACTGGCCGGGGATGACCCGCCCCGAATAGTGAACCAGTTTTTCCGGCAGAACCACGGCCGGCGGCAGATTGTTGCGGACAACCGTCGCGTCGCCCGCGATCGCAGCGATGCTCGGCCAATCCGTGGGCTTCGCGGCGCTCGGATTGAAACCGGGCGGTAACGGCGTGCGCCCCGACAGCATCATCGCGTGCCCCGCCGAATGATCGTTGGATGGGTGCGTCAAGGAACGGCAGAGCGCCCAGTGATGGCTGCGCTGCGCAAGCATCGGCAGATGCTCGCAGATCGACAATCCAGGCGTGGTCGTGGCGATCGGTCGAAATTCGCCACGCACGTCGTCTGGCGCGTCCGGCTTCAAGTCAAAGCTGTCGTGTTGTGCCAAGCCGCCAGACAAAAATATGTAGATGCAGGTTTTGGCCGCTGGCGGTGCCGGAACCGCCGGTTGGTCGGCGTGTAATGCCTGCAAGTGGTTCATGCCTAGGCCAAGTAATCCGATGGCCCCCGCCTGCACCGCGGTGCGTCGATCAACGCGCGGATGAACAAACCGATTCGAAGTCATAGGCTACCTCCTGCCCCGTTCATCGATTCTATCCGGATCGACGTCGGTTGGAAGTTCAAGGCACGCAACTCGGGACGACGCGTTGGGGGCAGCAGGGCGGTTCCACGGCGCGCTGCTTTGCGATTCAGCGGGGGCTGGAAGCCCCCGGCACGGGGCCCCGGCACTTGCCACTATCCCGACTCCTCAGGAAAATGCGTTGGAGGCCGCTGCCCGTTTAAACAACTGCGATGCTTGTGGGACGCCGGAACTGGCTGCGGTGCTGGCGGCGGTCGACCTGGCGATTTTCATCGATCCGTCGCAAAGCGGTTCGATCGGCCTTGTCGCATGCCAGAGACTGGAATCGGGGTCAGCAATTCCTCCGCTTACGCACGGTTGCGATATTCCCGCGTTGCCCCGATTGGCGCGCCAACTGTATGGCCGGGCTCCCAGCGCGTACCTGTTGACGGCGCGCGGCGGTTCGTTCGATCTTCCAGATGGACAACTGACCCCCGCAACGGAAGCGATGGTGCAACCGCTTGCCGAACGAACATTGGCGCTGCGGGCCGCCGACGATCACCGCCAAACCGACAATGGCTCACTTACCACGAACGATTCTTACGATTCCAGAGCAGCAGGGCGGTGAGTGTCTTTGCGTCCCGGATGTCGCCTCGATCGAGATGTTCCATGGCGGTTTCCCAGGTACAGATGTAGTTTTCGATCTGCTCGCCCGGTTCGCGTGCGGTGGCCCCTGGTGTCAATCCTTCAGCGACGAACAGGTGCATCTCTTCGTCGAGGATTCCAGGCGAGAGGTAGAACGAATGCAGATGTCGCAAGGAACCGCAGCGGAAACCAGTTTCCTCGATCAGTTCCCGGCGAGCGGTCTCCTCGGGCGGCTCACCCGGCTCCAGAGTACCGGCGGGAAGTTCGAGCAGCATCTGGGCAACGCTGATGCGGTAGCTGCGGATCAAACAAACTCGATCGGAATCCAGCAACGGCAAGATGACGACCGCCCCCGGATGGCGCACCACTTCCTTGACCCCGCCGTCCGGCCTGCGCACGGCAACCACGCGGAATTTTCGCGTTGCCAGTAATTCCACTTCCTGCGAGGAATGATCCATTTTCGATCCGATCCGTGGAAACAACTCAAGATTGATGCCAGCGTAGCTCATTGCTAAGATAACGGGGACGCGGGGGATCTCCAACTGCCCGAACGTTTGAGTGGACTCATGAGTGCAGGATCAACGGCCAAATGGAGTGTGAATGTCGGCACCTGGTGCGGCGTTGGCGTCCAGATTCATGGCTCTTGGTTTCTGGTGGCGGTCGCCACGTTCTATCTGAATTGGTTACGTCTGGACCGTACCCGAGAAACGATCGTGGATTGGCTGTCGGTCGCGGTGCTGGTCATCTTGTTCGTCAGTGTTTTGGCCCATGAGCTCGGGCATTTGTGGGCCGTGCGACGCGTCGACGGAATGGTGGAATGCCTGGTGCTTGCACCGCTGGGCGGCCTTTCCCATTTTCGAATTAACACCTTTACGAATGGCGAGATTCTGATCGCGCTGGCCGGTCCGATCGTCAATCTGTTCCTCGCTGCCTGTGTCTGTTTTCCGATGGTCCTGTCGCAGGGTCGCGTCGATTTGGCCGAGTTGCTGAATCCGCTCGATCCGGAAGGACTAACCGTCGGCTCCGCGTGGGTTGTGCTGGCGAAACTTGGATTGTGGATCAATACCTGGCTGTTGCTGGTGAATCTGATACCGGCTCCCCCATTCGATGGCGGGCAGATCACGAAGGCCCTGGCTGGTTTCCCGCGGTTGCAGCAAGTGATTCGCAGCCCGGCGGAATTCATCGATCGTTTCGGGCAACTGGTGGCGCTTGGCCTGTTAATCCTGGCAATTTGCACGCTGCTCTCGACGGCGCCGCGCAACGGACGGATCGTCCCGAGCTGGTTGCTGCTCAGCGTGTTGGCGACTGTGATCTTCTGTTCCAGTCGACAGACCAACGCCGCTTCCACGTTCGCCGAGGGCACGGACGATTTGGACCAGCCGTTCGGTTACGATTTTTCGCAGGGATACACCAGCCTGGAACGGAGTTCGGGTGAATCGCAGGCGGCATCCGCGGGGCCGTTTTCACGGTGGATCGAGCAGCGCAAGAAGGCTCGGCAGCACCGGCAGCTGGAGCAGGAAGCCGAGGACGAGAAGCAAGTCGACGAAGTTCTGGCTCGCCTGCACGAAGTGGGCATCGAGGGACTTTCCCAGGATGAGCGATTGCTGCTGCAGCGCGTCAGTGCGCGCTACCGAGACCGTAAACAGTCGTGATTCGAAAGCGCCACTGTCGGGAACGGGGAACGGGGAAAAACCCGTAACCCGGCAATTCCCAGCGATTATGATGCGGTTAGACCGAGATCAAGTCAGTTCAGCGGGCGCGACGGAGGGTCGGTATCCTCGGCCAGGACTTTCAGATAGCCCTGATAGGCGTAGATTCGGTCTCGCTGCTTGCCCGTGATTTCGTGCAGGATTCCGGCATCGCACAAAGCTCTCAGCGCCTTGGTCGCAGTCGGTTTGACAAAATCAGGACTCCCGATGTTTGTACCGAGCCTGTCATGAGCTCAAAACCTGCTTGAGGATCGAGCTTGAAGTCAGCTCCCAGCTTGAATTGCTCGGCCATCGTCAGGTCTGCGGCACGCCTGATGGTCGATTGCTCGATCGATGTTTGCAGTTGACGGATTTCTTGCGTGGTCATCGAGGCGATCCTAGTCGGTCCGGCCGAAATCTTGTCAAACAGAGCAAGGCGCTCTCGTGCAAACTTGTACTCTAAATCGGCCACCTGAGCAAATCGATACGGGTGCCAAGGGTGGGCGAAGGGGCGACACATCAGGAACAACGCAATCGCTCGCGATCGTCTGTGCTTCTGCGCTGTTTTGCCCTTTCAGGGCGTTTAGTCGGGAGCTTTCTCGGCTCGTCGTTGAACGGGTCGCTCCGAGGCCTTCTTGGCCCGAGTCTCTCGCTGCGCGAACACGACTTGCCGCTTGGCACGGTTGATGCCGACCATGCCGCCCTTGGGATCGACCGCGATCCCCTGGCCAGTGAACGGCACCGGCTGCTTCTCGATGAACTTGAGCACCTGCCCCTCTTGGGGAATTGTCATCCGATAGAGAACCTGATGGTCGTGATCGGTGACGAACAGCGAGCCATCGAGCCAGACACCGCCCGACAAGCTGAAGTTGTCCAATTCGCGGATTACCTCAGGCGGATAGGTCCACCGTCCCTGTTCTTGCCACTGGGCATCGAACTTCACGAGAAATGTCTCCCCATTGTCTTTGCCATAGCGGGCAAAATTGCACCACCAGTGATCCTTCTGTCGCACCGCCCAGGTCAAGCTGCCGCCAAAGTTCCCAAACTCCCGAAACGTCGTGAGCCGCATGGTTTCCAGGTCCAGGACCTTAAGCTCGCTCTTCTCGGGCGTTTGCGGATAATTCGAGTGGGCGCAATACAGTCTCCGTTCCCAAACGAACCCGCTATTGAGGTGTGTCGCGTCGCCGGTGCTGGTGGCGATTCGCTTGCCGGATTCACGATCGTACTTGGCAACCTCGGTGCTGGAGATCGCATATACGCATTTGTCGTCTGCCGCAGCCGCTTGAATCGCTTCGGGAGCGTCGATCACGCGCGATTGCACCCAGCGCGCGCCAGTTGACTCCTGGCCCTGCGCGGGCCCTGGCGAGCCGAACGAGGCAAGGGAAAGCGCGAGAAAGGTCTGGATTGGAAGTTTGTTCACTTGCAAGTCGCCTGGCTTGGAATATCGGTCCGTCAGGGCTTCGACAGTGAGATTCGATCGAGTTCTTCGCCGTCCAAGCTAATCTGTCGCAATGTCAAACGGCGGTCATTGATTTCTAGCTCGGTGAATTGGTGGGTGCTGGCTTCGTATTTCGCGGTGAACGGCTGCCAGGTTTTCGGATTGTTGGTCTGCTCGGGGCTGTGTAGCTGGGGATTGCCCCCGCAGCCCGAGACGATGTAAAGAATCCCATCGGGCCGCGTCCGTTCGTGACCGTCGAATTGCTTGTCCAGTCGCCACTGGCCGGGAACTTTTTGTGCAGGATCCCTCACCGGCTCCGCCGGTATCGCATCCGGCGTGAAGCGCAGCGGGTAGGTGCGCTGGTAGGAATGGGCGTAGCCGCTAAAGACGATGTCGACGCCAGCGTCTTGCAATATGTCGACAATGACGCGCATCTTCTGGCCCTGTGGATACGCGGTCGACGAGCTGAACGGCGGCATGTACGAGCTGACAAATTTCCACGTCGAGTCTCGGGCTCGTGCCAAATCCTCCCTGAGCCAGCTTCGCAACGCAGGAGCCGTCCAGTCGATGTGAGGATTCCACGTATCCAGAACCGTCCAGTGCGAATTGCCCCAATCGAACGAATAGTTGGCCATCCCTGGAAATCTCTTGGCTGCAGCTTCGCGAAACGCCCCTTCGTCGCTTGCCGAGCCACCCAAGGGAAAAACGTGCGGGCCAGCCGGTTCGAGCGGCGGGCCGTTGAGCGGGAAGGACCAATAGAGAAAGTAGGCGTGCGCATCCGGCTGATGGGCGAGCGCCGCCTGCGTATCGTGCTGGCCTCGCCCCCCGAGTAGGATCGTTGACCGCATGAGCGGTGAACCCTGCTCGGCCGAAGCCGTTTCCTGACTGTAAACCGGATAGAATGACGAGCGGTATTCGCTGATGCGGCCATGGTTGTAGACCAGATCCCCCGGCACAAACATGAATTCGGGCTGCCGTCGATCGATCTGGTATGCGACCTTCCTTTGCTGCGGGCTGCCGGTACCCAAGTCGCCCGCTACAACACAGCGAAACGGCTGGTTGACGGCGGCGCGCGAACGGGTCGTAGCCGTGAAATCGACATTCTCTCCTCGG
>VGZA01000087.1 GCA_016872775.1 Planctomycetota bacterium | reverse complement strand
AGCTGATCCAGACCGTCGAGACCCTGGAGACCGGCGAAATGACCACCGGGTACACCGAAGTGGCCGTCCTGGATGACACGCAGCTGCTGGTCATCTATGACCGCGTGCCGCACGGTTGGACCGCGATTCCCGCCGATTCGAAGGAAATGAACAGCGTATGGATCATGCGCGCGACCCTCGAGGCGGACCCACGCAAGTAATCATCCAAATCACGCTCTCATCGGGTTTATACCTACATGGACCCCTGCGCCGGACATGTCTGGGTGGCGCACTTGCGGCGAATAATGTTTGATGGAGAGTCCTTGCTACGAGATCCGACCGGGATGCACACAACATGACCAACACACTGTCAACCGAACCGACCAACACCACGACCGACGCGATCCGCGATACAAACGACTGGTCACGCTTCACAACGGCCCAGCGGATCAAGCACCTGGAAATCGAAGGGTACGTCGTGCTGCCCGATCTGATTCCGCCCGCCGAACTGGAGAAAATTCGGCGGGAGGTAAATCGGCTGCCAACCAAGGCGACCGATTACAGCGAGAACCAGCGTTCCTGCAGCGACGTCCACTGGACCGATTCGCCCGCATGTATCAACCTGATTGCCCTGCCGACGATGATCAACTTCCTGACCACGCTGTTCGGCGACGAATTGATTTGCACTAGTTGCGCGTTCGCCCTGTCTCGGCCGGGACATCCGGGCATCGCCATCCACACGGATTCCCAGCCGTATGGCTCGAAGATCTTCGGAATGCAGGCCAGTGCCCCCCGGCTGGTCCGGGTGCTGTATTACCTGGACGATCTGACGCCGGAACGCGCTCCGCTCAAGGTCATTCCGCATTCCCATTTATCCCTTCATGCGGATGCCAATCCTTATCATCGATATCTGAGGCATCCGGAAGAAGTCATGGTCACGTGTCGAGCCGGGTCGGCGGCGATCATCAATCAGGCCGTTTTTCACGCGAACTATCCGAACGTCAGCCAGGAGGACCGCCGGATGCTGGCGATTGCCTATCGACCGGCATGGGCGGGACCGATCGCTGAAATCCCCGAGTGGCCCGCAGAGAAAGTCGCCGGGCTGCCCGATCACGTCCGGTGCTACTTTCAAAGTCTGAACACCCGGAAAATCGATTTCGACGTTCCCAACCGGCCGTCCGGTATGAAGACCGACGCCCTCGGAATTAATCCCAGTCGGTGGAATATGTGAGCATCCATGGAGAGCCGTATGTTTCCTGGTCCAGAGAGCGATCTCGCCGGTCATCGCACAGTCACACGTCGGGACGCGCTGCGCGCGGGATGTGCGGTTGTCGGAACTGTGTCGCTGGCGGAACTGGGTCTGGCAGACGAGTCTCCACGCCGACAGCGTCCAAGAGTTGCCGCCATTTTCGATGTCTGCCGGCATCGCTCTCATGCCAACGTGATTCTGGAAAATTTTCTCCTGCCCTATTACTTTAACGGCAAGAAAATCGTTCCCGAAGTGGATGTCGTCTCGTTGTATGCCGACCAGTTTCCTGAAGGAGAATTCGCCCGCGACATCTCGCGGGAGTTTGGCATCCCGATCTATCCGACTATCCGCGAAGCCTTGTGCCGTGGCGGCGCAAAGCTGGCTGTGGATGCTGTGCTGTCGATTGTGGAAGGGGGGGATTATCCGATGAATCGACGGGGGCAGAAGGAGTATCCCCGCAAGCAATTTTTTGATGAGATTGTCGCCGTCATGCGGGAATCGCAACGCGTGGTGCCGATTTTCAATGACAAGCATTTGTCGTATCGCTGGGACTGGGCCAGGGAAATGTACGACACGGCCCGCCTTCTGCGGATTCCCTTCATGGCGGGTAGTAGCCTGCCGCTTGCCGAACGACGTCCTTGTCTGGAGATTCCAATCGGTGCCGAGTTGGAAGAAGCGTTGGCCATCCACGGCGGTCCGGCTGAAGTCTACGACATTCACGGCCTTGAAATTCTTCAATCGATTGTCGAATCACGCAAAGCGGGAGAGACAGGCGTCACCAGCGTCGAATGGGTTTATGGCTCAGCGCTGTGGCGGGCGGCTGACGAAGGACGCTGGTCGCGCGACCTGGCGGAAGCCGCCATGCGTGCGGAATTCGGCGACCGCACGCCGCCACTGGGCACTGTGCCGGACGAAACGCCCAAGGAACCTCACGGTCTGCTCATTACCTACAAGGACGGGCTGAAAGGGACCGTGCTCAAATTCGGCGATACGAACATTCGCTGGAACTTCGCCTGCCGGAGGAAAGACACAGGCGAAATTCAGGCGACGAAGATGCACGTCGGACCCTGGCGAAACCGCTATCTCTTTAAGGCGTTCTCCCACGCCATCCAGAAATTTATCCGAACGGGAACCGCTCCGTATCCCGTGGAACGCACCTTGTTGACTACCGGCATACTGGAGGCCGCGATGCATTCCCGCGAAGCCGGCAAGCCGGTCGCTACACCCGAGTTGGGATTCGAGTATCGGCCGGTCGATTTTTCCGAGCTGCGGGAGATGGGCAAGACGTATCAAGTCATCGACAACACGCTACCGGAACCGCGCAATCAATTGGATCGCAGCAGTGCCGGTTTCTGAGGCCATTCTCACGTGACCTCGCTGGCAAGCCCGTACGGATGCGGTTGTCGCCGACGCCGAATGCCTTGTACTTCGCGTCCGCCGCGCAGATCGGATTATTTTTTGAAACGAATGGTGGCGAGGTAGATGCTCGTCTTGCCCTCATGGGATGAGTAGTAGCTGAGCCACAGCAGGTCGTCGTGCCAGACCATGCCGGGGTAGCTGCAGTCACCGCCGCTGGGGAGTGTCAGGGCCGGTTCGTAGCTGTTATGGCTCATACGGGCGAGTATCGTTGTGGAAGTTTGGCCATACTCGCGACCGGCCGCCCACAACTCGCCCGACGGCAGACGAATGAAGTTGGGACCACCCAGGCGATGCTTCAGCTTCGTCCAACTCCAGCTCGTGTACGGCGCTCGGCTTGTGCCGATCCACTCTGGACGGACCAGTGCGATCATCTCACCGTCGGGCATGAACCGCAGGGTGGTCTCGCTGGCGTTCCAGGTGTTGTTCGGCAGTCGGAATTCGGTGATCCACTCCCAGTCGAGTCCGTCGCGGCTGCGGTACAGCATGCCGCGACGTGGGTCGCTCCCTTCGCCCAGCTTGCTGACGCTCCACGCCCAGTCTTCATGCCATGTCGCGCGCCATAACCAGTGATCCTCCGCCAGCAGTTTCCTGGGCGAGGTCCATTGGGTCCCGTCGGTAGAGAAGGAGACGCGCGGCGAACGAGTGCCGTGTGACGTGCCCCTGTAGACGCTGCCACCCATGATCAGCATCAATCGGCCGTCGGGCATCATCGACAGCTTCGGGTCGCGCAGGTCTACCTCACGCTCCTCGAGCAACGCGGCCGATTCCCACTTTTCTCCGTCGGCCGAGACGATCACACGCACTTGACCGGTACTCGGACCGTGGTCTTTCGCTTCGCGAAACGTACACCACCAGCGGTCCTTGAAACGGATCAGATCCGTGAATGCGTTGTGCTCGCCGCGATCCCAGATCTTTCGGACAGAGACGATCTCAGGGTCGGACGCCAGTAAGGGTAGTCCGGCGCTGATCCATAGAGAAGCAAACAATACCACTGTCGCAATTCGTCTTTGCATAGTGTTGGTTCCTTGTCGAAGAACTCAATTGCCGCTGGGCGAACAAAACGTAAACAATGTCGAGTCTCGAATGCCAGATGCAATAGTAAACGACAGCGGGCATTCATGGCGAGAAGGGGATTTCCAGCGGGCGACTCCGCTACTCGGCTGGTTGAGCATAGCAACAAGACGCATTCGCTGCTTTTCCGGTCATACTGGCGGGCCAGGCGGTAGTCCCCTTTTTATTCTGGCATCTGTCCTGGTACGCTGACCAAAACTCAAAATTTCTTTCAACCATCCGATGTCCGATGAAAAACAAATTCCGTTTCGCAATTGCGATTCTATTAGCGTGGGCGGGAGTGGCGATTTCTGTCGTTGCAGTCGAGCCGCCTCCGCGAGCGAGGTTTTTCTTCAATGACGATGGCGACCGGCCTACCTTCTTTACCAAGGGCCCCGTGGAGATCAGGCATCTGCAAGCGCCAGTCGATTCCCTGGTGGGAACGCCCGTCACCACACTGGTGTACTGTGTCGGCGATAACGTCGCTCGCTACCCCTCGGAGGTGGCTTGCCAGTCCGATTGGCGACGTACAGCCTACTGCGACAAGCCGGGTAATCCATTTGCGCAGCTCTATGAGGTCACTCGCCAGCTTCGACTCCAGGGTATTGATCAAATCAAGGTGATCATGGACCGCGCAGTGGAGCAAGGGCTGGAGTTTGTTCCTTCGCTGCGCATGAACGACGGCCACTTTGGCCAGAAAGAGGTCGCCAGCCAACACCCGCTGACATCGAAATTCTGGATGGACAACCCCGAGCTGGCCATCACGCCAGGGTCCGAGCGTTTCCCCGACTGCCTTTTGGATTACACCCATGAGAAGGTGCGCAAATACCGCTTGGCGCAGATCGAGGAGATCATCCAGCGCTACGCTGTGGACGGGATCGAATTGGACTTCACGCGGCACTACTACTTCTTCCCTGCAGGCAAAGAAAAACCTGAGTTGCTTACCGAACTGGTGGGCAAGACGCGTGCCCTTCTGGACGAAAAGTCCGGGCAGGATGGCAAACGGCGCATGCTGATTGTCCGCGTGGCCGGGTCATTGGCCGAGTGCCGCAGGCTGGGATGCGACGTGCCCGCGTGGATCGGCCAGGGTCTGGTCGATTACATAGTGCCTTCGTCACCCAATCGTTACTTCACCTATGACCTGCCGATCGAGGAGTTTGCCGATCTGGCCCAGGGCACGCCGTGCCGGGTCGTGGCCAGTCCCGACTCGTGGAAGGCAACTCCCGAGATCTACCGCGCCGGCATCCTGAACTACTATGCCAGGGGGCAACGCGACACTTATCTGTTCAATTTTTTTACTGCACGATCCGAGCAACGCGAGTACTTCCCGTACCGCGACGAAGACTACGCTCTGTTGCGCGACTTGAAGGGGCCGGTCAACTTGTGGGGTCGCTCGAAGCACTTTGGCTCGGACCAGTTCCTGATTGGCAACGGCATCACCGTGTCCGATTCTGGCAAGTCCTATCCGGTCGAGGTCTACGTTGGCGAGGACCTGCCTGCGATCCACCGAGCCCGCTTTCTCGAAAGCGCGCGGTGGCAAGTCAAGCTCGACGAGCTCAAGCCCGGAGAAGAAATCGAATTGACGCTGAACGGACATGCGCTTCCCATGCACTCGGTCGAGGGCTCGTCGATCGTCTTCGAGGGCAAGGACGCTTTGCCTGCGTTGGGGCGAAATGCGCTGACCGTGACGCTCAAGAAGTTTGCCGACGGCCGCAACGACCAGCGGCCCAAGCTAACTTGGGTCGGATTGTCCACCCAGTACAACGTATTGGGCGTCGAGACGAAGTAGTTTTTGTGGCGACGATTGGCTAACTCAACTGTGGCACCCGATCAAACCCTTGATACATTTGTCGCGAAGGAGAATCCGATGCTGCCCCTGGGCAATGCATGGACACGCCGCCGTTTCCTCGGCACTGCGTCGGCCGGACTTTCGGTCGCAGGCGGGATTTCGTCGCGGCTTTACGCGGGCGATCCGGCCGACGTGCAGGCCATCATCGCTCAGAAACTGTGCTGGCTGGCCGACCACTTCGTCGCCTGGCAAACCCCTTATGGCCGCCTTGACGCAAATCGCATTCCCGCGGCAATCGACGATAAAAAAGCGTTTGTCCTTCCCTATATCGCTTCGGCCATGTATCGAGCCTTCGATACCACCGGCAACGCGGCATACCAAACGGCCGCAGACCGCTATTGGCTTTACTACCTGGCCACGGAGTGCCATCGCCAACCAGCGTTGGGTGCCTACTTCACGTCCGCGCGGGCTGGCATCAGCTTGATTCCTTATCACGACTTCAAACGCCTTCATCCGCAGGAGTCCGCGTTCGATGATGCCGCCAACTCGCTCTATGCCCGGCTGCTCGAGTTTCGCTGGGACGAGGGCAGCTACTTCCGCAACGGTTACCGCGGCGGCAGCATGGATGCCGCCAATTCCGACGACAACGCGGCGATCGGGTGCGGGCTGATGAGCTACTACGCGGTGACGAAGAAGCCGGAAGTGCTGGCCCATGCCGAGGGACTGGCTCGGTACTTTCTCACCGAATGCAAGCCGATGACCTACCAGGGCGTCTGGTCCACGGCCAACGGCAACTGGATCGTGGCCCCAACCGATTGCGCTGACTTCGAGCACTTCCGCAAGCCGTCCAGCGAGATCAGTTGGGCATGGACCACAATCGAGGCCATTCTGTACCTGACGCAACTGGTGCGTGCCACGACCAAGGATGAACTCAAGCAGGGCATTCGGCAGAAGTGTGTTGCCGGGATGAAATGGCAGTTCGATGCCTGCCAGTTCGACGACGGGGCGTGTGGCATGTCGGGTCGAGACGACAAGTGGATGGGGATGACCGCTGGTGCAATCCTTTCGTTCTTGCGCGTGCGCGACGCCGGCATGCTGACCGACGACGAGAAGTCCACTTACGGCCCCAAAGCTCTGGCGGCCAGGGAGTGGATGCTGCGGCATCTGGACGAGGAATGTTTGCAGCGAGGCGGTTACTGGAAGGTTTCCGGCAAGTCGGAACCGCGACCCAAGTGCAATTTGGCGTGGCTGCTCGGCTGGACAGCAGAGACCCTTGCGCAGCCGGGACTACCGTCGTTGGGATGACCATGCAACGTTCCGCCGTCCCGGCGCGTAACTGTTCACGGGCCGGATGCAGCGAGTAGAAATGATTAATGAATAATGGAGAATGAAAAATTCAAAATAGGTGGAGCCGCGGTTCTTTCGTTTTGCATTTTTCATTCTCCATTACCCATTACTCATTGTCGGCAAATGCCGTTAGTTTGAACGAACTGTGATGAGGACAGCCGTAGGCGCAAATAGCGCGAATACCTGCCCAGGGCATCGCGTTGTCGCGAAAAGACCGGTAGCGTTGCGCCACGTTTTTCCCGGCCCCCTCAACCCCGGCCCTTCTCCCCCGGACATACCGGTGGACAAGGGAGGACAGTTGTTTGTGGGCGACGAAAAGAGTGTGAGCATTGGCGGGTCTCCAACGTAGGACGGGCCTCCTGGCCCGTCCGGAACTGTGAATCGATGAGATACGCAGGCAGTGCCACGGCGGAAAGGAACCGCACGATCCGTCGTACTCGAAACCTCACGCCAGAATCTCCTCGACGACTCGCGCCCCGGTGACGTCGGGGTCGGTCAGGCTTTCGGCCCGGCCGTGGTGTGGGTACGTCAGGCGTGCATGGTCAATCCCCAACTGCCAAAGGAGTGTGCCATGGAGATCGGGCACGCTGACGCGGTCTACCACAGCTTTGTACCCGAACTCATCCGTCGCGCCATGAATGTGACCGGACTTGAAACCACCACCTGCCAGGATCGCGGTGAACCCGTGCGGGTTGTGATCGCGGCCTGTGCGCGCCTGCGAGATCGGCATGCGGCCAAACTCGCCAACCCATAACACAATCGTGCTATCCAGCAGCCCGCGCCGAGCGAGATCCACGATCAGGGCTGCCGAGGGACGATCGACCTTTTGGCACAGTGCCGGCAATCTCGACTTGAGGTCGCCGTGATGGTCCCAGGAATTGTGGGGTGGCGGCGCCAGGATCTGAACGAAGCGCACTCCTCGCTCCACCAGTCGGCGGGCCATCAGGCATTGCCGGCCATACGACGCCGTCGCGGCGTCATCCAGGCCATACAGTCTCTGCGTCTCCTGCGACTCGCCGGAGAGATCGAGTTCGCTTGCAGCCGCGAGTTGCATGCGACTCGCCAGTTCATAGTTGCGAATGCGGGCTTCCAGTTCGCTCTCTTCTGGGTAGTTTCGACGGTGATGTTCGTTCAGACGCGACAGCAAGCGAAGAGAACTCTCTTGCGCTCCTGGTGGTCGCGCCGTGGCAGGCTTCAGGTTCAACACGGGATCGCCTTCTGTACGTAATTCGGTGCCGCGGAACAGGCTGGGGAGCCAACCATTGGTCACCTGCATCGACCCGCCAGAGTGAAACACCGCCGGATCCCGCAGGCAGACGAAGGCGGGCAGGTTTTGGTTTTCGCTGCCCAATCCATAGATGACCCACGATCCCATCGACGGGCGCCCCGGTCGGCGATTGCCCGAGCAAAGCATGTATGTGCCGCCGGGGTGATTCGGATCCTCGTGGAACATCGACCGCACCAGACAGAGACGGTCGGCCTGTTCTCCCAGGTGGGGCAGCAGCTCCGAAAACTCGATTCCCGACTCGCCCCGTCGCTCGAACTTGAACGGGCTGGCCATGAGCGCTTCGCTGTTGCCCGCCATTGCGTTCATGATGGAGACCGTTTCGCCATGCCGACGCGTGAGCTCCGGCTTAGGGTCAAATAGGTCCATTTGACTTGGCCCGCCGTTTTGAAACAACAAAATTACAGATTTGGCGTGCGCGGGGAGCTGCCCTTTGCGAGGCAACAGATTTTTGGCGACCGAAAACGCCTCGGCTCGACCGTCCTGCGCCAGCAATGTCGCCACAGCCGCTGTTCCCAGCCCTAGTCCGGTGTCAGACAGCAACTGTCGCCTTGTCATGGCGATCGGGAAATTCATGGTCGACTCCTATGGCAAATAGAGAAACTCGTTCGATCCCCACAAGACCTGACACAGGGCCGCCAGCGACTTCCACCGCGCCGGTTCGGCCGAATGCCCGGCTTGCTGATGCAGCGCCATTTGTTCCGAAAGGAAGTCGCCGCACCACGTCCGCTCACCGTCGTCCGGCAAGCGCGAAAGCACCAGACGATAAAGCATTTCGATGGCCGCTGAAATGTCCAGCTCTGCATCGGCTTCCAATCGCCGGGCGCAACGCTCTGCGTGCTCGATCAGGAAACGATCGTTGAGCAATGTCAGCGACTGCTGCGCCGTCGCCGAATAGTCTCGCTGGCACACCCCGCGCGTGACCGTCGGTTTGTCTAGGACGGCGAGAAAAGTCGGGTTGTAGTGTCGTCGCTGCAGGAGAAACAGACTGCGCCGCGCGGTCAGGTTCTGTTCATTGATCGGCGGCTCCGAGACAGCGCCGGAGGCCAGGTCATAAACCAGAGACACCGGGGGCCCGCCGAGTTGTGGATCGAGACGGCCGCTGTTGGCGACGACAGCATCACGCAGCGATTCGGCATCCAGGCGTCGAAGGTTCATACGCCAAAGCAACAAGTTCTCGGGATCGAACTTTGCAGCGTCCAAGGTTCCCTCGGAAATGTTCGACGGAGCCGCCGACTGCTGGCAATAGGCGTTGGACAGCACGAGCTGGCGAATCAGGCGCTTCACGCTCCAACCCTGAGCGCGAAAATCCCCGGCCAGCCAATCCAGTAGCTCGGGATGCGTTGGCCGAGCACCCGACAGGCCCAGATTGTCGGAGGTTGCTACCAACCCTTGTCCAAATAGCTGCTGCCAGACTCGATTGACCATGACCCGCGCAACGAGCGACGACGCTGGCGAGTCGGCGGTGGTCAGCCAGCGGGCCAACGCGAGGCGTCGACCACTGCTGGTGGAACCCAGGGAGGCAAGCGTGGATAAATCCGAAGATTCACCGAACACACGCAGAAAGCCGGGGGGCGCCTCGCGACCGGGCATATCGAACTGTCCCCGCTTGAAAAGTAAGGTCGACGGGGGAGGGCCAACATCGTAGACGGCGTGGATCCACCCGTGGCTTCGCCGTTGTCCATTGGCTCGAGCAATCTCGTCGGCGCGTTGTTTGAGCTTGGCCGTTTCCTCCTCGGTCAGCGCCGCATCGATTTCGGCTGGTTCCACTCTGACCAGCGGGCCGAGTTTCTCGACGAGGTATTTCTGAATGGCGTCTTGCTTGTCGGCCGCCAGGTCCAAAGCGGACTGCAAATCGGCCCGCACCGATTCGGGCACGGTGAGCAGTTTCTGCTGCCGCAGCGTTTGCGATCTCTTTTGCCGGACTGCGTCGATCTCTTGCTGGAACTGAGCGACCTGGCGATCGATGTCTCCATTGTGCTTCTGGATTTCAGCCAGTACCGGAGCGGAAACGTCGGGCAATAACCGCTTTCGCGCGTTCTTCCAGTTCGCTGGATTCAGCGCGGGAGTAAACCCGGCCATCAGGCTGTAGTAATCGCGCTGCGGTATTGGTTCGAATTTGTGGCCGTGGCAGCGGGCGCACTGCAATGTCAGCCCCAACACGCTGCTCCCCACATGTTCGACCGTTTCATGGACCACGGACCAGATGACAAATGGTCGAGGATCATCGACGGTAAGGTCTTCCACGGTTCGCAGAAAACCTGTGGCCACCAGTTTCTCCGTGATCTCCGGGGTGTAGCTGGCGGCGTTACGCCAGTCGACCAGTTCGTCTCCTGCAAGTTGCTCGAGCAGAAACTGGTCGTAAGGCTTATCGGCATTCAAGGCGTTGACCACATAATCGCGGTACCGCCACTTCCCTTCGATGAAACCGACCGGCGCTCCGAAATCCTCATCGAACGTGACCGTGTCGGTATAGCCCGCCACGTCGAGCCAATAGCGCCCCCAACGGACGCCAAACTGAGGCGAATTCAACAGCCGGTCGACCATCTGCTCGTACGAACCTTCGTCGTCCCCCTTCGTTTCAAATTCAACGAGTTCCTCGGGGGTGGGCGGCAGTCCTGTCAGGTCGAATGTGACTCGCCGCAGCAGCGTCCGTTGATCCGCGCGTGGCGACAGCGTCATGCCTTCCGATTCCAATCGCGCCAACAGGAACTGGTCAACCGGCTGGGCCACTTTGGCCATCGCGCGACTCGAGGGCAAAGGAATTGAACGCAGTGGTCGAAACGCCCAATGTTCGCGTTCCGCCTCGCTAAACAACGGCGCAGCGACCGTCGAGCCTGCGGATTCGTGCGGCAGCCCGCGCGCGATCCAGCGCTGCAGCAACTGCACTTGGTCTGGCGACAATCGGGCGTTTTTGTCCAGCGGCATTTCGCCAGCCAGGACGCGTTCTAGAAGCAAGCTGTGCGTTGGTCGTCCGGGAACAGCGGCGGGACCGCCTTCACCGCCACGCAAGATGGCGGCCGGCGTTCGCAGATCGAGGCGGGCTTCCTGCAGGTTACCGCCATGGCAGTCGTGGCAATTTGCCACGAGCAGCGGCAGGATGTCCTTTTCAAATGAAGGGGGCGGGGGAACGAAGGCATCATGCACCTCGAGAGTGACGTCCAAGCGCGTTCCGTCGCCGGGAAAGGGTGCGGTAGTTCCGTCTGCGAGAGCATCCACGATGAAAAAGACAAAGTCTCCCACCTCGATCTTCTGGCCCAGGGCCGCGAAGTCACCGCGTTGCATCTCTGTCCCGAACTTCAATTGGCCGCTCGCCAGCGGGACGGGCTCAAAGCCGCGCTCCAGTTCGGGGCATGATCCTCGTTCGACATACCAGGCGACGCCGGAACTCGCCTGCGCATGTTCAAAGTTGCCTCGGATGTCGAGGGTGCCTGACACAGGACTTTCCCAGGCCACGATTACCGCGTGCTCCGGGCCCGGTGCAACGACGATCTCCCCGCGCCGCACAACCAAGCCACCGGCGCCGTCTTCCATCGCCGCCGAGACGACCGGGGATTCCGCCGGAGTGAGACGATAGATCCAGCCGTCAAACGGGAGTCCAAAAACGCTGTCTCCTTTCTCGGTCAGCAGTGCGTAACGTCCATCGCGCAGCCACCGGCGGGTCTCGAGTGGTCCCTCTGATTGGGTCGTCCGTAGGAAATGCCAAACGGGTTGTTCCATGAGGTCGGAATTCGGGTTCTCACGCGCGGCTTTGGTGCGGAATTCGTCGCGCAATGACCAAGTCATCGTCCGGGTCGGCATCGGATCGTCCGCGCTGACCGAAACAGCGAAGCTCACCCACAGCGCAAGGCAAACCCAATGGATCCCGGCATCCATTTGGCGAATTCGATTCACTCGCAGTTCCCCCCAACTCTCAAGTCCCGAGACCTCACGCCACCCTTGCGGCCTTGATGGCCACCCATCAGCCTATCATGGTTAATTTGCATTGGAATAGCGATTGGACGAGCGAAACAACTGTTTTCAACGCGTGCTTCCAGATGTTGAGCGGTTTCCCTGATTCGAGTTCGATTCAGTCCCGAAAGCGGAACGAATACAGGTCGGCGTCGGTCATCACGAAACGCAGCCGTACCGGTTTTCCCACCAGGGCGCTGACATCCGAACCGGCCTTCCATTTCACGACGTGTTCGATC
>VGZA01000086.1 GCA_016872775.1 Planctomycetota bacterium | reverse complement strand
CCGAAAAAACAAACACCGTTCCCCGTTCCCCGTTCCCCGTTCCCCGTTCATGCCCGCCCGCAAACAGCTCTCGCGACCGCAAGCTCGACTCGACGGAGACCAGGGTCTCGGTTGGACGGAGGCGTTTGCGCGCTACTTGCGATCGGAGTGCCACCTGGCGGGGAACACGGTGGCGGCCTACCAGCGCGATCTGCGGCGTTTTCGCAGCTGGCTGGGGGACCGATCGATCGCCAAATTGACGATTCGTGACCTTGCCGACTATGTGGCCTGGCTGCATGCGGCGAAACTGGCGGCGAGTTCCGTGGCGCGGCATGTTGTGGCGCTGCGGATGTTTTTCCGCTACCTGCAACTCGAAGGATTCCTGACGGAGAACCTCGCCGAGTTGCTGGGGAGCCAGAAGCTCTGGCAGCGCGTCCCGGAAGTCCTTTCGAGCAAGGCGGTAACGCAGTTCCTCGACGGGCCGGAATCCGAGGACCGGTTTCCCGACCGAGATCGCGCGTTACTGGAAATGCTGTACGCGACCGGTTGCCGCGCGTCCGAGGTTTCGAACCTGCGTCTCCAGGATATGCGGCTCGAAGAAGGCTACTGTGTCTGCGTCGGCAAGGGGAACAAACAACGCATCACGCCGTTGGGTCGGCCTGCCATCGACGCGGTGCGAACGTACGTCCGCAAGGAACGGAAGCAACTCGCGACACGGGCCGCACGCCCTGACGAATATCTATTCTTGTCACGCAGCGGCCGCAGGCTGCGGCGGGAAGCGATCTGGGAACTGGTCAAAAAGTACGCGGTGCGCACCGGAGTCTCGACCGGAATGGGACCCCATACGCTGCGACACAGTTTTGCCACACACGTGCTGGCCGGCGGCGCTGATCTGCGGCAGGTGCAGGAAATGCTGGGGCACGCAAGTATCGCGACCACGCAGATCTACACGCACGTCGACCCTTCGCGACTGAAGAAGATTCATGAGCGGTTCCATCCGCGCGCCTGAACGGGGATTACGGGGGAACGGGGGAACCCGGGTGGACTTTAGCTGTCGGACTGGGGCAAGATGCCCCAGCGGCTTGTTGGGGCAGAGTGCTATCAGCCTCCGCGAGGCGGGCGGGGCGGGGAAAACTTGATCCGTTCGACCAAGCGCTCGATCTCGTTGTTGTCCTTGACGTACCCCGACACGGCGGTAATTGCCTTGATGACTTCCTCGTAGTGCAGATCGTAGTCGCAATCGAGTTCGATTTCGGTGTTATCCGACCCGCTACCTGGCGTTCGATCGGGAGTCAGAAACGAAATGACGCGGTTCCGCAACGCTTCGAATTCCGTCCCGAACGACTGATCGTTGAACATGATGTTGGCGATCGATCCGTCCGGGCCGGCCACCAGGCGAACTTTGAGCGGCACGGGAGCCGACAAATCGGGCTGTCCCGGTCCGGAAAATCCCAACGGCATCTTGACGTTGAAATCGCCCTCCTGCGCGACGATCTTGAACGACATGATGAAGAACACCAGCAGCTGAAAGACGATGTCGATCATTGGCGTCATCAACAATTCGACTTTGTCGTTCGACTTGGAGCGGATTTTCACGGCTAATGTCCTCTTATTTCCTCTTTGGCACGCAGGGCGAACTTCTCGAATCCGGCTTCCTGGCAGACCTTGATCAGTTCCTGAACCTTCCCGGTGGGAACGGCCCGATCCGCACGGATAATGACGGTTGCGTCACGGGGTCTCTTGTTTTCGATCGTCAATTGGTCGGTCTCGAACCGTAAATAGGGCTTGATGCCCGCAACGGTCGGCACCGATTCGGCACCGATCATGACCCCGCCGTCGTTCCGCAGGTGCAGCGTGATCGGCTTTTCAATCGGTCCATCGGGTGGGCGCGCCAAGACCGACAACGGCAGTGAAATCTCTTCGTTCACGTCCGCCTCATTAAAATTCAGCAGTACCATGAAGAAGGCGATCAACTGGAAAACCATGTCGATCATCGGCGTGAAGTCGCCTTCTTGGATTCCCGAGGAGTGGGATTTGACTAGTTTCATTGGAATTGGGGAACAGGGAACGGCGGGGAACGGGTTATTTTTTGCCGACGGATTCGAAGCGGCCCATGAGCGATTCGCTGTAGATGCCGGCTTCGAGGATTAATCGCGCGAAGCGGTTCTTGAGGATGTTGAACACCGCCAAGGCGGGAATGGCGATCACCAGCCCCACCAGAGTCGTGATCAAAGCCATGGAAATACCTTTGGCGAGTTCCGACGGTTTGGGGGCGGCGGGCGAATTCGCGATCACGCTGAACGACTGCACCATGCCATCGACGGTGCCAAGCAATCCCACCATCGGCGAGATCGTACCGATCAGCGCCATATAGCTCAGGCGGTGTTCAATGCGCATATTCTCGTCTTCGCCCACCTCCTGCATGGCGGAGACCGCTTTTTCGTAACCGCCAGGATTCAGGTTGGCCAGTCCCGCGGAGAGGACTTTCCCCAGAAACGACTCGTCCGATTTCGCCAGTTCATAGGCTTCCTGGTAGCGTCGCTCTTTCAAATGGGACTCGAACTGTTCGACCAAAGCGGCCGGACAGACGCTTTCGCGTCGGGCGGCCAGCAGGTTCATCACCAGGAGCGCGACGAAACAAAACGACAGGAACAGGAAGGAAAGGGTGTAGCGCCAGCCGAGCGCACTAAAGGTCCACATCAGCAAGGTTTCATCCTTGGCGCTGGGCACGTTGGCCGGATCTGCAGCGGGGGGATTTTCCTGGGCCTGGGCTACGTGGCCGAAACCGCTGGCACCGGGCACGAGTGAATCGAGGGCGGTGATCGCCATCACCGCCAGAACCAGTACCGCCAGGATACGCATCACAAATCTACGCTGCATGTTGAACTCCGGTCGGGAAAGTCGAAAAGTCGTACTATGGTTTTGGCGAGCCGGTTCCATTCTAATTGGAAGGCGACTCGAACGTAAATATCCGCCCCCTCAAACGCCTTTGGCCCAGACGCTGCCCCCGTACTGTTCCACCAGGATGGCGCGCATTTCGATGGCTCGATCCGATTTCTGCATTTCGGTCCAAAGCTTGATCAGGTGGTGCAGCGCTTCGGCGTGCGTATCGGCCTCGCCGTAGAACATCAGATGCACGTGCAGGTACTGGATCAGCGCCTCTTTGGGCCGCTTTGTGCGGAGGTAACAGGCTCCCAGGGCGTTGTAGGCTCGTCCAAACAGCCGGGAATCTTTGGAGTCGTTATTCTTGATCAAGTCTTCCAGGATCTTCAGCGCCTCCTCGGACTTGCCGCCTTGATTCAGGCAGGCCGCTTTTCCGACCGTGGCCAGCATTTTCTGCCGGTTGGCCTCAGCGGACGATTCGGGATTAGCGATAACCGCTTCATACCGTTCCTGAGCCTCGGCGAACTTGCTCTGCGCGGCGAGCGCTCGGGCTTCGAGCACGTTGGCTCGTAATTTGTAATCGGGCCAGGGCGCTTTGCCGAGCGCCGCATAGAACCGCACGGCCTGACCGAAGTCCCCCATGGCGCTCGCCAGGTCGCCCAGCAATTCCGCGCCTTCATAAAAACGGTAGTAGCCGGCATTACCCTTGAAGAAATTCTGCAGGTTGTTCAATGCATCCTCCCGTTTCCCGCCGGAGACGAGTGCGATCCGGGCCTCGCACATCGCGCGCAGATAAAGGATTTCCTGCCGCAACAGTTCGCGATTCGTGGCGGTCGGATCGAGCGACTTCAGGTCGCTTAGCGCCGCCTCGTAATTGGCATCGCGCAAGTTATCGCGGACCTTGGCCATTTCCCGAGGTTCCTCGCCGTAGGTAATACGGGTGATCTCGTTGGTCTCAAAGGTGCGAACGCCGGTCGGTGTTTCCAACGCCACTTTGTCTGCCGTCATTTCGGTAACCGTGCCCGGCAGCGGAATATTCTTCTGGTTAAAGATCTTGTCCTGCGCGGCGGTCATCGGCGGCCCGGCAAAGGCCGTTAATCCGCCGACCGCCAGCATGATCCCCCACTTCATTTCGCGCGCTGCCATGGCCGAGTTGCTCCTGATTGTTTTCCACGACGGGTTGTTGTAATCGAATGGCATTCCGGTTCGGATTAAAACAGTTAGGGCGAGCCTCCGGATGATCCGGGCAGGCCCTTAGCGCCCCCCGGCAGCGCCCCGGACTTGGGATTCCCACTCGGAGCGGGACCGCCTGCCGCCGCGGCACTCGCTTTCGGCGTCCCTGCCTTGGCCGCTGGCGGCTCCTTCTTCAAACCCGCCAATCCGGTTTCCGGTTCCTTCAACTGTTTCTGGATCGATTTCAGCAGGCTGTCATAATCGCGAGTGAAATCGCGCTGGTTCGGCGTGCCGTCGCCCTGGAGATTCGGATAGAGGTCGACGGTCTGCCGGAGCGACTGCCGCGCTTTCGACAGCAGTTTCGTGCGTTCCGCGATATCGGTCTGGGTAAGTGCATAGCGGTACTGGCAGACCGAATAATTGTAACGGGCCTCGTAAAACTGATTATGAAAACCTTGTTTGCCCGCGACCTTGTTTGCCAGTCCGCCCCAACCCCAGACGATTTTCCCACGCGTTTTCGGGTCGGGGAAATTTCCGTCTCCGGCCGTAACATATTTCTTGGGATCCTTTTCCGCCCAATCCTGATAGGTACGGGCCGCCTCCATCTGGACCGGCACCAGTCCTTGATTGGCGGTCAACAGATCCTTGAGCAGATTCATCGCGCTATCAAAGTCGCCGGCGGCCCGTTTGGACCGCGCCAACTGGATGGCGATCTGGTTGCGCATCGCCGCATCCAAGGAGAGTTCGTTGCGCTTTCCCTTGTCGAGAATCAACTGGTAAGTTTCGGCGGCCCGTTTGTTGTGCTCGACGGCGTCCTTCGCCTGCGGATTACTGTCGGCCATGCTGGCGTACGTCGAGGCGACCCAGTAGAGCACATTCAGTTCGTTTGAACCCGCGCCGACCTGATCAAGAAATGTCTTGAATCCCTGGATCAACCCCGACCGCGACTCGTCCGTGGCGAGCCGGATTTGTTGTTCCAGCTCGCGCGCCAGCGAAATATAGACCGCGACCAGCGTTTTCTGGCCTTCGGCCGAACCGCCGATCGACTGCTTCAGCCGCGCCATGATGTCATTAGCCTTCTGGATCAACGACTTGGCATCGCTATCTTTGGCGGCCAGCGAGGAAATATAGGAACGCAGCGCGACTTTGAAAGTATCCTCGCGAAAGCCGCGCTTCTGAACCGCCTCGTGTTCGTCCACCACGAGTTTCAGCAGCCCATATTGGGGATGCTCGACCAGTCCCACGGCGCGCGGTGCCTGGTTCGTGTCGATCCAGACCTGGGCCAGGGCGAGCAGCGCCGAGGCGAGCGTAGTGTCGATCTTCCCGGTCTGTTCCATGCGTTTGACGCCGTCCTCCAGCGTCTTCTCGGCCCGGTTCTTTACGACTTTCAGTTCTTCGCGCTGAGCCCGGAACTGATTTTCCAGCGTTGCGCGATCCTGGCCCGCCTTGATCGCCGCCTCTTCCTGCTCGCGAATCGCCTGCATGCCGCGCACGTACGCCGACCATTGCGCCTGCCCGATGCGCAATTCGGCAGAACCGCGCTGGGGCGAGTCCGCGGGAATCTTGTCGAGATAGGTTTCGGCCTTGGCGAGCTGCCCTTCGGTAATCATGAACGAGATCAAGGTCCCGAGCGATTCCTGGGCCTCCGGCTGATCCGGCCACTTGAGGGTGATGTAGTTGCAGATGTCGACGATATGGTCGCTCTCAAAGCGGGTCAGCGCCCGCACGATCTCCCCCGCGTCAATCTTTTTGTCCTGGTTCACGTCGGCGTCGGCCCACTGCGTCTTGATTTCGTCGCTCGCGGCCGCAAACTCCTCCTGGGAAATCCGCCCGTCGTTATCCTTGTCCAGCAGTTCCAGGAAGCGGTCGATCAGCGGTTTGGATTCGGCCTTGGTTTCCTGATAAATCTTCAGGTAGGACGCCATGGCGATCTTGGCGCAGGTGCGCGCTGCCGAGGCGTCGGGGTAGCGTCGGGCGACGAATTCCCCGATCGTCGCGGCCGAATAATACTGGCCCTGGTTGTACAGCAGAAAACAGTAAAGGTTGCGCAAGTTGTTGAGGTCGTCCGGAGCAGTCTCTTTGTCCGCCAGTCCCAAGGCGTTCTTGACCACTCGAACGGTTTCGTTCAGTCCGTCCTCGTAAGCGGTTTTGGCCTCCGCAATCTGTTTTTCCATCTCTTTGCGTTCGGCAGCATCCGGAGTTTCCTTGATCTGTTCGGTCAGCGCGTCCATGGTCAGCTTGGGCGCTTTCGTTTCGTCGTACGCTTCCATCGCCGCGGTCTTGGCTTCGTCAAATGTCCTGTACTTTTTCTTGGCGACGGCGGCGACCGACCCGCCCCCGCCTAATTCGCCCAACAGCTTTTGAGCCGGCTTCTGCAGTTCACCGTTGATCTTGGCGACGAACTGGGCGTATTTCCTGGCGTCCGCCAGCAGCAGGTTCACCTGCGGGTCCTTGGCGTTTTTCATCTTCAGTTCTTCGACATACTTCTTCGCCGCTTCGACCAGCAACAGCCGCAGCTTCAGGACCATCTCGTCGCGCGCCTTGTGCGGCGGCGCTTTTTCGACAACCACGCGCGACTTCTCGATGACCGCCGCATACTTCGCCTGCGACGCGTCCATCCAGCACTGGCAGGCGCCCAAAGTCGCTTCCACCTTGAGCTCGAACATCGTCTCGTTGTCCTCGGGATTGTCCATCAGCTCCAGGTAGTAGCTCAACGCTTCCTTGAAATTGCCAAGACGCTGTTCGCATCGGCCTTGCCCCAGCCTGGCTTTGAGCCCCGCAATGCGCGTGCGATAATTCTTGAACATCGCCTCATATTGCTGTTTCGCCTCGTTCAAGAACTGCTTGTACTGTTCCGAGCCCGCCTCGACCGCCTGCGCCGCCTCCTCGCGCACCGCCGCCGACAGGAACATCGCCTGAAGATAGCTGCTGCGAAGCTGCGTCTGCGTTTCGACCAGCTTCGCGTCGCGAGTGCGGTCCAGGACCTTGGGAATCGACTCGAGACGCACCTTGAGTTCCGACTGCTGTTCCGCGAACAGCTTCTGGGCTTCCTCGAATAACTTCAACGCGTCGCCGAGCAGCAGCGCTTTGTTGGCGGCTTCCGAAGGCTTCTTCGAGCGCTCGATCTTGATTCTCGCTCGTTCCACGACCACGTTCGCGCTCTCGCGGCGAGCATCCATCAGCAGCGGATGATCGCTTCGCTCGGCCTGAAACTGCCGCAGCGCCGTGTAGGCCGAATCCAGCAGCTTTTCCCGCACCGCGAAATCGCGGATGGAATGCGCCTGGCGGAGGATCGTCACCGCCCGCTCGTAAGGCAGCACCTCTTTGAACCCGGTGCCGACCAACGGACTATCCTGGATCAACTCCAGGTACTCGACCGCCGTATCAAAGTAGCCGGCTTCGCGCAACTTCTCCAGGAACTCCGCAGCCGGCTCTTCGCTCCACGCGGTTTGCGTCAGCAAAACCAGCCAGCCAGTCACCGCGTACCGCCAAGACCGCGCCTTCATGAAGTCGTTCCTTTGCCAGTCATTCGCTGTGCCCCGCCCTCGTCATGTCAAAACAACACCACGCGGATGCTCGTATTCGTCTCGGACAACGCTTGGCCAAGACACCGATTATATGGTCGCCGTCGAATGCCGCAACCATTCATTGCGCCCGTCAGGCTGAAACAGTCTCCGGCGCGGAAAAGGCAGCTGTAAACGGTACGGCCCGTACAATCGTTGTCCTGGCCGGATTCCGCCGCCCCGTCATGGTCCGGTCCGACTGCGTTGCGGGTCGGCGAGTCGCAGGAACTCCATGAATTCGACCATTTCCGGCGTGGACTGCAGCGGTTCCGGCAGGCGGCGAGCCATCGCGCCGACCTCGCGAAACCCGCGGAATCGAATCGGGACAAAGTACGAATCGCGCAGGACCTCCGCCGCTTCGGCAACGATCCCCGCCAACTGCAGCGCGGGTGACGCCGATTCGAATCCCGAGGCGATTTCGTGCGCGTAAAGCCGTTCGCGCCGAACTTGTGCCGACCCGTCGGTCGGATCGATCCAGCGCACCTCCGCGGTGGCCACTTCGCGCGCAAACGCCAACCTGTCGCTCTGCGGATTCTCCTGGCGTTCGGTCTTGGACGCGCGCGGGTCGAGCCAGACCTCGAAGAGAACGCTCGTCTGGTCGCCGCGATAAATCGTCGCCGGTTCGGACGCGGGCAGCAGGCCGCCATAATCGATCGCGTTATGGCCGATCAGCCGGTAGGCCGCGACTTCGCTGGGATCGAAGCGGACCGTGAGGGTGACACGCCGAGCCGCCTCGCTTGACCGTTGACTCACAAACTGACAGACCGCTCGGCGCAGAGCGTCGGATCCCGGAGTAATGCTCCGCTGAAAATACCTGGGCAGATCCCCGGCGCTTTGTCGGCCCGCCGCAGCCGATTCGGCAACCCGTCGGGAACGGGGACGGCGGCGCCATCGATCCACCGCGCGGCGGCGCAGGATCGAAACCAGCCAGGCACGGTCCCCGCGATTAGGCTCATACCGCTCGCGACTGGTCCACGCCGACCGCAACGTCTCCTGCACCAGATCCTCCGACTCGTGGGGATCGCCAACGAGTCGATACGCAACACGTTACAAGGCCAGTCCGTGCTCGTCGACCAGCGCGTTGAATTGATACTGGCTTAGCGCCACGCGGGTACCTCTTCCTTGTTCTCCGCAGCCGTCAGCTCTCCGCAGCCGTTCTTTTCCGGGTGCCGATTCGGTCTATGCCGAGCCGCTTTTCTGGATTCGATTCGCAGCCCACCTTCGTTATTATTCCCGGGTCCGATCACAGAATCGAGCCGCACCCCGCCCAGGGGTCGTGTTCCTCGACCAAGCGTGCCGGCGTCTCGGTCGGGACCCGACCCAGTCCACGCATGGACCGGATAGGCCGGGTCAGGGGCGATTCCGCGAGCTCGCCGGAACGCTCGCCGGTAGCCGATCGGGGAATAGGATCGCTATCCTGGCCGAATATCGCAGTGGTAAGATGAACGCTCGGCGCCAACCTGGGTTGCCCGGAAGTAACCCAGCCCGTTGGCCGCCCCGTGTCCGAACCAAGGGACCAACCGCAGATGGGTTTTGACTTCCAAAAGCGATCCGGCGCCCGGCTAGTCCCCGACTACCGCAGCCGGGGTGTTCGCCTGCGACTGTTTCTGGTGGCAAGCAGTCTTTTTTTCTGTATCTGGCTGGTGACCGCAATTGCCGATCCGGGCCTGCGACAGTTTTTTGCCCCGGGAAGTCGGCCGATCGCCGGCGGCCCGCCGTTGACCGAGTCCGAACGTGCCACGGGTACGGTCGACACGCGACTGCGCCCTCACGATACGGAACAGACGGACTCCAGCCACCTGGCCGAGGTAACCGCGGTGCCTCGACCGGCGATACCCGAACGGGCCTCCGAAGAAGCGTCGTCGGTCGAGCGCACCTGGAGCCACGGCTGGGAGACGGTGTTTCTCCAACTGGAACCGGCCGATCGCGACGCATTGTTTGCTGGTTTGCGGCGCGTGCGGAGGGGAATCACTCCCGAGACGAATTCCTGGCAGCACGTCCTTGCGAGCCTGGACAAGGCGTGGATCGAATACCAGGCCATGGCGTTCGAACCTCTTGAAAAACTCGAACAGGACGAACGAGCAAAATGGCAATTGGTACTGGACACGGTCGAGCGCCGTTGGGTGGACGACTGGCGTCCGCGACTCGAGCGGTTTCTGGATGCTGCGTCGCTCGGACCAGCGGACCTCTCCTACGCGGACGGATTGCAGAGAATGCTCGACCCCTTCGCGCTCGATCTGGTACGCGACGATGCGCTGATCAGCCGTTCCGCCGAACGTCCGATCTGGTTTCGACTGCTGGAACGACTTTCGCAGGCGTCTCCCGACGATCTGCAACGGCAATCCTCGGGGCCGATCGGTTACATGCAACTGTTTGATCAGCCGCGCACCTATCGAGGCCGCATCGTTACGGTTCGAGGCACGGCGGTGCAGGCGTACCGGATCGACGAACGGTACGAGGAAACCGACGTGAAAGGCTACTACGTCTTTACCCTGCGGCCCGCCGGCGGGCCGGCTCGGCCGATCATTATCTACGCACTCGAGCTCCCCACGGGATTTCCTGCCGTCGGTCCGCTTTCGAGCGACGGGCAGACGACGACGCTCAACGAGGAACTGGAATTCACCGGCTACTTTCTCAAACGCATGCCGTATATGGCTCGCGACGGCGTGAACCGCGCGCCGCTGCTGCTGGCGCGCGGTCCAGGCTGGTCGCCCCCCCCGGAAGCGATGTCACCCGCGAGTGAGAACTTGCGATTGATCCTGGCATTACTGGGGGCCGTGGGGGCCGCGGGACTTGCCGTCATCTGGATCTGGAGATTCTCGCCGGGCGCCGCCTCCCGCAGCCGGCATTTGAATGGCCTGCCGGATCAGATCGAGCCTTTATCGTAGCGTGCCCGGAGACGTGGTCGATGCACACCCATCCAACCTTGCTTTTCGATCGGGCGCGCGTCCGATTCTTGTGGATCCTTGGGTTAACTCTCCAGTCCCTTTTCTTGCCTTCAACGCACGGGTCGGAAGATCTGCCCTGGGCCAAGGGCGATCGTCGCACGGGAGCGGTGGAGCCCGGCGTTTCCGGCGAGAGCTTTACCGCGCGATCGCTGTTGGCCGGTATCGAGGATAGTCAGTTGGAACTATTGCGTGATGGCGTCCCTTCGGGACTGGGCGAACAGGAGGTGCTGGCCAAGATCCTCTATCGGTTGAGTCGGCCGTCGCGCGCGACACTCGAACAATTGACGACGCCTGGAGGGTTGGAGCAGTTCGCAGACCCGCAACGCTCGAGGCGTTGGACGCTGGTCGCGCTGCGTGGCCGACTGACGCAGCTGCAACGCATCGCGCTGTTGCCGGAATTGGCCGAGCGGCTCGAATTTACGCACTACTGGCAGGCAATGCTGGTGCTGTCGAATACGGATCAGGCCGTCGAACTCTATTTGCGCGCGATCCCCGGTACGTGGCGCAACAGCGAATCGATCGACGAACGCGTGCGCGTGAACGCCATGTTTCTCAAACGGGGTGAAACGGTCGAAGGACGCGCGCGGCTGGTCTTCGCCGCCGATTCGCCCGAGTGGTACCCCGAGTCGGCCAACAAGGAACTCGGCGTCACTTCCGACATGGTCCGCCTGGCGGGACTTGAATTCGACGTTTCCTTGTTTGATCAGGTCCGCGGCACGAATGGACTTCCGCTGGGGAAGCCGGATCAGGAAGCGTTTTACCAACTGCTGGCGGCCGTGGGGCGTGCTTCTCAACAGGAATTCGAGAGCCATGCGGCGCCTTTCGAACTGGCGGACGCGGTGGAACGGCCCAAGGAGCAACATGGCCGATGGATTGAAGTGACAGGAACGGCCCGGGCGGTGAAGCGGATTGCAATTGAAGATCCTCGGCTGCGCGCGCGATTCGGCTTCGATCACTTTTTTGAAGTCGATCTGCTCGTCGCCATGGGCGATCAGTCGGTGCGAATCGGCAAAGATGGTCCGGTAATCAACAACTCGTTTCCGGTCACCTGCTGCACGCGTTCGATTCCTGCGGCCTGGCAACGGACGTTACCGGCAAACGGTAGCGGCAAGCTGCGCGATCCCGTGCGATTCGTCGGCGTGCACTTCAAGGTCTGGGGGTACAACTCCGAGCGAATGGAGCGTGCCGCGAGCGAGCGGCCTGCCGCTGCGGCGAAGAACGAACGTAATCTCCAGATCAGTCCGTTGCTGATCGGACAGCAGGTGACGCTGCTTGCGCCCCCTCCGCCGCTGGAATCGTCCGGGACGTTCTTCGGCACGATGGCGATGGTACTCGTGGCACTTGTCGGCGCCGCGATCTGGTGGCTATCGCGATCCGACCGCCAGCAACGCCGCAGGAGCCGCGCCGCCCTGCAGCCGGAACCGCGACTGCCGCCGTCAACGTGACGCGCGCCTTCCCCCACTTGACGTCCCCCGCCATAGCTAGGGATATTTCGATCGTGTTCAAATTCAGTCAGCGGTTCAGGACCCCGAAGCGGAGGGAGTTGCCAAATGCGTCGAGCCAAGATCACGATCGTGGGAGCGGGAAATGTGGGCGCGACCACCGCACACTGGTGCGCAGCCGCCGAACTCGGAGATGTCGTGCTGCTCGATATCCCTGCCACGGAAAACATGCCTCGTGGCAAAGCACTGGACCTGATGCAGTCGTCGCCGATCATGGGCTTCGACTCGATTATCACCGGAACAAATAGTTACGATGATACGGCGCAAAGTGACGTCGTGGTAATTACGGCCGGGATTCCACGCAAACCGGGAATGAGCCGCGATGACCTGCTGGCCACCAATGCCAAAATCGTAAGTTCCGTCTCGGAACAGATCCGTTCCAGCAGTCCTTCCGCCGTGGTGATCGTCGTCAGTAACCCGCTGGATGCGATGGTCCAGCGCGTGCTGCAGGTGACCGGTTTCCCGGCGCAACGGGTTGTGGGGCAGGCCGGCGTCCTGGACACCGCCCGGTACCGCACGTTTCTGGCGCGGGAACTGAATTGCAGCGTCGAGGACATTTCGGCACTGTTGATGGGCGGTCACGGGGACACGATGGTGCCGATTCCGAGTTGCACGTCGGTGGGGGGAATTCCGATCACTCAGTTGATCCCCGAATCCCGCTTGAACGAAATCGTGCAACGCACACGTGACGGCGGAGCCGAAATCGTCAATCTTCTGAAAACGGGCAGCGCCTATTACGCGCCGGCCGCCGCGACCGCGCAAATGGTCGAAGCGGTGGTGCGGGACAAAAAGCGCGTCATTCCCTGCGCGGCCTATTGCGACCGGGAATACGGCGTCGGCGGCTACTATGTCGGCGTCCCGGTGGTCCTTGGCTCCAACGGCGTGGAGAAGATCATCGAGTTGAATCTCACCGCCGCGGAAAAAGCCAATTTCCAGAAGAGCGTCGATGCGGTGAAGTCGCTGGTGAAGACCATGGGCGAACTGCTAGCAAAGAGCTGATCCGGGACCCTATCATCATCGGTCTTGCGTCTCCGTCACGGAGGGTACGCGAGGCCAGAGACGATTCTGTCGCGCCGATCGTCCGTGGCTCCGTTCGTTGCGTCCCGTAGTCCCGGGGTGCGGGGTGCATCACGGGTCGGGTTGCAATTGACAAAAAATTTCGTCTGACCTAAAACGCCAAGCTTTCGGGGGACTCGGCCAGTGCGGAGAACGGTTCGCGCGATGTGCCGGCGACCAACGGATGA
>VGZA01000085.1 GCA_016872775.1 Planctomycetota bacterium | reverse complement strand
CCGGCCACTCCGCCGCCGTCAATCCCCAGGGGATCCAGACGATGGCGGTCAGCGCCAAATAAAGGGAAACCGTGCGAGAACCGGAACCGAGTCGGGTGGGGATCGTTGTCATCGGTGGCTTATCGGCGTGGCTTATCGGAGTGGATAGTGCTGGTTGGTCGCGACCTATCGTATCCGACGAATCATGCTGGCGGTACCCTGCCGATCGGTTCCAAGACCTGCTGGAGGTGCCGCATCGCATACTCGTCGTTGTTCATAGATGGGCCGATACGGTGGGGTGGAACTGTTAGAACAACTCTGGTGGAAAAATGTTTCATCTAATAGGGGGGGCCCGTAGTGGACATTTACATATTCTACAAGAGCTATTCTGACAGTGCCTCCCCCTCGCTCCTCCTGGCCCACTAACTCACTGTTGTTGACCGACCGCCTTGTGACGAAGGAGGCGGCGAGGCCCGTTACCTCTTGGCCTCTCCCTTACCCGCTATCTACGGTCGAGCCGGCAGCAACGTGACGCTGCGCTGTTGCTTTTTGCCTTGCCGAGTGAACTCGACAGCGATGGATGCATAGGGGGCGGAACGCGCCAGAAACTGTGCCAGGTCGGCCGATCGCTGCAATGGTCGACCTTGCCACGAGTTCATCAAGTCACCCGCTGCAAGCCCCGCCAGCGCCGCCGCCGAATCGGATTCCACCGCCGTGATCAAACAACCCGTGGGTCCATCCCGAGTGGTTGCCCCCCATCGAGGTTCAATACCGACGGGCCAATTGCCAAATACCTCGCCGGCTCGCAAGCGGGGCAATACCGCATTCGGGTCAAGCAACCGGGAAAACAACGAACCCTCAAAAGGGCTGCGATGACTGAAGAGCCCGATCACTCGACCGTTCTGATCGACCAGTGGCGATCCCGAAGTCGGATCCTGCCAGTCAATCTCGACGCAAACCGACTCCCGCACGGCGCGGCGCAATTCGGCCAGGTACCCTGAAGGACTTCCCGGCCGCGCCGAGCCTTTCGCATAGCCGAATCCGAGGTATGCCAGGTTGCGGGGCACGTCCGGAACGGGCGCCATGTCGACGATCGGCCACGACCCGGGGTCGGTGATGCGGACGAGTCCCAGGTTACGACCGCGATCAATGCCGCGCGTCTTGCCCGTCACCACGCGACCGTCCCCAAGCTGAACGGACACGACCTGATCCGGCACGCCGACGGCATGTCCGGCGGTGAGGATGTCGCCATCCGCGGCAATGATCACGCCCGTGCTGTGGCGACCATCCGGGTAGTCGATGAGCACCGTGGCCGGCAGCATCCGCTGCATCAAACCCGGCACGACCGCGACCTGACCCAGTTGGGGATAGTTCATTACCGGCTGCAGCGCTTGGACCAGTTCGAAATCGCCTTGCGCGCGCGCCAGGAACAACTTGTCGAAGAGCGTCGGGCGGTCGTCGAGCGAGCTGAGCGTTACGGCGGTGATGTCGAACGGCCCGAAGTCCGCGAAAAGGTCGCGAGGAAACTCCACCCATTGCTCCGGCAGGTTCTCCTGATAAATCCGCTTGGCCTGGCCCAGGGCAGGATCTCCTTTGCCGCCGTCGTAGCGAATGGCGATTTCGCGACCGTCGGCCGTGTTCAACTCCAGGCTGAATCGCCCTGGACCCGAACGCCGCACGGCGAAGGTCAGGTAACGGTATTCTCCCCACTCCGGCCGCTCTCGAATCGCCACCGGCTCCGGCAACAGGATCTGACTGGAAGCCCCCGCCGCCACGCGCAGCACTCGCTGTCCGGAGTAACGATCCTCATCGGTTAAAACGGGCGGATCACCGACCGAGGCGGCGATCGACGAAGCCGATTCGGTTCCCTCGTCGAACAGCTGATAGAGCATCGGCAACTGCGAGGTCAGACGGACCGATCGCCACATCACCGGTGTCACCGCCGGCGTCTGCACGATCCGCGCATGCACGGTGCGGCCGCGGAAGGCCCGTAATGGAACGATCCAGGGACGGGGATCGGGAACGGAACGATTGCGCAGCGGCAGCGTATATTCGCTGACCAGTTCACCGCCGAGCCAGAGCTCAAGACGGACAGGCTGCGCGGGTGGCGCCAGGTGGAACGCCGAAACCACAAGCCAGTAGTCGTCGTCTCCGATCGCTAAATCCCGCTCGAAACCCAGCGACTGATTCTTGACGGTGCTGCCCAGCAGAAACGCGCCCGGCAACGCAGCCGCATCGTCCCATTGGTTGGTCCATTCCATTTCACCTAACGGCACAGGCACGCCAGGAGCCGCGGGCGCTGCCGGCGTTGGGGCGTCGGTAGTGTCGGATGCCGACGCGGCCAGAGTCCAGCCGGTCCAGGCCGCAAGCTGACCAGACACACGCTCGTTCAATTGCCGGCGCAAGACCAACGGATCGATCTCCATCAACGGATCGAGCCAATCCGCTATGTCGCGAATATCCAGCGGATCGGCCCCGGCCGGTCGGCCGTCGTGAGCCGCGTCGATCTGAAGCACAAGCCGCTGTCGACCGGTCGCCAAATCGACAAGTCGCAGGTCGCCAGTCGCAACCGCCTGCTCGGAGCCGACCAGAAACGGGCTTTCGAACAGCGTGCTGCGCATCGCACCGTCGGCCAACACGCGGGCGCGAACGCAACCGCCTCGGCCGGCGATGCGATCGAGTCCCACCATCGAACGGAAGACCGTCGCGCCGGCAGGGATCTCGAAGTGCAGTTCCGTCGAAGCGTGCACGCCGAACCCCCAGCCGAAATCCGCATTGCCGCTGCGCAACTGCCCATGCTGCACGTTCCGGTTGACCTGCGGCTGCCGCGAAAGAATTCCTAACGGAGATGACTCGACCACCTTCGCCATTCCCCGCCGCGACAAGGGGATCTCGTGCGGGGCAAAAAACCGCCGCATCCAGACTGTCCCGCTGGGAACCCAAAGCAGGTCGAGGCTCCAGGCCGGGTGGAGGCCGTGCACCCATTGCTGGGAATTTTGCGGACCACCGTCGCCTCGTGTGGCGAATCGCTCCCACGACGCCGTGACAATCAGCCCCTGTACCGACTCCAACTGCAACAAACGGCTCGTCACCGCCGGCGCCACAACCGACAACTCATCCAGATAGCTGGCCCAACCGTCCACGGCCGGCAGGTGCAGTTCGGCGATCTCATTGAAGAAAACGCGTCGCTGCCCGTCGGCCGTCAGCAGGTTCACCAGCCCGTCGGCGAGTCGCACCGCGCGATAACCGAAACTGCGTCCGTCCTTCAAGAAAATCGTGGAGGGCTGGTACTGGCCCCGGTCACGGCGCTGCCAGACAACCCGCCGGACAAATCGGCTCAAGACGCGAATCGGCGCGTCGCTGCCCGGGGAAGGCGGCGTGAGCGCGACGTCGGGCCGCACGAGAAAATGCGCCGGTAACGGATCGTACGGCAATTCCGTTCCTTCCCGATAACCGACAATCGCTCCCGGGAGACAGTCGCCCGTCGTCATTTCCACAAACGCCTTGGGAGGCGGACCGGGAACCAGCGAGCGATCCTTGATCCACCGTACCGAATTCCCGCCTTCCAACAGCGGCAGGCCGTCCAACTTCAAGCTGGGCGTATTCAGATGTCCATCCGTCAACGCGTTGCCCTGCGTCCGAACGCCGTTGATGTGCAGAGCGACGAAGCGAGGCGCCTTATCCGCCCGGGCCGTCCGGCCACCAAGGACAGTCCACAGGATCATCGTCGCGAACAGTACGGTGCGAATCATACGACGATTGTACATCGTGCCTTGCCGTCGAGCGAGATTCCCCGATAATGTCGACTCGCTCGATCGTCCCCGTTTTTTCGGAGGCAACATGTCCGTTCTCGTGGTCGGTACCGTCGCATTCGATTCGATCGAAACACCCAACGAAACGCGTGAACGGGTCATTGGCGGCTCGGCCGTTTACTTTTCCATGGCCGCGAGCTACTTCGGACCGGTAAGCCTTGTCGGCGTCGTCGGCGAGGATTGGCCGGAGGAACATACGCGCATGCTGCAGGGCCGGGGTATCGACACCCGCGGGCTGTCGGTGATCCCCGGCGGCAAGACGTTCTACTGGAAGGGCAAATACCAGCCGAACATGAATGACCGCGAGACGCTGGAAGTGCACTTGAATGTGTTCGGGACGTTCGATCCCGTGCTCCCCGACGACTACCGTCGCGCCAGCTTCGTCTTTCTCGCCAACGGCTCACCCAGCGTCCAAAGCAAGGTGCTCGATCAGGTCGTCGGTCCCAAACTGGTCATGGCCGATACGATGGATCTTTGGATTCGCGAGTTTCGCGACGATCTGCTCCAACTGCTGCGCCGCGTCGACGGCCTGGTGATGAACGACAGCGAAGCGAAGCTGCTGACCGATGACGAAAACCTGGTCCGCGCCGGTCAGAAAATCTGCCGGATGGGACCGAAGTTCGTCGTGATCAAGAAAGGCGAACATGGCGCGATGTTCTTCAGCGAGCATGAGACATATGTCCTGCCCGCGTTCCCAACCGATCAGGTCGTCGACCCAACCGGCGCCGGCGACAGCTTCGCCGGCGGAATGATGGGCTATCTGGCCTCGCAACACGAGATCACACCACAGACGCTCAAAGAATCGCTGGCCCACGGCATCCTGGTCGCCAGCTACAACGTCGAGGACTTCAGCCTTGACCAGATGCAGCGCATCGGTCGCGAGGATATCGATTTCCGCATGGAGCGGTACCGCCGAATGCTCTCGTTCTGACACCGCCACAGCAACGTAGGATGGGGCCTCCAGTTCCGGCTGGCGCTTGGGTACAAGTACGAGAAAACCAGCCCGAACTATATATACAACGTGTCCAAGTGGGCAAAACCGACGCGTGTTGAAGAAAAAATCCAAAAAGTTGCGTGGTAGGGATTTGCCGGCAGGGATTTGTCGACCCGAAACGATGGCTGAATAGCCAAAAATTCTGGTGGTCTGGGATTCATCGAAAAATTCTGGGTGTCTGGGATTGCTCGGGTGTCTGGAATCGCTGGGTGTCTGGAATCGCTGGGTGTCTGGCATTCTTTTTCTGGAATCTTTTTCTTATACAGTCCATCCATTTGAGCACTGGCTCGGGAGTACCACGTCACCCGTGGCACACAATGCGCCTCAACTTGAACCGGGGGGGCCGGCTATCGCGTCGGAAAAGCAAAACCGCGCATCGACGTACGAGGGGGAGGCCCCGCCGATCGCTCGTACGGCAACGTGGGCGGAACCCAGGCCGGTATGGCGGGCGGCGGACGGGCGGCACCCAGATCGACCGTCTGGTAGCCGGCGTACTGCGGCAGGCTCCAGAGCTGCTGCGGGTCGCCGCTGATACTGTTCAGCCGATAACCACTGACCTGAATCGTCATGTTCAGCTGCGCTTGCGGCACGAGCAGTTGCACCTGCTGCGGCAACGACACATGATCCGCGGGGTAATACTTGAAGTTCGATCCTTTCGCGCTGGCAATCAGTCGACCATCGGTACCGTAGTAATGTTGTTCGAGGACCCAGCCAAACCTGGCGTGGATCACGTAGACTTTCAGTACCTCCCCTTCCGGCGTCGGTAGCCTGTTGCGAACCTCGAGGCGATCGAGGTTCAGGGGCCGAGGTCCTTCGAGATGGGAAGAAGGGTCGAGCGTAACGATGCCCAGGCTTTCGATCACCCAGGCGGGGTCGATCGGCAGTTGCTGTCGAATCCGGCTCTGGCTGAACTGATCGTGGCGCGAGAAATAGACGCCGGGCTGCGGATCATGTTTCGCCCAGAACCAGAATAGTTCCTCGTTGCTGCCCACGTCCAGTTCCGGACCGTAGACTTGAGCGCGTAAGCGGAAGTTCCTCGGACGCTCGAGAAGCAGGTTCGCTCGCAAGGAAGGCAGACCGGGTACGGAAACCGTGGCCGACTCCGATTGCAATTGCCGGACGGCGGACGAATTCGCGTTCACGACCTGGACAACTTCCTCCAAGGTTGGAGGGCCGGAAAATGCCAGCGGACTCGGCTCGACGGGCAAACGAGGTTGCCAGGGCCAAGCTCGGCAGCCGCAGATCAGCGCGGCCAGAGCGAGCGTCACGACGACCGGCCAGGCATCGTGGCGGGCGTGCTGCCGGCATCGACGAGTTTCAAGTTCCATCGGCAGGTGACTCGGGGACCGGAGTGGCATCGACCTTAATCCCGGCGTGTTCGTCGTGTGGTCGGTCGGCGGGCGCACCGAAAAGGATCTTGGAAAGTTCGGTCTGAATGGCGTCACCGCGGGACTCGTCCGGCATGGCGACCTTGACCCGATAATGACATTCGTTGCGGCCGCAGAACACGCGGATCCACTCTTGGCCGTCGGAGTCAGTTTCGACCTCCTCCTGACGCAGAATGCGGCGGCGGATCATCAGCAGCGTCAGCACATACCGCAGGTCCTGGTTTTGCGGGTCGTCCGCGAGTCGTTCGAAATACTCCACCATCACTTGGTTCGGGGCCCATTGAATACGGCGGCTGGTCGTGTCCGGAACGCGGGACTGCCACCAACCCAGGCTGTTGTCCGGTGGGCCCTCCCAGGCATCGGCCGCGTAATCGACACGGGATACGCTGGCCCCTTGCTGCACCAGTACCGAGTAGAACGACTCACCAGGCAGGAGTTCTCTGCCGGATCGCGAGCAGTGACGCGTGAATCGCTGTACCTCGAAATCGATCATGCTCGCATTCTCGGGTCGGGAGATCGGGTGCGGAATAGTACGGCAAACGGCCTGACCGCTCAAGGCATATTCTGGTCGAAAACGGGCGCGGGGGTGAATAATCGGCAAACGCTCTACCCTTGGAAGCGGCTCGGCGGGGAGCTGGCCTGCCCGCGCGAAATCTATGGATTGCGAACGATATGAGGGACGATGAACTCCCCAGCCGGCCATGGTGGGCCGCAGCCTGCTTGGGTTTGCCAGCATGGATGGGTTCCAGCTCGAATTCCACCCTTGCCATGCAAGGCCCTCCCACCATGAACGATGCCGATCGCGCGCTGCGAATCTACGTTGAGGAAGTTGTTGCCGCCCCGCGGGTCGAGGACCTTTCGGGCTGGCAGTCGGTCTGTACGGCAGTTCAGGACCTGACGGGCTGGAACCTGCTCTGGAAGGGTAACGGTACGAAGCCGCCCGTGCAGATCGAACCGGGGGATGGCCCGTCGTCGATGGCCCGCCATCAAGTTGAACCGCTGGCCGATTCGCTGGGACGACTGGTCGAAACGCTGCAAAATACCCGCCTGGCACTCTGGGAACGGGAAGCCGAACTGGCGGCGGGCGTGCCGGTTCGCATTTGCCAGGAAGAAGAGTCGCACCTGGCGACACGCCTGGAATCGATTCTGCGGATCGGGGCGCAATCAATCGGCGCACCGGTCGTGGCGGCCTACCTGCTGGATGACGCAACCACGGAACTCAAGCTGCGGTCGAGCTGGGGACTGCCCGCCGAACGGCTGACTGATCCCGCCCGGCCACTGCGCGGCGCGGTCGCGGACTTGGAAGCCCTTCTTGGACACGCCGTAGTCTTGAACGATCGGGGCGAATTGTCCCGTTGGAAGGCCCCGATGACGGCGTCGGCAACGGCGGTAGCGGCGATCTGCGTGCCGATCTGTTCGCCGACGATGCCCCTGGGAACACTCTGGTTCTTCTTTGACGCACCCCGAACCCTCGGCGTCGAACAGACGAATGTGGCGGAACTAGTCGCCAGCCGCTTCGCCACAGAACTCGAACGGGAAGTCCTGCTTTCGGAAACCGGCCGGCTGCGTCGCAGCCGAGCGCGCAAAGACGATTCGGCCCAGGCTTGGCACCGCAGCCGGCAACCCTCGATCGAACCGATTGTGGACGGCTGGACGTTCGCGGGCTGGGCGACCCCTTGGAGCGAATCGTGCGGCTCGTTCTTCGACTGGTCGGTCCTACCCGACGGTCAACTGGCACTGGCGACCGGCAGCGGACACGGCAAGGGCGATGCCTCGCTCCTCAACGCCGCCGCGCTGCATGGCATGCTGAAAGTGCTTGGGCAGGCACCACCGCGCCAGATTGCACAGGCCGTTTCGGACAGCTTCTGGGCAGCGTCAAGCGGCGATCAGTGGGCATCCCTGAACTGCATTTCCGCCGATCCGGAAACCGGCGCACTGCAGGCCTGTTCGGCCGGCAGTGCGATCGTTGTGTTGATCGACGCGGGCGAGGCCCGCGTGGTCGGAACGCACCAGCCGATGCTCGGCTTCGACCCCGATCACCACTACCGGCAGCGCAAGGCAACGCTGCCCCAGGATGGTACCTTGATCCTCTGCCAAGCTGAGGGACTGGATCGCGAACCCGAACAACGGAAACTGCTGGAGCTGATTCGCGCACTTGCCGCGTCCGGTTCCCGCTCCGCCGAACAGTGGGTTCGCGCTCTGCGGGAAGACGAAGGCTGGAGGAAGAAAAACGATTCTTCACTGACCATTCAGGTCGTTCAGCGCCGCTCCTCGACGGCTTGACGAGGGTACCGAATCGCCTAGACTTGACCAAACTCACGCGGGAATGGCGGAATTGGCAGACGCGCTAGGTTGAGGGCCTAGTGGCCGCAAGGTCGTGCAGGTTCAAGTCCTGTTTCCCGCACTTGCTCGAAGTTCCGCCGAATCCCAGACTTAGGATACCTGCCAACGGTTGGCAGTGCGGCTCGTTACCCGATGGCCAAAACGGTATTTACCGTTTTGTTCCCAAAAGGCAAGGAGTTCCGCAGATGCCACGCCTCGTCAACGCGCCCCCAAGTACCGCAAGCACAAGGCCAGCCAACAAGCCACCGTGACACTCGATGGCAGGGACTTCTATTTGGGTCCCTACGGCAGCAAAGCCAGCCGGCTCGAATATGACCGCCTCGTTGGCGAGTGGATTCAGAACGGTAGGCGTCTGCCTCCAAGAGCCAATTCAGGCTTGTCCATCGTTGAGTTTACCGACGCATACTGGCAGTTCGCCAAAGGATACTACGTCAAGGACGGCGGACTGACGGATGAAATAGCCTCAGTTCGGGTGGCGATCAAGTTTCTCAACCGGTTGTACGCGGAAACGCCCGTAGCCGACTTCGGGCCGCTGGGCCTCAAGAATGTGCGGCAGAAAATGATCCAGGCGGGACAGAGTCGAGTCTACATCAACAAGAACATCGGGCGCATCGCACTGGGAAAACTGGGAGAAGTATTGGGAGAAGTTGAGATTGCAGATTCAACCTCTTTCCGAAACCGAGATGCTCGTTCTTGAGAAACTTAAGCGTCTCGGCGCGATAGAAGGTGGCAACATAATAGTCCCGGCCTCAGGTATCGCAGAGGCGATGGGCCGGGCCTGTGAGCCCAAGAGACTGCTTAGTCAATTGGTTAAACTTGGTTTGCTCAAGTCTGACAAACGTCGCGGTGGTGGATACACGCTGACTGCTGCCGGCTTGAAATCAATCGAATTTGCCTGAATTGTGGTGCGCACCACAAAGGATACTGCAATACTTCTCGACATGTCGTAATCTTCGGCAATCGTTATCAAACGACGTCAAACGGAGATTCACGAAATGAATGGCTACGGAAGAAGTTCTTTCACTCTCACAGGCCGCTGGGAGTCTCCCGGGTGGCGGGGTTCACATCAGCACAATCCACCGCTGGCGATTGCGAGGCGTACGTGGGGTGAAGCTCGAAACTGTTCTGCGTGGTGGAACTCGCGTTACTTCGCGCGAGGCATTAGCACGGTTCTTTGCCGCTACCACCGCTGCCGCCAATGGCGAAGTGCCCCCGATCCGCACCATACGACAGCGACAACGGGCCGTCGAATCCGCTCGCGCTCGTTTGGCCAAGGATGGACTCTGAAACAAACGTCCTTTCCCTAAAACCAAAAAGAAAGGGCACCATGCTTGGCTTGCTACCGCATGACACCCTTAGGAGAAATCAAGTGCGCAATCATAACCGAAAACGAGGCCTTGAGAACGACGAGTCAGCTTTCCTCAAGTACTTTGAAGATATTCCGGGCCGTTGGGAGTCGCTAACCGGGAAGCGAACAACTCCTAACAGTAATGGTCCAATCCCGATACGCCGAAACGAAGAAATCACAGAACCCGACTCGGTACATACATTGAGTGACATTCAGAAACTCTTAGGAAAAGTAACGTGGCTTTGGCCGAACTGGATTCCCCAAGGAATGATTTCGCTCCTAATTGCCCCACCTGGAGGACTAAAGAGCGCAATGGCATTGGCGATCGCCGGAATCATGCTTAAACAGGATCAATGGCCAGATGGTTCGCCCAATCAACTTCCCAAAGATGCATCGGTGTTGTGGGTCGATACCGAGGGCTTTTGGCAGGGTACCGCACAGCGGGCTGTTGATTGGGGAATTCCGCTGGACCGAATCATCGTACCAGGCGAAAGCAGCGACGAGTCGACTTTGCTCGATTCACTGCAAATCGACACTGAAGTAGGGCTTGAACGACTTGGGCAGCTCGTGCATTCGTCGCAACCACACTTAGTGATTATCGGACTCCTTGCGAGGATCGCACGGAGGCGACGAAAACTCTTCGATAGTTGGCCAGACGATGAGGCCTTTGGCGAGCTTGGCGCAGGACACGAGAACCTCCATCCTGGTTGTGCACCATACAAGAAAAGTTCCCAACGGTGTTGCTATCGATCAGAATGCGGGTCGAGGGAGCAACGCGATTGTTGCGATGAGTCGGGTTGTGATAGGCATTGAGCAACTCGACGATGTTGCGACAAATAGGTCGCCGGCATCAAGCGCCTCGCAAGGCTTCCCACTACCGTCGTGCGAAAATATCAGCGAAATCAGCACTACCACCGCGCAACAAAATCCGCCCATAGAATCATCAGACGCTAGACAGCGCCAAAAAATCCCGGTTCCCCGTAACCCGATTCTACTCAACGAGCCGCAATTCGTAACGGTAGCCGAACCGGACAGGGGTCTTTTTCCCGTCCGCTGTACGGTTCTCCCAACTCAGCACCGTGCCATGCAGCGTGGCCGACTTGCCATCGGCCGCTCGAGAATAGCTGAATGGGAGATTTGTGACGCAATCGGTCGACACAGGCAGGTCCAGTTCATCGAGCGACTTCGGGAGTTTGCCGTCGTGCTTGCTCGACCAGTCCCGAATCGACTCGATCCCGCGCAACAGGGCGATGCGTTGATCGAGAAATGCGATGGACCGAACCAAGCCTAACCATGACGTCAACAGTGACGTCGTGGACAATCGTACTACCGATTCGTCGGCCACCTCGTCGTGGAAGGCCTCTTCCTCGGCGGCTAAGAGGGGAATTGCCAGTGAATATTCCAAAGTGGCGGGCGCGATCTGTCGGTCAATTATCGACTTACATCGTTCATACCAGTACCGCAACCCGACCTCCGCGTCGCACATGTTGCGTATTTTCTCCTTCCATTCTGGTCGCAGATCCGGCAGCTTCTTGCGTGAGCGTGCCGCCCAATCCGCGGCGAACCATTTTGCCGACTCAGCGGTATTCGGTTGCGGCAGCATGCCGGATTCATCGCCCCATCTCAAGAATGTCTGCGCCTCTTCGGCGGTCTGGGCCCACTCGTCTTCTGACAGCCGGGAGTCCGGCTTGGCCAGCGCCGGAAACGTCTTGGCAATGGTCGCGGCCTCCATTTGCAGTGCGTCGAGAATCGGAACCATCGGGCGAGGCAGCGACGAGAGAGCCCAGAATTGATTCTCCCCCGCCGGATGCTGCATCAGTTCCTCGACAGCGAACAGCACCCGATCGACTTGTGCTTTCTGAACCAGCTTACAGAGCATGAACGGAGTCTCTCCAACATGTCGAGCCAATCCAAGTGCGATGCAGATCTTGTCGGCCGCGTCGGCCAGTTTTCCTTCCCGAATATCGGCGCGGGCGGAGGAGACGAGTGCCGTGGAATAAAGCCGGCTCTCCGCAACGTCGGGCAACAATATGAACCCGACGGGTTCCTCCTGAAGCGGGTATTCCCAGCCTGCGTGACTGCGAAACGCTGCCCGGCGAAGTTCCCCGAGTTGCAACGGCGTCCCGTGGCGGATTGCAGCGACATCCAAATCGCTCAGTTCCACCTCAAAATCCTTCCGTTTGTAGTTTTCCCGAAAGACTTTCATTTGGTGGGTGGCTTCGAAGTTTTGCCGCAGGAAGATCGGCGCCGCCGCGCCGTTCTGGATTCGTTCGCGGCTCGGAAAAAGAGGTGAACTCAATGTCCGAGTCGCCGTCTTGGGGCGGATCAATATCGTGCGTATGTACGTTTGATCGTCAGCCTGCGATGAAGCCTGGGGGACTCCGCCGGTCAACAGCTCCTTGCCGAGCTCGGTGGCGTTCACATCCGACATGCTCAGCCCGTGCATTATCAATCCGGTGAAAGTGACTATCGAGATCAGGCAACATCTGCTTCGATTTATGATTCGCGTCACGATTAGCGCCTCCTCAAAAAAGCATTCTTTATGAGAACACCTGGTCAGAAATCCCAGTTCGCGGGAATTCGACCCACCATCAATACGCTGGCGTCCGGTTCGGAACCACGACGAAACGGGAGTGTCGTCGCATCTTCATAAGTGAACCGATGCGAGTCATCCGGAATCCGCTGCTGGCCAAGCCGCCCTTCCCTACCAACGCATTCTCGAGAGTCTTTACTGACTAAGTCAACCCGGATTCCCCAGATAGCTCCCTATGTTTTGGCACACGATTTGCGCCAGACCCGTGAAAACAAGGGGGTTCACGCATTTCATGCCAAGCTGACAGGAGAACCCCATGGGTGACGCCCAAAACGACGATTTGCGGGTCGGTTTTGACAGTCGGTTGAAGCTGCGATTCTGCGGCAGCAAGGTCACCAGTGACGCCGGGCTGTTGGCCTACCGCGAATTGGACGAAGCGTTGGGTCTCACGGAACCGAACGCAGAAATGCTGACCGATTCGCGCTTGGGCGCTAACAAGCGGCACTTGCTCTTGCCCTTGCTGCGGCAGTCGATCTACAGCCGACTGGCCGGTTATGAAGACGTGAATGACGCCGAGCGGTTGTGCGTCGATCCGGCCCTACGTTACGTCGTGGGCGGCAGAGCGAGCCTGCCGGACAGGCAAGCGGCTTCGGCCAGTGAGGTAAGCCGATTCGAGACTGAGACGCTCAGCGCCAAAGCCAATCTCACGGCGCTCATGAATCTCTCCGGCCAGTGGATCGACCAGGTGCATCGGCGGCAGCCGCTGAAACAACTGATCCTCGACATGGACAGCTCGGTCAGCGAAACCTACGGTCGGCAACAGGGCACGGCCTACAACGGCCACTTCGAGTGCACCTGCTACCATCCGCTGTTCCTGTTCAACCAGTTCGGCGATCTGGAACGGGTCATGCTCC
>VGZA01000084.1 GCA_016872775.1 Planctomycetota bacterium | reverse complement strand
GCGAATCACTCTTCACTCTTCACTCTTCACTCTTCACCCTTCACTTAGGATTTCGTGGACGACGCGACCGTGCACGTCGGTCAGGCTGACGTCACGCCCGCCGAAACGGAACGTGAGCCGCTGGTGGTCGATCCCCAATTGACGCAGGATCGTGGCGTGGATGTCGTGGATGGTGAGTCCGTTCTCCACCACAGAATTGCCGAAATCGTCGGTTCGGCCGAACGCCATACCGCCGCGAAATCCGCCGCCGGTGAGAAAGATACTGTAGCCGTTCACGTGATGGTCGCGCCCGCAGGTGTCCGTGATTGCCGGCGTGTGGGGTGTGCGTCCCATTTCACCGGCCCAAACGACGATCGTGTCGTCGAGCAGGCCGCGTTGACGCAGGTCGACGATCAGCGCGGCGACCGCCTGGTCGGTGATCATCGCGTTTTCCGCGTGATGCAGCCGGATGTTGCCGTGCTGGTCCCACGGCGAGTTGTTCGCGTGCGTCAGCGGGCAGGTGATCTCCACAAACCGCACGCCTGCCTCCACCAGTTTCCGGGCTCGCAGGCATTGCAGGCTGTAATATTTTTTGTGCGGATTATCGCTGTCGATCCCATACATTCTCAGCGTGGCTTCGGTCTCGTTTTCGATGCCCGCGACCCGCGGGATCGCCGATTGCATTTGAAAGGCCGTTTCGTAATTGCGGATCGCCGATTCGATCCCCTGATCGTTTTGATTGCTCCGCGCGAACTCGCTGTCCTGTTCCCGCAGCAACGCCAGCTTCCGGCGTTGAATTTCCGCGCGATCACGGGGGACGATGTTGTCCACGGTCTGGCCTTTCGCGCGGAGCCAGGTCGCGGAGTGGCTGGCGGGCAGGAACGCACTTTCAAAGTTCTCGGAGCCGCCGTTGGGAATCCAGTCATTATTCAGCAGCACGTAGCCAGGCAATTCCTGGTTGTCCGTCCCCAGGCCATAAGAGACCCAGGAGCCGAGGCTGGGGGCGCGGCCGGTGACCCGGCCGGTGTGCAGCAGCAGGTTCTGTTGGCCGTGCAGTGGCTGGCGTCCGACAAGGGATCGCACGACGCAAAGCTGGTCCGCTAGGGACGCGATCCGAGGCAGCAGTTCGCTGACCCAGAGTCCGCTCTCGCCGCGCTGTTTGAACTCCCACGGGCTGCCGAACCAGACGCGGTCCGCGGTGCTCTGAGAAAGCTTGGAAACCGCGTCGCCACCGATCTTCTCTCCCTGGCGCCGCGCCAATTCAGGTTTGTAATCGAGTGTGTCGACATGACTTGGGCCACCATCCATGAAGCAGAATATGACATGGCGCGCCCGTGGAGCGAAATGCGGCTGCGGCAGTGCCAGCTCGCGCGTCGACGCGAGTGTTCGTGCCGGCGCCTCGCCTCCCCGGGCCTCCGCCAGCAACCCCGCCCAAGCCAGATACCCAAACCCACATCCCGAAGCACGAAGAAACTCGCGCCGCGTTGCAGGACTTGGAATCCCCCCCGGACATCGGGATCCAAACGCTTCCCCCAACGAATGACCTTTCCAAGAACTCATATCGCAACCTTTTCCCCCTTCCCCGTTTCCCCATTCCCCAATCATCGCAAATAAACGAACTCCTTCAAATTAAACAGCGCGTGAGCCAGATCCGACCAGAGTGCTTCGCTGCTGGCGATCTGGTCCGGCGACAGGCCGTGCATGGCGGCCAGGTCGCTGGTCAATGTTTCCCAGCGCGCCAGCTCGCCGGCGTCGGGATCCCGGCTGAGTGCCGCGCGGAAGCAGTCGCGAATTCGATCCGGCGCCGATTGCGGCGGCCCTCCCGCCAGTTGTTTGCCCCAGGCGGTCGCAAGCGCGACGACGGTCGGGTCGTTGAGCAGTGCCAGTGATTGAGCCGGCGTGTTGCTCACGTCGCGCTTGCCGGTCGGGATTTTTGGCGCGGGCTGGTTGAAGATTGCCAGAAATCGCGGCGGCTCCATGATGGTGACTTTGGTGTACAGCGAGCGGCGGAAGTTTCCATCGACCGGGCCGGAGAAGAGCCGCTTTTGCGGATCCTCGTTGACGCGATAGGGGTTAATTGGCGGACCGTAAAGTTGCCGATCGAGCAAGCCGCCGGCGGCCAGCATGGCGTCGCGAATCGACTCCGCTTCCAGTCGCCGCAATGGATAATGATGGTAGCAGCGGTTATCGGGATCGGCGGCGGAGGCTGCCGGATCGATGCGGGACGATTGCTGCCAGGACGACGAATGGGCCAGGCGACGGAGCAACCGTTTCGTCGACCATTCGCCGGCGATCAGGTCCGTCGCCAGTTCCTCCAGCAACTCCTGGTGCAACGGTGGATCGCCCAGATGGCCGAAATCGTCCGGCGTGCGTACCAGACCTTCGCCGAACATCCACTGCCAGACCCGATTCGCGTACACACGCGCGGTGAGCGGGTTGTTGGGCGAGGCAATGATTCGGGCGAGTTCCAATCGGCCGCTGCCCGGCGAGGTGAACCGGTTTGTGCCTTCGTCGTCGGACCGTTCGCTGATCGCGCGGACGAATCCACGCGGCACGGGATCGGCGAGGTCGGCATATTCGCCGCGCACGTTCAAGCGGTAATCGACGCCAGGATCGACGTCGGCCATGCCGTTGGCCGTTCTTGGCGTGGGGAGTCGGGATTCAAGTTCGCGGTACTGCTCGATCGAGCTGCGGGTGACTTCGGCGAATTCCGCGAGCCGATTGCTGAGCAACTCGCGCTGCAGCATCCAGTTCAGCAGTCGTACGTCGTCGCGCGACGACGATCCGAGCTGCCAACGCTCGATCGCCGTATCGAGCCATCCGCAGAATCGGGTGACGACCGTTTCGATCGCATCCGGATCGGAGTCACCCCACAGCGCGGCGAAGCGGTTCAATTCATCGGCGGGTGGTGCGCTGCCGTTATGCGCGACGATGCGCGAGACGCTCCACCAGCTGCGCGGGTCGGCCACCTGCTCTTCGGAGCAAGCGCCGCCCAGGCCGACACGAGGCGGGAAATTCGGATTGCTCGTCTTGGTCGCGATCTCCAGGTAGACATTCCGATCTTTGAACTGGCCCAACGTCGACTGCGTCAACCATCCGGGAAAGGGTTGATTCAGGTACTGTTGTCGTTCGGTGAGGAATGCATTGTCGACGACCGTGCGAATGGCCGCAAAATCTCCGCCGGCGTATTCGAAACTGAGAAACGGCTTGTCGAAGGTTCGCAGGAAAGGCGTGCGCAGTGCACCGTTCATTCGAATGGAGTACGCGCCAGTCGACAGTCCACCCAGCGAAAAGTGCATCAGCGCGTTCTCTCCGGACGCATGCAGGGCGAAATCTCCGACGGGAACCGGTTCGCCGACCGCCGTCCCGTCGACCGACCAGCCGGTCGGCAGGCCTGCCGACAGATCGGCGATCTGCAGGAAGTCCCGTTGATTGGCGGCTTGCCGTTCGCGTGACTGCGCGTCGTATTCCGCGCGTAAAGCCCGCCAGGCTGCAGTGATCGCGTCAGGTTCGCGAGCATCGCGCACCGCATGCCAGATGCGCAGAGGATCTTCCAGTGGCGGGGCAGAATCTTTGCGTTCCAGGAAAAGTCGCCGCCATCGCTCTTCGGCCATTTTGGCTGGAGCGGCAGGGTCGGATGCCGCGGCCACCGCCGGTGGGGAGGCAAGAAAAAGCCGCAGCCTGCCCAGTTCGGCTCGCCAATCCGCGGCCAGTAACCCGCGCAGTCGCGACTTGTGCTCGCGCAACCACGCGAAATGGGGTCGATGGCGATCGGGAAGATCGACGGTATTGGTGATCCAGCGTGAACTGATGAGCGCTCCACCCAGCGCGTAATATTCCGATTGCAGCACGGCATCCAGTTTGTGATCGTGACAGCGAGCGCAGGCGACGGTCGTTGCCTGAAATGCTTTGGACAGAGCGTCGATTTTGTTATCCAGCATTTCCTGGTGGATTCCGTCGAACTCGGCGCTGTCGCCGTGCCGTTTTTCGCCCAACTGGTAGAACATCACGCCGATCAGCGACTCGTTCATTTGCTCATCGATGTCCCGTCTCGGCGATTCGAGCAGGTCGCCGGCGATCTGCTCCCGTACCAGCTGGTCGAATCCGACGTCCCGATTGAAAGCGCGCGTCAGATAATCACGGTAACGCCAGGCGCCTTTCGCGGGGATGTCCCACTCGTAACCGTAGGTGTCGGTGTAGCGTACGACATCCATCCAATGCCGAGCCCAATGTTCGCCGAGATGGGGGGAGGCGAGATATTGGTCGAGCAATCGGTCCACCGCGTCGGGGTTGTCGTCGCGCGAAGTTGCTTCGGCGTCTTCGGTTGCAGGTGGGATTCCCAGCAAGGTGAAACTCAACCGCCGGGCCAGCGTCCGCGGATCGGCGGGCGGCGCGGAGGGGAGGCTTCGTTGCTCTTTCGCCGACTGCAGCCAGAGATCGACGCGGTTCGCAAGCGAGCCGGGCTTTGTTTCGGGAGACCGGTTCCGAGCCGGTAGGGGCCGCAGGCTCCACCAGTCGCGGCGATCTTCCCATTGCAGGGAGCGGAGCATCTCGCGCGTACCGTCGGGATCGCCCGCGTTTTCCCGCGGATCGAACGCTCCCCGGCGGATCCAGTTCTCAAAGTCGGCGATAATCGGTTCCGGCAGGCGTTTGCCGGGCGGCATTTCCAGGCCGTCGTGCCGCATCGCTTTTAGCAGCAGGCTGTCTTCAGGACGGCCTGGCACGACGGCGGCACCCGATTGTCCGCCTCGTGTGACGCCGGCTCGCGAGTCGACGCGCAAGTCTCCTTTGGGCTCGCTGGCCGTCACGGAATGGCACTCGTAGCAATACCGTACCAGCGCCGGGCGAATCCGCCGTTCGAAAAACTCGCGCTGCGCCGCTTCGTCGACCTCCCCGCCGCTTGCCGTACGACTTCCGCCCACAGGGATACCACGAACTCGACCTTGCGGTTGGCAAAGCATGCTTCCTCCGAGCAATGCTCCCAGCAGAATTGCCACCCGCCAGCCGATCACCGTGCCGCGCCTTCGCGGCGCGGCACGGCGCCGCATCGTCGATCGACGGGGCGCGTTACACCGGCGGCAGCAATCGTGGTGGGACATGGCGGATTCGCTTTCGGAGATCAGTGTAACAATTCGGCAGCGGACTTTCCAATCAACGCGGCTCGTGTACCCCTGAATTCGTGCCCCAGCATTCGAGCAGATCTGGACTTGGATCGCGCGGCGTTGTCCAATAGGTTTGTTCCCTGGGGAACCTTGATTCCCGCGTCGCGGCGTGCAGGTTTGAATCCCGTTTGTCAAAGGTCAACGATGATCTCGCGAACCACGATCAGTGATAGTGCGACTGCGTTTTGGAACCGTCGTCGCTTTCTGCAGGCTGCCGGGATCAGCGCGCTGCCGCTGACGGTCCCGGGCACGGTGGCGGCCGGTGTGGATGCCCAGCGCGGATTCGGAAAGGGCGCGGCACCGAAGTCGTGCATTTTCATTCTGTTATGTGGAGGTCCTAGTCATCTCGATACCTGGGATTTGAAACCGGATGCACCGGATACGATTCGCGGACCGTACAAGCCGATCGAGACGACGGTTCCGGGGATGCGCATCAACGAAATGCACACCCGGTTGGCGAAGCTGGCGGGTCAATTCGCACTGATCCGATCGATGACGCATGTCGGCAACATCAGCAATCATTTCGACGCGATGCATCACCTGTTGAGTGGTCAGGCCGGCGCTCCGGCGGACGCGCCGTATATTGGCTCGATCCTGTCCAAGACGCGCCCGACGGAGCGCGGCATCGCGCCGTACGTCTGGTTGATCAAGTGCGTCGGGGATCCGGTATTTTGCGCGCCGAACATCGGAAATGCCGGGCATCTGGGAGCGATGCATAGTGCGTTGTTCGTTGGTTCCGCGACCAATCATCCGGCGATGCCGACGTTTAAGGCGCCGGAGGAACTGATTCCGACGGTACCCGCGGAGCGGGCGGTGGAACGCAAATCGTTGCTCGAAGGTCTGAACACGGCCGGAGTCGTCCAGGGGGATCGCGCCACGCGCGATTGGCGCGACCTGCGTGATCGAGCGTTGGAATTGACGAGCGGCGCCGAGGGACGACTGCCGTTTGAATTGGATCGCGAATCGACGGCGACGCGCGAACGTTATGGGATGCATCCGCTGGGGCAGAATCTATTGCTGGCGCGCCGGCTGGTCGAATCGGGCGTCGGCTTCGTCACCGTCAACGGCTGGACGGGACCCGCGCCCGGTGGTGGCGGCGGACCACCCGCTTCCAGTTGGGATATGCACGGTGGTGAAATGGGAATGGGGAACGCTTTTGGCGCCGGTTCGTACGGTATGGGCTGGTGCTTGCCCTGCCTCGATGAAGGACTTTCCGCGCTGCTGACCGATTTGCAGGAACGCGGATTGTTGGAATCAACACTGGTGGTCGTGACCGGCGAATTCGGTCGCACGCCGAATATCAACGCGCCCGGCGCGAACCCGGGCCGCCAGCATTGGCCGACGTGCTATTCGACGATCCTCGCTGGCGGAGGAATCCGCGGCGGACGCGTTTATGGCGAATCCGATAAGCACGGCGCCTACGTGAAAGACCGACCGGTGCGACCTCAGGACCTGGGAGCAACAATCTTCCATACCCTGGGAGTTCCACTCGACCTGCGGCTCGGGAAGGACGGTTTCACACGACCGGTGTCCTCCGGCGAGCCGCTGTGGGATCTGCTCTGATCGTGGATGTCGGCTCATTTCCTGTCGCGAGCGGCCGAGAGCGCGCTGGCGGGCCGAGCGGGTGCCTGCGCGGCGCCAGCCTGAGGCACTGATGCTTGCGGTGAGGCGACACCGGCATCGTCGTCGCGAAGTTCCTGGACGAATCCGCGGACAAAAAAGTACAAGCACATTCCAGGTACGCTGCCAAACGTCATACCGCCCGCCAGCACCGTTTTCTCGACCGGAACTCGAAGCGTCGTCGAAAACCTCTGGGTCTGCACCGCCGGCCGCTCAATCACCGAGATCACCAGCGCGGGATCGTGTTGCGCCGGTTGTTCGGGACGCCGCGTGGCAGGCATTGCGCGGGCCAGCGTGACGCGGCTGTGCAGATCAAACACGATGTACCGGGCGTTGCGCGTGGCCAACGGCGTCAATTGAAGTACGGCGCCCTCGTGAATCGAAGTGAGAATCGGTTCGAATGCCATGGCGTTCGAGTTCTCCGCCGTGCCGAAAATCGGCGCCGCGCCAGTCACAAGCAGCCGTTGTTCCCCGGAAAAATTGTGTACCGTCTGGCCGTTGTAACAGGTGAGCGCCGTCTGGTAGCCCGCCGGCCGGTCGTCGCCCGGGTTCCGCAATAGTCGTTCCCAGACGTCCGGTTTCACCACTCCATGGACGGCCGGCTCATCGTTCGCGGCAATCGGGGCGGCGAGAAGCTCCGCCAGTTCAGGTTCGGTGAGCCAGACCCAATATCCCTGCATCGATACGGTGCGCAGCGACTTCCAGCGTTGGCGGAACAGGTCCAGCAGGTTATTGACCTGGGCCTGGCTGTTCTCATTGGCGGTCACGACCATCGACGCGCCGATCATGCCCATCGAGGCGCGTCCCGTCCGCCACTCGTCCGGAGTGATGGTCGACTTGATCACATCCTGCAGTTCGGAAATGGAAGTTCGCGGTCCGTTGGAACTGCCCACCGATTCGCCGAACTGATACAGCGGCTGTCCCTGATTCGCGAGGCTGCTCGGCACGGAGAACACGCCCCCGCCTCCGCCAAAACCTCCGCCAAAACCTCCGCCACCCATGCCGCCGCCACCGCCCATCATGCCACCACCGCCCGCGGCCGCTCTGCCGGCGAAGTCGGAGTCGCGAAAGAAGACGCTCTCGTCCATGCCAAGTAAATTCGGTTGCCGGGCGGGATACGAGGGAGCGACGGCGAATAGGTCGCTCAGATCGTAGATTCGCGTCACCAGCCTTGGAAGTTCCTCTTCGCGCGGCTTGGGCCGCGAGGCACTTCCGATCTCGGTGACCCTGCGGTTCGATTCGAATGGATCATTGGCGAGACCGTCCAGTTTTTTTTGCAGCTCTTCAAGCTGACGCCGCAGTTGTTGCGGTGTTGGTTCCTGACCGATCGCGGCCTGAATGCCGAAGCAGGTAATGAGCAGCAGTCCGAGCAGAATTCGCATCGCAGTTCTCCTGAACAGGAATGAGGCGAGTCGAGTGCAGCCGCTTTGACGGGCGGCGCGCTGTGCGCTTTCTATCCGCGACACCGTGGTTCTCGGCGAGTGTGACGAGGCGCCGTGGACGGTATCGACCGAGGGCTCGGAATCGACCCTCAGCAACTCAGTGTAGAACTCGATTCCGGCAAAGCAAGAAAATGGTTAATTGGGCAGCCGAGCCGGCAGCGCAGTCGAGCCGCGCTTATTCGAATGACAGCGTGCCGAATTTCTGGAACTCATGGAAGCTGTTGCCGACGCGCGCCCAATCCCAGGCTCGAGGCTGCGGGTCGTCGTAGTCCATGCGATAGAAATTCGCGCGCCACTTTGTGCCGGGCCTGGGCGGGAGATTCAGGAGCGGGTTCAGCGTCGCATACGGCAAAAATATCTCGACGGACCAGCCGCGGATCGTGGCGCCGGATCGAGCTTCCCCGCCTTCGACGGCGACCTTTTTGCTGATCTTGCGTTCGCCCTCGTAGTTCCACGGCAGCCAGCGGAGGAAGTCCTTGCCCGCGGGAGCGTTATTCGGGCAAAGGATCGGCAGTTCGTAACCCAGCGGCGAAATCTCGTACTCAAAATAGATCGGCTGCGATTCGTCCGTCCATAGGAAGAACTCAAACACATCCTCCGTCCAGAGCCTGGTGAAGTCCTTGTCGAGCGTCGCGGTGATTTTGTCGTCGGCGCCGTGCAGCAGCACGTACAGCCCGCGGTCCGAATACAGAACTTTGAATCGCGTTTCCCGCGCCGCATCGGATTGCCGATTGCCGCGCGCCGCGAGCGAATGCCAGGCGGCGGCCTTCCAGGCGGCGTTGCCGCCGTCCCCGGTGATTTCAAAGTCGGCGGTTCTCAGGACCCTCGCGATGGGCTCCCGAGTCCGGCCGCGCGAGTCGGCGTCGCCGGACGCTGCCGGCGTGTCGGGTTGTTTCGCCGCCGTGCGTCCCAAATCGCCTCCCAGAACCCGTTCCGCATTCTTGTAGTAGACCTGCTCGAGCACCTCCTCCGGCAGATAAATTCCGTAGATCATCCAGAAGCCTTGCAGGTGGTGGCTTTCCGCACAGTCGAAATACTCGTCGTCCGTTTCCAGAAAACGATAGTAGATGCGGAAGGCGTTTCGGCGCGGCGTCGTATCGGTGCCGAACATGATCCGGTCGGAGTACTTCAGAAAGAACTTGCGAGCGGAATAAGGCTGCCGGCCCAGTTCCGAAATCCGCGCGTCGATGTCGACGTACAGATTGGGGTAACGGTCGAGCCATCCGCCAACCGTCGCCAGGTCCTCGACGTTGTTGCCGAAGTGCGCACCGATGAAGGTCGTTTCCGGATGACGCTCGACCACGCGCGTAAACTGTCGCAGCAACTCCTCTCGAGCCGGGAACTGCTCGCCGTAGAACAGCCAGTTGGGATGTTCGTTCAGTTCGTGCCAGCGCTCGTTGTACCGGTCCAGCGGTGTAAAGAACGCCGCGGGATCGGCCGTGTGAATCATTACCGGCTTGCCCTTCCTGCCACACAATTTGAAAATCTGGGACAACTTGGGGTCGTCCACCGGCATCAATTTGCCGTCCTTGTAGCGATAGGAGAGCCCCAGGGACTTGTGGAACTTCAGCCCTTTTGCCCCATTGCGAAAACTTTCTTCCAAACGGTTGGTTTCGCGATCCGTCCACCCTTCGTCGTCGATGCCGTTGAAGTCGAGTAACGCGAACGTGAGAAAACGCCCCGGGTGGGCGTTGTCCAGAACGTCCAAGGTTTCTTTGAGGCGTTCGCCCCAGCCGCCGTCGAGGTTCACGACGGTGCGGACACCGGCCTCATTCATTTCCGTGAGGTACCCGGCGACCCGTTCCGGTGTCAGCGTCTGTTTTCCGCCGCCGAGATGATTGTGCACATCGACGGTGGGGAACTTCGGCTTTTGCGGCTGATGTTGCGGCACGACCAGCATGGAGCGAGGAGCCCAGTCGCGCAGCTTAAGCTGCCGGATATCGTCCTGAGAATGCAGCGGGTTTGGAACGGACAGCAGGGTAGCGGCGAAAAGAGCGGCGATCCACGGGGCGGATCCCAGTCCCCACAGCAACGAAACCAACGATGCACGGAACATTTCAGTGATCTCCCGCGGGCAAGAATGAGCTTTCATGAACCAGGCTCAGCGATCGCGCTTGTTGTGCCGATATCACGGCCGCCGTCGCGAACTATTGTCCCATCGATCTTCGAATTGGAAAGCGGGGTGACGGGATTGAAGCGGTACCCTCCCTGCGGGAGGATGGCGCGGTGGAAGAAGTCATGCTGGCGGTGGCGGCGACGGCGAGGCGTTTCGATGGAAAAACTGAAAGGCTGCAAAACCGATCGCCCCGGAGGCCAGCACCGCCAGGCTTCCGAGAATAACTTTGGTTTCCGCGGAGACGAATACAAACAGCCAACCTGCGAGTGCCACCAGGCAGGGCAGGGGATACAGCCACATGCGGAATGGAAACCGCTCGCGGGGCAAAACGCGGCGCGCCAGGATCAGCCCGACAATCTGGCCCGAGAATTGAACGACAATGCGCACCGCGACCGCGGCCGAGATGACGGTGGCTAGGTCGACAAAACAGAATGCGGCGGTGAGCATGCCAAGCGCCAGCAACGAAACGTAGGGGGCTCGACTGACCGGCAGGACGCGGGAAAAGATCTGAAAAAAATCTCCACGCCGGGCGGCGGCGTAGGGGATCCGAGAGTAGCCAAGCGTGATCGCGAACATACAGGCGATCACCGTCCAGAGAATCAGCAGGGTCAGTGCATTCGCCGCCGAGCGTCCGTAAAGACGTTCCATGAACAGTGCGGCGATATTCTGAGACGTGCTCGCCTCCTTCCAGGGAATCACGCCGATGATCGCCAGATTCATACTGAAGTAGATTGTCGCCACGACGGCAATCGAGATCATTACGGCTCGGGGAATCGTCCGCGCCGGATCGCGCACTTCCTCGCCCAGGTGGCAGACGTTGTAATATCCAAGGTAGTCGTAAATCGCGATCATCATCGCGGCGCCCAATCCCTGCACGAACTGCCTGTCCAGCCGGAACGCATGCTCGGGCAAACGCAACAAAGAGGCGTCAAAGTTCAGCCAGCCAGCCACGATCACCACAACGACCGTCAGTAATGTGCCGGCGCAGAGAATGATGCTCAACAGGCCCAGCCGTCGAATTGGCTGCAACAGGCAGAGACTGACCACCAAGGCGGCGGTGGCCGCCAGGCAACTCGCGCCACCCGGCAGTGGCAATTCGTCCAGGCTCGGCCAAAGATATTTCAAGTACATCACCGCGCCGATGTACCCTGACGCCATTTCCAGCGCGCCGCTGATCAGGAACTGCCAGATAAACAGGAACGGCATCAAGCGTCCCCAGCGATACCGTTCAAACAGTTCGCGGAGGAAATGGTAGGAGCCGCCGCTGCCGGGGAAAGCGGCACCCAGTTCGCTCCAGACCAATCCATCGGCAGTGACCAGCACCGCGGCGATGACCCAGGCGATCATCGCCTGCGGTCCGTTCATCGCCGCCAGAAACGTCGGGATCGTAATGAACGGCCCGATGCCAACCATGTTCGCGATATTCAGCGCAGCCGCTTGCGGGAGACCGAGATCCCGGTCCATATGCGAAGGCGACTGCGGTGCGCTCGGCGCGGGATCGGTTCCCGTCGGTGGCAATAGATTTTCCATCGTTCGAGAGGGCTCAGGGGCTATCCGGTTTCACGTGCGGCTCGTCCAGGGCGCGAATTGGAAACAGCTCACTGCGCCGGTGCTGCTCGCTCATCAGAGCCAGCATGCGAGCAACGATCTCCGGATGCTGATTGGCTAAATCGGTCTCTTCACGCCGATCCGCGGCCAGGTCGTAGAGCTGCAGCGCGCCTGGGGCCTGGTTACCGGCTTTCGAGCCGGGGTTCAGATTGACCCGGATGCCTTTCCAGTCGCCGATGCGAATATACTGCTGCCCGCCGTATCCAGGCGATTCGCGGTACAGGAATGGGCGGGGCGGCTGCGGATCGCCGCGCAGCGTCGGTGCGAAACTGATCCCGTCGATTGCACCTGGAATCTTCTCCGCGGCCGACGCCAGATCGAGCAACGTCGGCAACCAGTCCTCAAACCCGCAGACGCGGTCCGAAGTTCGACCGGCGGGAATTCGATTTTTCCAACGCACGATGCAAGGTACGCGAAACCCGCCCTCATAAAACGAACCTTTGCCGCCACGCAGATCGCCCGCGCTTTGAAAAAACGGAGTGTCCGTTCCGCCCAATCGACCCACGGGCGGCCCGTTGTCGCTCGTGAAAATGAACAGTGTTTGTTCTTCGAGTCCGAGCGATTGCACGCGGGCAACGATGCGGCCGATCTCTCGGTCGAGTCGCGTGATCATTGCCGCATAAGCCGCACGAGGCGTGCGGTGCGGCAAGTAACTGCGATCGCCTGGGTAGGGCTTGTCGGGAAACGCCCCTTCATAATCGTTCAAAGAGTCCTCGGGGACCTGCAACGCAAGGTGCGGGACCGTGGTCGGATAGTAGAGGAAGAAAGGCTGCTCGCGGTTCTGCTCAAGGAACAGCAACGCCTGTTCCGTGATTACGTCCGGCGCGTAGTCCTGACCGCGGTACTCGGTATAGCTTGCCGGATCCTGTGGATCACGATCTTTGGGCAGCCGTTGATGGGGCGAGAAAACCGGATTGCGAAGTTCCCGACGCTGGTCGTTGTCCCAAAGGTGCTTCGGATAAGAGTTGTGCGCCACCGCCTGGCAGTTGTAACCGAAAAATCGATCGAACCCCTGCTGCAATGGATCGCCGCTGCTGCCGACAGGACCCAACCCCCATTTGCCGAAGCCGCCCAAGCGATAACCCAGAGCCTTCAGAGTGAGTGGCAATGTCAGTTCGCCCGCCGGGACGGGTTCCTGACCCTCGCTGCCCTTCAGCCCGCCGCGATTGTCGCGAATGTGGGCATGGCCGGGATGCTTGCCCGTCATCAAAACGCAACGTGACGGCGCACAGACGTTGTGGCCCGAATAATGTTGCGTGAATCGGATGCCTTCGCGAGCCAGTTGGTCGATGTTCGGAGTACGAATCCTCTCCTGGCCGTAGCAGCCGACGTCGCCATAGCCGAGATCATCGCAAAGGATAAAAACAATGTTCGGCCGACGTGGCTCGTCGGCACCAAGCATGTCGCCATGCAAGATCGCAGCGGCCAGTAACAGCCATGGAAATCGTGAACGAGTTGCAGCCATGGGATGGGTTACGGGTTACGGGGAAAGACTAGTGTACAGTGTGTGCCGTCCAAGAACGACAAGTCGAGGTTGGCGGGGAACGGGGAACGGGGAACGGGGAACAGGGAACGGGGAACCCAGAA
>VGZA01000083.1 GCA_016872775.1 Planctomycetota bacterium | reverse complement strand
GACCGTGAGTTGTTCCTGAGCCTGGCGGAAGCTCGCTGGGTCGTCGATTGCTGGCGGCTCGATTACAATCACCGCCGACCACATAGTGCGTTAGACTACCAGACCCCGGCGGAGTTCGCCGCTCGCTTTACCCCAGATCCTCTCATTCAGAGTGGTACATAGATCGGGGGAAGGCCAATCATCGCCGCGGCATAGCCCGACCGGCGCAGCTACGGTCGATCCCGGGGGCTTCGAACCCCTCGTCCCCCACGATTCAGGACGTGCGTGTAGATCATCGTCGTGCTCAGATCCTTGTGGCCAAGCAGCTCTTGGACCGTCCGGATGTCGTAGTTGTCCTGGAGTCGTCTGAGTCGCGAGAACTCGCGCGAAAAGTCCCAAAGGTCGTGGTGGTCAGCCAGGCACGACACCGCGGATGTCGTTCTGATCGTGGCCGGCGTTGCTGCCGAGGCTGGAAAGCCGCAACGACTCCAAGTACGTTGATGTGATCTCCGGTGATCCCGGCCCGCCAAGTAAAGCGAAGAATGGCGTGGCGAGGGAAATCCAGGGAGGAGACGAGAAGATGACGAAGCCCGTAACGACCCCGGCGACGCGGCGCGACTTTCTGAAGACCACGGCCCTGGGGGCGGCGGCGCTGTCGTCCGGCGGCCGGTGGAACCTGGTGAAGGCCGCGCCGAACGAGCCGGCGAAGCCGAAGAAACTGATCGCCTGGGGCGGTATCGATTGGTACAGCCCGGAGACCGTGCAGATCAACATCCGCAAGATTGAGGAGCTGCCCTTCGACGGCACCGTGCTGCAGGGCTTCAAGTCCAACAGCGATCCGAAGGTCATGTTCGATTGGCTGTGCTTCGGCCAGCAGAAGCTGGAGCGAGAGCAGTTCACGGACATCATTGCCACGATCAAAAACACAGACTTTCAGCGGTTCACGAACAACCTGTTGCGGGTCAACGTGACCCCCGGCGATGCGGACTGGTTCGACGATTTCGGTCCGATCCTGCACAACGCCGCCTGGTGGGCCCAGGTGACCAAGGAGGTCGGCTGTCCGGGCTGGGCCTTCGACATCGAAGACTACAAGGGCACGGTCTTCAACTACGCGAAGATGAAGTACAAGGACACGAAGTCCTTCGAGGAGTATGCCGAGCAGGTGCGGAAACGGGGCCGCGAGTACATGAGCGCCGTACAGGAGGCCAACCCTGAGATCGTCCTGCTGGCAATGCTGGGGCACAGCTATGTGAATCGCACGCCGCAGGCCCGCGACAAGCTGCCCGAGCTGGAGTACGGCCTGATGCCGGCGTTTCTGGACGGCATGATCGAAGTCGTCGAGCGGCCGGCTCGAATAATCGACGGCCACGAGCAGTCCTATGGGTACTTCACGGACGAGGATTTTGCCGCGGGGCTGAAGTCCACGCGGAAGGGGGCCCTGGCCCTGGTACCGCCCGAGCTGCACGAGAAGTACCAGGCCCACATGGAGGTGGGCATGGCGATCTACGTCAATTACACGCTGCACCTGGAAGGCGTGGCGCGGGGGCCCTCGGAGTACCTGACGCCGGAGGAGCGGTTGCAGCTTTTTGAGCACAACATCTACTACGCCCTGGACACGACGGACGAGTACGCCTGGTGCTACGGCGAGCGGATCGGCTGGTGGGAAGAAGGCCATCCCGTGGCGCTGCCGAAGGGGGCGCTGGAGGCGATCCGCTCCGCGCGAGCGAAGTTCGATGCCGGCGTGCCGTTGGGGTTCGACATGACGGAGCGGATCGCCCAGGCGAAGGCGACGATGGAAGCCGAGCGGAAGAAGGAAGCAGGGGAGTGAGGTCAACGCAAGGATCGCGAGGGCTCTTGCCGGCAAGGAGTACCGTGCCAGCATCGGCGCGTACGATCCAGCGTTCTTGGGGGCTGCTTGCCTGTCGTCCTGGTAGATGTCCGGACTTGATCCAAGCGTAGACCCGTTGAGGCCGCACGCCAAGTTCACGTGCCAGATCCGAAGCAAATCGTTCCCCATCGGTCAGGGCTACCGGTTCTTCCGATGTACCTCGGCGAACGCTTGTCAGGCCGCGCCGACTCAGGGCCGTTCGCGGTTGAACTGCTCCGCGATTTCCTGAGCCGTTCGTCCCGCGGCCTTCAGATTCAGAATGTGTTGCTGGGGGGGCACGGCGGGGGATTCGCCCCAGGGAATTTCGAGTTGCACGGCTTCGCTCCACATGGATCTTGGCCCCGCTGGTCGATCCATCGACGCAGCTCCAGTAAGGTCAGGGCGGGAATCATCGCGATTTCCCCGTTCCCGTCGATACGTGTTACAGGATGGGAGTCAGAGAATGGTTACGAAGAGGGTTCCGTTCGGGGAGCTGATATTTTGGCCCGGAATTGGGCGTCCCCTGTGGTTCACAGGGCTCTCTGCCGATAGAGCGGCTAGAAAGCGTTGATATAACGCAAGTAGTCGTAGCAACTTACGGCTTCACCACGACTCTCTCGTCAAGGCGACTACGTCGCCTTATCTTAGTTGCTCTGCGGTCGTGTCACCACTCTCCCGGAAACTCTCTGCGCTCTCTGCCCCGTGGGTCAAACGGGTTAACAGCCGGGTTGCACTCGGGACCAACAACTAATACGCATCCCAGCTTGAAGTAGCGCGTCGCTATCGTCGCGACTACATTGCCCTCGACGGACTTGCGAAACTGCTAGCTGCGTCGCTTCAGAATGGGATGCGTATTAGAACCCGAGTTCGTTAATCGTTTGGTTGAAGCTTCCTGGAACTCGACCCCCAATTGCCATTGTTGCTTCCGAACGGCCTGAACTAGAATTTCTTCCTCTAAATCGCCGGGAAGGGGAGCGCGTGAGGTCGGCTTCCTTTCCGGAGGGAGACAACAAGGATGTCGACGAGTTGCTCGGGATCAGCCACATCGGCTCGCGAATTTAAGCCGGCCAGCCGCTGGTATCGGCGGGGGAAGTATCTCGTCCCCATCGATGGCCGGTGGTGGTTCGATTGGCCGGCGAGTGCGCCCCGCCAGCGGGTCAAGTTGGCCGAGTTGGCAGCGAGCGACGCGCGGGTGAACGTGCAGTCGGTGGGAGACGCCGAGAGCCTGCCGGAATGGCGATATGGCTGCTATCACCAGGGGCAGTTCGAAGAACGGACTCTGCCGGGCGTCACGGCAATCGCTCCGTATGTGGCCACACTCCGAAACGGCCGCTCGTATGGCCGTCAATGCTGCGTGATTGCGCCGGGTGGCGAGGCTGTCGGGGAGACCGGCTCTTACGTCCCCGGGTTCTCGAAAGAGCATGCCGATCCGCTGACGCCGTTTTCGTTTCGCTATTGGCGGAAGCGCTGGGACGGGGATGTGACGTCGCGGTTTTGGCTCCCTCCCAAGCAGACCATCCGCGGGCGTGTGGCCGTGCTCAACACGCTGCACAGCCACAACTATTACCACTGGCTCTGCGATATCCTGCCGCGGCTGTCGTCGCTCCGCCGGGCGGGCGTGGCGGCTGACTATTATCTCGTGGACTGCCTGGCCGCGTTTCAGCAGCAAGCACTTGCGGCGCTCGGGATCGGCAAGGAGCAGTTGATACAACCGCATTGCCGGCTGCTGCTTGAAGCGGATGAGTTGCTTGTCCCCTCCTATCCAACGCCGGCCTGCTGGCGGCATTTTGGCCAGTGGCTGGGTGACGCCCTGTGCGGCGGCGCGCCAGCGATGCGCTCCCGCAGGATTTATATCAGTCGAACCCGCACCGGCAAGCGCGGGTTAGCGAACGAAGCGGAGCTTGAGCCGCTCTGGAAACAATACGGCATCGAGCCGCAAGTCATGGAGGCCCATCCGCTCGCGGAACAAGCGCGCCTCGTGCGCGAAGCGGAGCTGATCATCGCGCCACACGGTGCGGGCCTGGCCAACCTGATCTTCGCGCAGCCGGGCACGCAGGTCATCGAAATCTATCCCGAGCATCGGCAGAATCCCGGCCACTTCCCCAAGCTGAGCCGCGCACTCAGTCTGCAGCATCAGCAGATCCTGGCGCCGATTCAGGGATTCAAGCAAATGCTGGTTTGCTCGTTCGAAGACGTGGCGGCCGCTTTTTCCCGCGCCCTCTCCGCGCAGCTCACGAACTAAAAACCTCGCTAGGAGGACTTGCCCATGACGAAGATCGGAATCTTTTTGCCGAACTGGATCGGCGATGTCGTGATGGCCACGCCGACGATTCGCGCGCTGTCGGCAAGGCTGGGCGGCGCCGGCGAACTCGTCGGCATTCCACGGCCGTATGTCGCCGAAGTACTCGCAGGGACGCCGTGGCTTTCACCTGCCCGCTGATCATTGGCGGCGTGGCGTGCAATCGACGAGCCGGCAAGCTTTACCTGCCCCCTGGGGCGAAGCACTTTGGTTGTCGGAAGTGCCACAGGTTGACGTATCGAAGCTGTCAGGAGGCTCATTCTAACGAACGGCTCTTAGCCGGCATCGGTTCTCTTCCGCGCTGGTTGGCTGCTGCAATAAACAAGTCGCGGTAGAGTTACGGCTTCGGGACGGCGTTGCTGGGTGCCACCTATAGGAAGTCCCAAGTCAAGGCAGACACAGGCTAGTAGCCCAGTTTATTGTCTCCTTGGTTGGGAGGGGCGTGGGAGGGGGCGTTGCGAGTACGGGTGTTTGGCGAGTGGGCGGAATCGGGTTAAGTGGTCGTCGGGTTAAACACGGGGTTGGTTTCAGGGAGCAGGAGTGACTTAAAAGTGCGTATAGCTGTCATGGTGACTCCCCACATTATCCCTTCACTGCGGCTTCGCTTGTTCTTGACAAGATCGCTCGCAGGACATTCGGCCGCGTCTTGTTCTCGCGTGTTCCCAGACCATATCCGATGCGGTCGGCGACTAGCCCATGCATTGGTCCGAAATGCTCGGCAAACTCTGCCAAGAGGGCCGCACCGGTCGGCGTGATTAGCTCGTGCGGCTCGTCGCACTGGGTGAGCGGGATGCGCCGCGCGCTAAGTATTTCTAGCGTTGCCGTGGTAGGAACGGGAAAGCGGCCGTGTGCGCACCGTACCCAACCAGTTCCATCGACTGCAGGCGAGGCAAGCACACGTGGCTTGTCGAGCATTTCCAACGCCGCGCAAGCACCGACGATGTCCACGATAGAATCGATTGCACCGACCTCGTGGAAATGGACATTCTCGGGCGGTTTGCCGTGAATCTTGCCTTCGGCGACGGCAATGCGGTGAAAAATCGCGATGGATTTATCCTGCACCCAACTGGAGAGCCGGCTGGACCCAATCAGCTCGCGGATTTGTGCAAAGTCGCGACTCTCAGAGTGATCGTGACCGTGATCGTCATCGCGCTGCATGTCACCTGGCTGATGCGCGTGATGTTCGTGGTGATGATGCCCTTTTGAACCGTGAGTGTGAGATTCGGAAGATGTTTCGTGGAAGTGCGCGGCCGAATCTTCCGGGCTTTCGGCGACAGCGGATTCTCCGTCCAGAACATCGAACTTGATTCCCTCGATGCCCGAGCGGCTTTCACGCCGGCTACGCAAGTGGTAGCCCGTCAGTTCCAGCTTGGCCAGTTCTGCTTGAAGCTGTGAAAACTCGACTCCTAGATCGAGCATCGCGCCGAGGAACATGTCTCCGCTGATGCCACTGAAGATGTTTAGATAAAGTGTGTTCATTCGTAGGAGTCCACGTGTTCATCTCAAGTAGCATCATGCTCGGCTGGAAGTTCTCGCCAATGTATTCGTGTTGCCAGGTATGCAACTCCGAACAGAACCGTACAGGCAAGCACGATCGCGCCACCGCTAGAGATCGAATAGTAATAAGAAGCATACAAGCCGGCCACACTGCTACAAGCCGAGAATAAGACTGCCAAGAGGAGCATCCGATCCAGCCGCCGCGTGATCAGCGAAGCGGCGGCCGCCGGCGTTACAATCAGGGCAGTGGTCAGCACGACACCGACCGCCTGAATACCTGTAACCACTGTCAGAGCAAGCAGAATCAGGAGCAGGTACCGCATTCGCTCCGCAGATAGACCAATGCTCTGCCCGTGTAGCGGGTCGACGGTCGTCAGCATCAGCTCCTTGTTTACCAACAGCAGCACCGTGCAAACCAGGAAACTGACCAGCGCAATTCCCACCAGGTCGGCTGTCGTCACGCCAAGTACGTTGCCGAACAGCATGTGGGAGAAGTCGCGATAGCTTTGGACGCGCGAGATCATCACGATGCCGAGCGCAAACATTCCGGAAAAAATCACGCCGATCGCGGTGTCTTCTCTCAGCCGCTTGCCGCGGCTGAGCCAGCCAATTCCTAAGGCGGTAATGACAGCCGCAACGATCGCGCCGACAAACAGGTTCCAGTGATTCAAATAGGCGATGACCAGGCCGGGAAGAGTCGTGTGCGCGACGGCATCGCCCAGAAAGGCCATGCGGCGCAAGACGACGTAAACCCCCAGCAGCGAGCAGGTCGTTCCAATCAGCAGGCTTGCCAGCAGCGCCTGGCGCATAAATGCGTATTGAAATGGTTCGAGTAGCCAGTTCACTCGTTTGCTCCCCTGGCAGCCGGATGGGCTGCGAGAGATGCCAAGGGACCGCTTCCAAATGGCAAAATGCTCTCGACTCGCCCCTCGCGCAAGTACACCGCGCTATCAAAGGACTCAGTCAACCGGCCCAAGTCGTGCGTGGCCACCAGCACACTGCCTCCGTTCTGTGTGTGCTGGGTGAGCACTTCATCGACGACGTCTCGCGTGGCTTCGTCAACGGCATTGAGCGGTTCGTCGAGCAGGAAGAGACTCGCTTCCTGCACAAGAGCCCGCGCCAGGAGTGTCCGCTGCTGCTGCCCGCCCGATAGATCTCCGATCTGCCGCTCTGCTAAATCAGCAATTCCCAATCGCTCGAGCACCCTTCGGACACGAACTCGATCCGCCTGACTCGGCCAACTCAACCAGCCCAGATGGACATAGCGACCGGTCATCACGAGGTCCGATACGGTCAGCGGCGACTGCCAATCCAAGTCTGTCCGCTGAGGGAGATAAGCGGTTCGATGATGGCAGGCCCCCACGGGATTTCCATAGAGCGCCACCTGTCCCGATTGCGGTTTTACTAAGCCCGCCAAGGTCTTAAGCAGCGTGCTCTTGCCCGCTCCATTGGGGCCGACGAGCGCCACTCGCTGCCCAACAGCGACTTCCAGCGAGACGGCGTGCAGTGCGTCGCTGCCGGCCTTCCGGTATCGAACCGACAAGTGCTCGACTTGAACTGCCGGTTGCCCCGCCTGGGGATCGCGATGGCCGCGGCCGCTATAAGGTAGCCAAGGTTCTTCATGCGAATGCGGGAGCCCTGGGGACTGGTTCAACGGAGCGCCTCCGTCATCGTGCGCACATTGAACCGCATCATGTCGAGATAGGTTGCCCCCTTGGAGTCAGGCGGCCCAAGTGCGTCGGTGTACAACGAAGGCACGATGCTGACGCCAGCCTCTCTGGCCACCTGCTCGGTCAATCGCGGGTTAATGATATTTTCCGCGAATACCGCCGGCACCTGCGCGGCACGGATGCGGTCGATGACCGCCGCCAGTTCGCTTGCCGCCGGATCGGTCGTCTCGCTCGAGACCGCCGCCATCACACTCGAGACCTCGAATCCGTAGCGGTCGGCAAAATAGCCGAACGTATCGTGCGTGGTTACCAAATGACGGTGCGACTCAGGAATCGTGGCGATCTGCTCACCGATCCAGGCGTCTAATGTATGGATTTCTCGAATGTAATCAGCCGCGCGACGACGGTAGTCGGCTGCATGCATCGGATCGCACTCCACCAAGGCGTCGGCGATCTCCCGCACCATCGCCTCGGCATTTTTCGGACAGTGCCAGACGTGCGGGTCGATTTCCTCTCGCCCGCTGGAGGAAACGAGCTTTCGCGAGGTGATATTCTTCGAGATGACGACACGTTTGGCCGCCGAATGGCTGGCCACGAACAACTTTTCCAGCCATGACTCAAACCCCATACCATTCTCGAACACGAGGGCCGCGCGATGCAGTGCCACGCTGTCTTGCGGGGTCGGCTCATAGGTGTGGGCATCGCCCCCAGGCCCAACCAGCGTTGTCACATTCACATGTTCGCCCCCGACGATTTGCACCCAGTTGCCCAGAATGCTGTAGCTGGCCACGACCGACACCTTGACTTGATCCGGCGGGTTCGGGACGCGAAACACGCATCCAATGCTCAGACTGAGCAACAGGAAACTCAGCGGAAGTAGGAAACCTCGTCGTTGGATTTTCAATTGCTCGTTCCCTGATGATGCGTGGCCAACACGAGACGACGGACGGGGAAGTCGCCTGCAACCTACTTGCAATCTATATGCAACTGCATTAGATTATCGCATCGAAATGTGGCGGTCAATTGGCCGACGACAGACGTGACGAGGGGGGACGAGCCATGATGCTTGGGAGAACGAAGCGATCTCCAGAACAGATCGCGGCCTTGAAGGGCTGGGCGACGGAGCTGCTTCCCATTCCCGCCGACGCCACGCTCACGGTTGCGGAGCTGGAGTGTCACGAGGAAGGCTGTCCGCCAATTGAAACGGTGATCGCTGCTCTCGTGCAAGGCGCATCGCCTCGGCAGTGGAAACTGCACAAGTCGCTTCCTGAAGTCACGCGCGATGATATTGTGGCGCTCGCCGAGCGTTCGCGCAATCCGCAGATTCGCGAATGGCGCCATCCGGACTAGTACTAGTTGATCCAACCCCAACTCTTCAGACAAATTCGCTACTTTCCAGGGAGTTTCTCGCAATGGCTACTGCCAACGCCACCGTTCCAGTTACCGTTCTCACAGGTTTTCTCGGCTCCGGAAAAACAACCTTGCTCAACCGTATTCTCTCCGAGAATCACGGCAAGCGGATCGCCGTGATCGAGAACGAATTCGGGGAAGTAGGCGTGGACAATGAACTGGTGATTGGTGCCGAAGAAGAAATCTTCGAGATGAATAACGGCTGCATTTGCTGCACGGTGCGGGGCGATCTGATTCGCATTCTCGGCAACCTGATGAAGCGACGCGACAAATTTGATTACATCATGATCGAGACGACTGGCTTGGCCGATCCGGGGCCCGTCGCCCAGACGTTCTTCATGGACGACGAGATTCAGTCCAAGTTGAGCCTGGATGGTGTCGTGACGCTCGTCGACGCCAGGCATGTGCATGACCACATCGACGACAGTGACGAGGTTAAGGAGCAGATTGCGTTCGCCGACGTGATCTTGCTGAACAAGACTGATCTAGTTTCGTCTGCGGAGTTGGATCAACTCGAAGCACGCATCCATGCCATGAATTCAGCTGCCAAGATTCATCGAACTCGCGACGCGGTCGTCGACATGGAGAAGGTGCTCAATCTCGGCGGCTTCGATCTGGACCGAGCGCTCGACGTCGATCCCAAGTTTTTGGAACCGGAATATCCGTTCGAGTGGAGCGGCGTTTATAGCCTACAGCCGGGAACCTATGAGTTGCTGCTCCAGCCAGGACCGGACCCGGCGATGAGCGCCATGCTCCAGTCGGTCGCGGCCGCGACGGACGAGGGCATGCGCGAAGCCGTTGAACCGGCGGTACTCGCATTTTCGGACGATGCAATCGAGCTAAAGCCTGGCGATTCTGTGACGCCGGGCGATCGGCTCTTTAGTCTGGGGCTGGAGGGGGACAATCTGCGTTACCCCCTCGTGATTGGTCAAGCCGGCGCTTATGCCCTCTTTACTGAGCATCATCCGGACGAGTTCCGGGCTTATGTCGTGGATGCCACCGGAGCCCGGATCGCACCGTTGCACACGCGTGAATACAAGCCAGATCACGAACATGATGAAGAGGTAACCTCCGTCGGGATTACGACGCCGGGTAATCTTGACCTAGAGCGATTCCAGGGCTGGTTGCGTGAACTGTTGGCGACCAAGGGAACCGACATTTTTCGCATGAAGGGAGTGCTCAGCTTCGAAGGAATGGCCGTGCGCTACGTGTTTCAGGGAGTGCATATGCTGTTCGATGGTCGCGAAGATCGCCCCTGGGGCGACGAGCCGCGCCACAACGCCCTGATTTTCATCGGCCGGAATCTTGATCGCGAGGAGCTCAACGCGGGGTTCAACGCATGTTTGGCTTAAGCAAGACGAAGACCGGGCCGCGCGAGATGCGCGAGGTGTGGCACCATGAAGGTGACGAATATATCATCGACCTGGCTTGGTCTCCCAATGGAAAATCGCTTGCAACAGTGACCGTCGAGGGGCAAGTGATGGTTCTATCGAATGCTGATTCTCTGGGGCAGTCGCAGCGCCTCGGCGCGCACGCCCTGGGTGCCACGTCGGTGGCATGGCGTTTCGATAGTACGCAGTTCGCCACAACAGGCCAGGACGGACTCATTAAGGTCTGGGAGCCGGGCGCTTCCTTGCTTATTCGAGAATTGCCCGCCGGCGGAAAGTGGGCAGCCAAAGTCGCGTACCGTCCCGGCAAGCGGGAACTGGCCACCGCAGCCGACAGACTCTTAACGATTTGGTCGGATGACGGAACGCCTGTTTATGAATCCGACGACCACGCCAGCACGATTGCGGACATCGGTTGGAATCCCGATGGGAGCGCCGTCGCGGTGGCGGCATACAACGGCGTGACGTTACATGTACGCGGCAAGCAGGTTCGACCTCGCAAGTTCGAGTGGAAGGGTTCCAGTCTCGTGTTGGCGTGGAGTCCAGACGCGCGATTTATTGTCACTGGAGAACAGGATTCGACCGTACATTTCTGGCATGTGAAGACCGGCAAGGATGCACAGATGTGGGGGTTTCCGACAAAGGTCCTGGAAGTGGCTTGGCATCATCGTGGCGAGCGCCTGGCAACAGGCGGCAGTGATACGGTCGTGTTGTGGGACTGCAGCGGCAAAGGCCCCGAAGGTCGTAAGCCGAAGATGTTTGAAGCGCACTCCGCCAAAATCACGCAGCTGGCGTTTCAACATCGCGGAGACCTGCTGGCATCCTCCGACAACGATGGGTTCCTTTTCCTTTGGAATCCCTTGAAGCAAAAGCTGCCGATTGCAGGCCAGATATTCTCGTCGTCGATTAGCCGTTTGGCATGGTCGCCCGACGACCGTTTGTTGGCGGTCGGCCAACAGGACGGAACGATCACGGTGTTGCAAAACGACAACTAATCGAGCGGCGTCAACACTATGATCGAAGATAACTTCAACGCACAAACTCGGGCCTTGCGTTCGGCCGTCGAACTGGGCAGACCTCTTTTGACTCGACGCGATCAAGTTCTGGGACAGTTGATCTTGTGTGAGGGTTGCTGCTGTGGCCGAGTTGAGCGCGGATTCCCTGAATTACCGAAGGACGTCATCAAGGCACGCTGGAAAGAACTGAGACTCAATTCCGTCATTCAATTAACAATCAGCGGATGCCTGGGCCCTTGTGACCTGGCCAATGTAGCGTGCATCATGTCCGCCGATGGTCGCTGTGAATGGCTAGGCGGGCTCTCCGAGGCGTGGCAATATGAGGCTCTGATCTGCTGGGCAGAAGAATGCCAGCGGAAAGGTCGTTTTCTAGCGTTACCAGCGACATTAACCGCTCATCGATTTGAACGATTCGAACGCCCCTCGACGCAACCGCAGGCGTGCTCACGATCACCCGACGCAATAACTGCGCATCCCGCGTAGCCAGATCTATCCTGGAAGGATCGTTGGTGCTATGGTAGCTACATGGGAAAATCTCCGAGTGATCGCCTGCGCCAACGTCTCCGCGATGTGGGACTGCGCGTAACTCCAGCTCGGGTTGCGGTGGCTCGTTCGCTGATGATGGCAACAGGACCACTTACGCATTTGGAAATCGCTGACAACCTTGCAGCGGCCGATGTCGACAAATCAACGGTGTTCCGAGTGCTTCAGGATCTCATCAGCGCTGGACTCGCAAGGCGGCTGGATGTCGGCGACCACACTTGGCGTTACGAACAGGCATCATCGATCCCGGCAGATACGTCGGGGCACGCTCACCCCCACCTATTGTGCGTGGATTGTGGCAGTGTGACATGCCTTGAGGACGCCAAGGTTGAACTCAAGGTGCCCAAAGCGGTCGGCGACATTGAGGAGGTCATTCTCAAGGGACACTGCAAGCCGTGCCAGGACTCCAATCGCTGAGATCCGCGGTGGAAAATCAACTGCGCCGAATGAAACACTCCGCAGCTACTTGAAAACGAGGCGGAGAAGATAGAAGCAGCCCACCATCTGAATCAAACCAGCGCGGATATAGGGCCACGGCAAACCCTGTAACCACTTCGATTTCGGTAGTGGCTTGTTACCAATCCACTGCAGCAAGATTCCTATTAACGACAGAGAACAGGCAATGCCTGCCGCGAATAAAGCAATCACGGCATAAGCCGAGAAAGCAGAGCCAATCGACATACTCGCAAAATAGGCTGCGAGTGCCGATGGACATGGCAGCATACCGAACGCGATCCCCAGAAGTGCGCTCATTGAATAGGATGAAGCGGATGGTTCAGGCAATTTTCCGCACTCGTGACTATGATTTTTGCACCCACATTTCGAGGGTACCTTCCTTGCTGCAGACCACCACATCCCCCCCCCGACTGCAAGAACTAGAATGGCACTCACCCACTGAAGCGAGTGAGTAACCGACGCGTCGTGATGATTGTGATCACCTACGATCAAATGCTGCGCGAGATGAACAACCAAGGCAATTGCGATGAGTGAAACCGAGTGCGCGATGCCACTTGAAATTCCAATGACAATCGGATGCCAGACACTGCGGCGTCCTCCAGAAAGATAGACCAGCATCGCCGTCTTCCCATGCCCAGGTTCGACCGCATGGAGGGCACCGAGAACGAAGGCAAGCCCCAAGGTCACTTCATGAGTATGTGAGTGCATTACTAGATTTCCGTTAACAGTCGTTTTGTGTCCGAGTTGTGGCGCGATCGACCTCGCCGGCCGGTTCTGACCCAAAGATCGGTGAGGGGGCGATGAGTGTTCCGGCTGCATGCACTTCGGCCGTCGGCGTCATTTCATGGGCAGCGTCTAGACCTGCCGCGCAGTGCCATCGCGATAGAAATTGTCGATTGGCTGTCAGAAGTGCGGCATAACCCATCGTTACCACGATCCGGCCGCTTAGGGATGTCGTGTGACAGGGCCACCAGAGCGATCCATGATTCGTGGTCCAACGCCAGGTGAACAGGTGAAGCACAAACGCAGCCAGCATCAGAAGACAGGAGCCGATCGCTCGAATCAGAGAACACCTCTAACTCTGGCTTCAGTGTAGCAGATCAGCGTGTCGTTTCCTCAATCCAAAAGCAGAAAAACAGTGATGTTCCTGAGGTACGAAGGTCAAGCAAGCGTGCTTACACGGAAAAATCGGACGCGAACGCATCCTGTTGATCCTGGTCATCCATGTAAATAAGTTCTAACATTGATAAACAGGATGGACTGGATGCAAGGATGTAGCTTTCGTCACGGCGGGAAGTCGTCTCACTATCGACCAAGCGTGGCTCGAAGCGCTATCGGTGCTCGACCGAGCTAACGATCACAATGAGCCGCGCGCCGCAGCGGCATGATCACACCGACGGTCGGGCGCGTCGGCTCCATTGTGTTGTTATGCAGCCTCCGGCACGTGTCGGGTTCGCGGAACCACCG
>VGZA01000082.1 GCA_016872775.1 Planctomycetota bacterium | reverse complement strand
CTCATCGAAATCGGATACATGAACAAATCCAAGTCGGATCGACGAGAAGATTTCGACAACGTGTATGAATTTCGCGAAGCGTTTGAACGGAATTTTGAGATCTGCCGCGCCTCGAACGAATCCGAGTCCGAGTCCGAGTAAAGGCGGATCGGCCAGATCAGTTACCCAGGGGAGTTCTGCTTGGTACAACGAACCGCTCCATCAACGTCCCGTGCCAACACCGCGCCGCCGTACCGAATCAAAACCTTCGCCTCGCCGCGGCAACGTCCGTGGCTCTGGCGGCTGGCGTGCCTGGTATGGCTGGCGTGGATCGTATTTCTGGCCTGCCTGGCTTACGCATGACTAATCGAGGAATAATGCGTGTCGGAATCGTGCCCGCAGGATGAGCCTTCTTTGCGTCACGCCGCACACCCGAACACAACGACGGCGTACCAGTTCCGGATCCGCGATCTGCTGCTGGTCATGTTCGTGGTCGCGGTCGGTTTGAGCGGTGGAACCTGGTTCCATCCGGCTGTGTTTGCCCTGATGCTGGGAGCATCCAGTCTGATCGCTCCGGTGTTACTGACGCGGTGCAGGCTGCATCCGCGCAATGTCGAACTCATCTGGGGCTCTTTGCTGTTTGCCTACCTGATCGCAGCCGTCGTCGCTGTGGCGCGACAATAACCGGCTTTCCTCCGCGACTTTGCGCCTTCGCGTGAACGTTCGAGGAATCGGAGTTCTCGCTGAGACGCAAAGTCGCAAAGGAGTTCTATTTGCCAAAAAGGCGCGCGACGCGGCGGGGGCTTCCAGCCGCCGCAGAATCGCGAAACAGCCGGAGTGGAAGTCAGGGGAAAGTGGCGTATCGGAATCCAGGCTAGGGATGCTGCCGGTCGTAATCGCCTTGCAACTGCTGTCGCAGTTCATTTTTCAGATCCTGATAAACCCCTTCGTCGGGAAACTGAGCGACGAGAACTTCGACGTGCCGCAGCGCTTCCTCGAGACGCTTGCGTTTTTGCAGCAGCAGCGCCAGTGCCATCCGGGCGTCGGGCAGGCGTGGACCGATTTCCACCGCGTGCGACAGTATCCTCTCCGCGGCATCCTCCTGCCCATCCAGGTACAGCGCAAGGCCATACCGATACTGCAGGCCGACATGGTTCGGTAATAGGGCCGCGTCGCGCGCAACAAGTTTAAGTTCCTGGGCTCGCAGTCCCCGGGACTCGCTGCGGAACTTCTCCCAGTTCGATCCCAACTCCTCGGCGCGTTGCGTCAACCCTTGTTCCGCTGCCTGGACCGCGGATCGTTCCAAGTACTCGGCCTGGCGGTCGAGCAAGGACGCCAGATTTTGTCGTGGTCCGGTCGCGTTCGGCTCCACGCGCATGGCCAATCGATACTCCCGCTCCGCTTCAGCCAGTTCCCCTGCCTGCTGTGCGAGCGAACCAAGTACCAGATGGGCGCCGGCCCGATCGGAGTGCATCCGCAGTCCATTTTTCCATTCGTCGAGAAGATCGTCGAGGATGCGGCGCGAACGCGCCGAAAGGGCCCATCGCCGGTCGCCGTTCCCGAACCGTGTGAGGGCACGCGCGGCGGTCGTGCGAGCGAGCCTTGCCGGTGACTGCAATACCTGTTCGAGCTCTTCCACGACCAGCCGCAGTCGATAGTCGTCGTCAGCGCTGGTCGTGCCTTTTTCAACGCGCGGCAACAGTCGATCCAGTTCCACTTCAAGTCGGTTCGTGGCGGCCGCCGGCAGCAGGGGATCGGCCGAGTCCAGAGCATCGAGAGCCGCTTTCAGCGATTCTGTGCTGGCGCGGTCGCGCAGGTTGAACAGGGCGGTGGCCCGCACGATCCCCGGAACGGTCCTGTCGCGCGCAAGGTCCGTCAACAGTTCCTCCCGTCGATCGGGCTCGACAAGCGCTTCGGTCAAGCGATCCGAAAAGTGGGGACGGGGAGGCTTTCGATCCCTCGCGCGGTCCTGGCGAGATCCGTACCATTGCTCCACCGCCGCCAACATCGATTGATCGAGCCGCGCGAGTTGCTCGCGGACCGCCGGACTGGCAGGTGCCTGTTCCAGCGCCGCCGCATAGCCTGTGATCCGCTCATCGGTCCGGGCACCGGGCGCGAGCGACGAACTGTCCAGCTTCCAGTGGCACGCGCTGCAGGCGTTGGGCGTCGCATAGCGTACGGAAAGGTCGGGGCGCGGCACCCGCAGGCTGTGGTCCCGGCGCGGATCGACTTCCATGAAATGCGTCGCCGGCATATGGCACTCGACACACGACGCGCCCGGTGAATCCGGCAGATGGTGGTGATGACTGACACCGTCGTACTTGCCGGTCGGATGCGCATGGCAGGAAGTACAAAGCTTGTTTCCCTGATGCTTGACGCGCGCCGAATGTGGATCGTGGCAGTCGACGCACCGAATATCCTTGGCGTACATCCGGCTCTGCAAAAATGATCCGTATTCATAAACCTCGTCGCGGATCTGGCCGTCTGGGTGGTAAAGCGAAACCGATTGCAGATCGGCCAGCAACGACGGCGAGTAGTAGTCAGCGAATGGCTGACCGGCCTGGAACCCGGGCGCGATCTCGTCCCGCCGCGAGTGGCACGGTGCGCAAACTTGAATCTGCTGGACGGAGCTCGCAGCGGAGAGCCGCGCGATGCCGATTCCCCGTTTGCGATCCCAGAACAACGACCAGGACTTTGCCATCTGAACGTGCAGGCTGGCAGGACCATGGCAGGCTTCGCAACTGACGTCGATTTCGGAAAACGTTGTGCGGTACGAATTGCGCTCCAGGTCATAGTTCTTGAGGACGCCCGTGGAGTGGCAATCGGCGCACGAACTATTCCAGCATTGTGTGTTCCCAGTCCAATGCAGGTCGTCGCCGGGCATGATGCGCTCACGAACGTCGGGAGGGTCGAGGTGGAACCACCGCTTCTGCTCGGTGTCCCAACTCCAACGCAAAACCTGCACCCGCGCAATCGCATCATCTGGCAGGTCTTCCGGACGATCCATTTCCACCATGTACTGCTGCAGCGGTCTCACGCCAAACACGAACTTGACGCGATAATCCCGGTGCTTGCCGTCGGGACCCTCGGCATTCACCAAAAATTGATCGCCCCGCCGGAAGACCCGCGTTTCGACGCCAAGATGTTGCAGGGTCTGCTCGCGAAAGTCGGCTAACACCGTTTCCGGCGTCGCGACATCCATTGCCCGGTCGTGATCAGAATTTCTGAATTGGTGGAACTGATCCTGGTGGCAGGCAGCGCAGGCCTCCCGCCCCACAAACGTTGCCCGCGCGTCGACGGGGAGGACGCTCCACCAGTCGTAGAACACAACCGCGAACAGCAAAGCGACGAGGGCCAACGCGCGCCAGCGCCAGGTGAACCGGTGCCGCACGGTCAACCGCCCAATGTCACCGGGTTGCGGCGGCATCTCCCAGGCCTTAGGTCCGGTCGGCGGAGCTGTCGCGTCGCGGCGCGAGGAGTGCGACGGGGGGCGGCGGCGATTCATACCGCGCCGGCGGTCAGCCGTCGCCGGGCCATCTGACAGTATTCCTCGCTGCAATCGATCCCAATGCAGCTGAGGCCCAGCCGCTGCGCCACCAGCCCCGTCGTGCCGCTGCCCAGGAATGGATCGAGTACAAGGCCTTTTGCGGGGCAGGTCGCCTTCAAACAGGTCTCCACAAGTCGGTCGGGAAATACCGCGAAATGAGCTTCGCGATATTTCGACAGCGGAATACTCCAGACCGTTCTCTTGTTGCGTCCTTTAGGATGGAAAGCCTGATCCCAGCGGCCACGATGCAGGTTGGCATTACCTGCGTTCTTGCCCGCTTCAGGAGTACCATCGCGCTGGAAAAAATGACGGCGCCCGCCGCGCATCCGGCTTTGTTCGGTGAACGTCACGTGCGGTTCTCGGACCGCATCGGCGTCGTAGTACGCGTCGATCGATTTGGTGAAGTAGAATACGTACTCGTGATCAACGGTAGGCCGGGATTTACCCGGCGACGGCATTGCATTCGGCTTGTGCCAGATCACGTCGCTGCGGAGTTTCCAGCCCTGCTCCTTGAGCCGTAACGCGAGCCGCCACGGCAGTCCCAGCAGTTCGCCGCGGTCATATTTGTCCCCGACGACAATCCAAAGCGCGCCGCGCTCCTTCAGCACACGATGGCATTCGTCAAAGATCCCCGCCAGGCGGTCAAGATACTGCTCAGGATCCGACTCCTGGCCAATCTGCCGCCGGTCACCATAGTCACGTTGCTGGTAGTAGGGAGGACTGGTCACAATCGCGTCGACATGGGCGGTCGGCACCGACTGCAGCAATTCCGCCGCGTCGCCGCAGAGAATCCGAGATGGCGATTCGACCCGTGAACCGGAATCCGGGATTTCCTTCGGCGACCGTGCGTCCGTTTCGAAGAGAGGCAACCTGTTATCTTTCACCGTACTACCTCCTCCTTGAAAAGCCAGAACTGAATAGCCGATGCTGAACTCGGCGATCATGGTGACTGGTTGTGACTCCTCTGCGATCGGACTAGTATGTATCACTTTCCGCGTTCTTGCCAGCAACCCCTTTGAAATCGCAAGCGCGGTCGCCACGATTATCTGGGAGTCCGACCAACGTGAAACCCTGCCGACTTCTTCTGGCCCTGCTGCTGGCCAGCGTCTTTTGCGATGGGGCGACCGCGAGTGAAATTGCGGGCGACGCGCATTCCCTGGCCGCCGGCCTCTCCGGGATCAGTATCGCGCCATTTATTTTGCTGCTGCTTTGCATCGCCGTGATGCCGCTTGCGGCGGGTCACTGGTGGGAGCACAACCGCAACAAGTCGATTGTCGTCCTGTTGCTGTCGCTGCCGATCGTTCTATTCTTCCTCCCCTTCTGGCAAGCGCAGGAGGGACATGAACTGCTGGAGAAAGTGAAAGAGTATATCTCTTTCATGTCGCTGTTGGGTGCACTGTTCGTGATCTCCGGCGGGATTTATGTCCGCGGTTCCCTTTCCGGTTCGCCGCTGGGCAACACCTCGATGCTGGCGTTGGGAGCCCTGTTGGCGAGCATCATCGGCACGACCGGTGCTTCGGTGCTGCTCATTCGGCCATTGCTGCGTGCCAACGTGACGCGCGTACGGAAGGCGCATATCGTCGTATTTTTCATTTTCATCGTCTCCAATTGCGGCGGTTTGCTTACACCGATTGGTGACCCGCCACTTTTTCTGGGATTCCTCAAGGGAGTAAGTTTTTTCTGGACGCTGAAAGAACTTTGGCTCCAATGGCTCGGGGTTAATTTCGCGTTGTTGATCATTTTTCAGGTTTATGACCAGGTCATTTTTGGCCGGGAAGAAAAGGAGCGATCTGGCTCGCAGCTGGAACAAGTTCTGCAACATGAGCCGATTCGCATCGATGGATTGCTGAATTTCGCGTTTCTGGCCGGTATTGTCGCCACCATCGTGGCCTCCGGAAGTGGGTTCCTTAACGGGGGTCGGCAATGGCCTTGGGGGATCCAGGAGGGACTGATGATCGGCTTGGGAATCGCGGGTTATTTCACCACACCGTCGGTGAATCGAACCAGCAACCGGTTCTCGTTCGCGCCGATTATTGAAGTCGCCGTCCTGTTCATCGGGATCTTCGTGACGATGGCACCCGCACTGCTGCTTCTCAATGCCCGGGGAAAGGAATTGGGTTTGGAATTGCCCTGGCATTTCTTCTGGGCGACCGGGATCCTCTCGAGTTTCCTTGACAACGCACCGACCTACATGACGCTTGCGGCTACCGCCTGCGGCATCCATGGGGTCGACCTGTCGGGTGCAGCCTACCTGAACGATTTTTTGTCGAAAGGAGAAGCACCACAACTGCTCTTGCGGGCGATTTCCTGCGGTGCGGTGCTTATGGGAGCGAATACCTATATCGGCAACGGTCCGAACTTCATGGTCAAGGCGATTGCCGAGGAGAACGGAGTGACGATGCCGAGTTTCTTCGGCTATATGGTCTATAGCGGGTGTATCCTGACCCCGATTTTCATCGTCATGACGTTCCTGTTTTTCGCTTGAGCTCTGGGGGTCCGACGGGATTCTACTTCCTTCGGCGAAAAACGCGCTGGCAGGCGGCGACGGCACGGGCCAACAGTTCGACTTCCTCAGAAGTGTTGTAGAGATAAAAACTCGCGCGATTGCTGGCGACCAATTTGAGCCTTTTATGAAGTGGCATGGCACAATGATGGCCTGCGCGAATCGCCACGCCATGCGCATCGAGGATCTGCGCGACGTCGTGGGCGTGAACACCCTCCACGACAAAGCTGACGATCCCGCCCTTGAATTGTGGCGGCGGCCCCAGAATCTTGATCCCTCCCAACTGTTCGAGTGCTTCGTGCGCCAGCTTGGACAAGTGAACTTCGTGCGCGTGGATCCGTTGCAGACCGATCTTTTCAAGATAGTCGATCGCCGATCCCAGAGCGATCGCTGGCACAATGGGCGGCGTGCCCGCTTCGAACTTTGCCGGCAGGTCCGCCGCTTCGAATCCATCCAGGGTGACTCGACGAATCATGCTGCCGCCTCCTAGGAACGGCGGCATGGAATCCAATATTCGTTCGCGCCCGTACAGGATTCCGACACCGGAGGGGCCGAGCATCTTATGTCCGCTGAACGCGACAAAGTCGGCGTTCCATGTCTGAACGTCGATGCCCAGATGAGGTGCGCTTTGCGCGGCGTCGACGAACACCAATGCTCCCGCGTCGTGGCTTCGCTGGATCATCGTTTCCATCGGATTCATCGTGCCCAGTACATTGGACATTGAGGTGAAAGCGACGAGTCGCGTCTTCGAATTCAGCATGCGGCTGAACGCATCGAGGTCCAAAAAGCCGTCATCCCGGACGGGGGCAAACCGGACAAGGCAACCTGTCCGCTGGGCCAGCTGTTGCCAGGGGACGATATTGGAATTGTGTTCCATTTCCGTCAACAGAATCTCATCGCCAGCACCCACCCGGCAGTCGCCCCAGGAGCGTGCAACAATGTTGACCGACGCCGTGGTACCCGACGTGAAGATCACCTCGTGCCGCTGGGCAGCGTTGATGAACTTCCGCACACTCTCCCGGGATTCCTCGTAAAGATCGGTGCTGCGGTCGCTGAGCCAATGCACGCCCCGGTGCACGTTGGCATAGTCTTTTTCATAGACCTGAACGATCCGGTCGATTACCTGCCGCGGCCGCTGGCTGGATGCCGCGTTGTCCAGGTAGACCAAAGGCTTGTCCTGGTGCAGCACCGCCGACAGAATCGGGAAATCACCGCGAAACTCCTGGGGGTCAAGTGGCGCCGGGCGGGCTGCTGGGGGGGAATCGGCCTGGGACTCGCCCCGGCCGCCGCCGCTGGAATTCTGAAGATCGCCGTGAACCATCGGTTCGCCCTTGTGGATATTTCGATTCAGGATAGCGTTCCGGACTGTCAAGGCACAGGTGGAGCTACGGTTGCTGTTGAACTCCCCGGCGATTCCGACCAAGATGGAGTTGTCCCAGTCTGTACGATTCCCCTTGGATTTTGGAAGGTCATGCATGCCGGATGCATCTCCGCAAGACGAGTCGTCCCCCGAACGAAACGAAGGACTGGATTCGGTGCCCGGGCAGCATTGCGAGCTGGAATCCGCCACGACTTCGAACCCGGGAGAGCGTTCCGACGGCGAATTGGTGGAACTGGTTCGCTCGGGCGATCGCGCCGCCTTTGCTTCGATTGTAACGCGCTATCAGCCGACGTTGCATCGAGTAGCTTTCAGTCGGATTGGTTCCGTTGAGGCGGCAGATGAAGTGGTCCAGGAGGCTTTTCTGTGCGCGTTCAAATTCCTTGACAGCTACGATTCCCGTCAGAGTTTTCGCACCTGGCTGTGGACGATCGCGTTGAACCAATGCCATCAGCGAGCGCGTCGGGATCAGCGGTCACCGCGCGTATCCACCTGGACCGACCAGCAGTATGAGGGGAACGGTACGCTGGAAAAAGGAAGAGAATTGGGACTGGTGTCCCGCGAGCCGAATCCGCTGGCACGGCTGCTGTCGATGGAATGTCGCGAACTGCTCGAACTCGAATTGCGCAAGCTGCCCGAAACACAGGCCGACGCCTTGCGTCTCCGTTTTTTTGCCGGCCTGAAGTTCGAGGAAATTTCGGCGGCCATGCGATGCAGCCTGGGTACCGCCAAGAACCGAGTGAAGTGGGGATTGTTGAAAATTGCCCAAAACATGGCAGCCATTCCTTCGCCGCAGAGTGAATCAAGACATGGTGAGAATCATGAATTGTGATCAAGTCTTTGACGCATTGACCCGTGGTCCATTTCCCAGCGGCGATGCCAGTGACGCGAGCGTGGAGCGTCATTTGTTGGCCTGCCATGAATGCCGCCAGCTGGCGGAGGCATTGCGACCGGCAGTTGCCCTGTTCCATGAATCGGTGCCAGCCCATGAACTGGATGATCTGCCCGGGTACCAGGGCGCGCTGTGCGAGCCGTTCGCCGACCAAGGAGTACGGACGGCCGTTTCGCTGGCGAGCCCTCCGCTTCGAGATCGTCGTCGCCCCGCTTGGCGCAGGCTTGAACGACTGGCGATGTCCCAGTTCGCCGCCGGCGCGATTCTTACGATTGCCATTGTGGCGTTGTTCTGGAGTCGGTTTGGTCCGGCGCCGGACCGTGGTGGATGGGCGGAGAGGGGGGCACCCGCGCACGACCGGCATCCGGTGGCGGGAAGTACCTTGTCTAAACAGATCGCGCTGTCCCTCGGTCGATTTTCGATGTCGAATAACTGTTTTCCTGACGGCCCGTGGGCGGATGATTTTGGGCGCGGTCGGGGATTGACGTCGCGGCAATGCTGCACGTCTTGTCACACCGCAGCGGCGCCGCCGACGATTCAATCGGCAGCCTTCGCCGCAACCTCGGCGCCCCTGGCCGATCGCATCAACGCCATCGCACGCACCTGCGGAATCTGCCACTTCTTCGATACCGCTAACTAGACATTCTGCGATTCCCGCGGGTCGGCCAATTGCCGGCCCAGGGATGCCCGTTCGCGTCGTCGGGAACTTTCCACGGTCGAATTCGTCTAATCGGACGGCAACCCCCCGCTGCGAACAGAGCGCGGCGTCGGGGAATCAGCGATTCCGGCCGCCGCGGTCAAGTATTCCGAAAGTTCGGCACAGTGTTCCGTGGGAATCGGCACTCGCGGCCTAAACTGGATTAGGTCGGAATGGTCCGCAGGGAATCAGCAATCGAACGTGGTTCGGCTCAGGTCTTAACGGGTACCGAGAACGAGGGTGTAAAAATGGCATGTGTCTCGACATACAGCAAACTGGCGGCGCTGATGCTGGTGCTCGATCTGGCATCCGGGGGCCTCCTGGCCGGTCGTAACGCCTACAGCGGTGAAATCGGCTTTGTCGAGGATTTTGCGCTGGCAGCTGATCGCGCCGCGGCGCTCCGGCAACTGGTGCCCGGAACGGAAGACTATTACTACTACCATTGCATCCATTTTCAGAATCTGGAGCAGTACGACAAAGTTGAACCGCTCTTGACCGCCTGGGTTGCTCGGCACGGCGAAACGCCACGCGTACATCGCATTCGTACGCGGCAGGCCTTGTTGACCTACGAAAAGAACCCTCAGCAGTCGCTGGAATACCTACGCAATCGACTGCAGTTGCAGTTCCAACACCAAAAGGAGGTGCTTGGGGCCGAGCCCAATCTGCCGACAAAGCTCGACCCCCAGTCGATTTCCCGGCAGGCATTACTGGAATTGGCGAATTCCCAGCCAAACACGTTGGAGCCGTTCACTGCCGCGGCACTTGACTGGTTGATTGCCGTCGAATTGAACCCCGAGCGCCGGCGCCACCTGTTGCAGTTGCTGGATCGACCCGATTACGCTCCGCTCCCCAAGCTGGTTGTTGATGATCTGAATTTCGCCAACTCTCCTGGTTTCGGCGCATTCGCGATCCACCGCAAGCTGCTCCTTGCGCAACTCGACGAATGCCTCCGACTCAAACCGGATCTCTTGAATCAACAGAATTTTGTGAACACCTATCTGGCAAAGCTGCGTCCTGCCGCCGACGACGACTGGCGGCATGATCACGAGCGGATGGAGGCATTTCTCGATCGGGTGATCGGCTTCGCGGATCGACTTGCCCCGGTCCATAATTCGCTGAAAGCGCACTTGGCTTACCATCGGCTGCTGTTGGACCACAGTCGAGGTCGATTCGATCGGCAGCGCTTTCTCAAATATCTGCAGTTGCCTCGTCTGGTTCCGTATGGCGCGAAGGTCTGGCTGGAGCGGGACGAAAATCGCCGTTTTGCCGCCAATCTCGCCAGCGACTTTCAGCCGGTGACCTTGCTGCCACCGATCGGCACCGACGAAGGGCTGGTACGAGCGATGTTGCTGCACTTCCTGGCCGAAGCCAAGGACACAAAGGAGTTTGAACCGTACATCAACGACATCTACCTGAAGCATCTGTTTGCCGAAGCCAAAATCGTCAACGGTCTGGGAGAACCGGAGCAGTGGGCGTCGCTGCTTCCTCCCCAGCAATTCCAGCAGCTGCGTGAGCGAGTCGATCTGGATTTCGCCTCGGACAACCGGCGCTATTTTGGTGCCGACGACCCGGTGCGACTGGAGCTCGATATCAAGAATGTCTCGACCCTGTTAGTCAAGGTTTATGAAATCAACACGGAAGCCTACTACCGCCAGAATCAGCGGGAGGTTGAAACCGACATTAATCTGGATGGACTGGTCGCGAATGAGGAATTGACAAGGAATTACTCCGAGCCACCGTTCCGCCGTGTGCGGCGTCAATTTGAGTTTCCCCGACTAAACCGGCCGGGTGTTTACGTTGTCGACTTCATCGGTAACGGTCGCAGCAGCCGCGCGGTCATCCGCAAAGGCAAATTGCGCAAAGTATCGGTCCCTGGGCCGTCCGGACACGAATTCACCGTACTATCGGAGCGAAACGAACAACTTAAGAACGCGACGGTCTGGCTGTCAGGACAGGAATACCTGCCAGACCAGGACGGTCGGATCATCGTTCCGTACAGTTCGACCCCGGCGCTCCAGCCAGTCGTGATTGCCCATGAGGGCTTTGCCTGCCTCGATCAATTCCAACACCTCGGTGAATCGTACGAGTTCCGAGCGGGCATTTTCGTCGACCGCGAATCGTTGCTCAAGCGCAAGAAAGCTACGCTGATTGTTCGCCCCGGCCTGTTTCTCAACGGCACGCCCGTTTCGTTGGCGATTCTCAAGGATGCCACATTGGTGATCCAGTCCAACGACCTGGACGGTGTTCCCTCGATTCAAGAGGTTCCTGGATTCACGCTGTACGAGGACCGCGAGACAACGCATGAGTTTCAGGTACCGCAGCGGCTGGCGACGATTCAGTTTAGGGTGCAGGCCAAGGTCAAGTCGTTATTGAGCGGCCAGGAATCGTCCCTGGCCGATTCGAACAGTTTTTCGTTGAACGCGATCGATCGCACGGAGAAGATCGAAGACCTGCATCTTTCTCGTTTCGAGAATGACTATGTCGTCGAGGTGCTCGGGAAATCCGGCGAACCGAAAGCGTCGCGTCCCGTGCAGTTCAGTTTCCAGCACCGGGACTTCAAGCAGCCGCTGCCGGCGACGCTGAAGACCGACGCCGCGGGACGGGTTCACCTGGGGCAGTTGTCCGACATTGTGGCCGTGACCGCGACGGGCCCGGAAGGGACTTCCGAGACCTGGAGACTCCCTGGCGACTACCATTCCTATGCGCAGTCGATTCACGCCCGGCAGGGCGATGCGATTGTGTTGCCGTATCTGGGCAAGCAAGAAAAGCCGACTCGCGAAGAGTTCTCTTTGCTGGAACTGCGCGACGAGGAATTCGTCGCGGATCGCTTCGAAGCGATTTCGATCGCCGACGGGCTGGTGAACCTGAGCGGACTTGCTCCCGGCGATTACCATCTCGAGTCGCGTTCCGGCGGCACTCGACGCATCATGCGGGTTCGGGTGGTGGCGGGACAACGGGTCGGATCGTATATCGTCGGCAAAGTAAGACAGTTGGAGATCCGGCCGTCAACCGCGCCGCAGATTTATCGCATCGCGACGGAAAAGCGAGAACAGGATGGCAAGCAGTTGGACTTTGTTACGATCCAGCTGAAGAACCACAGCAAGTTCACCCGCGTGCATCTGTTCGGCACGCGGTTCTGGCCGGCGGAATTCGCGTTCCAGCATCTGGGGCGCGTAAGCGACTCCGAGCCGTACTTTTTCCTGCGTTTTCCGCTGGAATCGCACTACTTGACCGGGCGGAATATCGGCGATGAATACAGCTACATCATCAACCGCAAATATGCCGGCAAGTTTCCGGGCAACATGCTGGAGCGTCCATCGTTGCTGCTGAACCCCTGGGCGGTGCGAGCCACGGAAACCGCGCAGCAACTCGCCGCGGGCGGAGACAACTTTGCCCCCAAGGCAATGCCGGCCGAATCGGCGGAAGGGAGAAGCGGCGCGGCGGCCGCCGCGCCAGCGGTCAAGGCGGGTGAGCATTGGAATCTCGACTTCCTGGCCCAGGAGGCGACCGTGCTGACGAATCTGAGCCCGGACGACGAAGGGTGGATTCGCATTCCTCTGTCGGATCTGCAGGGCCACCATCAGCTGCACCTGATTGCCGTCGAGCCGGGACACACGACCTATCGCGCGCTGACCCTGCCGGAGCAGGAGACGCGCACGGTCGACCTGCGGCTGCTCCGCGGCTTCGATCCGGAACAGCACTTTACGCAACAGAAGCAGATCTCGGTGCTGCGCGAAGGCGACCAGTTTGTGATCGACGACGTGACGACCAGCCGATTCGAAATCTACGACAGCCTGGCCAAGGTCTATAACTTGTACGGGGCCCTCTCCAAGAACGCGGCGCTCGCGGAATTTCGTTTCATCGTCGAGTGGCCCAAACACGAACTGGCGGAAAAGCGGACATTTTATTCCAAGTTTGCCAGCCACGAGTTGAACTTCTTCCTTGCCCGGAAGGATCCTGAGTTTTTCCAGCAGGTCGTTGTGCCCTACTTGCGGAACAAGAAGGACACGACGTTTCTCGACGAGTGGTTGATTGGCGGAAATCTTTCCGCTTACCTGCAGCCCTGGCGGTACGGACAGTTGAATACTGCGGAGCGCGTCTTGCTGGGGCAGCGGATCGAAGCGGAGCGACCTCGCGCCCGCCGACATTTATCGGACCAGTTCCAGCTATTGCCACCCAATCTCGAACAGTTCCTGTATCTGTTCGACGCGGCGGTGAAGGGGCGCGCACTCGACGCGGAAGCCGCGCTCGGGACGAAGTTGGCCATGCTTGAGGCAGAGGTGCTCGCGGATCATCTGGAAGTTTCAGATCAAAACGGGCAACTCGGGGGACTCGGACGTCCGGGAGCGCCTGCCGGCGCGGCTGGTGTTCAGCTTCGCGCGGGCGGAGCCGGCGGCGGTTTCGGCGATGGACGCGGCGGGCGTGCTGACCGGGCTGCGACGAAGGGCGACCCGCAGGACGCCGGCGCTGAGCGGGAAATGTCCGAGAAGAAGCTAGCCGACAACCTGAGTCGCGACGGTCGAATCGCTCGCAAGCGGGCCGGAGCCGACGCCTCCGGCAAAGCCAACGAGCTTAAGCAGGCCGACAAGGCCGGCCTTTTCTACCGGCAGCGCGGCGAGGATGAGTTACGCCGCTTGTATCGTAAGCTCGACAAAACGCAAGAATGGGCGGAAAACAACTATCACCACCTGACCATCGATCAACAGCATGCGGGGCTGATTCCGGTCAGCGCCTTCTGGCGCGACGCCGCCGATCAGAATCCCGACCAGCCATTCCTGTCAAACAACCTTGCCGAAGCCGCCCGCAATTTTCCCGAGATGCTGCTGGCGCTTGGCCTGCTTGACCTGCCATTCCGCGCCGCCAGCCACGAGATCGATTTCGAAGGTGTGCGGATGACGTTGAAGGCGGCGGGGCCGATTGTGCTGTACCACGAACAGATCCGAAATGCCATGCAGGCTGCGGGGCCGCAGGTCATTCTGGTCAGCCAGAATTTTTTCCGACACGGGGATCGCTATCGCCAGGAAAACAATGAACAGGTCGACAAATTCGTCACTGAGGAATTCCTGACGCATACCGTCTACGGCTGCCAGATTGTGCTCACGAACCCGTCGTCCGCTCGGCAGAAACTCGGCGCGCTATTGCAGATTCCTCGTGGCGCCATCCCCGTCCTCAACGGACAACATACCCGTACCGTCCATCTGCAACTCGAACCGTACCATACCCAGACGCTCGAGTACTATTTCTACTTTCCAGCGCCCGGAAAACTGGCGCACTATCCGGTCCAGATCGCCAAGAACGGTGAATTCGTCGGCGCCGCCCCCGCATTTACATTCAACGTCGTTGAAACGCCGGCACGGATCGATACGGAATCGTGGGAACATGTCTCCCAGAATGGCAGTACCGATGACGTTCTGAGATTCTTGAACACCAACAATGTTGGCCGATTGAATCTTGAGAAAATCGCGTTCCGCATGAAAGATCCCAAGGTTTTCTCCGCCGTGACGGAGGTCTTGACGCAACGCCACGTGTTTCACCCCACGCTCTGGTCCTACAGCCTGATGCACAACGCCGTGCCGGCGATTCGGGAATACCTGCAGCATCAGGATCTGATCGCGAACGAATGCGGTGGGCGCATCCGCAGCGCACTCCTCGAAGTCGATCCGGTACTGCGGCGAAGTTACGAACACCTTGAATACCGGCCGCTGGTGAACCCGCGATCGCATGTACTGGGCAAGCGCCGACAGATTCTGAATGATCGCTTCGATCAGCAATATCATCGCTGCATGGAGCAGCTTGCCCTTTCCGCCGAATTATCCAACGAGGATTGGCTGGATGTGGTCTATTACCTGCTGCTGCAGGACCGAGTCGAGGAAGCCCTGCGGTCGTTTGATAAGATCAATGCCGAGAAGCTGCCGACGCGCATTCAGTACGATTACGCCGCCGCCTATCTCGATTTCTTCCACGAGGTACCGAAGCAGGCTCGCGCCATCGCCGAGAGGTATGTCGAGCATCCCGTGGACCGCTGGCGAATCGCTTTCACGAATGTCCTCGCGCAGCTCGATGAACTGGAAGGCAAGGGAGTCAAGGCGATCGACGGCGACGACCGCAATCAGCAGCAAGGACTACTGGCCGCAACGGAACCGAATTTCGAGATGCAGATTGAAGCTCGGCAATTGCAATTGCAGTACCAGAATCTCCGCGCGGCGCGGGTAAACTACTACTTGATGGATGTGGAATTATTGTTCAGCCACAACCCGTTTGTGCAACAGTACCGCGGCCAATTCAGTTCAATTCGGCCGAATCAGTCCCAGAACCTTGAATTGCCAGCGGATACCAGGTCGCTTAAGGTGCCGATCCCCGAAGCGCTGCACAACAAGAACGTGCTGGTCGAGGTAACCGCGGGTGGTCAGACCAAGACGCA
>VGZA01000081.1 GCA_016872775.1 Planctomycetota bacterium | reverse complement strand
GGCGCTGTTGAGCTGGAGACATGAGTTCAAGAATGGCGTAACGCACACGATCTTCGAGCGGGAACGGATGAGTTTACGGACTTTCACGCTTGCGCAGATGCTCAAGTCCGTTGGTTACACGACGGGCATCTTCGGCAAGTGGCACCTTGGCGACGAAGAAGCCTATCGGCCGGAGAACCGGGGCTTCGATGAAGTCTATATCCACGGCGGCGGCGGCATCGGCCAGACCTATCCCGGTTCGTGCGGCGATGCGCCGGGCAACACCAACATCGACCCGGCACTCTGGCACAACGGCAAATTCGAAAAGACCCGCGGGTACTGTACCGACCTGTTCTTCGCACAAGCGATCAGCTGGATCGACGACGCGCGCAAGGGCGACAATCCGTTCTTCGCCTTTATTCCGCTCAACGCAGCCCACGCACCGCTGGTGCTGCCGGAACAGTATTACCAACAGTACCTTGGCAAGCCGGGCGTCAAGGAGTCAACCGCCCGGTTCTTCGGAATGATTGAAAATGTCGACACCAACTTCGGCCTGCTGCTGCGGAAACTTGAGGAGTGGGGCATCGAGGACAATACGCTTGTCGTCTACTTCACGGGCGACAACGGTGGCACGGAAGGGTTGGATATCCACAGCGCCGGGCTACGTGGCGGCAAGGTCACTCCCTATCAAGGCGGAACGCGTGCCGCGGCACTTTTTCGCTGGCCGGATGGCAAGATCGCCGCGGGCACGGAATGTGACGCGCTCAGTGCGCACATCGACATCTTTCCCACGCTCGCGGAAATCACAGGCGCAAAGCTATCCGACGAAGTGCGCCGGCAAGTCGAGGGGCGCAGCCTGTCGCCGCTGCTGGCAAATCCGAAAGCCAGTTGGCCAGATCGCGTTCTCGTGCACCATGTCGGCCGCTGGAAGAAAGGCAAAGCGTCGCAATCAAAGTTGCTCGACTGCGCAATTCAGAACGCGCGATTTACGCTGGTTAATAACAACGAACTCTATGATCTGTCCACGGACCCGGGTGAAACGCACAACGTTTCTGGCGAGCATCCCGACGTCGTCGCGGCACTCCGAGCTGCCTATGATCAATGGTGGGATGACGTCCAGCCGCTGCTCGTCAATGAAAATGTTGTCGGGCCAAAAATGAACCCGATGAAGGAACTATTCTGGAAGCAGTTTGGGGGCGGTCCCGACGAAAGCCTGCGTAAGCGGATGGATCCCGACAGCAGTGTTGAAACCAAGGCCTCGGGCAAGCGGAAACATTGATGCACATTTCCCGACGCGCGTTATTGCGAACGACGGCCGCGGCATCGGGTTCGCGCGGTTTGGGCATGCAGGCCGATGCACCGCAGGAACGCATCTGCGTCGGCGTGATTGAGGTTTGCCTGCGCGGCGGGAATGACTCGGTGGCGCACCAACGAGCCCGATCGGTCGTCACAGTTGCCGGATTGCTGCTGATGGCGCAAGCCGTATTGCAGGCGTCCGACGCGCCGCCGCACAAACCCAATATCGTCATCCTCTACGCCGACGACATGGGCTATGGCGATCTTGGCGTTCAGAATCCGGACTCCAGGATCCCCACGCCCCACCTCGACCAACTCGCGGCACAGGGGACGCGGTTCACCGACGCCCACAGTTCGTCGGGCGTTTGTACGCCCAGCCGCTACGCGTTGCTGCATGGACGGTATCACTGGCGGAAATTTCACGGCATTGTCGACTCGTTCGATCCTCCCGTTCTCGACTCGGAACGGACAACGTTACCCGAGTTGCTGAAAGCGAAAGGCTATAAGACAGCGTGCATCGGCAAATGGCATCTGGGTTGGGACTGGAATATGATTCAACGGCCCGGTGCCGCGCCGATAGGGCGGGCGAAAAAGGCTCCGGGCGGTTTCCCGGCGAGTGATTTCGATTGGGGTAAACCGATCCCCGGCGGGCCGCTGTCGCACGGATTCGATTTCTATTTCGGCGACGATGTGCCCAACTTTCCGCCGTACGCCTGGTTCGAGAACGATCGCGTCATTACCGAACCGAACGTGCCGCTCGCCACACCGGAATCGACCGCCGAAGGAGCGTGGGAAGCGCGCCCCGGCCCTTCCGTAAAAGACTGGGACTTCTGGGCCGTCATGCCGAAGCTCACGGAGAGAGCCATCGAGTGGATCGGTCGGCAGACACAGGATGAGCCGTTCTTTCTCTATTTTCCGTTCACTTCACCGCATGCGCCGATCGTTCCGACGCCGGAGTTTGTCGGCAAGTCGCAGGCGGGAGGATTCGGCGATTTTGTGATGCAGACCGACCATACCGTCGGTCGGGTGCTGCAGGCGCTGCAGGATGGCGGCTTCGCCGACAACACGCTGGTCATTTTTACGTCGGACAATGGTCCCGAGCATTACGCCTACGAACGCGTTCGGAAATTCCACCATCGCAGTATGGGGCCGTTGCGAGGCGTTAAACGTGATCTCTGGGAAGGAGGGCATCGCGTTCCGTTCATTGCCCGCTGGCCAGGCAAAGTTCCGGCGGGAAATGTGCGCGGCGGACTGCTGAGCCAGATCGATCTGTTCGCGACCATTGCCACGGTCGTGGGGGCGGACATTCCACCCGGGACCGCGGAAGACAGTTACAGCCAATTCGCATTTCTCACCGGCGAATCGTCCAGTGCGCGTGATTTGTTGGTCCACAACACCAACGCCAACGGCTACGCGATCCGACGCGGTGACTGGGTGCTGATCGCGGCGAAAAGTGGCGGAATCACCAAGGTGCCGGAATGGTTCGATCCGGCGAATGGTTACACCAGCAACCCGCATCCCGGCGAGTTGTATAACCTTCACGACGACCTCGGTCAGAAGCACAATCTATACGCCGAACATCCGGATAAAGTACGGGAACTGATGGACGAATTGGACAACGTCCGCGGCAAAGGGCAAGTGCGATGAGTCCGGCCATGGCACCACGTCAGACGGTACCCAGGGGCAGTTCAGAAGTAAATTCGCCGAGACCGAAACGAAATCAGGGTAGCCGCGGGCCAGGAGGAAGGTGCTCGATCAAGTAGCGTGTCATCAGCAGGCGCATGTGGACTGCCGTCCCCTTTCCTTCCCGCAGACCGTGGTCCCGATTCGGGTAGGCCATGTAGTCGAAACGTTTGCCAAGTTCGATCAGTCGATCGACGAGGCCTTCGGTGATTTGCAGATGAGTATTGGTTTCTCCGGTGCCGTGGATGATCAGCAGATCTCCCTGCAGACCTTCCGCGAAATTGATCGCCGCGGCCTGGCGATACCCGTCCGGGTTCACGTCGGGCGTGCGCATGAAGATCTCCTGGAACCAGGCGTTGTAGAGGTGCGGTTGCGGTTTCGGGGCCACGGCGATGCCAACCTGGTAAACCTCGGGCTTGCGGAACATGGCGTTCAGCGTGTTCGAGCCGCCGCCACTCCAGCCCCAAATTCCAACGCGCGACAAATCGACGAACGGCCGCGACCGAGCAAGTTCCTGCACGCCAGCCGCCTGCTCCTCCGTCGAAAGCGGGCCCAGGCTTCCATAAACGGCTCTTCGCCACGCTGCGCCTTTCGGTGCCGGAGTCCCGCGGCCATCCATCGAGACCACCAGATACCCAGCGTCGGCAATCATCCGATGAAACATCGAGTGATTTTGGCCACCAGTCCAATCGTCGAGCACAGTCTGAGCGTGCGGTTCGCCGTACACAAACACGAAGACCGGGTATTTCTTGGCGGGGTCGAAGTCGCGCGGCTTGATCATCCACGCATCCATCACGACGCCGTTTCCAATGTCCAGCTTCAAGAATTCGGTGGGCTGCGTGATCAGCGGAGTGACTCGACGACGACACTCCGCGTTGTCTTCCAGCACACGCACCGAGCGATGTCCTGAAAGTTCCACCAGGTCGATCACGGGGGGCGTATCAAACGTCGAATACGTATGAAAGGCCCACTTGCGATCGGGAGAAAAGTCGTATCGATGCGTGCCAGGCTGGTCCCGCGGGGTCACTCGTTCTGGTTCGCCCGCTTCCGCCAAAGCAACGCGGTAGAGGTAGCGCTGAGTGGCGTTCTCCGGCGAAAAAAAATAGTACAGCCAGCCACCAGGCTCATCGACGGGACCGCGCGCGATAATGTCGCTGGCTGACTTGCTGAGCAACGTCCGCTGCTTGCCATCACGCGATATCCGGTACGCATGCCGCCAGCCGTCGCGCTCGCTGAGCAGCACAGCCGCTTTACCTCCCTGAATCCACTCCATGCCGGCATTCGCCGCGTAACTTGCATCGACCCAGGCGGGATCGGATTCTTCGTACGTCGCGGTAATCTCTCCCGTCTTAACGTTGACGAGCAGAAACGCACGGTTGTCGCGGGAGCGGCTCAAGATCTCGACCAGCAGTTCGTCGGAATTCCCCGCCCAACTCACATCGTTGAGATAGAAAGTACCCGGGGCGGCAGGCAGAGTCAGCCAACGCGTTTCTCCGCCTCTGGCAGCCACCACACCGACTCGCAGCGTCGGAATCGGCGTACCGACGCGCGCGTATCGCTCCATCGTCACATCCGGATACGTCGGGTCGGTCGGGCGGATCACAGGACGTTGTCGAAGCTGCGACGTATCCGATTGCACATAGGCAATCTGCTCTCCGTCGGGGCTCCATCTTGCCTGCACGCGTTCTCCGTCGGGACTCCATCCACCCTGGACGCCGTTTTCAACCACGCCGCGATCGATCGACTCCGTCAACCGAATCTGCTGTTCGCTGACCAGATCGTACAGATAAAGATCGGGACCACGTCCGAACAGAATCCGGTCGCCGTTGGGCGAAAATGTGCTTTGCCAGGAAAGCCGTGTGATTCTGGCGTCGATCTTGCGGAGTGCACCGGATTCCGAGTCGAATAGCCAATAGCCGGCTTGATGCGGTGCAGTGGCATGTGCCTGAAGCAAGAACTGGGTGGGGACTGGCGACTGTCCAAAGTCATCGATCACGAGCTTGTCCGTGGTGCCCTTGATCACCAACTGCTCACTGCCGATCAGCACGGATCGTGCTCCACTTGCGACGTCGTACTTGATCAGCGCAAGCAAATGATCTTCCGGGCCCTTTTCCAGCACCAGATAACCGGAACTGTCGCGCAGCCACTTTCCGGAAAACGAGGCCGGTGCGAATTCCCGGTTGTCATAGATCGCTTGCAGTCGAGCTTCCGCCTCGACCAGGATTTTTGTATGCGCGGAACGCTCCTCGGCGGCAAGGAGCAGATGGGTAGCCAGAAACCAACACGACGCGAACGCGGAGACTCGAAACATGTTTGGATCATCGCTGATGGTGAAGAAATGGACTGCGGTGTGTACCTCGTGGCTGGGGCTTCGTGCCTGGCTGGGGCTTCCAGCCCCAGCCGGATGCACCACTGTCAACATATACAAAGTGACATTGTTGACGATGTCAGACAGGGGCGGGAAGCCCCTGCCACGACCATGAGTGCTCTTGTCAGCCCTGACCCGCGGCGCTACGCCAGCAGTTTTTCCACCACGTGTCCATGCACGTCGGTCAATCGGAAGTCGCGACCGGCGTGGCGGTAGGTCAGCCGTTCGTGGTCGAAGCCGAGCACGTGCAGAATCGTCGCCTGCAGGTCGTGGGTGTGGACGGGATCTTCCGAGACGTGGAAGCCCAGGTCGTCGGTTCCGCCGTGTTGATAACCGGCCTTCACGCCGCCGCCGGCCAGCCACATCGTGTAGGCCTGGGGGTGATGGTCCCGGCCTTGCGACCGGCCGAGCAGAGCGTTTGTCTCGACCATCGGAGTGCGGCCGAATTCGCCGCCCCAGATAACCAGCGTGTCGTTCAGCAGGCCTAGCCGCTTGAGGTCTGAAACCAGCGCCACTGTCGCCTGCTCCGTCTGAGCCAGGTTGTTTTTGTGATTGCCGACGACGTCGCTGTGCGCGTCCCAACCTTCGTGGTAGATGTTAACGAAGCGCACGCCCCGCTCGATCATTCGCCGTGCCAGCAACGCCGCGCGGGCGAAGGACGGCTTCTCCGGATCGCAGCCGTACAGTGCCAGCGTCTCGGCCGATTCGCTCTTGAGGTTCATCAGTTCCGGCGCGCTGGTTTGCAGCTTGAAAGCCATCTCGTAGCTGGCGATCCGCGAGGCGATCTCCGGATCGGCCAGCGTCTGCAGGCGTTCGCGGTTCAACTGGCCGATCGTGTCCAGGGCGTCGCGCTGCGCCGTCGCATCGATTCCGTCGGGACTCGTGACGTTGAGAATCGGATCGCCCTGGTTCCGCAGGCGAACGCCGCCGTAAAGCGTCGGCAGGAAGCCGCTGGACCAGTTGGCCGCGCCGCCGCTGATTCCGGCTCCCGTCGACATCACGACAAACGCCGGCAACTCCTGGGTCTCGGCGCCCAGACCGTACAGGACCCAGCTGCCGATACTCGGGCGGCCGGGCTGCGAGAATCCCGTGTTCAAAAAGATCTGGGCCGGGGCGTGGTTGAACTGGTCGGTGCGGACGGAGCGGATCAAAGTGATCTCGTCGGCGATTTTTGGCAGATGCTGAAACGCGGCGGAGAACTCCATCCCGCAGGCGCCGTGCCGCGCAAATTCAAATCGAGGCCCCATCACCGCCGCGTCCGGACGAATGAAGGCGTATCGCTGACCCATGATGACCGACGGCGGCAACGGTTTGCCTTCGAGTTTCTTCAGCTCAGGCTTATTGTCAAATAGATCGAGCTGACTCGGAGCGCCAGCCATGAACAGGTGGATTACCCGCCTGGCCTTGGGAGCGAAGTGAGGCGCCTTGGGTGCGAGCGGATCGGTTCGCTCCGCGGCGGGGACTCGGTTCAACGTGGAACCCGCGAGAAGGCCGGCGAGTGCCGCCTTGCCGAGCCCTATTCCACATTCATGCAGAAAGTGCCGACGGGCCACGGCGGTTGGGTGTTGCAGGTGCATGGTCGACTCCATCGGACGATTGATGCGGTATGGTTCGGTCGGTGCGATTTGGTTTGGTTCGGGTCGACGGGGGCGTTATTTGACAATCGCTTCGTCGAGATTCAAGGCGACGCGGGCGACGAGCGTCCACACCGCCCGTTCCGTCGCTGCCGCAGGCACGCCCGTGTCGCCGACGATCTTGGCGGCCGGAATCTCGCCGTTGGCAATGCGCTCTCGCTGCCGCCGCGCGTAAGCGACAATCGCCTCGACTTCGCGTGACTTGGGAGGGCGTGTGGTTGTCCGCCGCAGGAGCGCCGACGCGCGCACAGAATCGTCGGGCGAGTGCTCCGTGGCCCATTTTCCCAGGGCCCGCGCGGCCTCGATCATCGATACGTCGTTCAACAGCGACAGCGCTTGCAAGGGAGTATTCGTCGATTCGCGGCGAGCGACACAGGCTTCGCCACTGGGAGCATCGAACGTCGCAAAAAAAGCGAATGGTGTCGTCCGCTTGGTGAACGTGTAGAGACTCCGGCGCCAGCGGTCCTCGCCGGCGCTGACGTTCCAGGCGAACTGCCCATAGGCACCTTCCGTGGTGATGGTCGATGGCTGCGGCGGAAAAACGCTCGGACCACTCCGCTTACTCGACAGCAGACCCGCAACCGCCAACGCGCCATCGCGGAGTTGTTCGGCTTCGAGTCGCGTGCGCGGACCGCGCGAGAGCCAACGATTGTCGGGATCACGCTCTGCGGCCTCCTTGCGAACGACGGCCGACTGGCGATAGACGCGGCTCATCACGATCGACTTGTGAAGCCTCTTGAGCGACCAGCCGTCGCGGACAAACTGCAACGCCAGATGGTCGAGCAGTTCCGGGTGGGTAGGCAGTTCCCCCTGATAACCAAAGTCCTGGCTCGTGCGAACCAACCCACGGCCGAAGAACGACTCCCACGCCCGATTCACCGTTACGCGAGCGGTCAGGGGATTGGCGGGCGACACGAGCCAGCGGGCGAATTCCAATCGGTTTCCGGGCGCCGGGTTGTCGGCCGTCGTCAGAAACACCGGCGTACCGGGAGTGATCTGCTCGCGCGGCTGCAAGTACTCGCCGCGATGCCGACGGAACGTCGGCCGCGGATTGTTGGCCGGGCGTTCCCGCATTGCCAGCGTTGTTGTCCGAGCGGCCAGCGACGCCTTGAGACCGTCGATTTCCTGACGCGCCGCTTTCAGCTCGGGCGTCGTTTGCAGAAACCGGTCGAAAACGATCGCCCGTTCGTCGGCCGACCATTGGTCCGTCGGTTTGCGCAACAGGTCGGCCACCCGCTCGGGCATGTCATTCGCCGGCCCCACGGCGGACTCGGTCGTGTACGACCAGCGAAATCGTCCCATGCCTGGAGCATAGTAGCGTTCGCACAGCATTTTGATCTTCATCGGCCCCGCCGCTCGCGTCGGTTCTGCCAGTTTGAACACGGCAACATGCAGTCGACCTTGACCGCCGTCGATCGACCAACCCGACTGCTGATCCCCGTCGATACACTTGGCGGCGACGTGGCCACCACTGGCGAACGACTGCGTTGCCTCGACGAGCCTGGCGACCTGCCCCGCGGCCTCGACTTCGACTTCACTCAAATAAAAATCACCGTGGGGCCCTTCGTAATACACGGCGCCCGGTCCGCCGCGCGGAAGACGCTCGTCGGGAATCGCCTCGAGCCGCATCGCGGTAACTCCGGCCGGCACGTCCGCCAGCGCAACCTCGTAAAGGTCGCTCTTTGTGAAATCGCCGGTGGCGAGTACCGATTGATCGTCCTGAATGGTGAGCAGCGGCAGGTTGCTTCGGGCCTTGGCGACGCGTGGAACGCCCCACTGACCGGCTTTGGGAATCTCACTGGCGACCCACTGCGCGAATGCGCGGTTGATCGCCTCCTGCCGGCGCCGGGCAAGCGGAACGGTGGAATCGACCGGCTTGCCGAGCGACAGCGAAAACTTGCCCAGGAGATGCTTGCCGCCGTAAGACTGGTCGATGACGACGACAAGACGCTCACCGCCGGCAAGCATTAGGGGCTCGGAAAAACGAAATGTCGCCGTCCGGTTAACGTTCCACTCGCCCGGTCCATGGATTGCCCAACCAGTGTTCGGCTTGCCGTCGAGCATCTCGGCTGCGGGAAACTGATCCTGGGCAAAATCGACCGTCGCCTCGGCGATTTGGATTTCTCGATCGGGCCGCCCTTCCGCGACGACCTTGGCCGACAACTCCGTCACGACGAAATTGCCGTGGGGCGTGAGGCCCGGACCTTTACTCGGCAAACCGGGATCGGCCAGTGCTTCGAGCCGCAACGACGTCCACGCGCCGGCTTTCGCTCCAAGCGTCACGACGTAGCGATCGGTGTCGGCGGGCGGACCTTGGACAAAGAAAGCGCCGTCGTCCCGCGAAACGACCGTGACTCCCGATTCCGCTTTCGCGTCGCCGGTCGTAACAGTCCACTCGTAGTCCTCGGCGACAGGGAAGCGATCAGGCAACCCGCGAGTCAACCTGGCGACGCTGGCCTCAATCTCGGGTCGCTTTGCCTCGACGCTGGCATCCGGGATCGGCAGTTCCGGCTCGTCGGCGTTGTCGAGCAGCGCCATGAGTCCATAGTATTCCGTCTGGGCGATCGGATCGTATTTGTGCGAATGACATTGAACACACATCAGCGTCAGGCCTAACCAGACCGTCCCTGTGGTCGAGACGCGGTCGGTCATCGCATGGAAGCGAAATTCGAGCGGGTCGATGCCTCCTTCCTCATTGAGCATCGTGTTGCGGTGAAAGCCCGTGGCAATGCGTTGCGACAAGTTCGCATCCGGCAGCATGTCGCCGGCGAGTTGCTCGACGGTGAATCGATCGAATGGCATGTCGTTCTGCAGCGCCTCGATGACCCAATCGCGATAGGGCCAGACCGTTCGGGGCTTATCTTTTTCATAGCCGTTGGTGTCGGCGTAACGAGCGAGGTCGAGCCACTTGCGGGCCCAGCGCTCGCCGTATCCGGCGTGGCCGAGCAGATGGTCGACAAGTTTTTCGTAGGCTGCGTCGCTGGGATCGGCGGCAAAGGCGTCCGCCGCCTCGACTGGAGGCGGCAAGCCAATCAGGTCGAAGTAGACGCGGCGGATGGCCTCGTAAGGATCGGCCGGTGGATTGGGAGACAGTCCCTTCTCCTTGAGTTTCGCCAGTGCGAAGCGATCGATCGTTCGCTCGTTCCACGTCGGCTCGGCGGCAACCGGCACGGAGGAGTCTCGCGGTGGGACGAACGCCCAGTGCGCCGTGTATTTGGCGCCACCGGCGATCCATTTCTCTAAGATTTCCTTCTGGGTGTTGGTCAACGTCATCTTGGTGGACGACGGTGGCATGACTTCGTCGGGATCGGAGGAGCGAATCCGGCGCACCAGTTCGCTGGCCGCGACATCGCCCGGGACGACCGGTCGAGCACCCGATTCGGCGGCGGCGATCGCCGATTCGGGTTTGTCGAGTCGCACGCCGCCTCGGCGCGTCTCGTTGTCGGGTCCGTGGCACTTGAAGCAATACTGGGAGAGGATCGGCCGCACATCTGCAGCGAAGCTGGGGGCATCCGACTGGGCCAATGCCGCAAACGCCCAAGGGAATGACATCGTCGCGTAGATCGCGAACGGCGCGAGACAACGAAGAAAGCTGTTCATCGAGAGACCCTTGCGAGCCAGTCACGGGGCGAAAAATGCTCGCCCATTATAGCGTCCGGTTCCGTCGTCGCGCCATTGGGATACGACCGTAGCACGAAACTTGTTTCGTGACTCGGCTCGACTAATCGTCGTGCCGTCGTTAAGGGCGGATCGGCTAGGGCCTGGGAGATTTGGGAATTCGGTTGAACCGATTGCATCCGGGGCTCGAAACGAGTTTCGAGGTGTGAGCGAAGCGGCGCCACTCCGTGCCCTCGGTGGCCTAATGTGGCTCCTTTATTTCCGTCGCGCGGCAAGGCTCCCACGCCCTGCTCTATGGTGACATTCAGTCCGACCATTTAAGATTGATTTACGGGATTGTGGCGGTCGTGGTCGAATTGCGCATTACTCAACGGGGAGCACCGGAGCATGTCATGTCGAAGTTGATGATCATCTTCCCGGTTGCGCTGATGCTGGCGTCGAACTGCCCCGTCCGTGCCGATTCGAAAATCCGCTTTGATCGCCAAGTGCGTCCGATTCTCTCGGATGCTTGCTTTCAATGCCATGGTCCCGATGAGTCGAAGCGGCAGGGCGGACTACGGCTGGATCTGGTGGCGGCAGCACAGCAAGGGGGCGACTCGGGACCAGCCGTCGTGGCGGCGAACCTGGAAGCGAGCGAACTCTGGAAACGAGTGACCTCGACCGATCCGGATCGCGTCATGCCACCCCCGAAATCCGGAAAGGTCCTCAAGCCCGAACAGCTCGAAACGCTCAAACTGTGGATCCAGCAAGGTGCTGAGCACCAGGAACACTGGGCCTTCCAGCGCGTGGCACGACCAACCGTACCAACGGTGGAAGGAGTTACCAACCCGATCGATGCTTTCATCCGTCATCGCCTGCGGCAGGAAGGAATGACCGCCGCGCCGGAAGCCACGCGTGAGACCTTGATTCGCCGCGTCACCCTCGACCTGACCGGCCTGCCGCCCACGCCGGCCGAAATGGATGCCTTTCTCATGGACCCGGCGCCGGACGCCTTCGAGAAGGTCGTCGACCGCCTGCTCTCTTCGCCGCACTACGGCGAACGAATGGCTCAGCAGTGGCTGGATTTCGCCCGCTACGCGGATAGCAACGGGTTTCAGGTCGACTCATCGCGACAGATGTCGGCCTGGCGAGACTGGGTGATCGCCGCTTTCAATCGAAACCTCCCGTTCGATCAGTTCACGATTGAACAACTGGCCGGTGACCTGCTGCCCAACCCGGCGCGCGACCAGATCGTTGCCACCGGATTTCATCGAAACGTCAAGCTGAATGGCGAAGGCGGTCGGATTCAGGAAGAGTGGTTCGTCGAAACCGTCATCGATCGTATCGAGACGACGGGACTGACATGGATGGCGATGACGCTGAATTGCTGTCGCTGTCACGACCACAAGTACGATCCGATCTCTCAGAAGGAATTCTATCAGCTCTTCGCCTTCTTCAACTCGATCGATGAATCAGGTGTGCTCGAGGTGGAAGGTGGAAACACCCGTCCGGTGCAAAAGATTCCCTCCACCGAACATGAACTGCGGTTGGAGCAGCTCCAGCAGGCGATCCCGGCCGCCGAAGCGAAGCTGGCTTCGCTCATGACTACGTCCGAAGCGCGCCAGGCACACTGGGAGCTCGAGTTCGCAAAGCAGTTGGACAGCAATCCGGAGATTTGGCGCCGCTTCGTGCCGGCGGAAGTCAAAAGCCTTGGTGGCGCAACGTTGACGAAACAACCTGACGATAGTTGGCTTGCCAGCGGCACGAACCCGGCCAACGACGAGTACCAGATCATCGGGCCGATTGCCGCGGGAACGATGACGGGGCTGTTGCTCGAGGCATTTCCTGATCCGTCGCTGCCAAACATGAGTCTCGGAAGATATCCCAACGGCAACTTCGTCCTGACCGATGTCGACGCCGTCATCACAGCTCCGACCCTCGCGACTCCGATTAACGCAGAGATCAATCGAGCAGTCTCGGACTACGATCAGCCGGGCTGGCCCGTGCAGGCGATTGTCGACGGCAAGTCGACGCGGCAGGGCAGAAACTCCAAAGGTTGGGCGGTCGATGGCCCGACGAAGCGTGAGAATCGCAAAGCGATGTTTCTCTTCGCAGCGCCGGTTGCCGTGCCACCCGATGCGACGATCACCATTCAGCTCCGGCACGATGCCATCGGCGGCCACAACATCGGACGGTTCCGATTTTCGACGACCAGTTGGCCCGTGGAGAAAGTGAAACTCGACACAGCCTCGATTCCTGCGTCACTGCGTCTGGCCATCGCCACGCGCAAATCCGATCGCACACAGGCACAGCTCGACGAGATCGCGGCTCATTTCCGGGAATACGCCGATGCCGAGATCAAGCAGGCGGAACAAGCCATCGCCGCTGCGAAGAAGGCGGTGACCGAATATGAAGCCTCCGTTCCGACCGTCATGGTGATGAAGGAACTGCCCATGCCGCGCGAGGCCTTTTTCCTCAAGCGAGGCCAGTACGATCAGCCGGGAGATAAGGTCGAACGCGGCGTACCCAGTGCCTTTCCGTCGTTGCCTGCGGGGGCGCCCCTGAATCGACTCGGGCTTGCCCAGTGGCTCGCGTCACGCGAACACCCGTTGACCGCCCGAGTCTGGGTGAATCGTGCCTGGGAGCGATTCTTCGGCACGGGCCTGGTCCGAACGACGGAGAATCTGGGTTCGCAATCGGAATCGCCAAGTCATCCGGAACTGCTCGACTGGCTGGCGGCCGAGTTCATGGAGGCGACGACCTTGCCCGCCGTCGCCGGAAAAGCCGCGGCGAAGTGGGATATGCAGGCCATGCAGAAGTTGATGGTCATGAGTCTGACCTATCGCCAGAGCGCGGTGTTGGTTCCGGTCGACGACCCGGAGAACCGCCTACTGAGCCGCGGTCCGCGCCTGCGACTGCCGGCAGAAACAACCCGCGATCAGGCGCTGGCGATTTCCGGACTAATGGTACCGACGATCGGCGGTCCCAGCGTTCGTCCCTACATGCCCGAAGGCGTATGGGATGAAACGAGTCGCTACGGTGATCTGCGAGGATACAAACCGGACTCCGGCGCCGGTCTCTATCGGCGAACACTGTACACAATCTGGAAACGCACCGCTCCGCCCCCGTCGCTGATGCTGTTCGACGCCCCCGCTCGGGAAGTCTGCACCGTCAAACGCTCGCGGACCAATACGCCGCTCCAAGCGCTGGCTTTGCTGAACGAGATAACCTACGTCGAAGCGGCCCGCAAGTTGGGCGAAAGGATGCTGACCGAGGGCGGTTCGTCCGCGGAAGAACGACTGACGTACGGGTTTCGTCTGGCGACAGCGCGGCGACCGACAAACGACGAACTCCAGGTGTTGGTCGACGGTCTGAACGAGGATCTCGCTCGATTCCAGAGGGCGCCCGAAACAGCAACACAGTACCTCAGCGTCGGCACGAGCAAAAGCCCTGAGTCACTCCGCCCAACGGAACTCGCGGCTTACGCGCTGACGGCGAATGTGCTGCTGAACCTGGACGAGGTCGTAACGCGGGAATGACCGCCATGCCTTCTTTCGGGACGACACGTACCCAAACGACGGTGCTCCATGCCTCATCGCTTCGAATTCGCCGATTTTCTTAATCGCCGCACCTTTCTGCGGACTTCCGCCGCCGGAGTGGGCACTGCGGCACTGGCATCGTTGCTGCAGCCTGCGGCGATGGCGCAATCGGCCACGCATCATGCTGCGAAAGCGAAGCGAATCATTTACCTGTTTCAGTCAGGTGCTCCCTCGCAGATGGACCTTTTTGATCCAAAACCCGTGATGGCCGACAAACGTGGGACCGATCTTCCCGACTCGATCCGCATGGGACAACGGCTGACCACGATGACTTCGGGGCAGGCGAAGTTTCCCGTCGCTCCCTCCATCTTCAAGTTTTCTCAGCACGGTGAATGCGGCATGTGGCTCAGCGAGATTCTGCCCCACATGTCCAAGGTCGTCGACGAACTGTGCATGATTCGTACGCTGCATACCGAGGCTATCAACCACGACCCGGCGATTACCTTTTGTCAGACCGGTTCGCAGCTGGCCGGTCGCCCCAGCATCGGAGCCTGGGCGAGTTACGGACTGGGAAGCGAGAATCGGGACCTGCCGACGTATGTCGTGCTGACGTCGTTTGGATCGGGACGGCCGGACGATCAACCGCTCTACGACCGGCTCTGGGGCTCGGGATTTCTGCCGACCGTACACCAGGGCGTCAAGTTCCGCAACCAGGGCGACGCGGTGCTCTACCTTTCGAATCCGCCCGGCATCGACCCGGTCGCCCGCCGCAGCACGCTCAACCGACTCAAGTCACTCAACGCGCAGCATCACGATGCCTTGCGAGATCCGGAGATCGCGACACGAATTGCTCAGTACGAAATGGCGTTCCGGATGCAGTCGAGCGTTCCGGAACTTCTGGATTTGAAGGACGAGCCAAAACATGTGCTGGAGATGTACGGCCCGGATGTGTCGCGTCCGGGATCGTACGCGGCGAATTGCCTCCTGGCACGACGACTGGCGGAACGTGATGTCCGCTTCGTTCAGCTGTTCCACATGGGCTGGGACCATCACGGCGGGCTGCCGAATGCGATTAAAGGCCAATGCCGCGACACCGACCAGGCAACCGCCGCCCTGATCACCGACTTGAAGCAGCGCAACCTGCTCCAGGACACGCTGATTGTTTGGGGAGGCGAGTTTGGTCGCACGATTTACTCGCAGGGAGGTGTGACCGAGACCGACTACGGCCGCGACCATCATCCGCGCTGCTTTACGCTGCTGATGGCCGGAGCGGGCGTGAAGAAAGGCCTCACGTACGGAGTTACCGATGATTACTGCTACAACATCGTCGAGAACCCCGTGCACGTCCACGACCTGAACGCCACGATTCTGCATCTGATGGGAGTCGACCACACGCGTCTGACCTACCGCTACCAGGGCCGCGACTTCCGCCTCACCGACATCCACGGCACGATTGTGGATAACGTACTGGCGTGAGCGAAGAGTTGCCCGTATTCCCGCCTGAACAACCATCAACGATTCCGGCAGTTTGAAATGCATCAACCACGTTTGAGCAGCAGGTATTTCAGACGCACCGGCCCGTCGGCCACGATCCCCATCAGGCAGAACAGCACGACCAGGCACAGACGTGATCGAACCACCGTGAAACGCGCCGAGCTACCGTTCGTAGTTCTTCGCTCCTGGAGTGAAGCCCGTCACAGCCGCCGCTGTCTTGCCAGGGAATGGCCTTCCCCCCTGAAATTGGTCCATTCTGGATGAGAGAATCGCATCCAGGCGTAGCCCGGAAAGGATTCTTTCGAGATGAAGAAGACGAGACATACGACGGACCAGATCATCGAGAAGCTGCGTCACGCGGACGTGGCGTTGGGCAAGGGGCAGAAGGTGCCGGAGGTCTGCAAGGCACTCCAGATCACGGAGCAGACCTACTACCGTTGGCGTC
>VGZA01000080.1 GCA_016872775.1 Planctomycetota bacterium | reverse complement strand
CCGGGTACCCAGAACAGGCAGTGACGCCAGGATAACCCGTTACGCCAGGATATCAGTTCCGAAAGGCACGCAGGCCATGCCCAAACAGAAAACGCACAAAGGCACGAAGAAGCGGTTTCGCCTGACCGCCAAGGGCAAAGTCAAACACCGGCAAGCGGGGACGAGCCATCTGGCAGTGCGGCGGTCAAAGAAACGTCGGCGCAACCTGCGGGGAACAAAGGTGTTGGACGACACCGTAACGCAGTCCATTCGCATTGCCTTGAACGGCTACAGCAGCTAAAGGGATGAAGCGATGAGAACCAGAAAAGGTGCCGCTCGCACCCAGGCCAAGAAACGGGTTTTGAAACGGGCCAGCGGCTTTGTCGGCGGGCGCCGTAAGCTGTTGCGGACCGCGAAGGAATCGCTCCTCCGTTCGGGAGTGTTCGCCTATCGGGATCGTCGTCGCCGTCGTCGCGATTTCCGGCAGCTTTGGATCATTCGCATCACCGGCGCACTGCAGGAACATGGTATTCGCTACAGCCAGTTCATCCGCGGCCTGAAATTGGCCAAGATCGAACTGGATCGCAAGTCGCTTTCCGAAGTCGCGATCCATGACCCGGCCGCGTTTACCGCCGTCGTCGACCTTGTCAAAAAGGCTTTGGCTGCTTAGTCCGAACTCGAAACATTGATCCATTCGCACGGGAGCGCCAAGTCAGCCTCGACTTGTCGCTCCCGTTTGTTTTTTCCCGGTGACCCCCATGCCACTCTCCGATTTCATAACTGCTTTGGATGAACTTGCCACGCAGGCTCTCGCTGCATTCCAGGCGACTGCTGACAAGAGTGCCCTGGAAACGGCGCGCGTTGAGTTTCTCGGCGCGAAAAACGGACGACTGAAACTCACGCAGCAGCGGATGACAGCCGTCGATCCCGCAGATCGCCCGGCCGCCGGGCAGAAGCTCAATCAGGTAAAGTCAACGATTCAAGCGGCCTTCGAGGCCGCCAGCCAGCGGCTCGAATCGGCCGCGCTTGTGCAGCACCGCGATCCGCAGTTCGATCCGACGTTGCCCGGAATCGTCCCCAAGCGGGGACACCTGCATCCGATCACCCAGACCATCGCCGAGTTGACCGATATTATGGGGCGACTCGGCTTCACCGTGGCGGACGGCCCCGAGATTGAAGACGAGTGGCATAATTTCGACGCGCTGAATATCCCGCTCGACCATCCCGCACGAGATCCACTCGATAATTTTTATCTGGCCACGGCGGGGCGAACCGCCGGCGATGGCCCCTTGTTGCTCCGCAGTCAGACCAGCACGGTGCAGATCCGCGTCATGGAAAGGCAGCCGCCACCCGTTCGGATCATCGCCTTGGGACGAGTCTACCGGCCGGACCAGGTCGATGAAACGCACTACCCGATGTTCCATCAGATGGAGGGACTGCTGATCGACCAGGGAATCACCATGGCCGATCTTAAGAGCGTGCTGCGATTGTTTGCTTCAAGTTATCTGGGAACTGCGGTGCATATCCGATTCCGGCCGTCGTTTTTCCCGTTCACAGAGCCGAGTGTGGAAGTCGATATGCACTGGCAGGATCGCTGGATCGAGATGGGCGGGGCGGGAATGGTCGACCCACGCGTTTTGGAAGCGGTTGGATACGATCCGGAGCAGGTGACCGGCTTCGCCTTCGGGCTGGGAATTGAACGGCTTTGCGGGCGCAGGCATGGCATTACCGATATCCGTAATTTCCACTACAACGACGTGCGTTTCCTGCATCAGTTCTGAAACAACCGGCAACCCGTCCGGCCGGCGACCGACCGGCCGTGCGGACGAAGTGACCCTATTAACCTGAGACCTCTGATATGCTCGTTTCCTGGAACTGGCTGCGGGACTATGTCCCGCTCGACGTGACCCCGACGGAATTTGCCGATCGGCTGATGATGGCGGGACTGAATCATGAATCGACCGAGCCGTACGGCGCCGATTTCGTCGTCGACCTGGAGGTCACCAGTAATCGTCCCGATTGTCTCGGCCATCTTGGCATCGCGCGCGAAGCGGCACTCCTGTTCCAGCAGCCGTTGCGGGTACCGCAACCCGAACTCAGCGAGCAGGGTGAAGCGGCAAGTACGGCGGTGCGCGTGGACATCGAGGCGCCCGACCTTTGTCGCCAATATTCCGCCCGGCTGATTCGCGGAGTCCGGATCGGCCCGAGCCCGGCCTGGCTGGCCGTGAGGCTGCAATCGCTGGGAATTGCGCTGATCAACAATGTTGTCGACGCCACGAACTATGTGCTGATGGAATGCGGACAGCCTTTGCATGCCTTCGATTACAGCGCTCTGGCGGGCGGACGGATCGTCGTTCGTCGCGCGCGAACAGGGGAACGTCTGACCGCGATCGATCACAAGGTCTACGAGCTCGATCCGACGATGTGTGTGATCGCCGATGCGGAAAGGCCGGTGGCCCTGGCGGGAGTGATGGGAGGCGCTGAATCGGAGGTCCAGACGACGACACGCGATCTATTGATTGAAGCAGCGGAGTTCTCGCCGTTGTCGGTGCGGGCCACGGCACGAAAGCTCAAGCTGCATAGCCCCTCGTCGTATCGTTTCGAGCGGGGTATCGACGCCGCCGGCATCGACTGGGCCAGTCGACGATGCTGCGAACTCATTCTGCGATCGGGCGGCGGCCAGCTGGCGCCGGGACAGGTCTTTGCAGGTTCCGCGCCGTCGGAACGACCTCCCGTAACATTGCGACTGTCGCAGCTGCCGCGGATCCTCGGCATCGACGTGCCGGTCGAACGGGTCCAGCAAATCCTGGAGGGGCTCGGCTGTGTCGAACTGCGGCGCGGTCCCGGATCGATCAGCGTCGCCGCGCCGAGTTGGCGCCGGGACTTGATTCGCGAAATCGACCTGGTGGAGGAAGTTGCCCGCGTCCACGGCTACGACAAGATTCCGGAAGACACCCGCGTGCCGATGGTCGCATCCCATCGCAGCGAATCCGATCGCGTGCACGCCACCGTCCGCGCGACCCTGGCCGCGGCCGGACTGGACGAAGCGCTCACCCTGAGCATGGTCTCGGAACGTTCCGCCGAGTGCTTCTCGCCATGGACCGACGCCGCGCCGCTTGCCGCGGATACTCCGATCCTCGAAGGCGCCGACCGCCTGCGTCGGAGCTTGATCCCCTCGCTGATCGCCGCCAGGCAATCGAACGAATCGAAACAGAACCCCGACGCCGCACTGTTCGAAGTCGCCAAAATCTACCTGCGGCAGCCGGCGGGACTGCCTCGCGAACAATGGACGATCGGACTGGTGGTCGGCGGCGATTACTTCCAGGCCAAAGGGCTGGTGACCGCACTGCTGCGCGCCCTGCACGTCGCGTCGACTCCAGCTGAGCAGTCGGTCTCGATGCCACTGCTCGACATCAGCCGTTCGATCGCGTTGGTGCTGGAGGGCGAACCGCTGGCATTTATCGGCGAGTTATCGGCCTTGGGAATGCGACAATCGGAACTGCGGGCGCGGGCCAGTATCGCCGAGATCAACCTGGAACTGCTGGTGCGCCACGCGCGGCTGATCCCTCAGCACGCGCCGTTGAGCAACTTCCCGGTGGTCACTCGCGATTTGAACCTTGTCGTGGATGAATCGGTCCGCTGGACCGACCTCGAAACGACCGTCCGCTCCACCGTTGGCCCGTTGCTGGAGTCGCTCGAATTTCGCGAAGTCTATCGCGATCCCGCCAAGGACGGCGCCGACAAGAAACGACTCCTGTTCACATTAACGCTCCGCGCTTCCGATCGGACGTTAACCAACGAAGAAGCCGACAACGTGCGCGTGGCTGTCGTGGCCGCCGCCCACAGTCAGCTCAGCGCGAAACTGCTCGAAGGCTGAACGGGGAACGGGTTGGTCGTGTGCCACGTGTGAGGTGCTGCTTACGAGTATTGCACGACCTTCTCTCGACCCTACGTTACCCTGAGGGCTCAACGTTTGCTCTGTCCCTTCGGCACGGGCTCGGGACGGCCCTCACCCGTGGCAGACGTTGAGCGATCCAAAATCTCACCGGTGAAATCACCACTTTCACCGGCGATCAAATGAACCGGGTAACCGCGGTGACCGATCACCATTGGCTACGACCAAGGCCGGTCGACCAGGGACGCAGACGAAGCCGCAGTAAACGTTCGGCGGAAACAGGTTTTCCTCCGGCCTCTGGAGCTGGCCGCACGAGGTACAATGGAAGGGCGTTCGTCGGAAGAGACTCGTCAGCAAAGGAATCCATCATGCTTGGCTTCAATCGCATCACAAGTGATCCTGCAATCATGAACGGACAGCCGTGCATTCCCGGGACGCGGTTGACGGTGCGTCACGTGCTGGACGCCTTGGCGACGTACCCAGATCGCGACCAGCTGCGGGCCGAGCACCCGGAACTGGAAGACGAGGACGTGCGGCAGGCCTTGGGCTACACGGCGGCCAGCCTGGATGACAAGATCCTGGAGTTGCATGAGGCGTCATGAAATTCTTGCTCGACCAGGGGCTGGCCACGGCGACCGACGAAGCGATCCTGGCCGAAGGCAGCTAAAAGAAAAACCGTCTGGCGATTCTGGCGATCCATGAGCCGAGTCGTCTATTCTTCGTCTCGGCGGTATCGCTTCATCCCGCGCTGGCCCGTCCACCTTAGTGCTGCTTTCTTTGCCCCGCCTACCCGTGGCACACAAAAAATAAAGTCCCATTTGCTTTCGGAACGATACATTTGTACACTAGTCACATCATTCCTGGTCCCGGGCATAGATGCTTTGTTCGCATTTTTCCTCCAAGGTATGGGCCTTTCCATGAATCCAGCAGTTCGGGCATTAACTCGGATCCGCGAGAGTCTTGATTCCACCCCGGCGGGTTCTTCGTTGTCGCGGCGGATCACCTGGCCCTCGGAGGCCTCAGGCACCGGTTTGCTCGATAGGTCGGCTGTTTCACCGGCCGGTTTGCAAGCGAGAACGCCAGAGCAGGGAACACTAGAGCAGGGGACGCTAGAGCAGTTGAGTGGTGCGCGAGGGGGGGTGAGTCTGGAACAGGTGCGGCGTGCGGCGGATTGGCGTCGGGGGGCGATTGTGGAATGGCTGGGCGCGGGGGACGGGAGTGGCGCGGGGTGGCTGGCATTGGCGGTGGCGTGGCGGATGTGTATTGGAGATCGGATTCTGGTGGTGTTGGACTGCGACGATGGTCGGGATCGGCATTTTTATCCTCCGGCGGCGCAGGCGTTGGGCGTCGACGTTTCGCGGATGGTTGTTTTGCGACCACGGAATGCCCAGGACGCGGTTTGGGGGATGGATCAGGTGCTGCGTTGCCGGCGGGTGGGAGGTGTCTGGGGGCGTTGGGACAGGTTGGACAGTCGAGTATTTCGGCGGTTGCAGTTAGCGGCGGAGGAGGGCGAGGCATTGGGGATGGTGGTACGTCCTGGTGGTCGGCGCGACGAGCCTTCCTGGGCGCACCTGCGGCTTCTGGTGACCGGGCTATGTATGGCCGGTTCGGGCGAATCGATGTCGGAACGGCGTTGGCGTGTGGAGGTGCTGCGCCGGCGCTAACTGGAGATGGCGCGCGAACAGAAAGGGGCGAACGGAACCGATTGTGGCGGGGGTTGATTCGCGATGCGGCGGATTGCATGTCTTTGGATTCCTGACTGGCCATTGCAGCGGTTGTGGGCTCGTCGCCCCGACTTGCGCGACGGGCCGGTTCTCTTCCAAAGCGGGGATGCGCGACGGGAATCACGCGTGGTGCTTTGTTCGCCAGCGGCTCGGGAACGCGGCGTGCGCGAGGGAATGGCGATCGTGGAAGCGCGGGAGCTTTTGGAACGTCCGAGCGGTTCCCGGGCGGTTTCTTCCAACGGGCAGATGGAGTCTTTCGATCGAGCACAAGAATGGCAGGCCTGGCTGCGGCTGGCGTTCTGGTGCGAGCAGTTCAGTCCGTTGGTGGGCTGGATGGAGGGAGAGCCTGGCAATGGGAGCGCGGGAGCAAAGGCTTCGCGCATTGCCGTGTCGCAGCGCTGCAAGCTTGATCCCCATGCCTACTCTTTGTTTTTGGATCTCACGCATGTGGTTCGGCTTCTGGGAGGCGAGCAGAGCATCGTGCGGCGCGTGGCGAACGGGCTCAACGCGTGGGAGGGAGGCTATTCCGCGCGGATGGCGATCGCCGATTCGGTCGGCGCGGCGTGGGGAATCGCTCACTACGCGCCCCTGCATGACGCCGTTCCGTACAGCGGAGGATTCTTGAGTTGGATTGTACCGCCGGGTGACCGGCAGTTTGGTGGTGCCTGTGAAGATCGCTTGATGCCGGAGGTAATATCGCAGTTGCCGGTCGCCGCCTTAAGGTTGTCGCGGGAGGTGATCCAGCGTTTGGAGCAACTTGGAGTGGTAACGGTTGGTCAGTTGGTTCGATTGCCGCGATCGAGTCTCGCGGCGCGGCTGGGCGAATGCGTGCCGCTGCGATTGGCCCAACTGACGGGGGAAGCGGCGGAATTTTTGCAGCCGGCGCGGCGCGAGCCGGAATTCCGCGTGGAGTGGTGCCTGGAACATCCCCGGGAGGACCGCGAAGTTCTGCAGCAGATTTTGTTGCAGCTGGTGCAGCGACTGGTGGAAATGCTTCGGCAGCATGGTCGCGGCGCGCTGCGGCTGGTGTGCCAGCTTGATCAACGCCAACTCCCCGTGGGACTTTACGAACCTTCCGCGGACGCTCCGCATTTGTGGGACCTGCTGCGCGCTCCCTGGGAACGACTGCAACTTGAGCGAGGCGTCTCGCGGCTGGAGCTCCACGCGCCGCTCACGGTTCCCCTGACGGCACGCCAAACCGATCTTCTTCAGCCAACTCCCGACTCCAACGCGCGAACGAACGACCGCGAGTGGGCCGTGTTGCTGGATCGCTTGACGAGTCGCTTGGGAGAGAAGCAGGTGCTGCGCGTGGTCTTGGAGTCGGATCCGGATCCCGAGCAGGCTTACCGGTACCTGCCCTGGCTGGATCGCTCGACCGTTTCCTCCTCCGCATCCTCAGGAAAGCCTGCCGAAGTCGTCGAACGCCCGCTCTTGTTGCACGGGAAGTTCGTCCCGCTTCAGATCACTGTTCCAGGACCGGCGGTTCCCAGCGAGTTTACCGAGGCAGGGCGGCGACACGTGGTGGCCCGTTCCTGGGGGCCGGAGCGGATCGAGACCGGATGGTGGCGGAACCGGCGCATCTTTCGCGATTACTACCAGATTGAGACAACCGCGGGAAACCGGTTCTGGATCTGGCGTCGCCACGCCGACGGGGTCTGGTTCCTGCATGGTGAATTTTGAGTTGCTCCGATGCCGTACGTGGAACTTCAGTGCAGAACCAACTATTCGTTTCTGGAAGGAGCGTCACATCCCGAGGAACTGGTGGAGCAGGCTGCCGCACTGGGATATGGCGGACTGGCGGTTACCGATCGCAATACCTTGGCCGGCGTCGTAAGGGCGCATGGCGCCGCGAAGGATCGAGCGTTTCCGCTGATCATCGGCGCCGAAATCAGCCTCGAAGATGCTCCCCCTGTGTTGCTCTGGGCGATCGACCGGGCCGGATACGGGCGGCTCTCGCGATTGATCACCGTCGGGCGTCGACGCGCCGCCAAAGGACAATGTGCGCTGCGCTTCGACGATCTGGTCGCCCACCATTCCGGCCTGCTGGCGGGAATTCTGGCGGAACCGTCGTTGCCCGGCGCGAACTGCGTGCATCGGATCGGCGACTATCGGGAACTGTTTGGCGATCGCTGTTACTGGGTCTGCCCTCTGCTCCGCAGCGGCATGGATGACGAACAACTCGCTCGATTCCAAGCCGCTGCCCGAGCCTGGAAGTTGCCGCTGCTGGCAGCGGGAGATGTCCACTACCACGTCCCCGAACGCCTGCCGCTACAGCATGTCCTGACCGCGATCCGTCAACACACCACGGTGGTCGAGGCGGGTGGCTGGCGTTTTCCCAATGCCGAGCGGCACCTGCGACCGCTCGACGATCTCGCGCAGCTCTATCGGCACGATGCCGCGCTGCTGGAACGCACTATGGAAGTCGCGCAGCGCTGCCGTTTTTCGCTGGACGAGTTGCGTTACGAATATCCTGAGGAATTGGCGCCGTCCGGGGAGCCGCTGCCCGACTATCTTGCTCGTCTGACTTGGGACGGCGCAAGCCGGCGTTATCCCCAAGGCATCCCCGACAAGGTCCGGCGACTGCTGGCATATGAATTGGCGCTGATCGGCGAACTGCATTACGAGGCGTATTTCCTCACCGTCTGGGATCTTGTGCGTTTCGCCCGCGCCCAAGGGATCCTCTGCCAGGGCCGAGGATCGGCGGCCAATTCGGCCGTCTGTTTCTGCCTGGGTGTCACCGCGGTCGACCCGGACCGAGCCGATCTGTTGTTCGAGCGATTTATCAGTCGGGAGCGGGACGAAGCGCCGGATATCGACATCGATTTTGAACACGAACGCCGCGAAGAAGTACTGCAGTATCTGTACGACAAGTACGGACGCGAACGGGCCGGCATGACGGGAGTCGTGATTACGTATCGCTCGCGTTCGGCGATCCGCGATGTGGGGAAGGCCTTGGGGTTCCCCAGCGAGCAGATCGATCGCCTGGCGAACAACACCGAGGGCTATCATCATGATCCCCATCTGGCCGACCGCTGCCGGGAGGTGGGAATCGACCCCGAAAACTGGCGGGCGGCGCTCTGGATATTGCTGGTCGACCAACTGATCGGTTTCCCCAGGCATCTCTCGCAGCATGTGGGTGGAATGGTGATCACGCGCGGACCGCTCTGCGAACTGGCACCGATCGAAAACGCCGCCATGCCGGGACGAACGGTGATCGAATGGGACAAGGACGACCTGGACGAATTGGGGATTCTCAAAGTCGACTGCCTGGCATTAGGCATGCTGACGGCGATTCGCAAATGCCTGGGAACCGTGGAACGGCAACGTGGGGAGCGCTGGGAGTTGGCAACGATTCCGTCGGAGGATCCGCGCGTTTATGAACAGATCTGCCGCGCCGACACGATGGGGATTTTCCAGATTGAGAGTCGAGCCCAGATGAGCATGCTGCCGCGCCTGAAACCTCGCACCTTCTACGATCTGGTGATCGAGGTGGCGATTGTGCGGCCGGGACCGATCCAGGGTCAAATGGTTCATCCTTACCTGCGTCGCCGCGCGGGTGAGGAGGCACCGTTCTATCCCAACGACGCGATCAAGGAAGTGCTGCACAAAACGCTGGGTGTGCCGATCTTCCAGGAACAGGCGATGCGGCTGGCAGTGGTCGCCGCCGGATTCAGTCCCGGGGAAGCCGATCAGCTGCGGCGCGCAATGGGCGCCTGGCGGCGTCCCGGCGTGATCGATCAGTTCCACACCAAACTGCTGCATGGAATGGAAAGTCGGGGACTGAGCCGCGAGTTCGCGGAACAGGTATTCCAGCAGATCCGCGGCTTTGGCGAATACGGATTCCCGGAATCCCACGCCGCCAGCTTCGCGCTGCTGGTGTATGCCTCGGCCTGGTTGAAATGTTACTTCCCGGCCCACTTCACCGCCGCGCTACTCAACAGCCAGCCGATGGGCTTCTACGCTCCCGCGCAACTGATCCGCGACCTGCGCGAGCACGGCTACGCCGTCCGCCCGGTCGACGTGAACCACAGTGACTGGGATTGCACACTCGAACCGAACCGCGACGACGGTCGGGATTCGTTGCGGCTGGGCTTCCGCTTGCTGAACCATTTTCCGCGCCGCGCGGCCGAACGGATCATCGAGGTGCGTCGAGCCGGCCCGTTCCAGTCTCTGGATGAACTGGCCCGCCGCACCGAATTGACGCGCGCTACGCTGCTGCGACTCGCGGAAGCCGACACTTTCGCGTCGCTGGCTCAAGATCGACGCCAGGCACTCTGGAGCCTGCTCGGCCAGAACGATCGCACGCGCCAACAGCCCCTGTTCCACGCTCTGCAGGACGAAGAATCGATTCCCGATCTGCCGCAACTCTCGCTCCAGGAGAGCGTGTTCCTCGATTACCTCACTTCCGGACTCTCCTTGAAATCACATCCGTTGGCTTTTTGTCGCGAGCAACTGAAGGCCCTCCGAGTTCTCCCCGCCAGGGAACTCGAAAATGCCCGTCCCGATCGCCAGGTGCGCGTTGCGGGACTGGTCCTGCTCCGGCAACGCCCCGGATCGGCGAAAGGGATCACTTTCGTGACGCTGGAAGATGAAACCGGAATCGCCAACCTGGTGATCAAACAAGCCGTCTGGGATCGCTACCACGCCGTCGCCCGCCACTCCCCAGCCTGGATCGCCCATGGACAACTCCAAAGCAAAGACCGTGTCATTCACGTCGTCGTCAATCGGCTCGATGACCTCTCCGGACAACTCGAGACCGTCGGCACCAGGTCCCGGAACTTCCGCTAATTGCGGGGCGCCGCGACGCCCTGGGTAAACCGGCCACGACAGCCCCAAGCCCTGAAAGGCCTGAAAGGGCGGTACCACGCCTTGAAGAAGATCCTCGAAGCGGTGAAAAAGGACAGTGTGAGGTGAGCACCGACGCCAAGCACAGTGCGTGTGGCCCCCACCACCGCCGCCCCATGGTAAAAAGGGGCTCCGCAAATAACAGCGTAAGTGACATGGCAAGTAAAAAACAGGGCAAGTAACAAGGGAGGCAAAACGATGACTGGCTGTCGTCCGCGGAAATTCCATCGCTCGGTATTGCTTGTCGGTTGGGCCGTCTTGCCATTGCTGTTTGGGTGTGGCGCGGAATCGAGGCCCGCGCCTGGGCCATCGAAAGCGGATGCCGATGCGACGCGGAAACTGACGATCTGCCTGTTGCCAAAAATCAAGGGGATCAGCTATTTCAGTTCGTGCTACCGAGGCGCGCAAGAGGCGGCCGACGAGTTAGGCGGCATCGAACTGATCTACGATGGGCCGACCGACGGTGATCCGCGCAAGCAGGCGGAAATGATCGAACAATGGACGGCGGATCGCGTGGATGTGATCTGCGTTTCACCCAACGCGCCCGATGTGGTAGCGAAGGCGATGCAGGATGCGCGTAAGGCCGGAATCAAAGTACTTACCTGGGACGCGGACGGCAATCCCGAGTCCCGCGAGTTCTTCATCAATCAGGCCAGTGCCCAGACGATCGGCGAGTCGATGGTGCGCGTGATGGTGGAAGACCTGGCAGCCGTTCATGGTTCCGACTTGACGGGGGACGTGGTGATCGTCAGCGCGGATGCCACCGCGGCGAATCAGAACGCCTGGATCGCGGCGATGAAACCGGCGTTGGAGAAAACGGGCTTGAATCTGGCGACCATCAAGTATCCAGGTGAGAACGCCGCGAACGCTCTGGCGGACGCCAAAGATGTCATCCAGAAGTATCCAAACCTGCGCGGAATTTTCGGAATCAGCTCGGTGTCATTTCCAGGCGCGGCCGAGGCGGTGGAGCAGAGCGGCAAGTCGGGTAACGTCCTGGTGACGGGGTTATCGACGCCCAACGACATGAAGCGTTTCGTCCATGCGGGAACCGTGCGATCGGTGGTGCTTTGGAATACCGTGGATCTGGGGTACCTGACGGTGCGCGCGGCGGCGGCCTTGGCTCGTGGTGAGCTGAAAACAGGGATGGAAAAATGGGAAGCCGGCCGAGTGGGAGTTCGTCCCGTGCGGGGTGACGAGATTCTGCTGGGCGATATTCTTGTCTTCACCAAGGCCAACATCGATCAGTACGACTTCTAGCTCGACGGTGACCGAATCATTCTTCGCGGCGACAAATACATGTATTGCATAGGGCGCTGACGATGACGGCCGGTTCGATGATCCAGATGGAGATCGGTGCGTTTGGGGAGCCGGACGCACTGCGACCAGCGCGGGTGGCGATTCCGCGGCCGGGAGCTGGGGAAATCCTGATACGGGTCATGGCGGCGGGGATCAATCGGCCGGACATCCTGCAGCGACAGGGCAAGTACCCGGCGCCGGCGGGTGCCAGCCCGGTACCTGGCCTGGAAGTGGCGGGGGAGGTGATCGAGTACGGCGAACGGGTCGGCGAATTCCACCCGGGGGATCACGTCTGTGCGCTAACCAACGGCGGAGGTTACGCCGAATACTGCGTGGTTCCCGAAGGCCAGGCGCTCCCCTGGCCCGCTGGCTTTGACGCCGTTCAGGCGGCGTCGCTGCCGGAGACGTATTTCACGGTCTGGGCCAACCTGTTTCAGATGGGGCGAATTCGACGCGGCGAATCGGTGCTCGTGCACGGCGGTTCGAGCGGGATTGGAGTAACGGCGTTGCAGCTGGCATCCGCCTTCGGTGTGCGGACGTTCGCAACAGCGGGCAGCGCACAGAAGTGCTCCGCGATCGAACGATTCGGCACTGTGGCGATCAACTACCGCGAGCAGGATTTCGCAGAAGTCGTAAATCGGGAGACCGCGGGGCGCGGCGTAGATGCGATCCTTGACATGGTCGGCGCGTCGTACTGGGACCGAAATCTGGCGTCCCTGGCATTCGATGGCCGACTGCTGCTGATCGCTTTCCTCGGTGGGGCTATCGTCGAACGCGCCGACCTGCGCAAGATCATGACCCGGCGTCTGGTGGTTACGGGTTCGGCAATGCGACCGCGCACGTCGGGGGAAAAGGCGACGATTGCCCGCGAATTGCGCAATCAGGTCTGGCCGCTGCTTTCGGCTGGCACCATTCGACCGATCGTCCACGCGACCTTTCCACTAAGCCAGGTCGCCGATGCCCATCGGCTGATGGAATCGAGCCAGCATATCGGCAAGATCGTACTGCGAGTTTCTACGTCAGAATGTGCTGTCCAATGAACCGCAGATAATGCCGGCTTTCGACCTGTCCGCCGGAATGGAACTCGACCGACGTCCAGATGACGCGCAGCGAGTCGTACCAGTCATTATCGTCGGTATCGAGATGCCGCGACCTCTGAATTGAATCGGCGACCATTCCCGCAAGGCAGTCCGGGGTGGGTTGTTTTGTGATCAGTGCCTGCAGCGCCGCCATCGCCATCGCCGACGATGTTGCGGAGTACCATGCGAATCTGGGCGGCCTGCTGTTGAATCTCCAGCGGAACCAGGAGGCGCTGGTGAGTCTGTCGCGCGCGCAGCGGCTTGCGGCCGACCAGTTCGCCACACTCTTCAATTTATCCGAGGCCCATCGACGAACGGGCGACCTGGAAGGCGCGGAGCAGTTGTTGCGACGCGCATGCGAACTCCGCCCCGATTCGACCGACGCATTGCATCAACTGGGATTGGTGCTCGTCGCGCGGCACCGAGTCGATCCTGGAGCACCTGCAGTTGGGACCACTCATCGCGAAAGACGACGAGCAATACGTGGAGTGCGCACGGAGGCTGGCGGCGAGTCCCGAATATCTTTCGTTCCTGCGGCCGCAATTGCGTGAAAAAGTCCGCGCCACCTTCTGCGATGGGCTGGGCTTTATTCAGTCGCTGTAGCGAACGTATCGCGATTTATGGCGCCGGCATTGCTGAACCTGGGCTCGGATGGCAGTAAATCGCTTCTTTTTTGCCGGGCGGTGCGTCGCATTTGTCCGGACCAGAAGTTACAGTGTTGCTTCCGACTCGTACCGAACCCCATTCTGTCGCATCGGCGGAGGCAGCATGACATCGACGCAGGAGTATCAGGCCCCCTATCCCGGTTCGAAGCAGATGCCACGCTGGACGACGGGCGAGCTCATCAATGCGCCCCTGTTCACTTGGCGCAATTGGCTGGCGATGATCGGTCCCGGACTCGTCATGGGGGCCTCGGCGATCGGCGGCGGAGAATGGCTGGCGGGGCCGGCGGTAACCGCAAAATTTGGCGGTGCAATGCTCTGGGTAGCCACGGTGAGCATTGTCGTTCAGGTGATCTACAACATTGAGATCAGTCGCTACACGTTGTATTGCGGCGAGCCGATCTTCAACGGGAAGTTCCGTACGTTGCCCGGCCCCTATTTTTGGCTGTTGATCTACATCTTGCTCGACTGGGGCTCGTTCGCTCCCTACCTCGCTGTGAACGCGTCGGTGTCGCTCAACACGATGTTCGTGACGGACTTCAAGCCAAGTGAAGTCGCTTCACATTGGTGGCTGCATAAATGGGTCTCCACCGGCATCTACACCGCCTGCGTAATCCCGCTGCTGCTGGGTGGGAAAATCTACAATTCGCTGAAGTGGCTGATGTCATTCAAGCTGGTCGTTGTGCTCGGATTCCTGCTGGTCGTCGGGCTGCTGTTTTCGCGACCGTCCACCTGGTGGGAGATCGTCAGCGGTTTCTTCAAGTTTGGAACCGTCCCCGTCGTGCTGGGCGAGGACCTGAACGGAAACGGACAACTCGACCCGGGAGAGGACTTCGATCATGACGGAAACCTGGATGTGGTCGAACCGCGCGTGCTGAAGGAAGACAATACGACGGCGTCATTTACCGATCTGGACGGCGACGGCAAGTGGGACGGCACGAATGCGGTGAATATCGTTCAGTACTGGTTCCGGCAAGGAAAGACGCCCGAAATCGACTATACACTGATCGCCATGATCGCAGGACTGGCCGCGATCGCGGGTAATGGTGGGCTGACCAATACGCCGATCTCGAATTTCACGCGCGATCAAGGGTGGGGGATGGGACATCACGTCGGCGCGATTCCGAGCCTGGTGGGCGGGCACGGCATCGAATTGTCGCATTCGGGATGCGTGTTCGACGTCAACCAGGAATCCATGCCGCGCTGGAAACGATGGTATCGGCACGTGATGCGCGACCAGGTCTGTGTCTGGATGATGGCCTGTCTGATCGGAGTCGGGTTGCCGAGCATTCTCTCCGTGGAATTCCTGCCGCGGGGAACGGAGGGTGACGATTGGAAAATCTCGTCGATGACCTCTGGCGGCGTCGAGAACCGAGTGACCAAGCCGATCGATGGCGTCCTGGCAAACGCGCCTGTCTTCAAAGACACGCTCACGGGCCCCTCCTGGGGATGGCGGTTCAAGATGGGTACGCTTTTCTGCGGATTCCTGGTGCTCGTGACAAGTATGGTCTCCACCATCGACGGATTTGTTCGGCGCTGGGTCGACGTGATCTGGTCGGCGAGTCCTCAACTGCGGCAGTTGGAAACCCGCATGATCCGCTACGTTTACTTCACGGTCCTGGTTTTGTACTGCATGGGCGGATACACGATCATGTGGGTAACAGAGAAGCCGGCATTCGTGTTCAAACTTGCCACAACCGGCTACAACTTCGCGTTCGCGTTCAGCTGTTGGCACACGATTGTGGTGAACTCGGTGCTGTTACCTAAACAACTGCGACCTCGCCTCTGGATCCAACTGGCGCTGTTGATTGGCGGATGCTATTTCGTGTTCCTGGGCACGATGGGCCTACTGAAACTTTTGGGCAAGGTCTGATAAACTGCGATAGATCCATGTCTAGTACTCTGGAGTAGGTCATGCGACGACATCGTAATATGCGGCGGTCGAATTCGCGGTTGCTGGCGAGCTTTCGACGCTTGCCGGCCCCGTCTCTGTTCGTGATTTTTCTGATCGTTGTTCCGTTGTCGATTCTCTTTGTGGGGACCGCCGAGCCGCAGGATCGCAAGGCACCGGCTACCGCGGCGCAGGGGCGACAAGACGAACGGAAGCTTTCGGGTGCGGCTGCCGCTCGGACTTTTCCCGATTTGGCGAAGAGCTACACCGATTCGGTGGCGCACACGCTTAAACAATTCTGTCTGGAATGTCATTCAACGGCCCAAAAGGAAGGTGAGCTGGACCTGGAGCGATTTCTGTCGCTGAAGGAAGTGCGCCGCGACGTCCAAGCCTGGCAGAAGGTCGCCGAGATGTTGGACAACGGGGAGATGCCGCCCAAGGAATCACCGCAACTGGACGCGGCGCGGCGGTCCGCGCTGCGTGGCTGGGTTGCGGATTATTTGCGCGCGGAAGCGATCGCGATGGCGGGCGATCCCGGCCCTGTGTTGCTTCGGCGACTGACGAACGCCGAGTATACGTATACGCTTCGCGACCTGACCGGGATTGACGAATTGACGCCGGCGAAGGAGTTCCCCGTCGATAGCGCAGCGGGCGAAGGGTTTACCAACACGGGCAACGCACTGGTGATGTCGCCTGCGTTGTTGACGAAGTACTTTGACGCTGCCAAAGAGGTGGCCTCGCACCTGGTGCCCACTCCCGACGGATTGCGATTTTCCCGATTCCAGACACGCCGCGATTGGACCAATGAATCGTTATCGCTGATCCGTGAGTTTTACGCTCGTTACGCGGCCGAATCGCCTGGAACACAGGTCAATCTGCAGGGGATCGTGTTTGATACGAACAGTGGCGGTCGACTGGCGGTTGAAAAGTATGTCGCCGCGCTCTGGGCGGAACGGCAGGCGTTGCGGCGCGGCGATCGCTCCCTGCGGGAGGTCGCCGGCAACCACGGTTTGAATGAAAAATACCTGACGTTACTCTGGGACGCGTTGGAGTCTGCGGGGGAGCGGTCGCAACTGCTCGAACGGGTTCGTCAACGCTGGCAGGCCGTACCGCCTTCTGAAAACGGCAAAGCGAGCAAGGGTGACGGCGAGGGCAAGGGCGAGGATGACCCTCTTCGCGGTCTGATCTCGGAAATCGTACAGTGGCAAAAATCGCTCTGGAGATTCACCAGCGTCGGACATATTGGCAAAGTCGGTGGCCCCACCGCCTGGCAGGAGCCGGTAGTACCGTTGCAGGCGCGGCAGGAGCTGCGAATCAAGATGCCGTCGCAACCTGCGAGCGACGAAATCACGCTTTTTCTGGTCACGGGCGACGCCGCGGACGGGCCCCAAGGCGACGTTGCGATCTGGGATCGCCCACGCTTTGTCGTGGCGGGGCAACCGGACCTGACTTTGCGGGAGCTGCGTGAGGTGGCTCGAAACCTGCAAGCGCAGCGCGAGCGGATCGTCGGCGGTACGGAGCGGGCATTGACGGCAGCGGCGGAGGCGATGTCGGCCGCCGACGGGTTCGACCTTCCATCGCTCGCGCGCAGGCATGGGTTGTCCGAGGATCTGCTTGCGCCATGGCTGGACTTCGTCGGCGTTGGCACGGGGAGTTCGGTGCGTATTGAATCGCACTTGACGCAGAAACACACCAGCGGTGCGGGATACGACTTCATTAAGAGTTGGGGCCCGGCCGAAACGCCAAATGTGGCGGCGAATTCGTCGGACCAGCATGTCCGCATCCCGGGCAACATGAAGCCGCACAGCGTGGCCATGCACCCCTCCCCCACTT
>VGZA01000079.1 GCA_016872775.1 Planctomycetota bacterium | reverse complement strand
AGCGCGACGGCAACCGCAGCAACTATATGACGTGGGGCCTGCTGCAACTCCCCGGCCGCCCGAACGAACTCTCGGTCTACGCCACCGAACGCTACTACGCCGGCCCCGGTAGCCGCGTCCGCCGCTTTACCTTCCGCACCGACGGATTCGTCTCAATTCACGCAGAGTCCAAGAGCGAATTGCTTACGAAACCGGTCATCTTCACCGGCAAACAACTGACGCTGAACTTCAAGACGGCGGCCACCGGCAGTGTAAGAGCCGAACTGCAAGGCGCCTCCGGCAAACCGATCCCCGGCTTCGCGCTCGCGGATTGCAAGGCGCTCCAAGGCGACGCAATCGACCAACCGGCAACATGGCCCGCCGACCTGTCGAAACTCAGCGTCCAACCCGTGCGAATCCGCTTCGTCTTGGAAAACGCCGACCTCTTCGCGATGAAGTTCGTGTGATGGGTTCGGAAGAGAGTTCAAAGCCCGCATTGGTGGTCCCCGATCATTCGGGAACGGGAGGGTTTCACATGAGACGTGGTGGAATTGTGTTGCGACTGTACGAAATTGCAGGCGTCTTCGTCGTAGCGTTGCTCACATGGTTCGGCGAACGAGCGATCATGGCCGACGACGCCAGGCCTGCGGGCTTTCGGCTCGCGACGTTCTCGACCGACGTGACGCCGCCGCTGGGACATTCGTTACTGGGCGGAACGACGACTCCGCCGCCGGCGCATCGGATTGACGACCCGTTGCTGGCGCGCGGGTTTGTGCTCATCGGCGGCGAGAAGCCGGTTGTCGTCGTGTCGATCGATTGGTGCGAGATTCGGAACGACGCTTATGACCGCTGGCGCGAGGCGTTGGCGGAGGCGGCCGGGACGACTCGCGAGCGGGTGCTCGTGACGGCGATTCACCAGCATGATGCGCCGCTCGCGGACTTGGAGGCTCAGCGGATTCTCGATGCCAGCAAGCTTGGCGGATCGATCGTCGATCCGGCCTACCACGAGCGATCAGTGCAGGCGACGGTCGCGGCGTTGCGGGAAGGACTGAAGTCGGCGCGGGGAGTGACTCACTTCGGCACGGGGGAGGCGAAAGCGGTCCGCATCGCGTCGAATCGGCGGTACATCGGACAGAACGGCTTGCCGAAGTTTGATCGCAGCAGCATGAGCGGCGCGGATGCCATGAAAAGTCAGCGGGACGAGGGAGTCGTCGATCCGTGGTTGAAAACGCTCAGCTTTTGGGACGGCGACACGCCACTGTGTGCGTTGCATGTCTACGCCGTGCATCCGATGTCGAACTGGGGTTCCGGCCGCGTCACCGCCGACTTCCCCGGAGCGGCGCGGTTGCGAATGCAGGACGCTCACCCGGAAGTGTTCCAGATTTACGCCTCGGGCTGTTCGGGCGACACAACGGCGGGTAAATACAACGACGGCGGTCAGGTCGCCCAGCGAGCGTTGCAGGACCGGCTTTTCGACGCGATGTCCGCCTCGTGGAAATCGACAAAGCGGCAACCGCTGACAAGGCTCGACTTTCGCAATTCTCCGTTCGAACTGCCACTGCGCACGACGGCCGGGTACTCGGAAGCAGACCTCAAGCAGCAACTTGAATCGGACGACTCGAAGAAGCGGTGCCTCGCGGCGCTCGCGCTGAGTTGGCGGAATCGGCACGCGGCGAAGCAACCGATCGATTTGCCGGTCCTCGATTTCGGCTCGGCAGCCGTCGCGCTCCTGCCGGGCGAAACCTACGTGGCGTTTCAGCTGGCGGCTCAACGGATGCGCCCGAACGATTTCGTCATCGTCATGGGCTACGGCGAGTCGGCTCCCGGTTTCATCCCGATTGAGCAAGCGTGGAAGGAAAACGACAGTAATCTCTCGTCCTGGTGCTGGGTCGATCCCGGCTGCGATCCGATCATGACCGCCGCGCTTCGCAAGTCTCTCGCGCCGTAGTTGCGCGCGGAATTCATCGCGGACATCCGAGTCGGCTGGTTCGCGAGTTCTGTCACTGCGATCGAAGACGCTCTTCAAAGAAGGTGAAGCGGCACCGAGTGAGCCCGCCGTGTATGTGCATCCGCGCGGGACCGAGATGATGACGCATTACGCTCGGTCGGCCGATCACGGTCAGACGTGGAGGTTGGCTCAGGCAACGCCCTGGGTAGGAGGTCGAATAAACATTCGGAGGCCCCGAAGACTGGGGCAGGAAGAACTGGAGAATTCGCCGCAAAGTGGCGCTGTCCAATTAGTCATTTGCGGACTTCCAGGGTCCCCACTCCGCCGCCGAACGGCCCAAGGCGAATAGTTCGGTCAACAACGAACCAAACTCTCGTTCCGTCCGGTTCGCTGATCTCGCGCCACCAGGCCATCGCCGTCCCGAAACTTCCCCGGCACGGACGCTGGGCCAGCGGTTCGGTCACCAGTACCTGCCGGCGTTCCGCGCGCGGATGCTGGCTGACGCCTCTCGCAAGACCGATCACATACTTGCCCGAATGAAACTGTATATTCTGAACCACGGTCAGATTTGCGCGATTCACCGACTACAATGGGGCACTCGCCGGCCGATTCGCCTTCTTCCGACTGACGGAGAACTTCTACGGAAAAGAAGACACCGGGTTGAACGGTCTGTATAGGACGGACGGGACAGATGGGGACTTCATCGCGCCGGCACGGCCTTGGGAAATCCTGCCGACTGGCTCTCGGCGGCCATGGCTCGCCAGTGGAATTGCGGTTGCCATCCGAGCATCCGCTTGAGCTTCTCGCAATTCACGAGACCTCGCTGATCGTGGAGATCCCCACGAACGTCAGTGACCTGTGGATAGTATTCGGCCAGTAACTGCCGCGTCGGCGCGTCGAAGCAGACGTCGTCGGCCGCCACGTTGAAGGCCTCGAAGCCGGTACGGTCCGACCGCAGCCAGGCGAGACAGGCGGTAGCCACGTCGCGTGCGTCGATATAGGACCAGAGCGAGTCAGCGGCGGCCGCGACCGTCTCCGTGAACTTGCGGAACCGCCATTCGTACGACCCTTCGTAGACGATCCGCTGGGGTCTTAGCGCGGCGATCGACAGGCCGTGCCAACGGGCGTAATGCGTCGCGAGCGTTTCAAGATTCTGCTTCACGGCGCCGTAGATGCCGTCGGGACACGCCGGCGACTGCTCGTCGATCGGCAAATAGGGTGCCCGACTATATTCACCGTAGATCATCGGACTGCTGGCCAACACCACGCGCGGGATTTTCAGATTCGCGGCCGCCTGGAGTACGTGATAACCGCCCAGTGCCAGATTGCGATACGATGTCTCCCAGGTGGTCCAGGAGTCGGTCGGCAGGCTGCCAAAATGAACCACCGCAACAGCTCCTGCCAGCGCGTCATGAACACCGGCGCCATCCTCCAGGTCCAGTTGCCGGTAGTTCTGTTCCCAAAAGCCGCACGGCTTAAGGTCGATTCCCAGTACGTCGTAGCCCGCTTCTCGCAAGACGCGCACGATCGATGTCCCGGTTCCTCCTTTGGCGCCTGTCACGACAACTTTCTGCATGGTCCCCTGCTTTCACTTATCTCTACCAGATTTCATCGAGAGTCAGATCAACGGTGTCGCTCCGTCGGCCTGCCCGTATCGCCGGGCGGCCAATGCGATGTGGCCCCGCGATTTCACCAGTTCCATGTTCAATTCAACACCGAGTCCCGGTCGGCGGCCCAGTTCGTTCACGTCGACAGAACCGTTTACGACCGGCACCCGCAGCGTCTGTACCTGATCAAACCAGGGCTGAATCGGGCAGTGTTCGAGGATCAGAAAATTCTGAATGGCCGCCGCCACATGGGCGCAAGCCGCCAGGGCAACCGGCCCATACGGGTTATGCGGCGCCATCAGGATGCCGTAAACCTCGGCCACGTGCGCGATCTTGACCAGTTCGCTGATCCCGCCGCAGTGACTAGGATCCGCCTGGCATACGTCGATCGCCTGCTGCTCGAACCAGGGTCGGAAGTCCCAGCGGGTGATCAACCTTTCCCCCAGCGCGATCTTCACGTCGGGAAAGTCGCGTTTCAGTCGCAGGGTGGGTTCAAGCGTGTCCTGGTTCGTCGGCTCTTCGACAAACAGCATGTTGAGCGGTCGCAGGCCGGCGATCAAACGGTGGGCCTGTTGCGGATCGAACATGCCGGCGGCGTCGATCATCAGGGCGACGCCCGGCCCCAATGTTTCTCGAAATCGAGCATGTTCGGCGATCGCCACGTCAACCTGCCGGTTACCGTCGTACGGAACCGTCGGCGTGCCAAAGCCATGTTTGAATGCATCGAACCCGAGTTCTCGCGTCACGCGCGCGGCGGTGTCGCGGTCCACTCCGGCGAATTCCGGGCCATAGCGAATGTAACAGCGGACCTGTTCGCGAACCTTGCCTCCGAGCAACTTGAACACCGGCACTCCAGCCGCTTTTCCCGCGATATCCCACAATGCCATGTCGATGCCGCTCATCGCACTGGAATGTACGACGCCGCGTCTCCACCAGAAATCGCGGTAGCCCAACTGCCAGATGCGCTCGATCTCGGTCGGGTCGATCCCCAGCAGTCGCGGCTTCAGTTCCGTTTCGACCTGGGCCTGCACCGCCAACTCATGATATTCGGTCGTCGCCTCGCCGATTCCGCGAAGGCCCTCGTCGGTGAAGACCTCCACGAAGATCCAGTTCCGCAGCGCTGCGACGCCCCGTGAATCCGGGACGTTCATGACATGGCAACGGATATCGGTAATCTTCATGGCGAGGCTTCCAGCATGGGTTGGATGAGGTCGGCCATGTCGTGGCTAAGTGTGTTTCGTCGCATCGTCATGCAGGACGACTCCGAGGAAAGCGTGGCGGCGGTGCGCACCGCACCGGAGGCAGTCCTGCGATGATCGTGCAAAGTCGCTTGAACCACCCGTAGAAATTTGAACCACCTTAAGAGAATGATTATCATACAACCGGTTTGAACGTCAACACTGAGCTGGCTGCCGAAAGGAGCACGCTCGCCGTCGGAGGTTGCGATGGACGTTAGCTGGAAGATCGTCGCGACGGGCATCGTTTCTCCAGAGGGGCCAGCCGCTGATCTCTCCGGGAACGTGTTTCTCGTGAGCCGCTGGACGGGGCGCGTCGTCAAGGTCGACCCGCAGGGGCAGGTCACGGAAGTGGTCCCGACCGGCGGCAAACCGCAATCGGTGGCACTTTTGGAGACCGGCGAACTGCTGTTGGCCGACGCCAAGAACCACGCGCTGCACAAGATCAGCCCGGCGGGATCGCTGAGCACGGTCGCCGAGACCATCGGTGGTCAACGGTTCATCGGCCCCAACGATTTGGTCATCGCCGACGGGCGAATCGTCTATCTCACCGACCCGGGGCTCGACATGCAGGGGCCCGGGCGCATTCTGCGGATCGAGCTGGACACGGGCCGGACCGATCTTCTGGCGGACGGTTTTCGCTTTCCCAACGGCATCACGATCTCGGCCGACGGACGCTGGCTGTATGTCGCCGAGAGCGTGACGCATCGAGTGCTGCGGTTTGAATTGCTGGACGATGGAAAACGTCTCGGTCCGGCCGAGCTGTTCTATCAGTTCGCCGACCACCATCCCGACGGGATCGCCTTCGACGCCGACGGCAACTTGCTCGTGACGCTCTGCGGCGGTGGAACGCTGGATATCGTTTCCCCCGACAGACAGCTCGTTGCGTCGATTCCCACCGGCGGCACCGACTGTACAAACATTGTGTTTGGCGGTGCCGATTTCCGGACGCTCTATCTCACGGAAGACAAGCAGGAGGCCCTGCTGGCGACACGTTGGCCTGTTCCTGGACAACGGCGGTACTCACGCAGTCAACCGGCCTCCTCATCACTCGACCCCTCCGAGAGGCAGGGCTCATGACCGGGGTGCTGCCATCCCAAGATGCCTCACTGGCCGGAACTGCTCGGTTACCGGTCGTGGTGATCGTCGCGCTGACGAGCTTCCTGTTCGCCAACATGCTGGAGTACGCCCTCCCCTTGTACTTCAACGCACTGGAGGGGTTTCCTCAGGACGTATGGTCGCAGCTGGTGTTGTGGCAGGTCATGCCTTGGATCATCGCGCCGTTTCTCGCCGGGCTGCTCGCGCGTCGGTTTGGCGAACGGCGCGTCTGGTCAGCGGCCTTGTTCGGTCAATCGCTGGTTCCGATCGCGCTCTTCGTCGCTCCGGAGCCGTGGATCGTGCGTCCGGTGGCCCTGTGGAGCGGTTTGACGGGAGCGCTCATGTGGGTCGGCGGCGTTTCACTGGTCCAAGTCGTCCCGCAACACCGCAAAGGGCTGGCGAACGGACTAATGATGATGTCGATGGGAGTCGGCAGCACGATCGGGCCACTCCTGGGTCGAACCGTTCTCTGGCGAGAGCATGTTGCGGATCTCGTTTCCAAGGAGAGTCTCGCGCGTGCCGGGGCATTCCTCATCAACCTCTCGCCGCCTCCCGCGGACGCTCCGCTGGGCAACTTCCAGATGATGATGGCCGGGCTGAGTGGCCTGGCGATTTTTGGTGCCGTGCTGATCGGACTCTTTGGCCAGCGGCCCGGCCAGGCTCCGGGCGACGATCAACTGCCTGGTCAGACGGTCGCCTCGCTGCGCGAACTCCTGGCGACGCCTCGCTTCTGGGCGCTGACCCTGGCGTTGTGTCTGCTGGGCGGCCCCGTCTTCCAGGCAACCAATCAGTTTCTGAAGTATCGCGCCGAGGATGTGGGCCTGATCGTCGGCGCCCAGGATCGTGGCTGGATCTGGCTCCAGTTGTTGCGCACGGCGATGTGGATTCCGGGCGGCCTGGCGGTGGGACTGCTGGCGGGCCGACGCGCGCCGGGCATCGCCGCCGTTGCCATGGTGGGCAGCTTCGCACTCGCCGGTAGCGGCATCGGATGGGCGACCTCGACGGGGTCGCTGTTCGCGGTCGTCGCGGTGTTTGAATTCGTGCGGCAGTTCATGCGCTGGTCGCACGCCGGATATCTCTCCGAGCATCTGCCGAATCGGCTGCGGAGCACGGCGATCGGCTGTGCTATTTCGCTTGCGGGGCTCGGCAGCACGCTGTACGGCGCCTTGCCGTTGGCGTTGATGGATCCCAACGAGAGTGGCTTTGACTCGCGGCTCCCCTTCTGGATTTCCGCCGGACTGGGACTGGCGGGAGCGGCAGGTCTTTTTGTTTTTGACCGTTTGAAACCGATTCGCCAAGACCGAATCGCCTACTCAGTCCTCACGCTGCTCGTTGTGATTTCTGGCGGTCTCTGCCCGGCGGAGGAACCTCTCTCACCGGTTTCACGCCATGTAATTCGCGGCGCGGAACAGGTAGTGGACGGGTGGGTGTCGACCGGGGGCGGTCACTCGTTCGACAGCAGCAGCCAGCAGTTGAATGGCCGGCCGTGGGCCGAGTACGAGCGCGGACTGATGCGCTTCGATCTGAAAGCAATCGACCCGGCGCGGCACGGTCAGTTGAAACGGGCCGTGTTGCGACTGCATGCCGCCACGGTCGAGAACAAGAAGAACGTGCCCACGGTGGTTTCCGCGTCAAGCGTCGCCTGGAATCACGAAGCGACATTCCTGAGTCCCGATGGCACGTCGCGCTGGCCGGCCGATCGGAATCAGGCCGAGAACCTGGACTACGCGGCGATGGCACTGGGATCGGCACGGCAGGTCGTCACCAAACCGGGCCTGGTCGAATTCGACGTGACCGAGATCGTGGAGGCATGGCTGTTTCAGGGACAGGCGAATCATGGATTCCTGCTCACGATGGGACCGCCCATTTTTGGTCGACCGGATGCCGGCGCCTGGGGGCTCGAATTCGCCAGCTCCGAAGCGAAAGAGAACGGGCCGGAGCTGATCGTTGAACTGGAGGGAACGCCACCGACTCCCGAATTGGCCGAGCGACGAGCGCTGACGATTTATCCATCCGCCGCGCTGCCGCCCCTCAAAAGCCCCTACGCGATCGTCTGGTACGGCGTCCATGACAAGGAACTCTGGAAGCAGTTCAGCACATCGAACATGTCGACCTATGCCTCGATCCCGGAGTGGTTGGCGCAGCGCGGCGTGCTCGACATGACCTGGGGCGAAGGAGGCCCGATCGACTGGCTGCCCACGGAGGAAGCATGGGAGAAATACTATCTGGGCATCGCTGCGCGCAGCCGGGCTTACTGCATGCACGAGTGGCACATGTCGAGCGACAGCAACGACGCGCAGTGGGCGGTGCGGGCGGCGCGTCTGACCGAGTGGAAGCACCCCCGGTGCTACTCCGCCTTCTACTATCAGGGCCAGCGGGAAATGGCCGACCTGGCCGCGAATGGGGAGCTCGACCTGTTGATCCAGGAAGGGTACACGCACGTCACAAAGGAGTTCCCCAGCGCGGGCTTCACTGTGGGGATGCCTGGGATTGAGGAGCGGATCGACATCGCGCGAAAGGCCGGGGCGATCGAGCGGCACGTGGTGATGCTCGGTCACATAGCTCCCGCGGATAGGTACCACCCCGGCCACGAACTGACCCCGGCGATGCTTGAGGAGCAGATCAAGCACCTGCGGACATACGCCCCCGAGATGCCGGGCATCGGTTTCTACTACGAGGGGGGCCGGGACCTCGCGATGGAATGCGATCGGCTGGCTCGCAAGTACTTCGTCGACCCCGCGCCGGAAGTGGAGATCACGTCCCCGGCCCACGAAGCCCGCCTCTCGTCAACCGCCACTCCCCACGTAACAATCCGCGCCGACGCCCAGCCAAAGGGCGAATCGAAAGTGGTGAAGTATCGCTGGTTCATCGACAATCGGTTCGTCGCGGAAACCGACACCCCGCGGTACGTCTGGGATCTTCGCGGCGAAACGCCCGGCAGTCACTTCGTCACCGTCCACGCGATCGACGATGGCTGGAACCGTTCCGCGGCACAGATCCTGGTTCGGTGTGAGTAGCATCGCCGATGAGTATCACAAACAGAAGGGAAACTCGATGATTGAAGGCATTCAAATCAGCCGATGGCGGTCCATGCTTCTGGGCGCGGTATTGGCTCTGTCGACCAGTCATCCTGTGATCCCCGCAGTAGCACGCGCCGACTGGCAGGGCCATGAGATTCGTCAGGGAGATGGAAATGGTGGCTGGGTCACGCGGCCCGCGCAGCGGAAGGTGCTCCGGCATCCAGACTGCGAGCACACCATGCCGTTCGGCCTGGCGCAGATGGACAACGGCGAGATTGCGATCGTCGTCAGCCGAGAGAAGGCCGCTCCTGGCGGGGGACGGCTGTTCGAACCGAACATCGCCTTCAGCAAGGACGGCGGCGCAACGTGGTCGCCGTTCCAGGCGATCCCTGGAACCAGAGGCCGTCCCCAGTTTCTTCACTGGTTGGGTGGAGGAAACCTGTCGTTCGTGACCGAAGCGCTGGGGGGCGGTAAGCAGCAGCGGTTCTTCAGCGGCGACTACGGTCGCACGTGGAAGGAGAGTATTGACCATCCGGGAAGCAGCGACGGCAAGGGCTTTGGGATCGAGGGGAACGGCTGGGTCGATCGCGGCGAGAAGGGAACTCCTAAAGCCATTCTGGAAATCGGTTATCACCTCGACGCTGGCAAGTCACACCCGCAGGGCGACTTCACCGGAATCTTCCGCCGCTCGGTCGATGGCGGCAAGACCTGGATTGACGAAGTCTCTCCGCCGCAGTGGAAGTTCACCGTCGAACACAACGGCAAGAAGTGGCTGCGGGGAGTCAGCGAAGGGGCGATCGTGCGGGCCGCCAACGGCGACCTGGTCGCAGCTCTGCGAACCGATATGCCGCCGAAGTATTTCGAGGGCCCGCACGATGACAGTCTCGAAGGTACAGCGATTTCGATTTCCAAAGACAACGGCAAGACCTGGTCGGATTTGAAGTTCCTGTTTGAAGCCGGGCGGCATCACGCCAATCTGCAGCGTCTGCCCAATGGCGATCTGGTCTGCACGCTCGTCGTGCGGGACGACATCCAGGCGGGCAAGCTCAGCAAGGGGGAGTTGACCAGTCACCGCCGGGGCTGCGACGCGCTGGTCAGTCACGACCACGGCCAGACCTGGAGTCTCGACCGCCGCTACGAACTCGACAGCTTCGAGTTCCTGCGCAAGGACGGTTATTGGGTGGACGGCGTCTGCGGACATATCGGAGCGGTGGTGCTGGACGACGGCCATGTGCTTTCGGTCTACGGCAACTACCCGGTCGGAGCGGTGCTGGTGAAGTGGAAGCCGGACGCCACTGCAGAGCAGGCCAACTTCTTCGTGTCACCCCTGGGCAAAGACGAGAACGCCGGAACATTTGACGCGCCGTTTCTGACGCTGGAACGCGCGCGCGATGCCGTCCAGGCCCTCAAGGCGAGATCACCGGATAAACCGATCACGGTGCTGATTCGCGGCGGTACCTATCGCCTCGAACAGTCGGTCGTATTCAGCGGCCGCGATTCGGGGACGGCAGGCTCGCCCATCACCTACAAGGCCTATCCCGGTGAAACGCCGGTCTTCAGTGGTGGTCGCGTTGTCAGTGACTGGAAGCCTCATCGCGATCAGATCGTGGCCGCCCAGTTGCCGCAGATCGAGAACCATTACTACCGCTTTCGCGAACTGTTCCTGAACGGCCAGCGCCAGATCCGCGCCCGCTATCCGAACCGCGATCCCCAAGACCCGCGCTTTGGCGGCTGGGCGTTTATCGGGGCCACGCTCCCGGCCGATGATGCCGCACCCATTCGATTCACGGGCGAGAAGGGAGTCTTTCCGCGCCAGTGGGCCAAGCCCGACCAGGGGGAGATTTTCATCATTCCCGGCCTCGCCTGGAACAGTCATCTGATCCCGATCCGGGACTACAACCCGCAGACCGGCGAGATCACCGTGAGCCGTCGGCCGAATCAGGTGTGGGACCGGCTGATGAAGGGAAATCGGTTCTACGTCGAGAACCTGCTGGAAGAACTCGATCAGCCCGGCGAATGGTGCTTTGATACGCAGACGCGAATCCTGTACTTTTGGCCGCCGCAGGGAACGCTCGACGGCGCGGAAGTCACGATCCCCGTCATCGATCGGCTCATCGAACTGCGCGCCACGACCCACGAACCGGTTCGGCATTTGCACTTTTCCGGTCTGACGTTTACGCAAACCCTTTCGGTCTTTCCCTGGATTCATCCGCTGAATCCCGACTATCTCGAATGCAATCGTCCGAACTCCGGTGGCTTTGCATTTTACCTGGAGAACACGGAAAACTGCGTGATCGACGGCTGCCGGTTTGATCAGGTGGGGGGCGATGCGATTCGCCTGCATGGCGCCAGCACGCGGAACCGGATCACGCGCAACGAAATCGTCGGCGCCGGCGCACAAGGCATCTGCTTCGCGGACCTCGAATTCTGGCCCTATCACTACCCGGCGGTGTGGCGCGGCAATGAAGCGAAGCTGCAGTCGGTCTCAAGCCGATTGCCGTGGGCGGTTGGCAACGTGGTTGAGAACAATCAGATCCACGACTGCGGCGTGATCGACAACTTCGGCGCCGCGATCCATTTCCACGGTCAGAACACTGACGGCAACGTCGTGGCCCACAACCACATTCACGACCAGCCGCATCACGCGATCTACTTTTCGATGGGATTCGGGCAGAACATCATCGAGTACAACGACATTCACGATCTTTGTTACGTGATGGCCGACGCTGGCGGAGTCTACTGTAACCGTTGGAGCATTCTCACGGACGATCCGGTTCTGAACAAAAGCCAGATCATTCGGTACAACCGAATTCGAAACGTAATGGGAGTCGTTCCGCACGCCGTGGCGACCGACGACCCGGCCGGCACGCCCAGCCAGGATCGCATCCGGCGTCCCTATTTCACCTGGGGAATATATTTTGACAATTCGCCGCGACGAGTGCAGGTGTACGGCAACCTGTGCGTCGGAAACGTCTGGGGCGGCGTGTTTCTGGGGGGTGGTTATGCGGAACCCGAAGATTGCCTGGTCGAGAACAACATCTTCGTCGACAGCAGTGTCTATCAATACGATGCCAGTATGAATGCCAACTCGCGAGGCAACGTGTTCCAGCGGAACATCATCTCCTTTTCCCGGCCAGACGCGTCCTTGCTGCGTTGTACTTCCCGCGAGGGAATCAAGAAGCTGGACGACAATCTCTATTTCCTGCAGGGTGGTGGGGCGCTGAAGGTTTCGGGTTTCGAAGACGGTTCGTTTGAGAAATGGCGTGCCGCTGGCTTCGACCGGAATTCGGTTGTCGCCGATCCGCTGTTTGTGGATCCGACGCGGGGCGACTATAACCTGAAACCCGAGTCTCCGGCCTGGAAGCTGGGCTTCAAGCCGATTCCGTTCGAGAAGATCGGGATCAAAAAAGTCGAGTGACGGAAGCTGATGACGTTGATGACTTCTCGCTTCGTGTATTGTTGAAGCGAAGTCAGGTACTTACGGCGCACGGCGTCGAACTGAGGAAGGCCGTCGCCAGAGCGCGACTTCCCAAGCTCTTCCAGAATTCCGCTCCAAGTCGGCATAAACGATTCCTCGCTACGTTCCGAATACGCTTCCACCCGACGAATTTGAGACAATCACAACACGGTGAATGCCGAGTAGCTGCTGATGAGCGCGCGCCACGGCCTCGTAGGGCTTCCACTGCTGATACACTTCCATGAGTTGTTGGATGCCGGGCTGCTTGGCAGCTTCGCTGATAAGCTCAACCAGTTCCTTCTGGCGATCTCGCTGCGGCTGCACTTTGCCTAACGGCTTTGTACGTTCGCTCATGGGATGACTCCGATGGTTCATAGGGTTTCTTTGGTTGCTGCCTGCGACCAGTCCTTCTGGCCGACTTCGTATCGAATGACGCTGACTTCCTCCTTTGGTGAGAGTTTCGACGCCGGGTCTTGGATCATATAGCGCTCGTTGACCGAGGTTCATCGCTCGTCGTAGGTCACGAATTCGTTGGCCGAATTCCATGGTGCTCGTTTGACTACGACGATTGCTGTTTATACTCAACGATGATAGCTTGTCGCCTGACTTCTTGCCACGCAATAAGATAAAGGCACAAAACCTCTTCGGCGGAAGCAGGATATGCGAAATCCTACCGCCGGTGAGGACGATCGTCGCCTCGGTCGAGGGCATTGAGAGCGATCCAGAAGTTGAGGCCATCGACATTGAGGTTGTCAAAATGATCAACCCCCAGGCGTTGCTCGAAGCGCTCACTTTGTCGGTCGTCATCGCGGCAACCATCGGCGTCCGCGCCCAAGACGACATCTCGCGCGATCAGCCGTCCGGTCTGTCATTTCGCTATGAACGGTCTGCCAGAGATACCAAGACAATCCGTCAGTTCGAGGGCAAAGTAGATTCCGTCGAAGGGGTCGTGCACGTCTGCGCTACAATCCAAATGGGGCCGGCGAATCCGATCAGGTACGTCGATGGTCTGCCCGAATGGCAACCGGCAGGCGATGTGGTCGAGATCGACAAGTCGCAGGTTCCGACGTTTACCAGAGAAACAGTGCCGGGTGGATTCGAAATCCAGGAACACGAGCCGCTGCCGGACGGGCATCCACAGTTGCTGGAAGTGATCGCCTTGGGAACTCGACGTGACGGAAAATTCACGCCGGCTGTCCGGTTCGGGCTGGGCAACGATGGCCGTGGTGAGAAGATGGCCCATGTCAACTGCTGGATTTCCGACGGCCGCATCGATTACTTCGCTCCGTTCACTCGGCCCAACACGCCCTATGATTTCAAACTGCAAGTGGATTTGAAGAACAAACGTCTCTCCGCGTGGGTCAGCGGATGGGGTGACGACGACTGGTTTCCAGTGGCAGAAGATGTGATCTTGCACAGCGACTCGCCGAAGATCGACTGGGTGCAAGTTGAGATGACTCCGGATGCTCCTCCGATTGAGGGACTGCAACTCCGGACGGAGCCAGCCCCTGGATCGGAATCGGTGCGACCTCATCCCCTCGCTAAACAGAATCGTGTGGTGGATGTCGAACGGGGATTCCGCTTTCAATCGCTGCGATCCACGTGGCGCATACCCGGCAAGCATGTCACCATTTTCCGAGAACCTGGAGTCCATGCGGGATTTCCCGATGTGACGCTGGCCGGGAAGGACCATCTCGTCTGCGTCTGGCGGAACAGTTCGCATACCGGCGGCAGCGGCAACGGAGGCGGTCTGTCGGTCGCGCATAGTTACGACCTGGGACAAACGTGGGGAAGACCGGAAAGTGTACCAACGCCGGCGGGCGTCTACCAAAACTGTCCTCGTCTGCAACGATTGAACGACGGCGCCTTGCTCATGCTCGTGGACGTTCCTTCGGGCGGAGACCAGACCGTCGCCACCTGGGATGTCTTGTTGCGCGACAGCCGAGATGAAGGCAAGACCTGGATCAACGAACGCTGGCTGCGCGCGAAAGAGGTTGGCGGCGGAGGCGGTATCGTGCCCAGTCGCGTCGCCGAAATGGACGATGGCTCCTGGTTGCTGGCCGCGTCCTACTTTGCCAAGCCGGGAAACGTGGAAATCCTCGATTACTATCGTTCCAAGGATCGCGGCAAGACCTGGGAGTTCATCGGGCAGCCGCATCACTTTCCGCCTCATTCCCTTTCCGAGCCGAGTCCCATTCAGCTCGCCGACGGACGTCTGTTCGTCATTGCCCGCGAATCGCGCGTCGACGGTTTGCAGGGGGCGAAGGGCTTTTCGACAGACGGTGGCAAATCCTGGAAGTACCAGCACGTGCCGTTTCCGATCACCGGGCGGACGTGTGCCGGCCTGTTACAAGATGGTCGTCTGATGGTGACATTCCGCTCGGGCGTGGGACGGGCCGCGCTGCGTGCCTGGATTGGCGATGTGGATGATCCCACCGGACCGCAGCCAGCCGGCGGTCACTGCAACGATCGGTATTCCATCGGCCTGAAGGACGGCGTGTTTCATTTGGATAATGACGGGCACCGTGGCCAATTTACGATGTATAATCTGCGTCCCGCCGATTCGGCCAAGACCATCGTCGATTTGACCTTCGAGGTTCTGGTGCGGGCGAATGCAGGCCGTGCGGCGAGCGTGTCGGTACCGTTTGCCGGCGTGTTGCGCTTGTTTCCCGACCACGTCGTCATGGCCCACAATCCCCAGCTGCGGGCCGAGATCGCGCCCGGTGAGTTTCACACCTACCGAGTCGTCAGCCGGACCGGCCGCATGGAACTGTTCATCGACGGAAGACCTGCCTGGGACACCGATCAGGGCGACAGCCGCCTGAGCGAGTTGCCGTGGACTCTGATCAGCAGCCATGCCCTGGCGTTCGGCAACGAGCCGCGCAACCCGTACGAGGTCTTCGGGTACGATTACTATCGGTTCAAGGTTCAGCATCCGGATCTGTACGCGGTTCAGATTTCGCCGAGTGTGACCGGTTACAGCCAGTGGCGACGCTTCGAAGCCGTCACCGAAGACCCGGCAGCGGGACGCCATGTGACGTCGTGGTCCGCGGCCCACGACGGGTTCCCCGACCAGCATCAACTCGATCACATCGTCGAAGTGGAGGCCAGCGCCAACGGCCATGAACAAGGCTACTCCGGCTGGGTGCAACTCGGCGACGGCCGCATCTTCGTGGTGCATTACACCGACGACACCGCCGCGGCCAGCAGTGCCAACCCGCACATGTTCGGCGTCCCCTGGATTCGCGGCACGTTCTTGTCGCTGGATGATCTGCCGCCCAGGAAGCTTGGGGACTCGAAATGATGGCTTACGACAATGCCGACGAGCAACGCGGGAATCCCTCATCGTTTCAAGAGTTCGTCCAGCGCAAACTTCTCGAAATTCAGCGAGTAGGAATCGAGCTTCGGCGTCGTTGCCGGGTCGCTCGTCGAGAGGTGAAAGGAGAGTCGCACAGGCTCGCGAATTCGCAGGTCCAAGTCCGAGGTGACCTCCACGCGCAACGGACGGTCACGGGCGTCGAGCACGTCGACGCGGACTTGTGTATTTTCCGGTGTCTCCACGGCGAACTGAAGTCGGCGGAATTCGCAGTCGGGAGGCAACGTTAGCAACTCCGTCACGAATCGACCGTCGCGGACGTTGCCGCCGTCACCCTTCGCCAGAACGAGATTGTCCGTCAGGTTGATCACACTCTGCTTCTGGCCCCGTTCGATAAAAAAACTGTCTTCATAGGCCCACGGTCGCACGTTCAACCGCTGGTAGCTGCGACGGCGTTGAAAGTGCTCGGTGTTTGAGCCAAAGCCGCTCGTTTCGAATACGTCGAGACCGCCATAACCCGTCACGACAAGTTCCAGAAACGGATCGTCGTCCAGGTTGCAGACGAAGGCGTGCCCCCAATACCGCGATTCGCCCAGGTCCAACTCGTCGAGCACATTACCGCGTGCATCGAGGGCCGTCAGTCTGGCATTCGGCTTCTGGCCGGGCGTGGGTGAATATTGCCCGTGGGTCATCGCGAGGATTTCGAGCTGCCGGTCTCCGTTCAGGTCGCAGAGGATCGGCGTCATGTACATGTGCTGGCCATCATCAAGTTCCGGCCGAAGATCGCGCCGCCATTGGAAGCGGCCCTTTGCGTCCAGACAGTAGACCTCGCCTCCGAATGTCATGCCGACGATCTCGACCGAGCCGTCGCCGTCCAAGTCCGCCACGTTCGGCGAGTCCTCTTCCGATAATCCGTCCACTTTCCACAGCAGCTTGCCGTCGATCGTGAACGCCATGACGGCATCGTGAGCTTCGTCCTGCTTGTAGTTGTCCACGGACTTGATGATCTCGACAGTTCCATCGCCGTCAATGTCGACCAACACGGCATCGGCACTCGAGGCGTTGTCGTTTGTCGGAAAAGTCCACACGCTCTCCAGCGTCGATGGATTCAAGCGGTGCAGCACTCCCTTTGCGGCAAAGTCGTCCCCGCTACCGGCAAACAAGTCCCAGCGGCCATCACGATCCACATCCATTGCCGACGTGTAGCAGCCGCATTGGACCCAGTCACGCCGTCGCTGGAGTAGCGACAGTTCGTTCATGTTGATACGAGCCAGGTAACGGGATCGGGTGCCGAGATAGCCGTCGAGCACTCCGTCTCCATCTCCGTCGATGATCACCGGGGAATTGCCGAGCTTGCCGTCTTCCGAATCCCACTGCCGCAGAATCTTGCCGTTGTGATCGCAGACATACAGAACGCCCGGTTCAGAGACCGAATACAGCACCTCCCACCGACCGTCGCCGTCGAGATCAAACGCGGAGGTCGATTGCTGTTGGCCCTTCAGCTCGCGGCTCCAACGAACACTCCCGTCGGCCGCGTTGAGCATTTGCAGCTTGCCAGGCGCCCGCGACACATACAACAGTTCGCGCCGGCCGTCGTTGTCGAAATCCACACATACTTCGGAGCCGCAGAACTCCCGATCGTAGATCGTATACTGATGCCGAAAGAGCTTGCTCCGCACGCGATCGACCGACATCTCACCCGTCTGCGGTTCCGCGGCAATCGCCGCCGTGGCCGCAAGTAATATCAGGCACGTGACCATTCGAGTCATCGCCATCCCCGATCCTTTGTCAACATTGGCCGTCCAGCTTGGTTGAGCGAGTCCGCCGTCCGCCAGAGTTCTTACTCGAACCAGTACGAAAACAGTTTCGCGCTCCGCAGCGTGATGCGGAGCTGGATCGACGACTGGCCCGCCAACTTGCTGAGGTCTGCGATATCGCCAATTTCCATGCGGCGGTGGTCACCGGTGAAAGTCTGCGATCTGGCGAATACTTCGCCCTTGGAGTTCAGCACTTCGACTCGGCAATCTCCGTCCCGCGCATCGACGTTGAGAAACAGCTTGCCCGGCGGCGATGTGAATGGCTTGGTGATGAGCTGGCCTGAGTCGTTGCCGGCGTTGAGAGAGACGAAGCCATCGCGGCGCAGCGTGACGAGGCCGATCGCGCTGGGGTA
>VGZA01000078.1 GCA_016872775.1 Planctomycetota bacterium | reverse complement strand
TACTCCACAGGAATACGGCGCAATGCCAGGCAAGAATCGATAACCGCCGGTGGGATGTGGGATCAGCAACAGTGTCGCTCCGGGACGGGTTACGGGGAATATTTCTGCGATTGTCGGGGTTGCGGCAGTGGACGTCAACCGGCGACAAGTTGGGGCACGTCCTTAAACCGGTCGTCGCGGACCAGCGGCGCGAGCTCGTCCGCCAGCTCGGCGATGATTTCCTTGAGCCGCTGGGGATCGAACACGCTGGCCGCTTCCGCCAACGAGCCCAGCGACGCCCACCCGCAACCGAGCCGCTTTTAGACCTTGGCCAGCTCGTTGGCCTGTTGCAGGCTCCGTAGCGAACTGACGATCAGATTGAACAGATAGAGCAGAATCAGCAGGCAATACTGATCGTAGAACAGCTCGCGCTTGTCGGCTTTGTCGCGCGCACAAGCGTCGTCGCGCAGCCGCTCCAAGAGCGGTGCCAACTTCTCGAAGTACTTCAGAGCCTTGACATCCGAGTCGCGGACGTCGGACCGTCGCTCTCACGCCATGTATGCCTCAAGTCAAAATGGCAGCCAAATCACATGGCCATACCTGAGGCGCAAATTACGTGCCAAGAATTGAATATTCACCGGCTAGCAAACCACGTGCCGAACAGGATTGGGTCGGGAGTCTTTGGCGTCGACGGTCGTTCTGATGGTGAGGTTGTTGGCGCCAAAGATTCCCGACCCCGGACTCTCGCCAGCTGAATACGAGTCCTACTGCGGTCGATCGCTGTCCGATTGTCCGTCGGCGAGATGCTGACTGGCGGGCGATGGGCTGGCATCACGATGATATGGTCGGCGTGGAGTTTGTGGCAGCGCCTGCAGCCAGCCGGCGCGGAATGGTTCGCGGCGCAGCATGCCGTCGCGGCGATCGAGGCCTTGAGCGTCGCGGACCGGGCGGGTGACGCGGCGCTGCGCCTCGCTGCTGGCCGGCCGATCGTTGCGGGAGTGAACGCGATCCAAATCGCCCCTCGACAAGGGAATTTCCAAATCGGATTCGGCCGTTGAGTTGCTCTTGTCTTGCGGCTCCGCTTGGGGCGGGCTCTTCAGATTCCGGTCATAGAATGCTGGCGGCAGATCAATTGTCTGAGGTTGCAATCGACGCTTTGTATTCCCGTTTGCATTCGGCGGCGATTCACCCGAATCGTAGTTTACCTGGCGCACGCCGTGGTGATGCTCGCCTGTTGCCGGAACTCCTGTGGTTTGAACTGTCGGCGATGAATTCGAAGATGCGGGACGACGGGCCAGGTCGTCGACTCCTGGTAATAGTTTTTGGGTGGGTTGCGAGATGACCACACCGCCATTGCGGCCCTCGAACCGCGTCACGATGCTGAGTCGCCGGTTGGGGCCACCCACTTCGTCCCAAGGCAGCCAGACGCTGTAGGAAAGGCCGAGTTCCGAACGGCTGGCGTGGGAGGCGAACTGATCGGCGGTGAAAACGAATTTTCGTTCTGGCGTCGGCGACCGGGGATCGATCTTATCCGCGTCGAAAACATAGATTGCCAGCCCGCCGTCGACCTCCACGGGATCTTTCGATTTGTCCTGATAGAAAAAGATTCGCCCGCCGAATCCACGCAGAGCGGGTTCGCCCGGTTGGTGCAGCACCGTATCGGTCCAGATGGCCATAATGCGGTCGGGGATTGCGGGTTCCGGCTTGGAACGGGTCCAGGGCCAGAAACCGGAATCGGCGGCCGAATCCGAACTGGGCCCAGCTTTGCCGGACGGCCAGAAACTGCCTTTCTCCCAATGCAGCGGCTGGCAGCCCGAGCCGGCCAGCAGTGCCAGGCCGTAGAAAGCGAATCGGACGCAGCGGGATGGCCATCGCTGGGAGCAACATGCGGCACGCGTCATCGGCCGTTCCCCCCGTTCACTCGCCGGCTCGACGGACGGCCGCGAGGATCGACGTCGGGATAGACGATTTCGTAATCGCCGTTATCCAACGGAGCGGCGTCGAGTGCCGATCCGGTCCCCAAGTCGCCATGGATGTCGAAAATGTCGGCGGCGCACCAGCTCATACGCGCCAGTTCAATCTGCTTCAACCGTTGCTCGTCATCGGGAGTCCGCACGACATGGGGAGTCAGGATGATCAGCAGTTCGGTGCGCCGTTGCGCCTGTGAGTCGTATCGGAACAGGTTGCCCAACAACGGAACATCGCCCAGGTAAGGCACCTTGCGTTGCAGGTTGCGTGTCGATTTGGTGATCAGCCCGCCCAGGATAATCGTCTCGCCGCTGGCGGCGCTGACGGTTGCCTGGGCCGTGGTGGTATTGATCCGCGGGGAACGGATGACCGTGCCGTTGGTCGAAACGGAGACCGGAATTCCTTCGGTCTCGGTTCCCAACTCGGACTTCTCCGCATCGATCTCCATCACCACGTTGCCGTCGGGACTGATGCGCGGCGTGACGCCGAGAATCAACCCGACGTTTTCCAGCGCCACATTATTCTGCTGGCCGGCCTGGTTGACGATCGATCCGACAATACGCGGCACGCGCTGGCCCACTTGAATGAACGCCGGTTGATTGTCGAGCGTCAGCACCTGCGGACGACTCAGAACTTCCAGCCTGCGGTTTTCCCTTAACGCTCGCATCAGCACGCTCAAGTTCTGGCTGCTGGCGGACAACACAAGTCCACCGAAACCGAGTTCGGCGCTGCCGCGTCCCAGATCGAAGTTGGAAAGGCCTTGTCCACCGACCGAGTTGGAGGTACTGAGTGACTGAGCGGAGCCACTGTTTCCCAGGGGCCGCGTCGAGTTGAAGTCAAAGCCAGGCTGGTTCGATGCGGCGATCACGGTCTGTTGCGTTTGCGTGAGGATTCCCGCGGGGGTCGAGGTCTGGTTGGTATTCGTGGTCGAGACCAGGTTGCCGAGCAGGCTGCGGTCGAACAGCACGGAATCCTGGATGCCGAGTTCCACGCCAAATTCCTCGGCGTCGCTCAGCGCGACTTCGGCAATCAGAACCTGGATCATCACTTGCGGAGGCTGTTGGTCGAGCTGTTCGATCAGCCGGCTGATTTCGTCGTAGTAGCGCGGCGTCGCGCTGAGAATCAGTTTGTTGGCGACCGGTTCGGGGACAACGACAACTTCTTTCTCCAACTGTTGGAACGGGCTGCTGCGGCCGGGCCCGGCCGATTCGACCAGGCGGTTCGTGCGCAGGAATTCGTTGATCGTCAGTGCGACGTCAACGGCGGCGGAGTTCTTCAGCTGGTAAACGGTGCTCCGCCGCTGCATCGAGTCGTTTTCGTCCAGGCGGACGATCAGTGCCTCGACAATCCGCAGATCACCCTCAGAACCGGTGGCAATCAGGCTGTTGCTGCGGGCATCGACGGTAAATCGCAGTGGAGCGAGCGATGATTCGCCAGGGGCGCTTGATAACTGGGGGCCGGCACTGGCGCCGGCCTGACTTGGGATCAACGAGCGCAGCGTTTCGATCAACGTGGACGCGTCGCCGTGCTGGATCGGAAAGATCTTGATTTTGGCGATGAGTCCGGGAGTGTCGAGCTGCCGGATCAAATTCTCGAGCAGCGGGAAATTCGCGGGGGGCGCGGTGATGATCAGGCTGTTGTTTCGAGCGTTCACGGTGATCTGAGTGTTTTCGAGGATCCCGGACGCCACGATCGGATCGCCATTTTCCAGCATCAGTTCCAAAGCCGCCGAGCGGCCGCCCGTGGCGGGAGGCTGAGTCGCCTGCTGCAGCATCTGCGCGATGTCGGCCGCCAGGCTGTGCTGAATCGGAAACACCCGCGCTCGCTGGATCGCCTCGGCCTGAGGAACGTCCAGCCGCTCGACCAGACGCCGGACCTCGGTCATGTCGCGCGGAGCGGCATGCACGACGATCGAATTGGTGCGCGCATCGGCGGTCGACTGGATGCTCGGTCCGAGCCCCTGTCGGCCGTTGTAAAAGCCCTGCAACGTCTGTTGCACGGCGGCGGCGGTGGCGTGCCGCAACTGTACGACGTCGAATTGCATCCCGCTCTCGATCGGCTGATCGAGCTTTTCAATTAACTCGACCAGAGCTCTGACCGCTTCTCCCCATCCGATCACCAGCAGTGCGTTGGGAGTGCCGAGGTTTGTGACCGTCGCCCTCCCCTGCCGCGTGCCGATCAGATTTGCTTGGGTCTGCTGGATAATCGTCGATACCCGCTGCGCGCTGGTGAAGCGCAACTCGACCACCTGGATGGCCGGTTGCGTTTCCCGGCTCAGTTCCTCCAGCTGGCGAATGATGTCGGCCAGTTGGCGCAGTTCCTGGTCCCTGCCGCGCAAGATGACGGCGTCAAGGTCGGGAAGCAGTTCGAGTTCCACGCCCTCGAATTGCGCCTTGCCGGCGTTCTTGTTGGGGTCCCGTTCCGGATCGTCCGCGTCGGCTGCCGGATTCGGCGGCGGATTATCGGCCGGTAAAACGTTGACGGGGTCGTCGGGTCGGCGCAGGTACGTCGCCTGGTCGACCGAGTAGCGCCCTGGTTTTCGCCTTTGGGATTGCTTCACTGATTCGGGATGAGTCGGCTTGGGGGCGCTGCCCGGCGACGGGCGGATCACCTCGCGCAGCCGCGGCTGGGTATCACGGTGCAATGGTACGACTTGCGATCGCTTCGACCCGCCGCTCACCGATTGTTCGTCCAACGATTCCAGCAATCGTTGCAGTTGATCGAGGACCGTCACAGGCCCTTCGATCATGAACTCCTTGTGCCGGAAATCGCAGTGGATCCGGCAGTCACCGGCCTTGGTCGGCAGAATCAGCGAATCGGGCTCAGAGCTTTCGTGCAAACGACTTCCCAGCAGCTGCAACAGCTCTCGCCGCACGACCGCGAATTCACTCGCAGTCACCGGTACAAATCGCCGACCGAACGCGGCATCGTCGCCGGCTCGGTCTTCCATCGCTGCCGCAGGCAGACGGCGGAACGGCAGGAAACGCTGGGTGGTAGAATTGCCGCCTGACTCGGGCGCCTCCCTCTGCTGCGCTAGCCATCTGGATAGCAGACTCTGCGCCGTATCGGAAGCCCGCACAAACGCCGTACCGGAATCCGAGTCGTAACTGACGGTTGCCGTCGCGCCTTCAGGCAACTCCGCCAGTTGCCGCTCCCATGCCGCACGTGGAATCGACCCCAGCCGATAGGCGACCGTGCGCGGTGGCGATGCGGCGCTTCCGGACGAAACATCTTTGCTCGGTGGCTGGTCCAACGTCGTGACGACTTCCCGCGCACATTGCTGCACCCAGGCTGGTCCACTCACGATCAATGACCGCGACGGGATGTCGACATCCACCCGACTGTGCGGCGCATCGCGCAACAGCGGAGCCAGGACGCGCGCGGCATCCGTGGGTGATTTGTGCTGCAGACGATAGGTTTCTTTGACAACCCGATCCGTTGGTTCACGATCGAGTCGTTGGCTGTCGATTGTCGGACGAACCTGTCCCCAAGCCGCCAAGGCGCCCATACTAACCAGCAGGTACCAGGTCGCAAAATTCAGTGATATGCGTCGCCAGTGGAACATCCCTGCCCCGAATTGCAACGACCTTGCACACTTGCCGCCGCCAGTTCGGCCGATCCTCGGAAAAACGTTGGCCGCGATATACCTGTTGGCGCGCAGGGCAGGTGCGTTGGGAATCGTGGAATAACGATCGTCGCCCGAATGGCCTCGACCCATCCAAGGGCGCGGATGTTAAGTACAGGGTCCCGCGGCGTCAAGTGCGAATGCTGGGGGGAAGAGGGTTACGGGGAACGTGAGCCACGGGGATCCCTGTGCCCCGTAACACGGGCCTGGGGCAAGATGCCCCAGCCACGGGGACCCCAGTTCCCCGTTCCCTGTTCCCCCTTCTTCACCGCTTTCGCAGTGTGACCTTGATCGCCAGTTCTCTGCCGTCGCGGATAATGTGTGCCGTGACCTGCTGATCGGGCTGAAGTTGCTTGAGGAGGTTGGAGAACTGCTGCAGATTGCCGATTTTCTCCTTATCCAGTTTCACGAGGATATCCCCGGCCTGGAGTCCGGCGGTGGCGGCAGGCGAATCCGCGACGACCGACTCCAGCTTGACGCCTTGTCCCCGGTAGTCGAATTCCGGGACCGCACCGAACAGGACTTTGCGTCCACCGTCGGGGTTGCTGGTCGTCGTCTGCCCTCCAGCCTGGCCGCCTGCCAGGGCGATCTTGATCGTCAACGGAGGCTCTCGTTCAAGCATATAGGATACAGCCTCTTTGACGAACGCCGCGACCTTGACGAGTCCACTGGGGCTGACCTTATCAGCTGTGTCGCCCGGCCGATGGTAATCGCCGTGCGGCCCGCTGAAGATCTGGACCGCCGGGATACCTCGTTCGATGAAGCTCCATTGGTCGGATCCGTTGGCGCCTTCGACGACATTCTTGCTGGGGATACCGGTGACGAACGTGCAACCGCGGAAGATATGTTGCCATTCGTCTGCGGTTCCGGTGCCGAGGATGGAGAGCGGTTGATCGGCGAGTCGACCTACGGCGTCCAGATTGATGACACCACGGATTTCGTTCAACGGAAACCGCGGGTGGTCGACATAATGTTGGGAGCCGAGCCGTCCGGCTTCCTCGGCGGAAAAAGCGATCACGACCAGGTTACGCGAACCGCCGCCCTCGGCGGCCAGCAGCTTGGTCAGCTCAAGCATCACCGCGACACCGCTGGCATTGTCGTCGGCGCCCGGATGGATCTGTCCCGCGCTGCCTTCGCGCACGTCGGGCCAGCCGAGGCCCAGGTGATCGTAGTGGGCGCTAAGCACGATTGACTGGGCATTCCAATCCGCCCGTTTACCCGGGAGGATACCGATAACGTTATAGGCGTCGACCGGTTTGCCGGCGGGGCCTTTTTCCACGGTGAATTTCTGCAACCAGGAGCCGTTGTCACCCCCTGGCTGAAGACCGGCGGCCTGCAGTTGCTTGACGATATATTCCGCGGCGTCGCCAATTTCCGGCGTTCCAAGTCCGCGTCCGCGCCGTTCCGGCGCCGCCAGCCATTCGACATGCGTCTGCAGCGCGCGGCTTGAGAAGACAGGGGGAAGTTCCGCGAGCGCCTTGCGGCCTTCCGCGACCGACACCAGAACCGGTCCGTCGGAATTCTCGCGCAGGTCGACCACTAACGGCGAACCACTCGTATCCCATTGACCTTTCACGACGTTGGTCGGTTCCTCGCCGGAGAATGCCAGGTAGGAATATTTTCCGTAATGGGGCAGTTTGCGTCCCAGTCCCGCGGCCGCCGCCTGGGGATCGAGCGTCAGCCAGCCGATGGCCTGGTCGCGATTGTGCGGATGGCGCTGGATCACGACCAGGCAGTGGTTGGCCAACGGCACGTTTTCGCCGGCCAATCGCAATGCGGTGCCGTCGGGCGATCTGGAAAGCCGCTGCGAGTCAGGGAAGAGGCGAGTCGCGTGGAGATTATGCGCACCGAGGAACCATACCGCTCGATCCTCGGGGATCTGGTCGAGTCGGGTGTCGTCCACGGTGTCAATGGCATGATCCTCGCTGCGCCACGCCTCCAGAAGTTGCTGAAAGCTCTCGAGCTTGTCGCGATCGAGCGGTGAGGTTGAGAGGACGGCGAGGATTTTCGGCTGCCCGAAAATCTGGCCGATGGTGGGTGGAGTCTCATTGGGGTCGAGATAGCGGAACAGATCGAACGAGGGATCGACGGCGATGCGCAGCGGTACGCCGTCGACGGGCACGCGGAATTCGAGTTCGCGCGACGTCATCTCCAGCGCGTGGGATGTGCTGCCGTTCGCCGTTTGCACGACCAGCGGAACTTGCAGCTGGAAGGCGTCGTCCTTCTGCAACTGCTCGAGCCGGCCGCGCACGACAAACTCGGCGCCACGGTTCTCGACTGCAACATCTCGCAGTGCCAGCTGGGGGGCGCCGGTTCGCGTCAACCATTGGTCGAAGAACGGCTTGAGATTCAACGGCGATTCCGACGGCTGCGTTCGAGACTCCAGGGACTGGCGAATCTGCTCGAATCCGGCTTTCTGCCCACGGTATTGGCGATAGAACGCGCCGAGGCCGGCGCGGAACGCGTCGTCCCCCAGCTGCCGGCGGAGCATATGAAACAGCATCAGCGACTTGCCGTACCCGACCGCTTCGGTGGCCGCATTATGGCGCGATCGGAACTCGTTCAAGGGAAAATCCCGCGCGTCGCGCACGTAGTCGCGGTAGCGCTGCAGCGTGTTGCGCCGGTATTCTGCGCCCGTCCCGCGCTGCTCCTGGATCAAATGATCGGCCATGTACGCCGTCAGGCCCTCGCACCAGTTGCCTTGCTCGTAGTCCACAAACACCGAGTTGCCCCACCAATTGTGCAAGATCTCGTGGGGATACGAGGAATGCAGGATGAACGGGAATCGGATCACCTGCGGGCCGAGCAATGTGAACGACGGCATGCCGTAGCCGGTTTCCCAGAAGTTCTCGACCAGCGCGAATTTGCCGTAAGGGTATGGACCGATCAGATTGCGGTACATTTCCAGATACCGGGCTCCGGTATCGAGGTACTTGCGGGAAAGTGCGTCGTCGCGCTGCCGCAGGTAGACCTGGATCTCCACGCCTCCCGCTGCGTCCGTCTCACGCTGCAGCGGTCCGCCGACCAGATAGATCTGGTCCATCGGTCCGTCGGCCGTCCAGCGGGCCCACCCCCGCCCGTCTCTCGACGAGCCTTTACCCTGGCTGACGACATGCCAGTGATCCGGCAGTTGCAGGTTCAGCGAGAACCGCAACAGCCGCTCGTCGAATTCCGGAATCCAGTCGCTGTCGGCATCCAGGTAGATCCCGTCTTCGCGCAACACACCGCGTGTCTGCCGGAAGCCTCGCGTGTATTCCTCCTTCTGATCGGACAGTCCAAAGTCGATCGGACCTTCGTAGCGCACGGTCCAGATGCCGGCAGGCACGGCACCGTTGAAACGATAGCGGTTCGCCCCTTGCGGCCCGTCTGCGCCGATTTCCTCAAGCGGAACGCTGGATTCAATGATCCGCAGATTGGAATTGAGTCGGAAAACGGTATTTGCGCGGCGCAAGGATGCCGGCAGACTTACGCGGTTTTCAACGATCAATTGGTGGCGATCGGGTTGAATCTGCACCGTCAAATCGTGCGCAACGGGCGGTTCGCTCTGCAAATCGATTTCGACCTTCAGCGCCTCCTTGCTGCCTCCGAGCCCGGGCGACCATTGGAACGTCATCTGCTCTTCCAATGGCTTCACCGCTCGGCGCAGTCGGCGCAACCAATCGGCATCGGCGTAAAACACGGCCGGCACGAGCAGCACGTTTTTGCGATTTTCGGAAAGCAGTTTGGCGAGCACGTCCGGCAATTCGCCGATGCCGGTGGTTGCACTCGCCGGAGCGTTTGCATTATTGTCGCGCGCAGGACCGCCGGCGGACGGAGTGCGGGCGATTCGGGTGCGATAGAACCGACTCTGTTTGGCCAGCGGGTCGTTTTCCACCAGCGTCAACCAATCGCGCGCGACGGCATCCGATGTATCGGGCGGCAGCACCAGGACGGTGGTGCCGCCGAACGGGCCCGGGCAGCGTGGCAGTGCACCGGGGGCTGCCAGATTCGAGGGTCGAATCTCCGTTGCAAATCGGACGGCGCTCGGATCCGCGGGAACATCTTCCACGACCGCGATCTGGTTCGTTTGCGGATCGGAATGCCAGAGCGCCTGCAGCCGGGCCCACTGCCGGCCGCGCGCTGAATCGGATTCCAGCAACAAATACGATTTCTGTGCGGCCGCCGAATTGGCGGGACCCGCGGTGGAGCCCGCGGCCGACGAACCCGCCTTCAGCCCCAATGCCGTCGTCAACTGGGACGCAATCTGCCCCTCCCGCGACCACGGATCGGCATCGAGAGTGGCGAGTTCGGTTGGAATTCCGACTTCGCGGTAGGCCGCCAATTCGGCGGTCCAGAACGATTCATCCTTGGCGCTGCCAAGCACCGTCAAATGCCGTTGGGGCGGCTGCAGCTTCCCCCAGGATTCGGGCAGTGGCAGTGCCATATCGCGCAACTTCAGGTACTGTCGCGGTCCAATCGCCAGGCCGCGTGCATCGATGCGATCGGTGAATACCGAAACGCCCGCGGCGACCGTCGCGCCCGTGCCTTCACCGGCCAACACCACGCGCGAGGCGTCGATCGGAAAGTGTCGAAGTGCATAGCCCCAGATGCGTTCCACGGCGTCGACCATTCCACCGATATCGCTGGAGTACGAATCGGGCCAGAACCAGCGCCCGCCAACGCCCAAGTCCTCCTCGACTTGCCGATACGGCGGTTCCACGGCGAGGATCGCCGCGCTGGTCCCCAGCCTGGATTGCCAGAGATCGATACCGTCGCCGGCGGTCAGCCCGTCATCGACGAACCAGATCAGTAACGGAACGCGATCGTCGCCTTTTAATCCCTCGGGAAGTCGCATCCGATATTTGACGTCGCGGGAAGTATGGACCGACCACGCGCCTTCGTTAATGTCCGACGCACGGGCCTCGACGAACACGACATAATCGGCAACGGGTGCTCCGCGCAGTTCGGCCACGTTGGGATTGACGACAGGCGCGAGGGAGACCGTTTTGACCCGCGCATCCGGTTTGCGCCGTCGCAGTTGATGCACCGTGCCGTCCCAATACTGGCTGTGGAAGTCGCCGTTAATGTGCAGCACGAGATGTTCGGGATATTGGTCGATGGCCCTGGCGCACGACTCGCCCATGGCGTTGTCCCAGAGCGACTGGGTGGAATGCAACCGATCGCTTTCACCCATCATGCCGGCGTGGCCGCGGACGGCGTTGTCAACGCGGCGCCAGTACGCGTCCGAACTCGGCAGCAGCTCGACCGGAGCCAGCCGCTTGTCGGGACCTTCCAGCGACTCGAGCACTTTCGGGCCTTCGGCGGCCAGGCGCGAACGCAGCGAACGCGGAAAATTCGACGCGATCACCGGTGCCTTTGTTGCTTTCGCACGTTCAATCAACGGACGGTAGGCCGTGCGGTAGTTTTCCCACGGCCTTGCCTTTTCGCGAAATGCCGACTCGTCCAGTTCCCCAGCCAGGTAGGCGTCCAGCGCGGATTGGGCGTCCCGCTCGAACATCTCCATCGCCAGCGCCACGCGGTTCTGTCGCAGCTTCAACAGCGCCTCGTAGATCGCCAGCTCCATGCGATGTGTCGTCTCATCGGTGTGCGATTCCCCAACAAAAACGACGTCCGTTTGAGCGAGCTGCTGGTACAGCTCCTCCAGCGTCATTCGCCGATCGCTGCCCCCATCCCGTACCGAAACCGAGCGCTCCAGCGGTGGGGAAGCCCAGCGTGGCAGCTCATCCTGTCCGAGCCCGCCTTCGACCAGTAACAAGCTGGAAATTAGAAAGAAACTCACGACCGCGACCGACGCCAAACCCAGTTTCATCACGTCTGCCTCGCTATCGAATTCGATTCCTGTCAGCGGCACTCCCGGTCCGCCCGCTATGGTCGGACCCGACGCCCATTCCAAATAAAATGTAGCTCGCCTGCCGGCCGAAGTCGATATGCGGCGCTTCTCCGATATTCGCTCGCTGGTACGCGATCGGTCCGCGAATTTGACGCGCGCGGCTTGGTTTGCGGCGCGATACGGCGGCGCGGACTGGCATCGTTCGAGATAGACCGACCTGCGCGTGGTCGAAATGCGGCGTGCCGTCGGGCGCGCGAATCAGCTCGAATCAGCGCGAATCAACTCGCCGATGCCGGTGGATGCCGCTGCAATCCCGGAAGTGCGGCATAACGAGGCAGCCGATTATCGGGTGGCTGGGCGTTGGCCGAGCCGAGTACACTTCCCGGCAACGCAGTAGGGCGCGCTGCGTGTCCCGGATCCGAATCCTTGTCGGTCTGCCGCAGCAATTCCGCACGCAAGATGGTGACCTTGTCGGGCGCGGAAATCGCTAATGCGACTCGGTTACCCTGAATCCGACGCACCGTAATCTCGATACCGCCACCGATCACCAGTTTTTCACCGACCTTGCGACTTAGTACCAACATTTTCGCACTCCTGTCTGCTGCTGCGGATCGTTCCTTTTCGCGCCTTTGACGTCCGACACTTTTTCGCAATGACGCGCGATCCTGAGTCCGGGGATTGCAAAGTCCGTGCCACTCGCCCGGTCTGTCGGTTTGGCCGAATGGCGATCACAAACGTCGTTGCAACCCGCGAAACCATCGATCGAATGTTCTTTCGCTGCCAGATTTCGATCCGGTATCTCGATTCGCGTCCCGAATAGCGACTAGAATCTCATTTCGATTTTGTACGGGGCGGGGAGTTGGACCGCATTGAGTGGACACCGCCGCCGCAATCAGGTTCATCAAGGGTAACTACGATGCTCAGCGTTTTCTGTCTTGGGGTGGTCGTGCTAGCTGTCAAAATGGCGGTTGCGGATGGCGAACTTCTGTCGCAGGCGCTCGATCTGTCCAAGGCGGGACCGAGTGCCGACGCGGTGGCGAAGCTGGATCAGCTGCTGGGGCTGGAACCGGAGAACGCGCGAGCATTCTACATCCGCGGGCGTGAGAATTTCCGGCTGGGACGAGTGAAGGAAGCGGTCGCCGACTTCGACCGCTATGTGAAACTGGCGCCCGACGCCGAGCCACGGCAATGGGAGCGAGGAATTGCATTGTATTACGCCGGAGAATACGCGCGCGGCGCTCGCCAATTTGAACTCTATCAGACCTTTGATAACCGCGATGTGGAGAATTCGGTCTGGCGGTTTCTCTGCATGGCCCGCGAGCAGGGAGTGGAAAAAGCGCGCGCGGTGATGCTGCCGATCAAGAACGACCCTCGCGTACCGATGATGCAGGTGTTCGAACTCTATCGCGGCACGATCGAACCGGAACAGGTACTGCGCACGGCACGCGATGGCGATCCAGCCCCGGAAGTACTTGCCGCACGGCTGTTTTACGCCGACCTCTATCTTGGCCTTTACTTCGAAGCGACGGGAGACACCGATCAAGCCAGGAAATACATCGAACTGGCCGCCGACAAGAAACTCCAGCATGCACAACGGATCAACGGCTATATGTGGGATGTTGCCAGCATTCACTGGAAACGGATGTCGGCGGAAAAGAAATAGGCAACGGCGTTCAATCGGCAGCGGAGTGCCTGATCGTCCGGCTGGCGTCCCAGGTTCGTTCGCCCCGCTTGTACGTGGCGACGATCCGCAAAGGGCTTGTCGCGCCGGGTTCGCAGTCGTGATGCAACAGCACCAGGTCGGCGAGTGTTCCCGCTTCCAGCGGTTGGACCGGAAACCCGGCCAGGCGTTGCGCGTTGAGGCTTGCCATCTGCACTGCGTCGCGCAGATCGAGTCCGGCGAATTTCATCACGTTGGCCACGCCATGGCCGATCGGTAACGATGCGCCGGCGAGTAACTCCCGCTGCCCGGCGACGACCAGGCGGCCGTCGTCAAGTACTTCGATATTTCCCAAGGGCGTTCCCGAGTAGTTACCCGGCGGCATCCCAGCCATTCCCGTAATGTCGCTGATCAGCGCGCACCGCGCGATGGATTTCACTCGCAAAAAGCACTTGACGACCGACGCGGGCAGATGGTGTCCGTCGACAATCAGCGTCGCGCCCAACCGGTCATCGGCCAGCTGATCCCAGATGTAGTTCGGGTGCCGGCGGATCCGGGGATGAGCGGCATTCCCAAGATGCGTGCTGAACGACGCCCCGGCGTCAACGGTACGCACGATCTGATCGCTGCTGGCTCCGGTGTGGCCGATGGCAATCCGGATTCCGGCATCGACGGCGCGGCGCGTGAACTCGGGTGTTTGATCGTAATCGGCGGCAATGGTAACGATGCGGATTCGGCCGCCGCTTGCGTCGTTCAGCCGCCGAAAAGCGTCCCAGTCGGGCGGCCGACAATGCTCGCGGGGATGCGCACCGCGCGGGCCATCCTCGGCACAGATGAACGGTCCTTCCAGATGGATGCCTGGCACGCGGGACGCAATCTCCGGCCAACGTTCGCAGGCATCGCCGATCGCGGTCATGGCGTGCGTCAACCGGTCGAGCGATTGCGTGGTGGTTGTCGGGCAGAATGAGGTTACGCCAAACTGGTCCTGCGCCAGAACAATTTCCCGTACGCGTTGCGGCGTGATCTGCGGTTCGTTGAATTCGTGGCCGCCGAATCCGTTGATCTGCAGGTCGACGAACCCGGGCGCAATCCAGGGCTCGGAATTCGATGCGGGCTCGACGCCAGTCCCCTTGGCCGTCGCCGGTGAGATCGACGCGATCCGGCCATGGGCAAACTCCAACCGCACGCGCTCGCCGGTCGCATAATGCCGTCCTGTCACCGTCATGAGTCAGGGCCCTATTGCACCGTCACCAGAAGATTACGACGATTCACCACCACAGGTCGGGCTGGCTTCGTCACTCCGACCGGGAGCCTCGGGCTGTGCCGACTTCGACTCCTGCGAACTGTTCGACTCCGAACTGTTCGACTTGGCCGGATTTTGTTCGAGCGATTCGCCTGCCGACCCCATATCGAGTTTCAGTTCCGTCGCTCCTTCCGTGAATTCACGGATTTCGCGAGGCGTTTCCTTGGTCGCACAGCCTCCACAACCGGACAGGGGGAGGAACAGAAGCAAATTCGTCCAGCAACGGTTTTTCAACGCAAGCTCCTCGAGAATCCACTGAGAATACATTGAGAATACGCCCTCCGTCCGGGCGCCATAAGACCGCAACCGCCGATGGCTGTCAATCGCCGCCCCGCGCCTGTAGCTCGAAACTTGTTTCGAGTTACGGTCCTACTCGAAACAAGTTTCGAGCTACGCGACCCGCAGCATGGTCGCTCAGCCACGTGGCGAGTCGCCGGTAGTACTCGATCGGCGGAGGATGATTGTGCCCGCCGGAATCGATGCGGAAGAATTCTTTGTCACGGCTGGGGCAGCCGGCGAACAGCGATTCCCCCATGGCATACGGGACGATTTCGTCGTCCACCGCGTGGCTCATCAGCAACGGGCCCTGGTAACGGGCGATCCAGTCGATCGCCCGCAGTTGCGTGCGCATCAGTTGGCGAACCGGGAGGAACGGGTAATGGACGGCGGCGACTTCCGGCGCGCTGGTAAACGCGCTTTCTACGACCAGTCCGGCAACGGGTTGCTCGCTTGCCAGGTGGATCGCGACCGCGCCGCCTAAGGATCGCCCGGCGACGATGAGCGACTCCGTTTTCTGGTCGGTGTGTTGTGAAAGCCAATTCAAGGCGGCCGCGGCATCCTGGAGTATTCCCGATTCGTGGGGAGTCCCCTCGCTTCGTCCGTAGCCGCGGTAGTCCCATGCGAATACGGAGCAGTTCAGTTCATCGCGGTAAAACCGCAGCAAATCGGCCTGCCAGGCGACATGTTCACCGTTGCCGTGCGCGTAGAGAATGGTCGCACGCGGTTGCCTCGCGGCGAGAAACCAGCCGTGCAGTCGCGTGCCATCGGCCGACGCGAACCAAGCGTCATGCTGGCCGAGATCGGGCGGATTCCAATCGCCTTCGGGGAAGCGAGGCGCCGGAAACACAAACGAATTTATCAGTTCCTGGAACAACGATATCCACCTGTCTATTCCAAACCACTCATCGTCCGGTCGCTGGCGGCGATGCGGACGGCTGGCAACTGCAGGGTGAACCGGCTGCCGACCTGTGGCGTGCTTTCCAGCAGGATATCCCCGCCGTGCTCGCGCAGGATCTTCTGACTGACCGGCAGCCCCAACCCGGTCCCTCGGCTGCCTTTCCGGGACTCGAATACGGAGAAGATTCTGCGGAGGTCCTCGGGCAGGATTCCTTCGCCGTTATCGCGGACCCCAATACGAATCACACCGGCATTCAGGTCGCATTCTGTCTGGACGACCACAGCACCGTCGGGCCGTTTTTCACAGGCGTCGATCGCGTTGGTGACGACATTCAAAATGGCCCGATGCATCGCGTCGGGATCGAACGCCAATTCGATCATCCCCGGGTCGGGCCGGAATTCCAATCGGACCGCCGCGTCGCTGGCCCGAACCTGAGTCAATTCCACGACGTCGGCCACGACGTCGTTCATGTTGGCGGGCACCATCTCCGGAGCGCGTTCCTTGCTGAAGGTGAGCATATCCATGACCAGGTTCGAGATCTTTTCCTGGTTCTTTTCGACGATCCGCCAGCCTTTGCGAATGATCTCGGTTTCGTTGCCTTTCAGACCCTCCTCGATCAGGTAGCTTCCTCCGCGAATTCCCTGCAGGATGTTTTTGATGTGGTGCGACAGCGTGGCGATGGTCTGTCCCATGGCGGCGAGTCGCTCAGCCTGCACCATGGCGGAGTAATACGACGTATCCTCGACCGCCAGCGCCGCCTGGTGGCCGATCGCGATCATCAATTTCAGGTGCTCTTCATTGAACCGATTGGCATGCCGCTGAATGAATCGGCCGGGGGGCGTGTAGGTATCGACATAGATCACGCCGACGATACCGTACCGGCCCTGCATCGGGACGCAGATCGCTTCTCGGACTCCAAGTTTGACGATGCTGCCGGCAGCGTCCCAGCGCTGGTCCTCGCGCGCATCGCTGGTGAGCACCCCCTCCCGTTGTTGCAGCACGTAGTCGAGAATCGTACGGCTGATTTCCATCTTATCGTCCGACTGCAGTCCGCGCCGATTGCGGCGGGCCTTCGGGACCAGAGCCTCGGTTTCCGGGTCGACCAGCATCAAGCAACCACGGTCGGCCTCGACCCATTCAAAAATTAGCTCCAGGATCCGCTGTGACAACTGATCGATGTCCAGTGTGTGGCTGACGGCAAGCGCGGTGTGGTACATCACCTGCAGGTTGCTTCGCGCGCGGGCCAACCAGGGACTTTCGACGATCTCTCCGGGAGTGAGTATCCGACTGCCTTCATCGTGACTGACCGTCTTCAGGATGCGCGAGGGCGACTCCTGGCGGCGCGAGACGATATCGACTTCCTCGAGCAGCTGGGCGGAAGCGTCGTCGACATCGGTGAAGATCATCAATGTCCGGCCGAGCTGCAGTCGATCGCCGCTCCGCAAGACCTGCTGCGTGACCCGCTGGTTATTAATGAAGCAGCCGTTCGAACTATTCAGATCGACCAGACTGTAGCCGTCGTCCTCCGAGCGGATTTCGGCGTGATGGCGAGAGACTTCCCCATCGTGCAGCTGAATCGTGTTCTGGGCGTCTCGCCCGAGCGCAACGATAGAATCGCGGAGCTCAAACCGCTTTCCTTGATCCCGGCCCTGTATCACAAACAGCGACGCCATCCTGGACCCCATGTTCCACGATCTGCTCGATTGTACGAATCAGCGGACCAAAGTGGTAGGGCTTCGCAATCACGCGGCCGCAGTCCGGCAGGCTCTCGCGCGCATCGACACGGCCCAGAATCAGCAGCGCCGCGCGCGACTTCCGCGATTCTTCCGCAAATGCGGCCCGTATCGCCGCGCCTTGCGGAACATCTTCCGTATCCAACACAATCAGGTCGGGTTGCTGGCTGCGCGCGATACGCAGGCCATCTTCAAGTTCCGAAGCTTCCAGGATGCCGATCCCGCGCCGCTCCAGGACCATGCGCAGCACTTCGCTCGTGTCCGGCGAAGAATCGAACAGCAGGACGCGACTCGGATGATGTTGGGAGCGGACGAACAACGCGGCACCTCCTTGTGCGGGTTGCGAGGGCAGGAAACGACGGGTGGGAGCGGTCGGGCGCCTTGTTGGACGCGGTGTGGGGCGAAGGATATCGAGCAACGCCGTACGTGTCAAAACCGATTTCGCGGCAAGTCTGGGCCGGGGCGCACATTGCACTTTGCGCGGTAGCGTGTTTCGTGTTAACAAAAGGGGGGGTAAATTTGGGCCGTCGGATTCGGTCCGCTGATAAATTGTGCAAAGCAGGGTGCCAGGGATGGCAACAAGCAA
>VGZA01000077.1 GCA_016872775.1 Planctomycetota bacterium | reverse complement strand
CGGATGCACCCTTTGCACCGCATCCCAATGCCCCGGCGAATGACGCCAGCTGCGGACACATTCCACCGCCGCGTCCCAGAGCGATTGCCCGGGCCAACTCTCCGCGCAAACTTCCTGTGCCACCATGTTGCCCAGCCGGTCGTTGATGCGGTGAAATCGTGTCTCCCAGTTATGGTGTCCCTGCACCCCAATTTCCGCCTGGTAGTGCGCATGCGATTCGCACTCGTCCGCCAACCGTCGGTCAAATCGCAAGCCGGCGCTTTGCGGCATTTCCGGATGCGTTCGCACCGCCAACGTCAACATTCGCTGCGTCAAACTCCCCAACGGCAGCCGCAATAACTCCCGACATGTCACCGCGGTCAAATGCTCCAATTTGGGAACAAGGCTGACCGCATGTTGATAATACGGTGAGTCGCTTTCCGTCACGTCGATCACCGCGATGCCGCCGTGCGGTGCCAGTTCCGAAAACGCTGGATGCGAAAGCAAGGCAATCCGTCCCTGCTCCAAATCGACCTCCGCGTCGAGCGGCAGCCAGACGAAAACGTGCCGTTCGACCAGGTCGCGATCTTCAGCGTCCGACTGCATTTGCCGAACGACCCGTTCGATCACGGGCTGAAGCCGGAAGTCGGCAAAGACCAGAAACACCAGTTTGTGCCCCGCGGTCGCTTCGCGCATCGCTCCGGCGTAGTCGTGGTGCCAACAGACGGTTCCCGGTGGCGGCAGCGACGCGGAAATCCAAACGGAGAGCATTAGCAGACTCGGGAATGCCGTCATGACCGCTCGATGCCGTAGGAACCGCACATTGCCCCTATCGATAAGATAGGTAATATACGTCAATCGTTAATTTTGGGAAGCATGGGATTTATGCATTGACTTTTACGGGCCGATCCTGTGTGGAGACTCCAGCATTTACCTGAATTGCCGAGACCGCCTGTTTTGGAAAGTTCGCGTAGCTTAAAAATCCAAATCATGCTAAGACATTACACCATGGATGTTTGTAACCGGCTCGTCATCGTCTAAAGGGAGTGGGGTCATGTTTGCGCGAATCCAGATAGGGATTGTGTTGTCTATTGGCTGGTTCGTCGCGAATCTGCCGGTTTCGGGGGCCTTCAGCCAGGACGAGGCAGCGGCACCACCTGCGGCGACTGCGGCGGCTACCACGCAGGAAAAAGGGGCCTCGGTTCCCGTCGATCCCAAGATTGCCTCGATGCTGGAACAGGCTCGGTCGACCTATGTACCGCTTACCGACGAGCGTGTCGGCGAGGCGAAGCGGCAGTTGCAACGGGATCTGCGGGAATTGGATCAGCGTCTGATTCAAAGCGGCCAGGAGCGGCGGGCGGACTGGCATAAATTCTTGATGTGGAGTGAACTGCAGCAGCAAATCGCGGCTGCAAAAATCGATGCATCCACGATGCGGACAATTCTGGGTCGATTCACCAGCGGGGAGCCCGGAATGGAGTGGGAGCCGGTTGCACGGGCCCGTCAGTCGTTGCGGTCTTTTCTGCATTTGGCTCTGTTGAAGGGCGATGAGCGTGCTCGTGATTCTTTCGAGGCGGCGTTGACCGAATTGGCGAAGCGTCACGAGGCGTTTGCGGCGTCGGGCCAATGGGACGATGCGGTCGCGTTGGGGCGGGCGGTTGGCTGGTTGGATCGATCGCGCATGGCAACGGACCTGGTAGCTGCGATACACCAGAAATTCGGTCACTCGAACCTGCAGATCCATGTTTCCCGCAGGCTTGCCGCATCGGGAGTTGAAGACGACGTGGAAGATACCATGCCGGTCTCCGAGAACATCCTTGGCACACAGTTGGAGGGGACCGCACACACGAAGGGCAGGATTTCGCTGGCGCTGATGCCCGATTCCAAACGTGCCAGCATGCGAATTTTGTTGAACGCCAAGACCGAATCGAACAATGTTGGTTATCACGGACCGGTCACGATTTTCAGTCGCGGATGGACCGACGTGAGCGTGTTCAAGAACATTCATATTGATTCGACCGGCATTGCCGATGAGATGGCGCACGCGGATTGTGATACGACGACGGTCATCGACGACATTCAATCGCAAATTTGCTTGATCGAAAAACTGGCCTGGAAGCAGGCGGCGAAGAAGAAGGAACAATCCGAGGCGATCGGCAACCATCGCGCCGAGGTGCGGGTGGCTGGCCGCGTTGATTCGCAGGCGGCGGAGATGTTGGAAAAAGCCCGCGACAGTTTTGAAAAGAAATTCCGCGCACCGCTTTTGCGCCGCGATGCATTTCCGCGTCGCCTGGCGATGGCGACCAGCGAAAGCGCTTTAACGGTCGACGTGCTGCAACTGGGCGCGAATCAGCTCGCCGCCACAGGAAGTCCACCCGCGGTCACTTCCGGCGACGATCTGCACGTTCAGTTGCACGAGTCATTTGCGGGCAACTTGAGTGAGGGAGCACTCGGAGGCACCACGTTGACCGACGAGAAAGTGGAAAGCATGATTCAGGAACAGACCGGAAACGTTCCGGAGGAATTGAAGGTCACGCCGGACAAGGACCCCTGGTCGATTACGTTTGCCGCGGATCAACCGGTCTCTACGCAATTCGCCGCGGAGGGAGTCACCATCAGCATCCGAGGGAGGAAGTTCACTCGCGGCGATCAGGAAATCACCGATCCGATCAAGGTTTCGGCGACCTATGCGATCGAAAAGACGGCGACCGGAGCAAAATTGACCCGCAAAGGCGATGTGGAGATTGATTACATTGGCCACAAGGGCAACTTGAGCGTCAAGCAGGTCGCATTCAAGACCTTCATGCGGCGCAAGTTTGAGGCGCTGCTCAAGTCGGAAATTGTCTCGGACGGGATTAAACTTCCGGGGCGCTGGGAGCACGCTGGAAAACTCGTCGTGCAGCAGATGCAATCGGGCAACGGCTGGCTGACGTTGGGCTGGAACCTCGAAAAGGCGCCGGTGGTCGCCGAGCAACCGAAGCCGGCATCCCAGGTTGTCGCGACACCATGAGCCAATGGGTTGAAATCGGTTTTGATTGTCTGCCATTGCGGTCCGTTACCAGGCTCGATATTCCGATCGATGCCTCTCCGAAGTTCCGCGCGCGATGCGAGAGCATCAAGCGGGCGATCGAAACGCACGGAAGCCATAACAGCTACTTCCTTTACAACGCGCGATGTGGATTCCATCTGACCAACCACCCGCAAATCGGTTCGATATCGTTCCGTTTTCAGGGAACCTTGTTGACGGACAGCGACGATATTCGCGCGGTGCGTGCCGACCTGGAGGTTGACCTCGAAGGAGAAACATGCGACTGGCTGACCCAGTCCGATGTCGAGTTCTTTAGGCGATCGGTTTCCCACGCGTTGCTTGCGGAATTTGATCGGTACATTGACGCCGGTGATCTGGCGCGCACCAAGCAGCGGGTTGAACTGCTCCAGTCGCAGACGGATCAATCCGGCGGTTACCTCGGGATGTACCTCTGAAACGCAATGTACTATCTGGGCATCGACGTCGGTTCGTCGTTCATCAAGGGCGCCCGCCTGTTGCCGGAAGCGGGGACGCTGGATCGCATTCGCCGCCGTCCGTTTCCCGCACCGCTCGGACAGCGCCCGGCGGGACATTTCGAAATCGACGCCGACCAGGTGGCGCGGTGCGTGCGGGAGCTGATTGACGAACTGTTACAAGAGCGCCCTCTGGAATGCGAGGGCATTTTCTTCTGCGCCCAGATGGGCGGTGTGCTGCTAGCGTCGCGGGACGGTCGGGCGATCTCGCCGTATTATTCCTGGCGCGATCAGCGTACAGCGGAACGGGATTTGGGTGGCGGCGAATCGTGCCTGCAACGCATGTTGGCGCGACTTGACGTTGACACACTCTGCGCGATCGGCAACGAAGTGCGGGCCGGCTCCGCCAGCGCGCTGCTCTACTGGCTTGTCGAACGTGACGCGTTGCCGGCGCGGGCCATCCCGCTTGCGTTGGGCGATTATGTGATTGCTCGCATTTGCGACTGCGAACCGCGAACGGAATACACGCAGGCGCTCGGGACGCTCGACCTGCGCACTCGGGATTGGTGCTGGCCGTTGTTTGCGCGGCTGGGGGTCGCCGATCTCGTCTGGCCCGCTTTGACCGGAACGACCGATCCCGCGGGGGAGCTTCGAATCGGCGGCCGAACCGTACCCTGTTTCGCCGCGATCGGCGACCACCAGGCGGCACTGGCGGGTGTCCAGCTGGATGCGGATGAGCTTTCGCTGAATATTTCGACCGGCTCCCAGGTGAGCCGACTGACCGAGCGGTTTGAACCGGGCGATTACCAGACGCGGCCTTATGTCGACGCGCGGTTCCTGAACACGATCACGCATCTGCCGGCCGGCCGTTCGCTCGACGTGCTGGTGAATCTTGTCACGGAGATTTCCCGCCGGACCGGTCCGGCGCAGGAATCGGCGCCGTTGGCATCGGCGCCAGTGGAATCGGAACTGTTGGAATCGGCGTCGTTGGAAGCCGATGTCTGGGACTATCTGGCAAAAGCGGCGGAACGCGCGGTGGACTCCGAGCTGCGCGTACAGCTCACTTTTTTTCCAGGGCCGCTCGGCGAACGCGGATCGATCGAAGGGATTTCCACGGACAATTTTTCCGTGGGATCGCTGTTTCGAGCCGCATTCAATTCGATGGCGGAAAACTATTCGATCTGCGCCGAACGACTTCGAGGCGTTCGGAGCTGGGAGCGTCTCGCCTATTCCGGCGGACTTGCCCAGAAACTCCCTTTGCTGCGTGCCATGATCGGTGAACGTTTGCCGGGCCTCAGCCGGCTGTGCGATCTGCGGGAAGACACGTTGATGGGCCTGCTGCATCTGGCACAACGCAAGCAGCAATGATGCCTCCAGCGATCCACTTCGTGTGCCACGGGCGAGGGCAGTCCCGAACCCGTGCCCGTGGCCAAGGGACGGAGTCAACGTTGCATCGTCGTCCCTCCACCGTGCTGCGATCCACCGGCGCGCGGTTCTCAACGCTCGCCGGGTTTCGATTGTGTGATGCGGACAACTGATTTACGATTTGAAAGTGAATAGTCGCATTGTCTTACCAGGAGCCCGTTGGAGCCAGCCATGATTCAGATGCTCGGCAGTCGTCGACGTTGTTGCGACGGGATCACACGTCGGGAGACCTTGCGGGCCGGTGCGCTGAGTGCCCTGGGCGGATTTTCCTTGACCGATCTGCTTCGTTCGGAATCCCGCGCGGCGGATGCCGCGGGCAGGCGACGCATTCGCAATGTCATGGTGGTTTATCTGCTTGGCGGTGCGGCAACGCAGGATATGTGGGACTTGAAACCCGACGCGCCGGCCGAGATTCGTGGGGAATTCAAGCCGATTCCCACCCGTGCTGCGGGGGTCGCGATCTCCGAGATGCTGCCGCTCACCGCGCAATGGATGCATCGCGCGGCTCTGGTGCGGTCGGTCAACCACAGCGCCGGCTGCCACAACACGCTGCCAAGCTATACCGGTTACGAGGTACCCCTGTCCGATATCACGACGATCAAGGACAGTTATCCGCCCAGCATGGGATCGGTGGTTCGCTACCTGGAACAGTCCGATCGTGAAGCGGAGATCCCGCCGTACGTTTACCTGCCCTGTTACCTCGGCTGGGGACAGAATATTCGCCGCCCCGGCCCGTACGGCGGATTTCTCGGCCGTCGCTTTGATCCGCTGTTCACCGAGTGCGCTCCGTACAAGGATCCGGACGCTGCGGCCGCCTCTCCAGGACAGCCGCGCGTGGTTCGCGGCGCCCCCGTGTTGCCGCATACGACCCTGCCCGAGCAGATGACGCTCGATCGGCTCGATTCCCGTAAGTCCCTGTTGGCTCAGATGGACGACGAATTGCGGCGGATCGAAGGCAGCACCGCGGTCCGGCAACAATCGCGACTTAAGGAACAGGCGTTCGGCATTCTGACATCCCACTCGGCCAAAGCGGCCTTTGATTTGACGGCGGTGCCCGAACCGCGTCTGGAGCGGTATGGCAAGACGCTGTTCGGCAACAGCATGTTGATCGGCCGCCGCCTGCTTTCGGCGGGCGTGCGGTTTGTGAACGTGACCTGGGACTTGTTCTGGGACCGTATCCCGATTGACTACGACGCCTGGGATACCCATACGCGGAACTTCCAGATTCTCAAAGAAAACAAGCTGCCCTATCTCGACCATACGTTGACCGCGTTGTTGGAGGATCTGGACGCTTCCGGCGAACTCGACGAAACACTGATCGTCGTCATGAGTGAAATGGGGCGTACTCCCAAGATCAATGCCAGTGCTGGCCGGGATCATTGGACGTACTGCTATTCCATCGCGTTTTTCGGCGGTGGAATCCGGGGCGGAACGGTTTACGGCGCATCGGACGCTCATGCCGCCTACGTCAAAGACCGGCCGGCAAGCACCGCCGACATTTGTGCGACCGTCTACAAGGCGCTGGGAATCGATCCCGCTTCCACGGTGCCCGATCGCATCGGACGACCGGTGGGAATCGCGCATGGTGGCGTTCCGATCGATGAGATTCTCGCATGAGAATCACGCGTGTCGACTGCCATGTGCTGCTCGTTCCCAACCTTGATCCATCCGCCTGTTCTTCCGCGCAAGACGATCTGGTCGTGGAGATTCACACCGATGCGGGGATTGTCGGCATTGGCGAGTCGGATGTAAGTCCCTGGATCGGGCGCGAGTGCATCCGCGCGCGTGGCACGCACTGCATGTCGCTGGGTGTCGAGGAACTGCTACTCGGCGCCGACCCGATGCAACCGGAATCGCTTTGGGCGCGATTGTATTCGGCGACGAAGATGACGGGCCGTCGTGGAGCAATGATCTGCGCTTTAGGCGCCGTCGACATGGCGCTGTGGGACATCCGCGGCCAGGCCTTGGGCGAACCGGTCTGGAAGCTGCTCGGAGGGGCCGCGGTTCCGCATGTCGTTCCGTACGCGTCGCTTCTACCCACGGGCCATTCGCGGCAGGAACAGCGGGAGTCGCTGCTGCACAAGGTACGCCGCGCGCGTGAACTCGGGTTCCATGCCGCGAAGCTCGAAATCTGCTGGCAAGGACCGTACAGCCACGGCGGGCTTCAGGAGCCGGACGAAGCGGTTGTGGCCATGGTGGCGGAAGCGCGTGCCGCCGTCGGTCCGGAGATGACGCTGATGGTCGACGTCGCCTACGCCTGGAACGATGCACGACAAGCCCTGCGGATCCTGAAACAGTTGGAGCCTTACGACCTGTTTTTTCTGGAGACTCCTCTGAATATCGATGATCTTGCGGGACATGCTTTTCTGCACGACCATAGCCCGATCCGGATCGCGGCCGGGGAGTGGCAGAATACGCACTTTGAATTTCTCGATCTGGCGGACCGTGCAAAAATCGACGTGTTGCAGCCCGATGTGGGGCGCGTCGGCGGATTCACCGAAGCACGCAAGGTGGTTCAACTTGCCGAGGATCGGGGCAAACTGATCGTGCCACACTGTTGGAAAAGCGCCATCGGCATTGCCGCCAGCGTGCATCTGGCGGCTTCGACGAGTTGTTGTCCCTACGTCGAATTCATGCCGGCCGAGCTGTCGGAATCGGAACTGCGAACCAGCCTCGTCGAGGACGAACTCCTGCCGATCGGTGGAACGATTCCGCTCCCCGCTCGACCCGGTCTGGGAGTCCGTCTGAATCGGGACGCTTTGCAGCGATACTCAGTGAGCTGATTTCCCAATCGCTGCTAGCGCCCCGTCGTGGCAGTCGTGGGACGATCTGAACCGATGGGCGGCAATGTGATCGGCGGTAACTCCGCGATCAGGCTCGCAGCGCGCTCGTTCAGGAATACCTCGATATTGTCATCATTCTCGTACAATTCTCGGCCATGGGGTTGCAGGTTTCGCCCATGCATGGCTTCCCATTGGTCTGGCATTCCGTCGCGATCCGTATCGTGAATTGCTGCTGGTGGCGTCGCCGAAATGCGATCACTGCATGGTGACGTCGCAGGCGGCATCCACGACCTCCGCAGCGCCATCGCGAAAGAAAGAGACGGAAACGTGATCCAGAATGATATTTCGAGTTTGTTTTCCTCGCACCAGGAAGGCATCTGTTTCCGGACGTAAGCCGCCACGGTGCCGAACATGCCGTATCAAGACGTCATGAGTCGGACTGTCTGAATCTCCAATGACGATGGATGCGCCCGAAAAAGCTGTTCCGTTGCCCGGGACGGTCTGTCCAGCGATGTACGTGTTGGGTGGTACTTCGGCTTTGCGTTTCAGACGAATCATCCCCGACACATCGAAGACGATATACGCACCCGCCAATTTTCTCGCAACTGCCAGCGCCCAGCGAAACTGGCCCGGTTTCAGGTGCTTCTCATCCTGGCCTTTGTCCTCATCGTCCAGTCTCGTCACATGGATTACGGCTTTACCCCGCGCATGCACCGTTCTCGTTCCGAAGCCTTCAGCTCCGGGAAACGCCGGGACGTTCTCCCCCGCATCGAACTGGGGCATCGAGGATATAAGCAAAATCGACAGCAGCCAAATTGCAGTTTTCAAGATCGACACACACTTGAAGGGCACGTTCAGCGGGGATTCACCTGGACTGCGCTATGGTACTAGATTGCTCTATGGTAACTCCAGCAACGAATGTCTCCATTGCGATTTTTTGCACCATCGTGCACTTCCGCGCCAAAAAGGCCAAGAAGGAGAAACCGGCCGAACCGAGCTTTGACAAAGCACTAGCGGCGTGAATCGTCCCTGCCCGGTTCTTTGAGCTCAAAGCCGCTGCAGCGCCGCATGCGCAGCAGTTCGACGAAGCGAATGATCCGCTCGGCGGCGTCGGCAGTCGTCACGCCGCGGGGGTGAATATTGGAAATCAGATTACGCTGCGCGTCGCTGTGGGTCGGATCCGGGCGGTAGGCGAGGTAGGCCGAGAGCGATTGCGCGGTGGCCAGGCCTGGCCGTTCTCCGATCAGCAGCACGACGACTTCCGGACGGAGGATCTCGCCGATCTCGTTCATCAAGGCGACGCGGCAGTAACGCACGACAAAAACGGGCCCGACCGCCCAGCGGCGAATTCGCGCCTGCGTGATCAGCATCGGAAGCAGGTCCGGAATCTGCGTGGCGACGGCGGCCGCCGAAAGCCCGTCGCCGATCACGAACTGCACGTCGATGGCTTGCCTCGCGTGCGTCCGCAGCGTTTCGCGCGACGGGTTCGACAGGATGCGGCCCCGATCGGGGCGCAGAAGATATTCCGATTTGTCCTGGACGCTTGAAGATAGTTCGAAAATCCCCAACTCCTGGATCAGCTGCTCGGGCCAGGCGGCGCGCCAATCGAGTTCCTTCTGGACGGCATCAACCGCCAACGCGTGATCCTGACGCAATTGCAACTGTGTTGACGTCGCGTACGACGGTGCGCGTCGGTCGACGAACAGGCGCGCCGGCGTGTGGCGGTCGATTAATTCCCGAAGGTCCTGGGAACGCAATCGATGCTCGTGTTCATCCGTCACGGCCAGGCTCCTTGCGTCCTTCGTCCGTTGAGGGTGCGCGTCGAGGATCGGCCAGCAGGTTCGCGATCGGCGGGCCGGGAAAAGAGTGCCGGGCCAACCCGTACCAGGCCACGATCAACAACAGGCTCATCCCAACCAGCACGGCGCCCGCCTTCTGATTGGGGGGCTGCAGTCCGATCAGGATCAGCGCCAGGCAGCCGACGACGCTGATCGCGCCGGCCGGTCGAAACCACTTTCCCAGGTGCCAGGGGCCCATACGCGTCCAGGATCGGCCGAACGCTCGCAGGCCCAGTGCGGTCGGCAGGACATACGACACATAGAGAAAAATCGTACAGACGGCCGTAATCGTGGAATAGACGGGAGAATAGACGGTGAAGAGGATCGCCGCGCTGGCGACACCCCAGATCGCCACGGCCGGCGAACGGTAACGAGGACTGATCTTGCGAAAGCGATACGGCAAACCTCCATCCCTTGCGAAGGCGAAGGCCATCCGTGAGGCCGATGTGACGGTGGCCAAGCCACAGAGGTACTGGGCGATCAGGATCGCGGCGAACAGGGGCAGACGCACGCCAGCCGGCACCATGGTTCGCATGACCCAGTAAAAAACGGTGGGGCCCTGCAACGCTGCCTCCTCGAGCGACGGCATCGCCATGACGATCGTTGCCAACATGATCCAGCCGGTGATCCCGGATAAGACAACCGACCGCACGATCCCGCTTGGCACATTCCGGGAGGCGCTCACCGTTTCTTCCGCCACATGCGCGGACGCGTCGAATCCGGTAATCGTGTAGGCCGGGAGCAGCCAGCCCAGCGCGAAGGCGACGCCGATCGATCCGTGTGCCGGCCAGACTCGACCGTCCGGGATTCCCGTGAAGTTGCTGAAGGTCCAAAGTCGGGAAAGGTCATGGGTCGCGCCGAACGAAAGCAGAGCGGCGACCAATGCCGTCGCGGTTGCCAGAATCCAATAGCCGCTGAAATCGGTCAACAATGCCGTAACGCGAATGCCGGCGTGGTTAAACGCCGCTTGCGTCAACGTGATCAGCGTTAAGGCGGATAGCTGGATCCACCAGCCGTGCGGAGAGTCTTGCCACGAAAGGCCGAAAGCCTGCACAAAGAACTCGTAAGTCCCCACGTTGATGGCGGCCAGCACTGTAACCAAACCGATCAGGTTGAACCAGGCGGTGCCCCAGCCCCAACCCCTGCCTCCCAGGATCGAGGCCCAGTGATAGAGTCCACCCGCAGTTGGAAATGCGGAAGCGATCTGCCCCATGCTCAGCGCGACGACTGTGGAGAAAGCACAGACCAACGGCCATCCCAGACCGATCGATGCCCCGCCGGCCGCACAGAATCCCAGATGAAATGAAGTGATGCCGCCCGCCAGGATACAGATGATTGAAAGCGAGATCGCCAGGTTGGAAAAGCTCCCCAAGCGGCGTGCGAGCTCCTGCGTGTAGCCGAGCTGCTGGAGGGTGTGCGCATCGGAGTCGAATTGCCGCGTCTCTTTCGACATCCCGTCGTTTTTCATCGGATCGCTCATCGGATCAGCGACTCAAATGCGTGAAACAATCGGTCCCGCACACGCTCCGCGTGCTCCGCCTGCTCGGCGTGCGGGGAAGCCGTCTGCGCCGCGGGCAGCATCGATATCGGCCGCATCGAGATGGGCGGGTTGGCCTCGGCGGGAAGTGCCGGGGGCGCTGCCAGCCGGTCACCGGCGAAAATTCCACGGCGCTGCAGCCAGGCGAGAAACTCGGGCGCGGGGCGGAGGCCGAAGACCCGCCGCGCCATCGCGGCGTCGTGGAAACTGGTCGTCTGATAATTCAACATCACGTCGTCCCCGCAAGGCACGCCCATAAAGTAATTGCAGCCTGCCGCCGTCAGCAGCATCAGCAGATTGTCGCACGAATTTTGATCGGCAATCGCGTGGTTCGTGTAGCAGACGTCACAACCCATGGGTAGTCCCAGGAATTTACCCATGAAGTGGTCTTCCAACCCGGCGCGCACGATCTGACGTTCGTCGTAAAGGTATTCGGGCCCGATAAAACCAACAACCGTATTCACCAGAAAGGGATCGAATGCCCGGGCCACGCCGTACGCCCGCGCCTCCAGCGTGAGTTGATCCAGGCCGGCGTGGGCCCCGGCCGACAGGGCACTGCCTTGTCCGGTTTCAAAGTACATCACCTGTTCACCCACCCAGGCTGTACTCGAACGTTGCCGATGTTGTTCCACAACGCGTTCGCGTCCTTCCCGCAGCAGGTCGAGCGTGACTCCGAAGCTGGCGTTTGCCGCCTGCGTACCGGCGATCGACTGAAACAGCAGATCGACCGGCGCGCCCCGATCGATGCAGGCGAGTTGCGTCGTAATATGCGCCAGGCAGCAAGCCTGGGTCGGAATTTCGCCGACCTCGATCATACGATTCAGACCGCGGAGGATCTTGTCGACGGTCTCGACCGAATCGGTCGCCGGATTGACGCCAATCACGGCGTCCCCGCAACCGAACAGCAGGCCATCGAGCGTAGACAGCAGGATACCGGCCAGATCGTCGGTCGGGTGATTGGGTTGCAGGCGGATTCCCAGAACACCTTGTTCGCCCATCGTATTGCGGCAGCGCGTGACATTACGAAATCGGCTGGCGGCAAAAATCAGATCCTTGTTGCTCATCAGTTTGGTCACGCCGGCAGCGATCTCTGGAAATATCGCACGACCGAGTCGCCGCAATTCGGCGGCTGTGGCCGCCTCATCGAGCAGGTATTCCCTCAACTGCCCAAGCGTCCAACGGCCATAGCGGGCAAACTCGGCGGTATCGATCTGCTCGCAGATCAATCGGCTGACGTCGTCCTGGTCGGGGTCGAGCAGGGGGAGACGCAGGATTTCGTCCAGCGTAAGCTCCGCCAGCGCCCATTTTGCGGCCACGCGCTCACGCTCCGAAGTTGCCGCGATCCCTGCGAGGGAATCGCCGGACTTGCATTCGTTCGCCTTGGCAAACAGTTCGCACAGGTCCCCGAAACGAAATCGCTCGCCGCGGACCGTCGCTGTGTAGGTCATAGGAATATTCCGAAGGACGGATGTCGTTCGCCATTATGGACCGGGCCTTGGGGGAAGGCGAGCCCCGCAAGGGTGAATGGGGATCGGTGCTTCATCGGCGAGCCTTATCACGGGCGCGGTCAGGAACTGCTATCATCGGCCGATAGCGAACGATCCCTGTCCGCCCACGAACAACGATCCGCGCCCGAGTGCGGGGCTCCGTAGATCGCTGGCCCTCGGAAATCGAAAATGCGACTACCGCGTTTGCCGGTCGATCCCCTGCCTGTCGATGACGTATTGGCATCGTTGATCGAGGCGCTGCGTCAGCATGGAATGGCGATCTTACGAGCGCCGACCGGTGCGGGCAAAACCACGCGAGTGCCACCGGCAATTGCCCGGGAGTTGCTCGAGCAGCGAAAACAGGTATGGATGCTCGAACCCCGCCGACTCGCCGCCCGCGCCGCCGCACGGCGGATGGCATTTGAGTGGGGATGCGCGGCAGGCGAACAGGTCGGCTATTGGGTTCGCAACGATCGGCGGGCGGGCCCCGCCACGCGCGTCCTGGTAATCACCGAAGGAATCTTCATGCGATGTTTGCTCCGAGATCCCTACCTGGAAAACGTCGGCGCGGTGGTGCTGGACGAATTCCACGAACGGAGCCTCGACAGCGATCTGGCCCTGGGAGCCGTTCGGCTGTTGCAGCAGACGGTGCGGCCCGATCTGAAGCTGCTGGTCATGTCGGCGACTCTGGATGTTCATCAGCTGTGCGAATTTCTTCCGCATGCGCCGCAGATCAGCAGCGAAGGACGTCTCTATCCGGTCGCGGTCCATTATCGGCCTCGAACGGCGCACCAGACTCTGGCGGACGCCGTGCGCGAGGCGGTGGAATTCGCGGCGCATCAGACGGCGGGCGATCTGCTGGTCTTCCTTCCGGGGATGGCCGAAATCAAAGCGGCCGAACGGGCACTGTCGGTATTTGCCGCCCGGGAGCAATTCGACGTGCGGATCCTGCATGGAGAGCTGCCGGTGGAGCAGCAGGATGCGGCATTGCTGCGCGGCGCGCGACGCAAGGTCGTGCTGTCGACCAACGTCGCGGAAACGTCGGTCACGGTCGAAGGGATTACCGCGGTCGTGGATAGCGGACTGATGCGACAACTGGTTTACGATCCGCGCGTCGGGCTTGATCGACGCGTTCTGGTTCCGGTTTCCCAATCGTCGGCGGAGCAGCGGATGGGGCGTGCCGGACGGCTGTCGGCGGGGATCTGCCTGCGTCTTTGGGACGCGAATTACCAGCGCGCGCGAGCGGCGCATGCGGAACCAGAAATTCGTCGCATCGATCTGGCTGGTGCGGTCCTGCAACTGACCGCGATGGGGGAGTCGGACGTGGAACGGTTCCCTTGGCTGGAAGCTCCACGCAGCGAGAGTATTGCGGCCGCCCGCGAACTGCTGGAGCGCCTAGGGGCGCTCCAGCAGGGAAAACTCACGGAATGCGGCGAGCGCATGAGCCATCTGGGAGTGACGCCACGGCTGGCGCGGATGCTGCTGGAGGGAGAGCGCTTGGGCGTGCTGCCCGAAGCGGGGTTGGCAGCGGCGTTGCTGTCGGAACGCGATCCTTTCCGTCGTGGCGAAAACCGGCATGGCGGCCGCCACGCCGGCCGCGGTGAGCCGCTGCCCGCCACACGATCCGACATCGTCGATCGCGTCGAAGGGCTATTGGAATTCGAACAGGCGCGTCGCGTCGACTTTCCGTTCGGGACCCTCTCACCCGGACAAGCACGATTCGTGCTCCAGGCGCGGGACCAGTTGCTGCGGACGATGCGCCGGGCCCGCGACGTTGGTTCGCGGCCGTCGGATTCAAGGTCCCTTGCGGATCGTCTGGGCCGCGCTCTTTTAGCGGGATTTCCTGACCGAGTCGTAAAGCGCCGCCAACCCGACTCGCCACGCGGCGTGATGGTGGGTGGTCGAGGCATCAAGCTGGAGGCCACCAGCGGCGTTTCGCAGTGGGAGCTGTTTCTCGCGGTCGACCTGGAGGCGGGAGCAGGCGAATCGCGAGTCTGGCTGGCAAGTGCGATCGAGCGGGAATGGCTCGATCCACGCCAGATCGCCTCGTCCACCGAACTTGAATTCGACGCGTCGTCCGAGCGGCTCGTGGCACGCCGGCGCGTTCGCTACAGCGATCTGATTCTCGAACAGGAAGTCGTCCCGATACCGAAAGATGAACGACCGGCAAGCCTGTTGGCGGAAGCCGCCAAAACCCATTGGGATCGGGTGATGCCTCCCCCCGACTCCGATGTCGGCCGCTTGCTGGTGCGTGTCGCATTCTTGCGCGAGGCGATGCCCGAACTGGAATTGCCGGAGATCGGCCCGGAACGACTCCGCGCGGCATTGCTCTGGCTTTGCGAGGGGTGTCGCGGGTTCGAAGATCTGCGCCGCGCCAACTGGGCCGCGGTCGTGAATGCCGAGCTGACTCCGCTGCAACGGGCGGCGCTGCAGCGGGAGGCACCTGAGAAAGTGCCCGTACCCAGCGGAAGCCAGATTTCCATCCTTTATCAGCATGGTCGTCCCCCGGTGCTTCCGGTGCGGATCCAGGAGTTGTTCGGTTGGAAGGAAACCCCACGCATCGCGGGTGGACGCGTCAAGTTGCTGTTGCACCTGCTGGGTCCGAATTATCGGCCCCAGCAGATTACCGACGATCTGGCCAGCTTCTGGACCAATGGCTACCCCACGATTCGGAAAGAACTGAAACGTCGTTACCCGCGTCACGCCTGGCCGGAAGATCCACGAACCGCGACCGCCGAAAGACGGCCTCAGCGTCGTTGACCGGGCAGGCGTTGTCCGATAGAGTCGCCCCATTGGCGCGCCGCGCTGCAACCACTCGGTCGCGGCGTACCCCATTCCGCGGCGTAACCTAATCATCAGCTAAATTCTGCTGGAGGCAGCCATGAAAGCGGCGTTCATCCACGAAACCGGTCCCGCGGAGAAGATCCAGTTCGGAGAGCTGCCGGTCCCCGTGCCGCAGTCAGGGCAGGTGCTGGTTCGCACCTGCGCCGTAAGCGTCAATCCGATCGACACCTATATCCGCAATGGCGCGAACTACTGGGAGCTTCCCAAACCATATATCCTTGGCGCCGACCTTGCGGGAATCGTCGAAGTCACAGGGCCCGGGGCCGGCCGATTCAAGGTTGGCGATCGGGTCTGGTGCAGTAACCAGGGCCTGATGGGACGCCAGGGAACGTTTGCCGAGTTCTGCGCCGTGGAGGAACGATTTCTTTATCGGACCCCGGACAAGGTCAGCGACGATGCGGCCGCCGCGTGCGCATTGGTCGGGATCACGGCGCACCTTGGGCTCTTCCAAACGGCGCGCATCCAATCCGGACAAACGCTGTTCGTGAATGGCGGCAGCGGTGGTGTCGGGTCGATGGTGATCCAGATGGCGAAAGCGGCTGGGGTGCGCGTGGTAGCTACCGCCGGCAGCGAGGAGAAAGTTGCCGCCTGCCTGGCTCTCGGCGCGGAGATGGCAATCAATTACAAGACCGAAGACGTGGCCGCGAAGGTGAAGCTGTTTCAGCCCGAAGGCGTCCATGTTTATTGGGAGACGACGCGCGACCCCGACTTCGATCGGATCGTGCCGCTGCTGGCCGAACGCGGAAAGATCATTCTGATGGCTGGAAGGGAAGCTCGCCCCGCATTTCCGGTAGGTCCGTTCTATGTCAAAGGCTGTTCGTTGCATGGGTTCGTGATGTTCAAAGCGACGCCCGACGAACAACGACAATGCGCCGAAGACATCAATCAGTGGCTCGTCAGCGGAAAAATTGTGCCGCGCATTTCTCATGTCCTTCCGCTGTCTCAAGCCGCGGAAAGCCATCGGCTGCAGGAAGCCAATACGCTGCGAAAGGAAGGCTCCTTGTCGGGCAAGATCGTGCTTCATCCTTGACCAACGATCGGCGCCGTCGCATGGGGCGAGGGATTCCGAGGCCCACCCGCACCTGAACGGGAGATTCTTCAAGCGTTCATTCGATCGACGGCTTCGCGTCGAAATTCGCCAACAGGTTGGAGAAGATCGCTTCGAACACAGGCTGCAGGCGATCGAATTCCCGGTCTTCCGCCTGGTACATCACCAGCAACGTCCAACGATCGTGACGGCCCAGCGATACTCCGCGAACTGCCGAGCCTACCAGCAAGTCAAGACAATAGAACCGCATGTCGAAACCGTGGATGTCTCGGCCCGCGATCGACTCCAGGACCGGATCCGACTCCAACTGCTTGTACTCGTCGCGCATCGCTTTCAGAGCCTGCATCGTCAGGTCGTGGGGATTTCCATCGCTATGCAGTTGCGCGACCCAGAACCCGCCATCGGGCGTCAAAAGTGTTACCGAGCGAGGCCAGCCACTTGCCAATTCCTCGGCGATCGTCCAGTTCTCCGGAAACAGGAACTTCAGCCCCAGGTTGTCGTATTGATTGCTCATTTGGCACCATTTTAGCGAGTTTCCGTGTGACGTGTCGGTGCTCCACCCGATCCTCTGTCGAGCGTTCCTCACCCAGGCCACCCGTTGCGTTGCCGAACTCCTGCAGCCGCCGGATTCCAGGCCTCACACCGGGCAAAAGGTCCCGCCGGGAGCGATCGCCTGACCGCCGAAAACCGTCATAGGCGGTATCCATGGCAAATTCCCCCCCTACCGGAGCGAGGATATCGTTTTGTGAGGCGTTGCAGAAACTTGGGCGAATTCCAGGGGTTAAATGCCTAGGACTGGGTCGGCGGTATTCGACCAAGGAACGGCGTTGCGAATGGCGCCACCAGGTCGGTCGGGACGGTTTCCGGCGGAAATTCGGAGATCGATCTGGTACGACCGGGTTGACTTGCGGAAACTGATGGAGACAAACGGCGATTCGGTCCGATTCGAGCTGAAGATCCGCCGTGGCAATGCGCTAAATAACGGTGAGTTCCGCGAAGTATTGCGACGGAAAAATCGCGACGAGAGGCGAGGCATGACACGCAACGCAACTTTTCTTTCGGGCACGATTTTAATTCTTGGGATCGTTGGTACTACCAGCGGCGCCGAATCGGGGCGCGTGCAGCCGAGCGCCGCCGCCGAGCAGGTCGATCGGATTCTGGCGTCGGAACTGCCTGGTAGCGGTCCGCGCGCGCTCCTGGCTAATGACGAGATATTCATCCGCCGCGTGACGCTCGACCTGTTGGGCCAATCGCCGTCTCCGGAGGATGTGGTGCTGTTCAGCATCGATGATAGCGCCCAGAAGCGACAGGAGTTGATCGAACGTTTACTGAACGATCCCCGATTCGGTGAAAACTGGGGCCGTTACTGGCGCGACGTAATCTTCTACCGCAAAACGGAAGAGCGGGCGCTGTTTGCCGCTGGTGT
>VGZA01000076.1 GCA_016872775.1 Planctomycetota bacterium | reverse complement strand
CACAATGCGGTCGCCATCCGCAGTCAACGGTGTACGTCGCAGGCGATTAGTTTTGCTGTTTCGCCATATGGCGTATCGGATTCCCTTGCGGACGGTGATCTCCGCGTCAGCCGGGATCGGTTTCTGCCGAGTTCGCTTGTAGATCGTTGCCATCGCCCATTACCTCTGGTTTCCTGATTCTTCCGCCTCATTCAATTTATCAGATCGCACGAGCTGCAGTCCGAGTGCGGTGGCGATACGGTCCAATGAGTCGGTCGTGAGCCGCCCTGTTCCATTTACGAAGCGGTGCAGTTGCGACTGATCGACGTCGCTCGCCTTGCTGATCGCATATCGACTGAGCTTGCTGGTCTCGAATTGTGGTCATTTACGACGATCGTTATCTTGTCCGTGCGTCGACTCTGGGACAACCCGCGTCAATCCACGCCAGGATTTCGGCCCGTCGGAACCTAACCGCCGCCCGCGGGCCGTGGCCGATTTTGATCGGTGGCGGTGCCAGACCACTGCGGGTCCACCGCCACCACGTTCGATTTCCAACGTTGGCGAGCTTCGCCGCTCGCTTTACCCCAGATCCTCTCATTCAGAGTGGTACATAGATCGGGGGAAGGCCACCGCATTCCGAACGTCGAACGGCGTTGAACCCTGAAACGTCGCGGTGGGATTCACAAAGCTGTTTCAATTCGTCCTCCAACAGCCGCTGCGCGACAATTATGCCCACTTCCGCGGCAAAACTGGAAGCTGAACCTCGCGAGCTTGAGCTTCCGCCTGACCTCGGATTCTCGTCCGATTGGTAAAAGAGTTGCGAATACCCTTCGACTTCTGGTACTTTCGTGACATGGTGGTGGGCTACTGTTCTTGGGGAAGAATTGCTTGTCCGGAATGTAAACTCCGGACACAGGAGCCGCCACCTTTTCAACGAAGACGGGGACAATTTCCTGGAAGCCCCAACAACGACCGTTCTCTAACTTCCGGGGCTCGGCGTGGACTGGCGTTCAAACGATTCGCTCCAGGCCAGCAGGCTGGAGTTGCCTTGCCGGTGGCAGAAGTCACCCAGAGTTTCACCTTCGATCCGATTCTGTTTGAAGTTGGCCAGCAGCGGAATCAGCGTGCTGACGACCGTTTCCTCGGGGACGAGGTCCTTGTAGACGAAATTCAGTCGGTTCCCCAGCAAGCGGCCGCCGACCAGGATCGTGTATTTGCCTTTGGTTTTACCGACCAGTCCGATGTCGGAATTGTAGGGGCGCGCGCATCCGTTGGGGCAGCCGGTCATGCGCACGGTGAAGCGTTCTCCGGCGAGGCCCATCCGAGCCAACTCCAGTTCAAGCTGATCGATGATTCCGGGCAACGCCCGTTCGGCTTCGGTAATTGATAGCCCGCAGGTTGGCCAGGCTACGCAGGCCATCGACCATCGCCGTGCTTCCGACACCTCTTCGCTTAACGTGACATGGTGCGATTTCAGGATCGATTCGATCGCTGTCCGATCTTGATCGGCGATATCGGTGAAAAGCAGGCTCTGATGCGAGGTCAGCCGGATGCCTGGCGCAAAGCGGTGGCAGATTTCGCGCAGGGCGGTTTTGAGCTGGCTGCGGTCGTCGTCTTTGATTCTGCCGTTTTCGATATTCAACCCGTAGAACCAGCGGCCGTCTCCCTGCTGATCCCAGCCCATGTGGTCATTGAAGCCATGCACGTCGTCGTCGGTAGGTGGCAGCAGCGCCCGACCGTAATACGACTCGACCTGCTCCTTGAATTTCTCCACGCCCCAGTTTGCGATCAGGTACTTCAAACGCGCGACCTTGCGGTCCTCGCGGTTCCCATGGTCGCGTTGGACCTTTACGATCGCGGTCACGACATCGAGCGCCTGGTCGGGCGTAACGTAGGCGATTCGCTTCGCCAATGCCGGAAAAGTCTTTTTCGCCGACGGGGTTACGCCCAGGCCGCCGCCGGCCAGTACGTTGTAGCCGGTCACATGGCCGTCACGCACGATCGCCAGCAAGCCAAGGTCGTTGGTGTAGACATCGGTGCAATTGTCCTCGGGGAATCCGATCGCGATCTTGAATTTGCGGGGCATGTAGTGCGTGCCGTAGATCGGTTCGACTTCCGTATCGGGTCCGTATGCCAGTTCCCGCTCGCCGGTGGCGACGTCGGTCAACCAGAGATTATGGTAGGCTGGCGTTCGAGGCGCCAGATGCGCGGCGATCTGGTCGGCCAGCGCCTGCGTCTCCCGATAGGCTGGTCGATGGTACGGCGCGGGGCAGCACATCACGTTGCGGTTGACGTCCCCGCAGGCGCCCAGGGTCGACAATTGGATATTGTTGATCGTGTGGATCGTTTCCTTCAGGTTCCGCTTGATCACGCCATGCAGCTGCAGACCTTGGCGCGTGGTGCAGCGCAGCGTGGTATTACCGATCTGATCCGCCAGGTCCAATTCCGCCAATAACTGGCGGCTCGTCATCTTTCCACCAGGGATCTTGGTGCGAACCATGAAAATATACGATTTTCCTTCCGTGCCGTCCTTGCGCGAAAGCGACCGCGCGTCCCTGTCGTCCTGCTGGTAAAAGCCATGGAACTTCATCAGGACTTCGCTCTCTTTGCCAAAGCCCGAATGGTCGTCCACCAGCTCCTCGGGCATCGTGCCCCGCAGGAACCGGCTCTGCTCCTTGATCGTCTCAACGGGACTAGGCTTGCCCGGTTCGCTCATCTTGGCCTCTACCATCATGGAAAAAGGTAATTGCCGCCCGTAACGCTCCATCGCGTCGGCCGCAATTCTAGAGGATACGAGATTCAGCACAGCCGAGAAATACCGGTTGGCCGATCGGTGGATCGCTCCCCGCCTGCCCGGCTCCGCTTGGGCCGATAGAATGGTGCGCAGCGTTGGCTCCTTCCCCCTTTCCCCGGAGACATCCCGTGCCCGCTCGTAGACTCGACGGCAAAGCGATCGCGCAGCAGATACAGTCCGAGCTGCGGGAAAAAGTCAGCGAATTCGCCTTGGAGCAAGGGTTCATCCCCGCCCTCGCTGCAATCCTGGTCGGCGACGATCCGGCAAGTCAGGTCTATGTGCGCAACAAACAGCTTGCCTGCGAACGCGTCGGCATCGCCAGCCAGTTGCATCGACTTGCGGCCGATGCCAGCGAAGAGCAATTACTCGAACTGGTCGGAAGTCTGAATCGTCAGCACGATGTCCACGGAATCCTGGTTCAGCTCCCGCTGCCGAAATCGATCCAGACCACGCGCATTTTGGATGCCGTCCATCCTTTCAAGGACGTCGACGCATTCCATCCGGAAAATGTCGGGTTGTTGTCGCAGGGCCGCCCGAGATTCCTGCCTTGCACTCCCCACGGTGTACTCCAGGTGCTGCATCGCGAGCGGATCCCGGTTGCGGGGAAACATGTGGTGATTGTTGGTCGCAGTGATATTGTCGGCAAACCGTTGGCGATGTTGTTGCAGGCGAAGGATTCGCCCCTGGGTTCGGAAATGGCCAACGCCACCGTGACCGTCTGCCACAGCCAGACGCGCGACCTGTCGGAGCAGACGCGGCAGGCCGACATCCTGATCGCGGCCATCGGCCGCGCTCGATTCATCACCGGCGACATGGTGCGTCAAGACGCGGTGGTCGTCGACGTGGGGATTAACCGAACCGAGCAGGGATTGGCGGGCGATGTGGACGCGGAATCGGTATCGCAAGTTGCCTCCGCGATCACGCCGGTCCCTGGCGGCATCGGTCCGCTGACCGTCACCATGCTACTGGCGAATACGCTGCGCGCGGCCGAACTGATCCACTATTCGACTCGTCCTCATTAGAGTTTCCGTCGCCGCCCGGTTGGGTACGAACGTCACAAAGATCCGCGGAACAGGCTGCTCATCACGGCTCCGCGGAAACCAATTCCCCGGAATCGATCGCCCAATCCGAACCGAAGAACCCGGCATGGGCGATGCCCCGCCTTCCGGACAAAAGTGAACGCGGATCAAGGACCAGAAAATCGGGGATCGCCACCCCCGATAAGAACAGGGGGACGCGGTCGGCCAGTCGAAGACCGTTCGCCCCGGTCCCCGAGATCACGGCGATCGAGGCAATGTCGCTGGCGGGATGCGGTTGCAGGAAAAAGCAAGCAAGGCTGTCACTGCGATGAACGTCCGCGCCCAAGCGTACGAAGTCGCGACGAACCTCGATCGGGCTGCCAGCCAGCAGTGCGGGCCAGGAGGAGTTGGTGTCCGCATTGCCATACAGGATCACGCTGCGATCGGCCAACTCGCGTGCACGCTCGACATAATCCTCGTCGGCGAGAATATCGATCGATCCATTGCCTCGATACCAGAAGGTTTCGGCGTCGTACCTCGCTTTCGCGATCGCCCAGGCATTTTCCCGGGAATCGCCACGGGTCCCATACACAAACAGCATCCGATTCCGGAATGCGTCCTTGAACGGTCCGTTGCGATGCGAGCCTTTTTGGGACGCCGGGGGACTGTTCGTCACGGACCACAGCTGGGTCGCCGGGTCGCGCCGAAGCCAGACACGTTGCTCCGCGGCATCGACATCGACCGCGGCGATTTCCTGATCGTCGAGCAGCGCACGGAACCGGCGAATGGCGGGAAACGGTCGCAGGTCGACCACGAGCCTCGCCACGTTGTCCGTGGTTACCGTCAGACGTGGCTCGGCACCCTCCCAGCGCGCGTGGATCTTACTCGGCACCAGCGCGGTACGCTGCGCCTCGATTCCGATCCAGTGGCACCAAGCGGAGATTCCGGGGTTGACCGTCGTGAAATTCAGTTCAGGAATGCCGTCGGAATGTGAATCTCGGTTGCGGAAATAGTCCCACATCGGCGGCCAGTCGACACAGGCGGTGCCCGGAATTCCCTCTTTACCCCACCAGTGACCCATGCCGGGCTCTTCGTGGAATCGGAAATCCGGGTGGAATTCCTCGAGCACGCCTTTCATTGTACGTGCCTCGCGAACCGGAACGTTGTCGTCCTTTTCACCATGCAGGATGTAGACACCGAGTTGCGCGAGATTTCTTGCCAACGCCAAGGTGTCACTGGGTGCCGCGGCGCGGCTGAGGATCTTCTCGACGGGCGTTGGTTCATTCCGCCTGTCGAGGCCTGCGTACGAGAACATGCTTACCCAGCCGGCGCTGGGCCCGACCGCGAGAAAGCGGTCGGGAAAATGTGCAGCGATCTGCCACGCGCCATGGCCACCCATCGAATGTCCCGTCAGATAGGTCGCACCTGAATTTTGCCGCAGCTGCTGCCGCGCGAGATCCAGCACTTCCATGGCGTCGAGTCGTCCCCAGTCCTCCCAATCGAATCCGTAGGGGCGGCGATTGGTTGGGGCCACCACGTGGGCCCAGTCCTTTTGTAAATACGCCTGGGCCTGACCGATCGCTTCCACGCCGGCGCCGTGAAGTGACAGGATCAGCGCTGGCGGCGGATCCCCCGCGGTCGCGGGCTTCGCCGGCGCGACACCGAAATACTGAACGCTCCCGTCGATCGCGCTGAGAAAAGTTCGTTTGTGCGTCTGTTCCGGCGTGACGACTCGAAGTTTTACCACCGCTGAATCCAACTCCTCCCGCGCTGGCCCCCGCAGAAGCCGCAGCCTCACTTCCACCTCGCCTGCTTCACCAGGGGCGGGCCCTGCCATGCGAAAAGCCACTTTGCGACTCGAGCAACCAAGAAGGCCGGGCAGCGGTGTCGTCCGCGCCGATCCGTCCGGGAGCGTAACCTCGAGCAGCGCATCCGTCAGCGGCACGCTCGCGGCATTCACAACGGGGACGGCACCCCAATGTTCAATCGGCTGACCAACAATAGCGTCTGGAAGCGTCGAGTCGGAGAGATCCAGTTGCGCGGCCGATCGAGGGTCAATCAGCCTGGCCCGCAACTGCCCACGGGCCACCAGAAACAGCAGCGAATTGTCGCCCTCACGGAGGGCAATCGGAAGCCGTACGATACCGTTCGAGTACGGATCACCAGCGCGCAGTTCACCGTTGACGTAAACCAGCGAATGCCCCGCGGCATCCAGAATCATCACCCGCTGCGTTTCCGATGCCACGGTAAAGTAGACGTAGCCGCCGCCGAGCGACGGACTCTTGAACAACCCGTCGCCGTCGGCGACGAGCGCCTCCCAGTTCCGGACAGCGTCGTCCGGCAACCGAACTTCGTCGCCCGCTCGCGGTGGTCGCCATGTTCCCAGCACTATCTGAGCTTCGATCGGATCGGCCTGCACCAGCGACCGTCCGAATCGACCCAACGGCCCCATCGCCAGACCGTCCTTGAGCACGATGTCGGACGCGGACAGAGGAATGCCGAAACTGCAGACGAACAGCAGTATCGATCCCGAATATCGCATGACAAAACTCCTTGCCGCGGAACCGTGCAGACGGGCGAACCGTGCGGATCGATCCCCCAAGTAAAGCGACCGCGCCGGTGCAAGAGCCTTGTTGGTAGAGTCTAAGTCATCGGGAGGGTGTTTGGCGATACGGTTCATGACAAGCCAGACCGACGTTCCGAACGGCCTTGCCGAGGAACTGCGAGAGGTGCGGAACCCGCAGCAACGAGAGTAGACTATGCGTGTTGCCGTGGAGGCAGGAGTATCGAACAGCCCTGGAGGAGTGCCAATCCGCCATGACACGTATCTTGATCGCTGAATGCAAACAGGAAGTCTCCTCGTTCAATCCGCAACCGAGCTGTTACGAGGATTTCCGCGTGGTACGTGGCGCAGAAATGCTGGAGTACCACCGTGGAGTGAAAGAGGAAATCGGCGGGGCATTGAGTGTCTTTGACGCCGAACCGGATCTGCAGGTCGTGCCCACAATCGGCCTCAGTGCCAATACATCGGGCGGAATTCTCTCTGCGGAGAGTTTCCAGCGGTTGCGCACGGAATTTTGCGAGCAGATCGCCGCGGCCGGACCGGTCGACGCGGCCTGCTTCTCGCTCCACGGCGCGATGCAGGCCGAGGGCGAGGACGATCCTGAAGGGTGTCTGCTGCAGGACGCACGCGGTATTCTCGGCGCGAAGACTCCATGCGTCGTGTCGCTCGATCTGCATGGCATCCTCACCGATCGCATGCTCACCTGCAGCGACGCCGTGGTGGCCTATCATACGTATCCGCACGTCGATTTTTTCGAGACCGGCGCGCGGGCCGCACGGGTGTTGATCGCCATCCAGCGGCGAGGGGCCCGGCCCATCACCGCACGGGTCAAGATCCCCGCGCTGGTGCGCGGCGATGAACTGATCACCAGCTCTGGTTCGATCCGCGAATGCATGCGGCGGGCCGCGGAGATCGAGGCCAGCCCCAAGGCGCTTTCGGCAGGTGTCATGTGGGGAAATCCGTTCACCGACGTTCCCGAGTTGCGGACCAACAGTTTTGTGGTCATGGACGGCGATGCGGACTCCGCACGCGACCTGGCATGCGAACTGGCGGAACGGTTCTGGAAACACCATCACAAGATGCAGGTGGCGCTGACGCCGCTTGACGAGAGTATTCGGCAGGCGGCGCAGGTCCGGTCGGGAACCGTGATACTGATGGACGCCGCGGATGCGACGAGTTCCGGAGCGTCCGGCGACAGCAATGCCATCATTCGCGAAGTGCGCCGCCAAGGTTACCTCGGGCGAGTCCTGGCCCCGATCGTCGATCCGCCGGCGGTACGGCAAGCGCTGGCCGCCGGGATTGGAGCCACCATCCGCGTGACCGTGGGCGGAACCATCGATCCGGCGCGGTTCCAGCCTCTGCCGATCGAAGCACGTGTGCGCATGCTGTCGGACGGTAAGTTCCGCAGTGAATCGTTCGGATGGCACTGGGATTCCGGTCCTACCGCGGTTCTGGAGTCGGGTAATATCACACTGATTGTCGGTACTCGCCCCGTCAGCCTTTTCGATCGCTCCTGGTTCCATGCCCATGGACAGGATCCGCATCGCTTCGACCTGGTGGTCGTCAAGTCCCCGCACTGCGAACCGCATATGTTCTCCGATTGGAGTGCGAAACAGATCAACGTCGATGCGCCGGGGGCGACGAGTGCCAATCTGCAGAGCCTTGGACACAAGCGTTGCCGGCGGCCGATCTTTCCCTTGGATGAGATCCGCGATTACCAACCCGCCGCCGAACTGTTCGGAGCGTAATTCAGGGCGTGGGACGCGAAAAAGTGACTCCGCGTCGATCGTTTCCATCGGCGATTGCGACGGCGAGCCACGGCTGGTTACCATACCAGTTCGCCGAATAACTTCTCCGCATCCTTGTGCGGAGCCTTGATGCACCAGGCGCTTATCCATGTCGCACAAGTCGCGTCATCGAAGCAGGAAGGCGCGAACGACTATGCAACGAGCGAACGCCTGCTGCGTTCCGCGCAGCAAGCCTTGGCAATTTACGACCTCTTCGGCCGTGCCGGACATGCAGTGCCGATGGATGTCCGGCTCAACCGGATCACTTGCCTGGCGCGCGTCGGAGATCACGCTCGTGCCCGTGAGGAATGGGAGTCTCTGGCGTCAAGCAACGCGTTTCAAACAGACGATCGCGCGTGGCCCGCGTGCGCACGAATTCTCGCCAGCCTCTCCTCGACGCCCGGTCCCGATGCAAACGCATACGCCGAGCTGGCAATGTCGTTTATTTCCCGCGTTCCTCCGTCACTCGCGACGCGGTTGCCTGCTGCGGACCTGGCTGGTCATCCAGCTTTCGTCCCCCTTCGTAAGTGCAGCGATTTCGCGGCGCTGGAATAGGTCTATCGACTGGAGGAACAGCAGCAGTGGGCCGAATCGCGGGAACTGCTGAATACCGTCGAGACGTTGCGCCCGGACGATTGGGCGCCGGTCTATCACCGTGGTGTGCTCGCCGGACAACTGAATCTGTGGCTCGAACTGTTGCGCGACTTTGAGCGCGCGATCGCCTTGGGTTGTCCCGACCCGCGTGCGTGGCGGTTTGCCGCGCTGTCGGCCGTGATACAAGGAAACGTTGAGGACTACCGCCGCATCTGCCGGGAGATGGTGACACGCTTTGCCGACTCCCCCGACCCATGGGAGCGCGGAACTCCCCTCCGCACCCTGTCCATCGCTCCGGGTGCCGCCGAGGGAGTACCGTCGTGGGCGCAGACGTTGATTCTACCCGGCATGGCGATAAACTTAGACGATAAACTCAATAGACTTAGCGCCACCCTTCCCGCCCAGGAGCTCGCAAACACCGTGAATCACATCCGCATAGCGCGTTCGGTCCTGTTAATGACTGCCTGCTGGCTTGCCGTTCTTGCCCTGTTGGCAAACGCCGATGAATTCTCCGCCGTCGAGCACCAGAGAACGACGATCTACCATTCGCCGCAGACGCCCGGCTTCACGAGTTGGTGCGGCGCCTGGACGATGCAAGACGGCAGTCTCATGGTTTGCTTCACACAGGCGACGGGTCCGGTCGAGGGACGTCCGCAAGCTCCGAAAGAGGTTCAGCACCGGTTGTCGTGGCCGCCGCCCGGACATCCTGGCTACGACATGACGGGGCTCGACATGCGCAATGTCCATCTTCGCTCGACCGATGCGGGGAAGAGTTGGAAACAAGTCAGTGCGGACGCCTTCAAGTCCTGCATGAACGGGATCACCGGGGAGGCACAGACCGCGTTGGCGGACGGGACCATCGTTCGCGGCGTCTGGGGGTATTACTTGCCGTATAATCCTGAGCTGCCCCAGACCGGCTACCTGGAACGCTCCACGGATGGCTCGCAAACCTGGGGCAAGCCCGAACTATTGCTGGATCCCAAGCACTATTCCGTCTGGCCGAAGCGCATCCGCCTTCTGCGGGACGGGCGTCTGATCGTACTTGGCGGTGTGGCCCGAGTTCCCGCCAACAGCCGCACGCGGGCGGAATACAACGGCCTTTTCGCGCCGTTGCTGATGGTCTCAAACGACCAGGGGAAGTCCTGGCAGGGACCGATTACCGTGGTTCCCTCCGAGTATCAACGTGCCTGGGGCGGCGAAGAATTCGATGCTGCGGAGTTGCCAAACGGCGATCTACTGTGTGTCTTCCGCCGCGCCGATCCGGAAAAGAGCGGCCACGAAGTGCGTTGGCAAGGTTTGCTCAAGAAGTCCGGTGACACGTGGACCCCCGGCGACGTGGGAGCAGCGCCGTTCCCGCACAGCGGCCATCCCGAACTGCTGGCCACGCGCGAAGGAGCCGTTCTCCATCTGGCGACCAGTGGCATCCACTGGACCATCGACGCCGGCAAGACCTGGCACAAGTTGGAGCTGTCGGGAACGGCCTACTATCCGCGCGCCGTTCAAGCGACAGACGGCCGGATCTTCGTCTTCGGCCACGTTGGTGGCGACGACGCTTATGGCAAATCCGACCAGTCGATCGTGATGGATAGTTTCCGGCTCAAGTCGAAGAACACGGCCGCCCGCTGGAAACCGCATAAGGTCCGCCGGCTTGCGAGTGGTGCCACGGAGCAGCAGATTCCTGCCCGACTCCAGGTTGTGACCGAGGATTGGAATCGGGTTGTCGCCGTACCGTACATCGTCTACATGCCGGAGAAAGACCAGTTGTTGATGCTCGTAAGCTGTGACTACCCTCATCGCCCGATGGTTCTGACGAGTGACGACCGCGGAGCGAGTTGGAGTCAGCCCCAACCCGTTCTGCCCGACGAACCAGCCAATGCGCGGCATCTGCTGGGGGTGTCGCTGACCTATCTGGGAGACGGAAAGCTCTTGTGCGGCGTCGAAGGGAAGCTGCGGTGTCGCAGTGTTGACTACGGTCGGACATGGACATCCGAACCGATTCCCCCGAATTCTCATGGCGGCGGATGGAACCAATGGGATCCGTATCTGGTGGATCGCGAGGCAGCATCCGGCAATGTCATCCAGCTCATGGAAACGGGCTATCGAGGCTCGACGAATGGCGGCCAGGAGGCTTTCCTGCGCTCCAGCCGGAATCTAGGACAAACCTGGAATGATGCCACCCGCGTGCCGCAATGGGACAAAGTCAGCGAAGTGGCGCTGGTGCGCGCGGCCAATGGTCAGATTGTGGCGGCCTGTCGAACCGATATTCCCTCGAGCAAGCAGGGTGAGACGCTCGATCATTTTGAAGGGCTCGGCGTCTCGCTCTCCGCCGACGAAGGCCACACCTGGACCGAACTGCAGAAGCTGTTTGACTGGGGCCGGCACCATCCTTCACTGGCTGTCATGCCGACCGGCGAAATCGTAATGACCTATGTAGTCCGCAAGGGATACATCGAAACCAACGATGGATTCCCCCAGTTCGGGATCGAGGCCGTCGTCAGTCGCGATCACGGACAGAGTTGGGATCTCGATCACCGTTATCTGTTGCATACATGGGTCGGCAATCGCAAAGGTTCCAATCAGAGTGCGCCGGGCCCGCAAGCCTGGTGGGCCAGCAGCCAGGCGACCTCAACCGTCCTGTTGCCGGACGGGAATCTGCTGACGGCATTCGGCACAGGGTATCGCTCCCAGCCGAACGCCCAGGGCATGTCGTCACCCAGAGATGTGGGGCTCATTCAATGGCGGTTGAGCGACAAGTACGCCGGTGACGGCACGCAGATCCGCGATGCCGCCCCCGATTCCGACCTCCGTAACTGGCTCGATCCACTCACAGGTTCACCTCAGTTCGGCCGTCGTCACCCCTGATAGACAACCGACGCGATGATTCGCGGACATTGTATTCGTATTCCGGGGCGAGTGGGATCAAGTCCTCATCGATATTCAACAGTTTCGCCGCTAGTCCACAACTCGTCGACCGTAGGACGGGTTTCCCGACCCGTCTTTCGCGCCGGACCGCCAATGCTCGCTCATTATCTTGACGCCGATGCGCACTTCCGGACGGGCCTGGAGACCCCATCCTACGGCGGCACTCGACCTTGAATTCAGGTACGGTCCACGATTACAGTGGACTGCGATACCGCATACTTACCCTGACTCAATGGGTCCTGAGAGCTGGTTCTAGCGAAACCTGGTGATGATCAATCGAATCGCAACCATCTGGGTCGGAGCACTGCTTGTCGCGTCAACCGTCGCTCAAGTGTCTGCGGATCTGTTGCTCCGGGATGACTTCAACGGAGCAACCAGTGAACTGACGGGATGGAAAGCCGGAACCGGGCAGATGTGGGAGAGTCAGACGGCAAAATGGAATGCGGGGTCGCTCGTCGCCAGTCGCGAATCTGGACAGCACCAGACCGCCGGCGTCGGTTATCGCGACGAGGCCGGAGTCAAGTGGCGCGGCAACCTCGTCCGGCTGGGTAAGGAACTGCGAAACGGGATCGTCGTATTCGGCGTCGACATCCGACACGGCATCGGCGTCGAGGAATCGTGTGCCGTGCTGACGTCAGATGACGGTGTCGAGGAAGTCGGACTGATCTGGTCTGGACAGAGATTGAAATGCGGAGGAAACACCTGGGCAGGCGATACTGACATGGGGATCGCTGAAGGCAATGTTCGTGTCGAACTGATTTTGCGGCTCGACGGTGATTCCCCGGGGAACAGTACTGCGGAGATGCGTTATCTGAGCATCGACGATCCGGCGATTCATGGAAGTGTCGATCTTGGACGGCCGAAGAGTCCCGACCGCAACGGCAGCGGCTCGTTCGAGTTTTCTCGAGTCGCTCTGCACGTATTGAAGGGAGGCGATGCTCGGTTTGGATTCGACAATGTGTCGGTGCACGACAATCTCGAAGAGATCCCTGCACTAAAGTCCGTTCCCGTTGCCAAAAAGCGGCTGCTGCTCGACGACCGCACCATCGCCAACGTCGAGAATGCGTCCTTGCGTGTCGGAACCGTTCAAAAGCATCCAGCCAATCCACTGTTTGGGGAAGAACATGCGTGGGAGTCACGTTTCGACAACATGTACCCCAACGTCATTTATGACGAAGACGAGAAGATCTACAAGGTGTGGTACTTCACCTGGACCTATGATCCCGCGACCACCGATGTGCCACGCGGTCAGCGAAAGCCCGGCACATACATGCAGGTGCGCGAGTCGAGCGGCAAAGGGCTGAAGGAGGGTCTTGGCTATGCGACATCGAAAGACGGCATTCGCTGGGACAAGCCGCTGATGCAAATCTCGAAATGGGATGGCCAGCCCAGCAACCTGGTCGCTCAGCCGTGTCATGGTGCGGGAATCTTAAAGGATCTGCTCGAGCGCGACCCCGCACGGCGTTACAAGATGTTTCTCAAGGGACAGGGAATGGCGGCCCGCTTTTCGCCCGATGGAATCAACTGGGGATTGTACGTTCCGCTGCCAGAAGTCGATGCGGCCGGCGACACACACAACAATGCGTTGTGGAGTCCGGAATTAAAGAGGTACGTCGGCTTTACCCGTCTATGGCGAGACGGTATGCGGGTCGTCGGCCGCACGGAAAGCCCCGATTTCGTTCATTGGACTCGGGCCGTCGAGGTACTCAGCGATGTCCGCGATACACAACCGTATTCCATGCCGGTGATACGTTACGCTGGTGTGTATCTCGGGTTGCCTGCGATTCTCCGCAAGAAAGACGATCGCGCTCATACGGAACTCGCCTGGAGTCCCGACTCGATACACTGGCACCGTATCGAACAGGGCAAGCCGCTCATACCCAACTCGTCGCAACCCGGAGACTACGACTGGGGCACCGTTTACGCGAGTTTCCCGATCATCCGCGACAACGAGATCCTGATCTACTACGGCGGCTGCAATGGACAACATTTTGACTGGCGAGACGGTTTTATGTGCCTGGCCACACTGCGACCGGATGGCTTTGCAGGATTCCGACCGATCGACGTCGACAGCCCGGCCTCAGTAACAACACGGCCTGTCGAAAGCGCTGGCGACTTGCGCATTTCAGCTGACATCGACAGCGGCGGTTCAATTACTGTCAGCGTGCTCGACCCGAACAACAATGTAATCGCGCACAGCAGGCCAATCACAACCAACGTCAGCAATGATCGTGTTCCATGGAACGGTAACGTGAATATCGATGACTGGATCGGACGTGAAGTGCGGCTGCAATTTATCTTTAGTAAGGCGACAGTATATGCCTTCGAGTTTTGAGAAGGAATGTCCATTCTCAGGACCGGTAGATGCGCAGCTGGATCCTGAACGACCTTTCGAGGCCGTCGATCACGTTGCGATCGAGCGGGATTGCGAACGATTTTCCCCCTCGCCGTCCTCGCCCCATGCTCCCAACTTTCCGAGAATCCGCCCTTTTGATAATGTGGTGCGCTAATTCGGAAAACTCAACCCACCCGCCTTCAGGATTGTCAGTTCATGGCCGCACCCAGACTCGGTAAGATGCTCAAGGAAAAAATGCTGCGGGGCGAAACCGTCTACGGCACTTTCTTTCAATACACAGTCAATCCCGCCATCGTCGATGTGTTGCCAGACGACATGCTCGACTTCGTGATCGTCACGGCCGAGCACAACGCGCTCGACCTGGCCGAGTTCCTTCCGGTTAAATACGCGCTGGCAGCCAGGGGAATCGCATGTCTGGCTCGGACGCACAGTCGCGAACCGGACGATGTGTCGAAAGTCTGCGATTCATTCGATGGCGTGGTCGTCCCCTACGTCGAAGACGTGGAACACGCGCGACGCCTCGCCGCGGCCGCGATTTATCGGCCGCTGAAAGGACAGGCTTTGGAACGTGTTCTGGCGGAAGGCAGATGGCCCAGCGAGAAAACGCGAACGTACGCCATTCAAGAACGCTGTGCGAACACGGTCTTCGTCCCGATGATCGAATCGGTCCTGGCGGTCGAGAATCTCGAGAAAATCTGTGCGATCCCCGGCGTCAACGCGGTCTTCGTCGGCCCCAACGACCTGACGACCAGCATGGGCATCCCGAACGAGTACGACCACCCGGACCTGATCGCAATGATCCAGCGTATCATCGACATCGCCAACCGCTCGCACGTCGCCGCCGGAAGCTGGTTCGGCAAACGCGAGCAAATGGTACGCACCCTCAAGCAAGGTTCCCGCTTTGTGGTCTTCTCCAACGACGGCGCATTTTTTCGCGAGTCGCTGGAACAGTCGTTCACACAACTCCGCAAACGCTGATGTACCTGGAGCAGTTCGGACCCACAGAGAATCGGCGAGAATTGTGGAAACGAACGTGTCGGCTTCCAGTCAAATTGCGAACGGAAGTATTACTCGGGGGTACGTGGTATCTGTGTTCTGGAGTTGAGTCGGTACCGCGATCGGCAGAATTAAACATGCCGGGACGACGGACTTCCAGTCCGTCGTATGGCGATTTTTGATGGACGGGACGGTTCAGCGAAGCGGAAAAGCCAGGGGCATTCGGCGGTCCGCGACTGCCGGAGGCTCGAAGCGGTTCCCCGACTCGACAGGGGCTGGAAGCCACGGCTTCGCGATTCTGCGGGGGCTTGAAGCCCCCGCCACGTCGCGCCGGACCGCCATTGCTCGCTCTCTATCTCGACGCCGATTCGCACTTCCGGACGGGCCTGGAGGCCCCATCCTACGTCGAACGCTTGACGACCTTGCCGGTGGTTATGAACACGGTCGACCGACGCCAGATCCTCGACGCGATCTGATTGCACGGCCGAGTGACCGACGTAACTCGATTCACCACAACGATAAAGCCGTTTGACGGACTCGCCGAACGGCTCATTTCTTTCGATAGTCGGGGTGACTGCCGCTCGTTCGAACCCTTACTTCCCGACTACGTCGACGTTCTGCTCCAGCCGGACCCGTATCTCCGGCAAATCGAACGAGTTACGCGGCAGTGTGCGTAGGCGTCCCTGCGGTCATTTGACACGACAGGATTTGAACGACTGGGACTCCCACGCTTGCTGCCCCGTTTACTGGGCCACTCCGGAATTTACTGGGCCATTTACTAGGCCACGTTCGTCAGTTTAGTGGGCCATTTACTAGGCCAAGCTCCGATTTACTGGGCCAAATAGTGGGCCACGGGCAAGTTTACTGGGCCATTTACTAGGCCATTTAGTGGGCCACCATCTCATTCGCGGCCACGACGAGTTGATGTCCGGGCGCCGTCCTGGACCAGCCGCTTGATAGGAACCTTGCCACTGGAGGTCGGCCGCCTCGAGGCACGCCCAAACCGGCGGCCTAAGATTCACTTCCTCCCGTTCGGCGAGCCTTCGCGAGCATCGCTGCTTGATCTCGGGTCCGGAGGCGGCTCTAATTCTCGTTGAGTCTGAGCCTTGCAGCGGGAATTCGGCTATGACCGCGACCATCCAGCAGCGCCGATCGCCTTTGGGCTTGTTTCCTGACAGGCCAATGCCCAGGCTCTACGACCGCATCATCGAAGTTCTGCGGGTTCGCCACTACAGTCGTCGCACGGAAGAGGCCTATCTCCACTGGATTCGCCGGTACATCGAGTTCCATGCACACCAGCATCCCCGAAAACTGGCGGAAGGCGATGTCAACCGCTTCCTGACCCATCTGGCCGTCCAAGAGCATGTGGCGGCATCCACCCAGAACCAGGCTCTCTCCGCGATTCTGTTCCTTTACGAGCATGTGTTGGAACAACCGCTCGACCGCATTGAAGGCGTCGTCCGCGCGCGTCGCCCGAAAAGATTGCCGGTCGTGCTGACCGTCGATGAAGTGTCGCGGGTCATGGTGCATCTCAGCGGGGACAAATGGCTGATCGCGATGCTGCTGTATGGGGGCGGCTTGCGGTTGCTCGAAGCGTTAAGGCTGCGCGTCAAGGATTTGGAATTCGAACGCGGCGAGATCACTGTTCGCGAGGGGAAGGGAGACAAAGACCGGGTCACGACAATGTCACATGCGGTGACCCGCCGTCTCCAGGAGCATCTTCAGCGCGTGCAGATAATTCACCAGCAGGACTCGGCCGACGGGTACGGCCGCGTCGAACTGCCCCATGCCCTGGCCCGCAAATATCCCAACGCGAACCGCGAGTGGTGCTGGCAGTTCGTGTTCCCGCAAGAGCATCGCTGGGTGAACGCGAAAACCGGGGAGCAGGGACGACACCACGTTCATGAATCGCTTGTTCAAAAGGCGATCATGCAGGCTGTCCGAAAGTCTGGACTGACCAAACGAGTCACGAGCCACACGTTTCGGCATTCGTTTGCCACGCACCTGTTGACTGCCGGCTATGACATTCGCACAGTGCAGGAACTCTTGGGCCATAGCGACGTTCGCACGACGATGATCTACACCCATGTTTTGAACCGAGGCGGGCGGGGTGTCCGCAGTCCGGCCGACGGACTGGCTCGGTTGCCCGATGAGCGCTTGGCAGGGGCGGCCTATCACGCGAGCAATCGCGTGACAGCGAAGGAACTAACAGCTACAATATGACTTACGACGATTAACTGCCTGCGCGCTAGGCCGCACATTGGCGGCCTACAGGTGATAGGCAGAAACTTCCTATAAACAAGTTCGGAGAAAGGACTACGAAGATGAAGAAGATGATTCGAGCCATGACTGTGTGTCTTATGGGGCTTGCGTCCGCAATCACTCTAACGGCTTCCGAATCTCCACAGCAAACAGGCGGCACTGACGGTTCGATCGCTGTTCGGCAGTTGACATTTCAACCAAGCGAGGACGATTTCTATATCCGATTTGGAGGACAGGGCAAGGTAACGACAATGGCAAACGCCGCTGCGGTGGAGAGACTACTGGGCAAGGACTCTGCCAAGAAACTGCTTGAGCTTGTCGACTTCAAGAAAGAGAAGATCGCCCTTGCGAGCTGGGCCACTTCCGGACCGCCCGAGGGATCGCTTAAGCATGAAGTAAAGGGCGAGGGGAAGGAACGGCGACTCGTCTTCTATGTTCAGGCCCCCGCTGGCGCACAGATTCGAGGACAACGTGAGCGCATTGCCGCAGACTTTTTCGCTGTGCCCATGGACATTGCGGTAGTCTTCGACCCGACAGAACGATTTTGAGGCGAGCGCATGAAGGCAAAGGACTCCGAACCAGCAGGTGCAGGCGACGCTCGACAGCGCGCCTGACCTGCGCCGTTCGTCCTTGTAAGACAATCGGACTCGCAGACAATTACTCCCAAATCAGAAAGGCTAAGACCATGAAGTGCAATGCAAGCACAACTGAATACCATCGATCGTATGACAGGAAAACCAAAGCGATGATTTCGGTCGGCGCTGGCGGAATGTCGGCTCTATTCGGCAGCGGATTGCTGTATGCGAATCCAAGTTGGACCATTGCATTACTTCTGTTTGGGGTTTCATTAACCGTCGCATTAACTTGCTTTGTCGTTCCATGGTGTGCAACACAAACGGAATCTACGCCTGAATGACCGATGTGACCGACTTCAAAAACGCGTATTTTGTCCGGTAATGGAACAAAGACTGCAATTTGAATCGAAGTTGACTAGGTTTCCAACGACAGCGTTTCGTCACTGCATTTCTCGACAATACGCAAACTACGCACAAACGTGTTGGTAAAATGCGGACGAACAAAAAAATGCACCCAAGTTGCCGATCAGGTGTTTCCTCAAATCAAAGTCTCTTGGCGGCAACTGGGTGATTTTGGTCGTTACGGCAGCCGCACCTTCCCTCGCTCCCACGCGAAGGAAACTCGCTCCACACGGCTTCGATTGGAGCCAAAACGTCGCGGATTTGTGGCTCGGTTCAAACATTACCCAAAAACGCGAAATCCTCGATCTGGTTTGTTTGAACCGCGCTTTGAGCGACGTAACTCTAGTCACCACGAAGAGAAAGCCGTTCGACGGACTCGCCGAACGGCTCAAAAACGAGAATAGTCGGGGTGAGAGGATTTGAACCTCCGACCTCTTGGTCCC
>VGZA01000075.1 GCA_016872775.1 Planctomycetota bacterium | reverse complement strand
ACGGCTGGCGAGAAGTGGAGCGGAAGGGAGTCGAACCCTCGACCTCTGCATTGCGAACGCAGCGCTCTCCCAACTGAGCTACCGCCCCAGAATTGATCGATGCGGCATTATCTTACTGGCGGTCTGCCTGGCTGTCCAGGCTGCTCTCACGGCGGATCGTGGCCGCCGGGGCAGAACGGATTGCAGCGGCAGATGCGCCACGCTCCTTTGGTAGCCCCTTTCCATGGGCCGAATTTGCGCACCGCTTGAATGAAATAGTTGCTGCAAGTTGGGTTAAAGCGACACTGGCGACCGAAGATCGGACTGAGAAAGATCTGGTAACCGCGGACCAGGAAGATCATGACGGCAGCGGGCAGGTCGATGGCGATCCAGCGCACGATCTTCATGGTGCGGCTTTCCGGATTCGGCGGGCGACCCGTTGTGTCAGGCGCGGCAGGGAGCTGCGAATCGCGGCGAATCCGCCGTTGGCGCCTCGCTTGGGACGTACCACAAAATCAAAGCCGCAAGGCAACTCCCCGTAAGCCAAGCGAAACGCCTCGCGGATCCAGCGCTTCCAGCGGTTGCGGATCGTCGCGTTTCCTACGGCGCGGCTGACCGAAAGACCCAGCCTCGTCGAGCCAGTCGGCAACTGGTTCTCGCAGCCGTTGATGACCAGCGTATCGTCCGCGGCGTAATGCTTCGCCGCGTAAACGCGCCGAAAGTCGCGCTGCAGCCGTACTCGTTTTTCCTTCCCGAAACGACGACGGGCGGGCGGCGGCGGCGGCGAATGGCTCATGGCGACTCCTCGTGGCTGTCCACGCGCGGCACCAGCGGCTTTCGCGCCCAATCATCGACGTCACTTCCGGTGGCACTCGGGCGCCTGCGATCGGCCATGCGGATCGACCGCCGTACCGATCGAGCCCCCAGCCAGGCAACCAGGATCATGACCAGCCCCAACAGTAGAATCGTGGTCAGGCCGAATACGACACGCAATTGCTGTCGCGGCGTCATCCGCTGGAATACCGTGCGACGTTTGCCGCCAGGCAGCGCCGCCGGTTCCTGATCGTTCACGACCTCCGCCGGCTCGGCTGCCTCTCTAGCCTCCATGGATTCCGCGGGCGTCGCGGAGCGATCATCGGTGACGGAACTCGACGTTGCGTCCGGGCTGCCGGGGTGCTCCGGCAATGGGTCCTGGGCCCGCGTCACGATCGGACTGCAGCAGCCCAGGAGGAGCCATACGGTCGACACGCTCAGGGCCGCGTGGATGCGGCCGAACTGCAGCAGGGTCACCATTGCAACGCCGCACGCGGATTACCGGGAGCATTGCCAGTCAATTCGCGGATCATTTGCAGCGCGGCATCATCGAGCGAATCGGGAAGTTGGATCGAGATTTCGGCGTACAGGTCGCCCTGAACTTTTGGAGTACGTAGGCCATGCCCTTTGATGCGCAACTTCTTGCCGCTGGACGAGCCGGCCGGCACTTTAAGCGCAATGTTACCCCAAGGCGTCGGCAGATCGACCTTCGCGCCGATGGCCGCTTCGGCGATCGTCACGGGGACGCGAACCGTCAAATCATAATCGCGCCGCGTGTAGAAGCGATGCGGAAGCACTCTGATCGTGAGCAGCAGATCGCCGGGGATGCCGCCACCCGGTTCGCCCTGCCCGCGGCAGCGGACCGTCTGTCCCGACTCGATGCCGGGCGGAATGCGCACTTCGATCTTCTCGAACGCTCCGCCGGGCCGTTTGACATTCATCGCGATTTTTCCCCCTTGGATCGCGGTGACAAACGGGATTTCCAACTCGTGCGTCAGATCGGCGCCGCGGTGGTTTTTGCGCCCGGCGTTCTTGCGACCTCCCGCCGCGCGAGAGCCACCGGTCCCCTGTGTGAATTGGCGGAAGATGTCGCCGAATCCGCCCCCCGACCCGGCGTCGAACTGGCCGCCGAACAACTGGCTCAAATCGATTTCCTCAAAACCGCCGTCTCCGCGCGGCCGCGCGCCACGGGCTGTCCAGGGCCCCCCCGCGCCCATCGACTCGAAGGCACTGCCATACCGGTCGTACATTTCCCGTTTCTCGGCGTCGCTTAGAACGTCGTAGGCCTTTTGAATCTTCTTGAATTTCTCTTTGGCCGACTTGTCGTCCGGGTGCAGATCGGGGTGGCACTCCCTGGCCAATTTCCGGTAGGCCTTCTGAATGTCGGTTGCCGACGCGGTATGGGTCAGTCCGAGCAATTTGTAATAGTCCTCATCCATGCCCCCATTGTACGATCGTCGCGGAACCAACGGCAAGGTGCTCGAAGTCGACGTTCCGCTTCGGGATCGTGTACGGTGGTGACGATTCTGCCGAAATTTCGCCTGCATTTGTGATCGCGCGGAGTCCGTCACGGTGCCGACGTCGCTCGCGGGGCGAAAGCCGGGAACGTCCGGACTATCATGGACAGCGAGGAGTTCACAAGATGTCTCGCAATTTCGTCTGCCTGCTCGTACTGGCCAGCGCGACCTTGGGGCCAAGGTTTTTGAACGCCGCCGGGAACAAGGGGCGATTGGAGATCGTCGTCGTCGACAAGGAGACTTCCAATCCCGTCGCGGCGCGGATGCACCTTAAAGACGCCAAGGGCAAACCGGTGCGTCCGCCGAAAGTACCGTACTGGCACGATCATTTTGTATTCGATGGCCGGATCGAGCTGGAACTTCCGCTGGGCCAGTACACGTTTCAGATCGAGCGGGGACCCGAGTACCGCGAACAATCGGGGCATTTTGTTCTGGAGCCTAACGCACACGATTCGAAAACGGTTGTCATGTCCCGATTCGTGAATATGCGGAAAGAGGGGTGGTGGTCGGGCGACCTGCATATCCATCGCCCGCTCGAGGAGATGCCGCTTTTAATGGAGGCGGAGGATCTGCACGTTGGTCCGGTGATCAGTTGGTGGAATGACAGGAATTCCTGGCAGAAGTCGCCGCCCCCCGAGAATTTACTGAGCGAAGTTGGCGATCAACGCTTCATCCACGCGATGGCGGGCGAAGACGAACGGGAAGGCGGCGCATTACTCTACTTCGGACTGAATAGTCCGTTGTCGATCAAAGGATCCAAGCGCGAAAGTCCTTCGCCTGTCCGATTTCTCCGCGAGGCCAAACAGCGGCCCGGCTGCCACGTCGACGTGGAAAAGCCATTCTGGTGGGACGTGCCAACCTGGGTCGCCACCAGGCTGGTCGACTCGATCGGGCTCGCGAACAACCACATGCAGCGCGACGGGATGTTGGCGAATGAGGCGTGGGGCAAACCGCGCGACACCACGTTCTTCCCCAATCCCCACGGCAACGGCCGCTGGTCGCAGGCGATCTATTATCACCTGCTCAATTGCGGGATCCGCATCGCCCCTTCAGCCGGCAGCGCGTCGGGCGTCCTGCCCAATCCGGTCGGTTACAATCGGGTCTACGTCCATCTGGACGGGCCGTTCTCCTGGGAGCGGTGGTGGGACGGTCTGCGCGCCGGCCGGGTGGTTGTAACCAACGGGCCGATGTTGCGTCCGCGCGTCAACGGCGAACTGCCGGGGCACGAATTTCGGGCGGACGAGGGCCAGCAAGTGGAACTGCAAATCGCGCTGGATCTGGCGATGCGCGAGAAGGTTGACTACCTGGAAGTCGTCAAAGATGGCGAGGTGTTGCACAACGTGCGGCTGGACGATTGGGCGAAGCAGAACGGGGAATTACCGATCGTGAAATTCGATCGCAGTGGATGGATGATGGTCCGTGCCGTAACCAACAACACCAAGACCTATCGTTTCGCATGCAGCGGTCCGTATTATATTACGATCGGCAGCCAGCCACGCATCAGCCGGCGATCGGCCCAGTTCTTCAGCGATTGGCTGGTGGAGAGGGCCCGACGAATCAAGCTCGAACCCGGCCCCGAACGGGACGAAGTGATGGGCCCGCATCGCGAGGCCAGGGATTTCTGGAACGGCGTGCTGGAAACCGCCAACGCCGACTGAACAGGGGGCCATTCCGAGCGCCACGCGGAATGCGTATCATGGTGCCTCGGGCGCTGGTACGTCCGGCAGTCAGTTCCCTCCTATTTCCGGTTGATTCCCATGACCCGCAAAGGTTCAGCGTTTCGCGGTTTATCCGTCGCCATTACGACGCCGTTCAAAGACGGAGAAGTTGATTACGCGCGATTGCGCGAGCAGGTGGAATTCCAGATCGCCGCCGGGACGACCTGCCTCTGTCCGGTCGGCACCACGGGCGAATCACCGACGCTGAGCCACGACGAGCACGAACGGGTGATCTCGGAAGTCGTGCAGACCGCTCGGGGTCGGATCAAGGTCATGCCGGGCACCGGTTCGAACAGCACGCGTGAAGCGCTGCGACTCACAAAATGGGCGGAGAAGGAAGGCGCCGACGCGGCACTGATGGTTGCTCCTTATTACAACAAGCCGACGCAGGAGGGGTTCTACCAGCATTTTCGCGCCGTCGCGGAAGCGACTTCGATTCCGATCTGCGTCTACAACATTCCTGGCCGCACCGGAAAAAACGTCGAACCGGAAACGATCGCCCGGCTGGCCGAATTGCCGACGATCGCCATGGTCAAGGAGGCGACCGGGTCGCTCGACCAGGCATCGCAAACTTTAGCCACCAGTTCCTTGACGCTGCTCAGCGGCGACGACAGCCTGACGCTGCCGTTGCTCGCGGTGGGTGGCGAAGGAGTCATCTCGGTGGTGGGGAATATCGTACCTAAAGACATGATCGGACTGGTGAACGCGTTCTTCGACGGGAACATCGCCGCGGCGATGGAGTGGCATTACCGGCTGTTTCCACTTTGCCGAGACATGCTGGGACTGGTGACGAATCCCATTCCGATCAAGGCGGCGATGAAGATGCTGGGACGCGACACCGGGGAACTGCGTTTACCCATGACGCCGCTGGATGCGGCGGGGGAAGCGCGATTGCGTTCTACGTTGCAGGTCTACGGACTGTTCTAATCGCCGCGATTATTTTTCATTCATAATCGACGCTTGTCGGACTCGCTGGTTTTGCTGCAAGATTGGTGGTCGTGCGGCAACTTTCCCTGAGGGGCTCGTTCCCCCGCGGACTATCTGGTCCAATCCATTTTGGAAAATTCTGTTGATCCTTACGTGGAGGTACAACAAGCATGGTCTCGAAGAGCAAGATGGGGCTCGTTACCGCATTGATCTTTGCCAGTTTTTTTGGCTCGGCGACAACCATTCTGGTTTGGGAGTCGGTGCATCGCCCCGCGCAGGCCGACGACGTATCGCGCATCGCGCGCCAGCAACTGCAGCATGCCAAGGACCTGTCGGAAGCGTTCCAGCTTTCCGCCAAGGCGGTCCAACCTTCGGTTGTCAGCATCGCGTCGGTCCGCAAGATTCGTGCGGCGCGCCGCACGCGCCCCGACTTGCCCGAGGAACTCCGCCGTTTCTTTGGCGGCGACGACCCGTTTGGACGCTTTAGCCCGGGACCGGAGCGCGATCTCGAACAGCAGGGAATGGGCAGCGGCGTGATTGTGAGCGAGGACGGGTATATCGTCACGAACAATCATGTGATTGATGGTGCGGACGAATTGACCGTGATCATGCACGATCGACGCCAGTTGAAGGCCGAGATTATCGGGCGGGACAAGGATACCGACGTGGCGGTCTTGAAAGTCAAGGCGCCAGGACTGGTGGCGGCGCCGTTCGGCAACTCCGACAGCGTCGAGGTTGGACAATGGGTTCTGGCGATTGGAACGCCGATGAACCTGCGTCAGAGCGTTACCGCAGGCATCATCAGTGCGACGGGACGCGCGGTCGGCATCACGGGTGGCGGGTTCGAGGATTTTTTGCAGACGGATGCCGCGATCAACCCGGGCAACAGTGGCGGGCCGCTGGTGAATCTGCAGGGAGAAGTCATCGGAATCAACACCGCCATCGCCTCGCAAACTGGCGGATTCATGGGAATCGGGTTTGCCATCCCCGCGAACATGGTGCGCAGCGTAATGGACCAGATTGTCAAACAGGGCAAGGTGGTTCGGGGCCGCATCGGCGCGGTGGTTTCCGACGTGTCCGACGATGTCGGGGAAAAGCTCGGATATGGCTCGACAAACGGCGCGCTGATCCAGGATGTCGTGTCGGATGGCCCGGCGGCCCGCGCCGGACTGGAGCCCGGCGATGTTGTTACTCATTACCAGGGACATGAAGTGAAATCGTCGAACCAGTTTCGCAATGCCGTGGCGGCGACGCCGCCCGGCACGCGCGCCGAAGTCTCCGTATTCCGCAACGGCGCCACAAAGACAATCAAAGTGGAAATCGCTGAACTCGACAGCAAGCAGCTTGTGAACGGTCGAGATGAGGTCGAAAGCGAATCGGGCAACGATCTGGGAATTGCGACACAGGCCCTGACACCGGAGATCGCCCGGCAGTTGGGCTTATCGGAGACGCGCGGCGTTGTGGTTGCGCAGGTGGAGCCAGGCAGTTTGGCGCAAAGGGCCGGGGTGCAGGCCGGTGACGTGATCCTGAGTGTGAATCGGAAAGCGGTCACGAGCTTGAACGAGTATCGCGAAGCGATGAAATTGAGCAATCTGGACAAGGGCGTTTTGCTTCAGATCCGACACGAGGGCGTGAGTCGTTTCGTCGTGCTTCGCAGCCGTTGAACGCCCACGCCAACCCGTGGCCGGATGACCGTCCATCCCGCGGTGCTGCCTCCACGTGCCCCTGGGTTCGACCGTCGCACGGCGGTGTGCGGCTGGCCGATCCCGGGGGCTTTTTGTTTTTCTGCGTTCCGCCGCCTGGAAAATTGCCTCGGAATTCCTGCCAGGCCAATTCGTTTCCGCGGCACCCGGTGAGCAGGAAATTGGCACGGCCGTTGCTAACTTTTATTGGCAGTGTGCAGTGAATTCTGCCAGGTTGAAACAACGAGCGTATCGTTGGATTGGCAAAGCAAAAAGGAGAACCGAAATGAAAACTACACGATGGCCGTTTGAATCGATGGGCGCCGACGTTAACCGGCTGCATGACGAAATGAACCGTCTGATTTCGCGGTGTGGATTTGATCTGGTGACACCGCCCGCCTTCCCTCGCTCGAATGTCTGGGTCGACGCGGAAAATGTGTATGTGGAATGCGAACTCCCCGGAGTCAAGCCGGAGGAACTGGATATCGAGTTACTGGGCGATCAGGAGTTGCTGCTGAATGGCAATCGCGAGCGCGGATATGGCGAGGAAGTCGTCTGGCACAAACGAGAGCGCAATCTGCGTTCGTTCGAGCGGACGATGGAATTGCCGGTTGCCGTGGATGGCGACCATGTCAAAGCGGAGTTCAACCATGGCGTACTGCTGATTACGTTGCCCAAACGGGCCGAAGCCAAAGCTCGGAAAATCGTGATCAAGAGCTGACCGCCAACGGGATCACCGCTGCACGGCGGCGTTATTCCGACCAATCATTCTTTCCCAACGTACAATTCGCAATGGAACGAGGAGATCATCATGACGACATCAACATGCTGCGAAAATCAGGGACACAAGAGCGGATCGTGCAAGACGTCTTCGGCGAAGGTCACTTACCGACCGGTCATTGACGTCGTCGAAACGGCAGACGCTTATCGCGTAATTGCCGAAATACCGGGCGTGGGTCCCGAGAATCTGGAGGTTCAGTTCGAACGGGGCGAACTGACAATCTTCGGACAGGTTGCTTCGGCGGAACGATCGGCGGAACCGTGGAGAAAAGAGTTTGTGCGCGGCGACTTCCGCCGGGTGCTGGCGATCCAGGATGAGATCGACGCCGACGGGATCGTGGCGGAACTGAAGTTCGGCGTCCTGAACGTGCTGCTGCCCAAAGCCAAGGCGGTGCGGCCGCGGAAAATTCAAATCCGAGTCGGCTGAATGTCCGGATTGGACTCGGCCCCCTGTTTTCGCAGGGGTAGTCCGATCCGCCATGATCCTTTATAGTGACGGACGTTGATTCAACGTCGTTCCCGGGAGTGACCTGGTTCATGGCCGACACATTTATTGGGCTGCTGATTGTGACACTGTTGCTGTTTGGGCTCGTGGGTGCCACGGGCTTTCTGGTGTTCGGCGACAATTCTTGATTGCCGCGCTAGTCCATCAGCATCCCCGCGCAGACGTTCAGCAGTTGGCCGTTGACGATCGCGGCACCGTCGGAAACCAGGAAAGCGACGGAGGGGGCGACTTCCTCTGGCAGGAGTCGGCGCCCCAGCGAGGACGACACCGCTTCCAATTCCTGGAACGACTTGCCCAGCCTGCGCGCGTCGTATTCGATACGTTTGTCGTTCATCCGCGTGGCGATCACGCCGGGGCAGACGGCGTTGCAGGTAATCCCTGATTCCGCCAGTTCCTTGGCGGTGGCTTTCGTCAAACCGGCAATCGCATGTTTGCTTGATACATACGCCGCCGCGTGCAGGGAGGGCATTTTGGAATTGATCGAACCGATGTTGACGATGCGCCCCCAGCGTGCCTGGAGCATCGACGGCAGTACCCGTTTCGTCAGCAGATACGGAACGGTGACATTGACGTGAAACGTCAGATCCCAGAAATCATCGTCAAATTCGATCAACGGCTTTGGATTCTGACTACTGCCAATGCCGGCGTTATTGATCAGAATCTCGACCGGCCCCCATTCCGCTTCAACGCGGTCGACGAGTGCGTGGACCTGGCTGCGATCGGTCAAATCGACGGTCAGTGTCAGCACCCTTCCGTTCTCTCGTCGGATCGCGTCGGCGACCTCGGCCAATTCCGATGGGGTGCGCGCGGCGATCGCCACCGAATAGCCTTGCCGGGCAAGCAGGATCGCGGTCGCGCGCCCGATTCCTCGTCCCGCCCCGGTTATTAAGACTCGTCTTGACATAGCAAATTCTCCGAAGGTTGTTCTTTCCCGGGAAAATCTAAATCAAAACGCAAGAATTGAACATTCCCGGCGAATCCGACGGTGGCCTATGCCGGCTTGGTTGACACTCCGATGCGGTTCCCGGAAAATTGCCGCCACTCGATCCAGACTAGATCTTTTCTCCAGGGAAAGTGAGTTATCCAACATGTCCACGGCCACCTGCAACTCTTGCGGTCGAAACTACACGATTACCCGCGAGATGTCGGGCAAGAAAATCCGTTGCACCAATTGCGGCACGACCTTTCAGGCACCGCTGGTATCCGACGCCGTGCCTGTCGCTACCGAACCGCTGGCTGCCACCAGTTCGCCCCCCGTGCGCCAATATGTTGCTCCAAACACGGGACGCAAAAAGGCTGACGAAATCGACTATCAGATCGTCGGCGACGACCTGCAATATGTCGAAGTGACGCTCGACCCGAACGAGACGGTAATCGCCGAAGCCGGTGCGATGATGTACATGTCGCCCGCCATCCGGATGGAAACCGTTTTCGGAGATCCTTCGCAAAAAGGACAAGGATTCTGGTCCAAGGTCGCGTCGGCGGGCAAGCGAATGATAACCGGCGAGTCGCTGTTTATGACTACGTTCACGAACGCCGGATCGCAGCGGGAAGTCGTCGCGTTCGCGGCGCCGTATCCGGGCCGGATCATGCCGATGCATCTCGACCTGATGGGCGGGGAACTGATCTGTCAGAAAGACGCATTCCTTTGCGGCGCCCGGGGAGTCCAGGTCAGTATCGCGTTCCAGAAGAAGATCGGTGTGGGCCTGTTCGGGGGCGAGGGCTTCATCATGCAGAGACTGAACGGCGACGGCGTGGTCATGATCCACGCCAGCGGCGGAATGCTGGAACGACAGCTTGGACCTGGCGAGACCTTGAAGCTCGACACCGGCTGCCTCGTCGCATTGACTCCCTCCGTAACGTACGACATCCAGTTCGTCGGCGGATTCAAAAACACGCTGTTTGGCGGCGAAGGACTGTTTCTAGCGACCGTCACCGGCCCCGGCCATGTCTGGCTTCAGTCGCTGCCGTTTTCGCGACTCGCGGGGCGAATCCTCTCCCAGGCCCCCGGCGGTCTGAGCAGCCGCAAAGAGGAAGGCTCGCTCCTGGGATCGCTCGGAAGCCTGGTGATGGGTGGTGGCAACGACTGACGGGTTACGGGGAACGGGGGCAGGATGTGTGTCAGGGGTAAGGGTACTCCCGAGCCCGCGCCCAGACTGATAACGACTCAGCCAACACCGTCAGCGGCGGTTGCTGACGGCAACAATCAACGGAGCTTGCTCACCTGCTTCCAGCCGCCAACAGGCCGAAGTCCCGATTCATGAATCTCGCTCCGACACTCCTGTTCCCCGTAACCCGCACCGGTTTTGACGGCTTTAATGGCGATGACGCCGGAGGCTGCTGACTCGGCGATTCACCGCGTCCGTTGGCACGCCGCTGCTGACCATGTGCACTAGATTTCCGTAACTGTCCGGTCGCCATCGTGCGGGTCGGTCGGCGCATCGACTGCATGGCATCCTCACGGAAAACGAACTGCTGCGTGCCGTGTTTGCAGACAACGCGCGGCAATGAACAGCCGTCAGCCAGGCGCAGACTCATCCGTGCCGGGTTCGTCGTCCAACGGCATCGACATTCCGGACCGAAAACCGGTGCAGGCCATGACAGGCTGCGGCGGGTATTTCGGATATCCCGCGTCAGAACCCGACAAGCGGCAAAGCAGAAATCGCGACCCCTTCGCCGTCACGACGACTCTCAACCAGGCGCACTCTTCACACAGACTCCCCACGCAACGCTCTCCACGGCCGGCGAATAACCCTCGTCGGTCGGCAACCTCCAACTACTCTCGCACCTGTCGAAAATAGTGCACGCCCTTCTTGTTCGACGTGACGACATCCGGCAGGCCATCCCCGTTCACATCCGCGATTTCGAATTGCGTACCGGGTCCACTGTCATCATCGAATTGGTGGCGGACCCAACGCGCGGTTGCTTTTCCGCGTTGGAGTTCGAACCAGCAGAACAGCGCCGGTTCGTCGACGCCGGGATCGCCCGTCCAATGGGCCTTCCAGCGTTTCCCGGTCACAATGTCGGGTAACCCATCCGAATTCATGTCAACGAGGCAGACGCCGTGCAGTTGGGACACAGAGCGATCGATTTCGTGCTGCTTCCATTGCTGGTCGGGCAGTTGTTCAAACCACCAGAGGCCGAATCCATGCGGTTCCGAGCCGAGAATGTCATTGTCGCCGTCGCCATCAAAATCGTAGACATACATCTGCGCGCCTCGCCCGCCCAGAGGCGCCGCGTGGAATTTCCAAAGTCCGGTCTCGCCTTTCGGCGGTGACTCCCACCAACCCTCGGGGCAGACGATGTCATTGCGGCCATCCTTGTTGACGTCGCCGATCCCAAGACCATGCGAGTATTTCTGGCAGGCAGGCGCGCCTTTTTCCGAGATCGCGTGGATTACCCACGGGGCATAGGGGTCCTGCTGTGGCTTGGCAAATCCCATCTGACGATCGGGTCCGTCGCTCTTCTCGGTACTAGGCCCGAACGCCATGACCAGTTCCCGTTTGCCGTCCCCATCGAGATCAACGTACTGCGGACTCTCGTTATTGGTCACCGGAATGCACAGGTGCTTTTTCCATGGGCCACCGTTTTGCTTGGGGTTTTCAAACCACCATGTCGGCGTACCCGGGAAATCGACGACAATCAGATCTGTCCAGCCGTCGCCGTTCAGGTCTTCGGCAAAGTTGCAGAAGGAATTGCTGTAACCCATCGGCATATACTCGGGCAGTTTTTGGACGATCGGGTGCATCTTCCATTCAGGGGCTTCGTACCATGCAAAACCGGCCGCGATGTCCAGCTTTCCATCGTGATTAAAATCGCCCACCGCAACCCCTTCGCTGCGGAAGGCAGGATCGAGCTGTTTCCGCACAAAGGAAACCTTTCCGGCTTTGGGCTGCTCGGCGACGACCCGTTCCTGTCGGTCAAGGACCAGCAGCGATGACAGGGACAAGGACAACAAGAGACAAACCAGAGGCGACCAAGAATTTCGCAGACGATACCAACGCATAGAAAAACCCCTCGTTGCCGCAACAGAAACCGCTGTTTGAATATCTCGGACCGGCCTGACAGCATATCGCCTGACCTGATGCATGTCCACCAGCGGATGGTTACAGGTTACGGCGAGCGGCGAGCGCTCCAATCGTCGTCAACAGCCGACCATGACGAGCTCGGGGCAATCGCCCGAAGTTACGCACGGCAACGATCGTCATCAAGGTGAATTCAGTCTGGCGAGTTTCACCGATTTCGTATCCGAGCGTGCCGGACGTGCGGCCAAGCCGGGGGTACTTGACCGTTGGGTTGGCGACGACAGCGCCACGGAAGCGGCCGGACGATCGCCGACGTTCGATGCGGCTTGCACCAGGCGCCGGGCCTGCTGAATTTCGCCCGTTCCGAATCGAGGCTCGATGGTACCGTCGCCGCGCACCACGGTCTGCCGGCCCAGTTCCGCCCACGGATGCGCTCCGATCAAGTTCCAGGCGGCCAGTTGGGCAACCGTGGGAGTGCAGCGTGATTGGGCGAGTTGATCGAGCAGTTCCCCGATCGCGCGGCTGCGTGGCAATGCATCGGCCGAGACGACGCCGAAACGGATCCCGGAACGGGGCCAACACTGCGTATCGAGTCGGAGGGCGGGCAGGTATTCGCGCACGGTTCCCGCTCGATCAATTACCAGAAGTCTTCCGAGCCGTTCCACGCTGGGGCGAGGCAATTCGAAATCGGACGATGCGCTGGGCGATTGCCCGGAGACGGCGAAAACGGGCTCGGATGCCGCGCCGCCCGTCCCGAGACCGCGCGCGTCGCTGCGGACTAACGCCATCGCCGCCGGGAGCCGCACGCTCAAAGGTTTCAGGCTTGTATTCGTGACCGCTAGCTGCACACAATGAGGATCTTTGGGGACTGCCTGCACGGAAACCTCCCCGGCTGCGATTGCCTTGAACAAGTCGAGCTCCGCATCGCGCCGTTGCCATTGCAGCGACTCGGAATGCGCGGCAGCTCGATCGGCATCGTGTCCATCCGCGGCGACCGGCAACGTCAGGAACAGGCTGTAAAAAAACGCGACGATTCGAACGTTGCTTTGCCCGAACATATCCACCTCCCGGACCTGATCCCAGCCACGAACGTGGCGTTGGAGTTGATGATGTTCAGGCTAGGAGCTTTTGCGGAACAGGTCAAGAAAATGGTCAAGGGCGCTCAGGCAAGATCGCGATCCTCGAACAGCAGCAGGGCGAGCAGCATGGAAATCAACGTAAAAATCAAGCAATAGAGGCCGGCGCCACCCAGATAGAGTACCGGCACATCCTTGCCACCGGCGATGGCGGCATAAGTGTTGAAGTTTTCAAGGTTAGGAAAAACGGTTGCGATCAGCTGCGCGAAGAACTGCACAATCGGAAACTGGTCCGCCGATTTCTGGACGATCAATGGGGCCAGGTTGCCCAGCAGGTAAATCGTGAAGCAGATGGTGAAGTTCGCGACCATCGGCAGTCGCGTCGAGATGGCGACGCTGATGGAAGCCAGCACCATGGTCTCCATGTACGCCAGCATCAACCCTGGGATGACGCGCGTGGCTTCAAAGAAACAAATCTGCCAGGTGGGATCGTCGTTCGCCCCTTCGCGCGCATCATAGATCGGCTTGTACGCTACGAAGAGAATGAAGAAGCTGCCGAGGATGATGAACATCAACGCGGCGGTCCAGGAAATCCCCACGAACTTACCGATGATGAAGGCGCGGCGGTCGATCGGTTTGGAGAGCACGGTCAGCGCCGTGCGGCCTTCGATTTCCTCGGCCACCGAGACGCCGGCGGCCCAGATCGCCTGGAAGCAGGCCAGGACCTTGATCAGCGTCAGGCCCGAGTCCTTCAGGATCTTGATATCCTCGCCAAAGGTGTTGCCTGGTATGAAAATGAACGCGCCCAGGCAGAGCACGCCGAAGGCCGCAAGAATGGTGAACAGCGGCTGGCCCATTTCCGATTTGGCGGTCGCCAGCGCGACGGCCGACATCCGAGGAAATGATGCGCGCTGCATGAAATAGAGCAGGAACAACACGACCACGGCGATCGCGGTCAGCGGGATCGCGGCGACTTCCGGTATCCCCGGCCTGAAGTTGACAAAAATCGTAACTTCCGCTGGCTTGGAACCTCGGTTCAGCACCCACAGCCGATTCACTTCGTCGGCGCGAAACAGGACCCGCATCGTCCCCGGGTTCGCCGGCACCATCTGCACATCGCGCGACGTGATTTCGATCAACCTCGCCTCCATCGTGATGTCCTCCTCGATCGGGCGCGATCGAATCTCGACGTTTTCGCTGCTGCGAAAACGGATCATGCGGACTTCGTTACGATGAAAAGTGACGTCGATCGGATGGTATTCCGCGACGGCAGAATCGGACGAATTCACAGGGATCGTGAACGTTTTTTTAATGTCGCCGACCGTCCCCCATCGTTGCAGCACCCGGAAGTACTCCATCGGATTGCGGATTAACCCGATGCCCATCACGGTAAAGACTGAGATCGAGAGGGCAACGATCAATAGGGGCCAGAGCACGCCCTCGCGCACCGCTTCGGGGACTTCCTGAATCGAACGCCGCGTCAACAACATCACCAGCGACCGGGAAAAAATGTAGCATAAGGGCGTCAGCAAAAGCAGGAACAGCAGCAAATTGGCACCCGAAGCCTCCCAGTTACTACGGATGTACGGGGTCGCGACGTAGAATGAGGCGGCCGCCAGCAGCGCAGCGCCAATCCAGGACGCCACGGCGCGGCGACCCGGCTCGGTTCCCAACTCGCTGATACCCGGGATGCGGGAAACGAGGTAAAAAAGTCCCCACAGCACCACCAGCGCCAGGATGCCGGCGGTGACCCCCACGCTTAATATCCAGATCGGGGTTAACCATTGGGCCACCCACGGGGCAACTCCAAACAACAAGGTCTCGTTCATTTTTTGCCAGCCAAATCTTTTCGGTTCAACGCGCCAAGTTCGTCCTGGCAGCGGGAATGGATCTATTTACGCATGAGGGGCGAATCGTGTTCAAAGTCCGTCGTGCGAACGGTTTCGAGCCATTTTCTTGCCGCCGACAGGGGTGGACACAGGGCTACGGAGCGAACTATCGTCGTATTTCAAACCGCTGGAATTCGCCGCTGCCATGCCGTTCCGCAATACTGTTTTGCCGGATGTACCGCCCCAAATCGTTCTGGATTTCCGCCATAAACCGGTCCAATTCCCCGACGGTGCCCTCGGCCAGCAAGTGGACTCGACCATCGTCCAGGTTTTCGACATATCCGGTGACCTCGAAATTTCGAGCGATTTCGCAAGTCTGGAACCGGAAACCTACCCCTTGGACGTTGCCAGAGAAGTAGACTTCCCGCTGAATTTCTGGAGGTTTCCGCACGGTCCGCGCTCCCGATCGTCGCAAGGCCCAGTATAAATAGCGTCCGTGGACGCGACCAGTAGCGCCGAGCGACCTTTGGGTAATCGGCGGTCGCGGATGGCTCAGGAGACGCGGCGAATCCGATGTATTCCCTCGCCCAAAGTTGGTTTAATTCGCGAGTTACCGGAACGATCGCGGCGGCAGTGCTGGTCGGCGCGACGATGATCCCCGCGGCCCCGGCGAGCGAAGACACCCCTGGCGATGGCGGTCCCTGGGCCGATTACCTGCGGCGGTATTGCGTGGCATGCCATTCCAGCGACGATGCCAATGCGAGCATCGACTTCGCTGCCGCTCTGCTCCGCGGTCTCAAGGACAGCACTCGCGAGTCGGAACTGGCGCTACGGCAGGTGAAACGCCGCCAGATGCCGCCCCACGCCGCCGCGCGTCCGGACGAGTTGGAAACGGCTCGATTCGTCGAGCATTCCCAGGCGATACTCGACCAGCTTGCCCGATCGAACCCGCAACCGGGTCCAACCGCGTCCCTCCGCCGGCTGAACCGCCGCGAATACCAGAACGCAGTTCGCGATCTGCTCGACCTCGATATCCCCGCCGCAACCTGGTTGCCCGTCGATGAACTTATTCACAGTTTCGACACCGCGGGCACCGGCCCGATGACGCCGACACTGCTCGACCGTTACCTTACCGCCGCCCAGAGAATCGCGAGTCTGGCGGTCGGCAGTTCGACGTCGCTGCCCGCCGAGGAGACAATCCGCGTACCGGTCGAGATCGCGCGGGAGCGTCTCGCGCCGCTGCAGTGGGAGATTGCGAGCCACATCTACCAGTTGAAATGGATGGAACGTTTTTGATCCACGTGAGGAAGCCGAATGGGTCGAGGTGCCGTAGATAAACAGTCGTCGCCGGATGTATGGTAAGTGGGGGCGATTTGAATTCGAGAAAATTAGGTAATGTCGAGTCTTCTGTCTGCAGCGAGCCAGGGGCAGCTGGGGCAAGATGCCCCAGCCACTCTTTCCCCGTAACCCGTAACCCATGACATTCCTTTCCCGCGAAGCCACGATCGCTCGACCTGGGTTCAGCCGTTGGCTGGTTCCGCCGGCGGCCATTTCGGTTCATATCTGCATTGGCGAGGTCTACGGATTCAGCGTTTTCAACGTGCCTCTGACGCAAGCTGGCGCGGGGTGGACCATTCCACAAGTTGGCTGGGTTTACTCGATCGCGCTGGTCATGCTGGGCATGTCCGCAGCTGTGTTCGGCAAATGGGTGGATCGCGGCGGGCCGCGCAAGACGATGGTCGTCAGTTGTGTCTGCTTCTGTGGTGGGCTGCTGATTTCGGCCCTCGGCGTGAAGCTCAAGAGTCTCTGGATGGTCTATCTTGGCTACGGTTTTCTGGGCGGCATTGGTCTGGGCCTTGGATACATTTCTCCCGTTTCCACGCTGATCAAATGGTTTCCGGACCGCCCTGGAATGGCAACGGGAATGGCCATCATGGGATTCGGAGGCGGGGCGCTCATCGGCGCGCCGCTCGGCGTGAGACTCATGGACCAATTCAAATCGACGACTTCCGTTGGAGTTGCCGAAGCGTTCCTCGTCATGTCGATTCTGTATGCGATTTCGATGCTGTTCGGGGCGAGTCTGGTCCGCGTGCCGCCCGAGGACTGGAAGCCGGACGGCTGGGAACCAGGCCCGCATGGCCAACCGATGATGACCAACGCCCGGATCGGGGTCGATCGAGCCTGGAAGACGCCACAATTCTGGTGTCTCTGGATGGTACTATGCATGAATGTCAGCGCCGGGATTGGCATTCTGGGGCAGGCGTCAAAGATGTGCTCGGACATGTTCGGTGTCAGCCCGGCCGTCGGCGGGGGCTTTGCCGGGCTACTCAGTATTTTCAACATGGGTGGGCGGTTTTTCTGGTCTTCGATTTCCGACCACACCGGACGGAAGACCGTCTATTCGATCTATTTCCTTTTCGGGGCGATCCTGTACTGCGCGGTGCCGTGGACGCAAAGCACCCAGAATAAGACACTCTTCGTGGTCGTCACGGCGATCATCATCACGATGTATGGCGGCGGCTTTGCGACCATCCCGGCCTACTTGCGTGATCTGTTCGGGACCTATCAGATAGGTGCGATTCACGGACGGCTGATTACTGCATGGTCGGTCGCGGCAATTGTCGGCCCCAGTCTTGTGAACTACATTTCGACCGCCAAGATCGAGGCCGGAGTTCCCCATGCCGAAGCCTACAACTCGACCATGTACTTGATGGCTGGCCTGCTCGTGATCGGCCTTGTCGCTAATCTGCTCGTGCAACCGGTGGATGCCAAATACCGGATCACGGAATCGCCCAAGGACCAGGAAAAATGAAAAACAAAATCCTGCTCGCGATCGCCTGGGCCTGGGTTACGATTCCGCTGGGCTGGGGCGTCTATCAGTCGTTGCAGAAATCGATGCCGCTTTTTTTCGACAGGTGACTCGCGAAATCAACGACATCAACACTACTATTGTCGCTGGCGACTTAGCAAACCGGAATTTCAAGCAGTGATTTCACGATTCGAAATAAGAGGAAAACGGCCTTTGCGGTACAAGCGGGCCGATCTGTCCATACCCCGGATTCTCCAATGGGCAGACGCGTATTTTCAGCAGCACGCGCGCTGGCAGAGAGTATTGTGCGGTCGAATTCCCCAATCGGCGGGAGACACCTAGCAGCAGATCAACGAATGCCTGTCCTGTGGTGAGCGGGGTCTGCCCCGGAACACGAACCTGTCGTTGGCGCGACTGTTGGAGAAATTCCGTGGAGTCCGAAACTCACAATACCCGCCCAGGTTGTCCGCAAAACAGATCGCGTGCTGGGCCCGGTTGCATCGGCGGCGTACTGGGAATTGGCCCAATCGATACTCGGGCCCGGTCGCGGGAGTCCACGGCGAAATCTGGTCGGCGATCGATGCCGCTTTAAAACGCGGCGCTCGGGGATTGCGAGGTCGCTCGTCTTTGGCGATCGTATTCGATCCTCGATGCCTTTGACTTCCACGGCCCGAGGTAGAAATCGCGCCGATCAATCGTCACTATCGCCTGTCCACTGGCGCGGTGCTGACGGTATTTTGGAACTTTTTTCGTAAGACGCGGCATGGTGCAACCCCTCCTTACAACTTCGCGCAAAACGGTAAATACCGTTTTGCGTTGGCTGGGAAACGGGCTGCACTGCCGACCGTCGGCAGGTATGAAAAGTTCTTGTTTCAGCGGGAAATCATCAAAAAATTGGCCGCTCGGGGACTCGAACCCCGACGCCTTCCGGCACAAGATCCTAAATCTTGCGTGTCTGCCAATTTCACCAAGCGGCCTCGCACGATTCCGTGCAGCCCGCCATTCTATCGTACGGCGCGACTTGCGGCGATGGCCGAGAAAACAGGAGCGAACTGTCGGCCTTGGGGTCGTAGTCGATGCTTGGTGGCGTAAATGTCGAGCACCTTCCGCCAGAACACCCGCTCACTGCTGCGAATGTCGCGAATGCGGGCGAGCCGTTCCTCGAAGAAGTTACCGCCTCCGGCCCGCTTGAGTCGGGCATCGTCCAACGCGAACCCCTTGATGAGGTATTCGCGCAGCCGCTCGGTCGCCCAAATA
>VGZA01000074.1 GCA_016872775.1 Planctomycetota bacterium | reverse complement strand
CGGGTAACGGGGAACAGGGAACGGGGAACGGGGAACGGGGAACGGGGAACGGGGAACGGGGAACGGGGAACGGGGAACGGGGAACGGGTGGCCCCATTTCTGAGCTGACCGTTTGCGGCGGCGATCTAATGGCCGTCGTCCGCCAAAAGTCCAACTACTAGCGAATGTTCGTCCATGGCAGAGCCGTCCATCGACAACCTTCAACGAAGCCGCTCCACGTTGCGTATTCTCTTCAGGAAGGTCACCCCGTTCCCCCGTTCCCGGTTCCCCGTAACCGATTCCCCGCGTCATCGCCGGCCGGTGATCGGATAGGCGGTATCCTGAAAACCCTTTCCGGAGTGTTCGCCGGGTGGAACGAGCGAATCGATCAGTGCTTCGTCTTCGGCGGTGATTTTGACTTCGAGTGCTCGGACGTTGTCGTCGAGCTGTTCCATGGTTCGCGGGCCGAGGATCACGGCGGTGAGGTTAGGGTTAGCGAGGCACCAGGCGAGCGCGAATTGGGAGGGGGTTACGCCTTTGTCGCGGGCCCGTTCGGCCACCGCCCGCGCCACGTCCAGGCTGCTCGTTCGCCACTCGGCCTGCTTCATCCGCGCGTCGTTGCGCGCCATGCGGCTGCCCGCCGGGATCGACTGTCCGGCGCCATACTTTCCGGTCAGGATTCCGCGTGCCAACGGACTGTAGCTGACGACACCGAGTCCCGCCGCGCGACAATACGGAAATAGTTCCACTTCGATGTCGCGATTCACCAGGTTGTAAAGCGGCTGCACGCAGACGAACGGATACAGCCCGCGCCGCTCGCAGATCCCCATCGACTCGCAGACCTGCCAGGTGCGGTAATTGGAACAGCCCAGGTAGCGGACCTTTCCCGCGCGGACCATATCGTCCAAGGTCCGCATCGTCTCCTCGAACGGCGTCTCGTCATCCGGCGCGTGCACGTAGTACAGATCGACGTGGTCGGTGCCCAGGCGACGCAGGCTGTGATCGAGTTCCCGCATCAGATGCAGGCGGCTGGCGCCTTTGTCATTGGGGCCGTCGCCCATTTTCTGACGTCCCTTGGTGGCCAGCACGACTCGTTCGCGGCGATCGGCGATCGCTTTGCCGACGACCAGTTCGGACTGTCCCAGCGAGTACATATTAGCGGTGTCGAGGAAGTTGATTCCTGACTCGATTGCCCGATGCATCATCGCGATCGAATCAAGTTCGGACGTCGGACCCCCGAACATCATGGTCCCCAGGCAGAGCGGCGAAACCTTGACCCCGGCGCGGCCCAGTCGTCGATATTCCATGGCAACTCTCCGAGTCAATGTCGGCGCCAGCGGTTGAACTTAGCCTGCGGCGCGATTGGCGATCACTCGATGGAAGTGCAGTTGTACTTCACGGTTCACGACCCGCCGCACGCCTTCCACCAGACAGCGCGGCTCGTTGTCCTCCTGGCCCAGCCGGATGATTTCCTCGAGCCTGGTGCCGGGCGGAATCGTGAATGTCGACTGGTGGATGATCTGGTTCCCGGCGTCCAATTCGGGGACGATAAAGTGGCAGGTGGAGCCGTAGGTCAGCATCCGGCCCGCGAACGCATCCTGGTAGGGCCGCAGACCCGGGAAGCTGGGGAGCAGTCCGTGGTGCAGATTGATGATCCGCCCGCCCGCGTATTTCCAGCAACTGGCGGGTGGCAGCACACGCATGTAGCGCGCCAACACGACGTAATCGATCTGGTAGTGGTCGAGCACGTCGACCATGCGATCGTCGTCCGTCGCGCCGTCCGGCTTACCGACGAATTCCCAGGGGATTCCAAATTGCTCAGCGATGCCGCGGCACGCACTACGATTGCCCAGCATCACCGTCGGTTCGGCGCGGACTTGCCCATCGCGGATCGCGCGCAGCAACGCCAATGCCGGTTCCGGTCGAAAGGTCGTGCAGATCGCCAGCCGCGGCCGTTCGCGCCGTTCGTCCGGCGACCAGACGCGCACCGAAAGCCCCTTCAGCTGCCCGATTTTACCCAGCGTCTGTCGCAGCGACGGCAACTTCTCCGCGGGAAGCTGGATCCGCAGGAGCATCGCGAATAACTGCTCCTCGTCGTGATCATACATCTGGATCTCGGCAATGTTGGCGCCCTCGCCCGTCACATGGTGAATGATCGGGTCGGCCAACCCCACATGATCGGGTCCAACAGCGGTAATTACGATCTGCATTGGCATTGTGAAGAGCTTATCGCAGCGGTCTGGTTTGGACAACGGTCCGTTGGGGGCGGCACTCGTCCTAGGCATTGATTCTGTGGTTTGGTAATCTTTGGAACGGGTTACGGGTTACGGGGAACGGGGAACGGGGAACGGCCTGCGAAGAGGGTCGGTTGAGCAATGGCATTGACAGTCAAGATCCAACGTGACCAGCTACCTCCCGACGCCGTGCTCTGCGACCATTGCACGGCCAAGTGCTGCCGCTATTTCGCGCTGCCGATGGAGGCGCCGACCACGCGGAAAGACTTTGAGACGATGCGCTGGTTCCTGATGCACGATCGAGCGGCGGTGTTCACCGACAACGACGATTGGTATCTGGTGGTGCATACAACCTGCAAGCATCTGCAGGACGACCACCGTTGCGGGATCTATATGACCAGGCCACAGATCTGCCGCGCCTATTCGACAAAGGATTGTGAATACGAAGAGGACTGGATCTACGACCGTTACTTTGAAACTTCCGAGCAGGTGGATGAATTCATGGAAGTCGTGCTGCCGCGGCAACGAGGGCAGTCGATCCGCAGTCGGCGTCCTGAACTGCTTCCGGTGCTGTAGGGGGCCGGCATGATCGAACCGCGCACACTGAAAGGGTTTCGCGACTATCTTCCGGAGTCGATGATCCCGCGGGAGAAATTGATCGCGACCGCACAGCGCGTCTACCGTTCCTATGGCTTCAGTCCGATCGATACGCCGGCGATGGAGTACCTGGAGATCCTGACCGGCAAGGGCAGCGATGAAACCGACCGGCAGCTCTATCGGTTCCAGGATCACGGTGGCCGGGATGTCGGCTTGCGGTTCGATCTCACGGTGCCGTTGGCCCGATTCGCCGCGCAGCACATCAATGATCTTGGCACGCCGTTCAAGCGATACCATATCGGCACGGTCTGGCGCGGCGAGAACACGCAGCGAGGGCGGTATCGCGAATTCATGCAATGCGACTTCGATACGATCGGAACACGCTCGGTTGTTGCCGATATCGAGACCGGGCTGGTGATTCACGATCTGATGCGTGCGATCGGAATAGAGCGTTTCACTATCCATCTCAATAATCGACAGGTACTGCAGGGTGTGCTGCAGAAGCAGTCGCTGGCGGATCGATCGGTGCCGGTATTGCGCGCGATCGACAAACTGGCCAAGATCGGCGCGGCGAAAGTGGCGGAAGAGTTGCGGGATGCGGCCGGTTTGAACGAGGAGCAGATCGCCGCGGTGCTCGGCCTGGCGGAAGTCGCTGGCAGCAACGATCAGATTCTGAAGTCGGTCGAGAACCTGGTCCAAGGCAACGCAATGGGCGAAGAAGGGTTGGCCCGGCTGCGCGACATCGCCGCCGGAATCGTCGCCGCGGGTGTTGCCGAACAACGATTGCAATTGGACGTGGCGATCGCTCGCGGACTGGATTACTACACCGGCGCGATTTTCGAGACGTTTCTCGACGAGTTGCCGACGATCGGCAGCGTCTGCTCGGGCGGCCGCTACGATAATCTGGCCGGACTGTTCACGCGACAGGAGTTGCCCGGCATCGGCGCTTCGCTTGGCCTCGACCGGTTGCTCGCGGCACTGGAAGAACTGGGACGTCTCGAAAAAGTTCGCACGCCCGCCGCGATCTTTATTCCGTTCTTCGATGCCGCGCGGCGCAACGACTACCTGCGGCTCGCCGCCCAGCTGCGCGAGCGCGGCTGGGGCGTCGAGTTCTACCCGGAACCGAAAAAACTCGGCCAGCAGCTGAAATATGCCGACCAGCGAGGATTCCGCGCGGCGCTGATCCTCGGCGATCGAGAATGGCAAGATCGGCAATGCCAGGTCAAAGATCTGACCCAGATGCGATCCGAACAAGTACCGCTCGATGATTCGCTGCAAGCGCTCGAGGAGTCGCTGCGACGCGTTTTAAGAAGTGAGAAGAATGAAGAGTGAAGAGTGTGCAAGCCCCAGCCATTTCACTCTTCACCCTTCACTTTTCACCTCGGATCAATGAGTGCACAACCTGACCGTGCACGTCGGTCAGGCGAAAATCGCGGCCGGCGTATCGGTACGTCAATTGCTCGTGGTCCAGACCCAGCAAGTGCAGCAGCGTCGCGTGCAGATCATGCATGTGAACCCGATCCTCGACGGCAAGATGCCCGAACTCGTCGGTTCGCCCGTAATGCATGCCCGGTCGCGTACCGCCGCCCGCCAGCCAGACGGTGAATCCACCCGGATTGTGATCGCGGCCCGTTCCGTTTTTCTCGGCGTACGGCGTGCGACCGAACTCGCAACCCCACCAGACCAGCGTATCCTCGAGCAGGCCTCGTTGCTTCAGGTCCTGCAACAGCCCGGCGATCGGCTGATCGACAGCCCGCGCGTGATCGGCGTGTTTGGGCAGATTCGAATGCTGATCCCAGGCAGGGTTCGCCGAGTTGTCGCCGTAGGTGACCTGCACGAACCGCACGCCCGCTTCGCACAGTCGCCGCGCCATCAGACATTGGCGGCCAAAATTGTCAGTGGGATCTTTTCCGATTCCGTACTGTTCAAGTGTCGCAGCCGTCTCGCGAGTGAGACTCAACACGTCCGGGGCCATCGTCTGCATGCGCCAGGCCAGTTCATACGCGTGGATCGTCGCTTCCAACCCGTCGTCGAGGCCGGCGGCGCCGGAATGCGCCGATGGCGCCGACCGATCGCGAAGACGATGGCGAGACAGTTGTTCGCGATTCAACGCCTGCAATAGATCGAATTGCCGACGCCGATCCGGTTCCGATCGTCGGGAGTCGCCGAGGTTGCGGATGGTGGCCTGGGCGGCCGGACTGCCAGCTTTGCCCACGGCTGTTCCTTGATACAGCGCGGGCAGGAACGCGCTGCCGTAGTTGCGGGCTCCTCCGTTGCCCGAGGATGGAGCAAGCGTAACGAACGCGGGAAGGTTCTCGTTCTCGGTACCCAGTCCGTAGGTGACCCACGCGCCCATCGACGGGCGCACGGAATTCGTCGACCCGCAGTGCAGGAATAGTGTGGCCGGGCCATGCGCGACGCCGTCGGTATGCATGGAATGCACGAAGCAGAGGTCGTCGACATGCCTGGCAATTTGAGGAAACAGCTGGGAGACCGGCGTGCCCGACGCACCATACTGCGAAAACTCCCAGGGCGACTTCATGATCCGCTGCGTTCCACCTCGTTGACCGGTATTCGCCAGCGCCCGGGCATCGTCGAAGGCATGCATCTGCCCGTCCCGCTCGGCAAGCACCGGTTTCGGATCAAACGAGTCGACCTGACTGACGCCGCCTTGCATGAATAAGAACAAAATCCGTTTCGCTTGCGCAACACCATGAGGCGCCCGAGCAGCAAGCGGCGAGGCAAGCGGCGAAGGAAGCGGCGCTGCCGCCACCCCGCGTCGCTGGCCGATCATGGCGGCCAGCGCCAGCGCGCCAAATCCGCAGCTTGTCTGTTGAAGAAAATTTCGACGGTGCATCGTTGGCTGGTTCCGTCTGGAGCGTCTCGAATCGTTCCAGCGCGCTACCTTACTCAAGGTATCGGAAATCAATCGACGCGAACAGCGACTGAACTACCGCAGCCCATCGCTCGATCGGCGATTCCTCCGAGGAGGCGGCGAGAAAATCGTCTACGCCCCGCCGTTCGGCGTCCGTCGGCGCCCGGCCGAGGATACGTTCATACAGCGCGTCGAGTTCACCCCGATCCGACGGACCGCGCGACGGGGAAGAACTTTGCATCGTTCGCAGCGCGGTCTGATGGGCCAGATCGACGACTAGCGAATGGTTCAGCATTGCCAACGCCTGCGTTGCGACCGTACTCTCATCGCGACGTCCGACCGGCACGCTGGGGTCCGCGAAATCGAAGGCCTCGAACAGGTCCGGCAGCGCGTTGCGAAAGACCGGCCAATACTCGGCCCGCCGTGAACCCCGCGGCTCGTACCCATAATCCTCGGTCAATCCGGACGGAAGCGTGGAACCTCCATAGCGCCAATCGATGGCATCGGCGGCGATGAGCATGCGGTTGAGCAGCGATTCGGCGTCGAGTCTCTTCCGAGGCATCCGCCAGCGCAGTCGGTTCTCGGGATCGAACTGCGCGCCCGCGGGCGAATTGTCGGTCGCGATGCGATAGGTCGATGAGAGCACCAATCGGCGCACGACGAGTTTGGGTGTCGCGGCCTCCTGGCCGATCCAAAGTGCCAGTCGATCGAGCAGTTCAGGGTGCGACGGAACGTCCCCCGTGGTTCCAAAATTTTCGGTCGTGCGCACCAGTCCCTCGCCCATGACACCTTTCCAGAGGCGATTGGCGAGTACGCGATAGGTCAGGGGATTGTCGCGATCGACCAGCCAGTCGGCCAATTCACGGCGTCCGCTTTCGTTAGCAGTAATGCTTGCGGTTACCGTCCCTCCCTGAAAATCGGGGAATCCCCGCGGCACGGTGTCACCCAGAGTATGCACCGAACCGCGGATATGGACCGCGCAATCGCCGGCCTGTTCACGCTCGCGAACGGACATGGTGCGAGGCCGGTGCGGTCCTTGCTGCTTGAGCGACTTGCGCCGCTGTTCCGTTTCTCGAAGGCGCGCCTCGAGTTCTTTGTGCATGGCATCGCCGGAGGGCGGGCCGTTGATTGAGGTCGCCGTCTTCGAGGGCGGTCGGTCCCGAGCCAGTTCTTCTTCCGCCAGGAACTGCACGGCATCGGCGATCACATGCCCGCGACTTCCGGTCGTATCGACGATTACGAAGCTCTGACCGGCCGGCTCGAAGCGGAACCGTCCCAGCGAAATAAACTGTCCGTCGATCGGAGGCATGAGGCGTTGATTGACCTGGATCGTTTTTTCACCGTCCGCGCTGAACACAATCAGCGATACCGACTCCGCTCGATTCTCGCCCGGCGTGTAGGCAAACCGAACCTCGTAGGTTCCCGCCCGAGGCAGCTCCGGCAGGAACGTCAGAGTCTTGGTGCCTTTGCCAGCGTCAAGGTCATGCAGATAGCCATCGCCAAGGAAGGGCGTTGTATGCGTCGATTGTTTCCATTCGCCGACGCGTCGAGCCTGTGCATCGTCGACGACGATCCCCGGCAACTCCGAAAGGTCGATGCGGGTTCGCGCAGCCGCAGCCGCCGGTTTGCCATCGGCCAGCGCCTTGAGCGATACCTGCATGGCCTTTACTTCGGCATCCAGACGAGCCAGTTCGGATTCCCGCTCCTGCAAGCGGGACTCGAATTCAGCGTCGACGGGGAGCGGCAATTCGAGCCATTTCGATACATTCTCATGTTCGAGGGTCTGGCAGTTGCGCAGGATACCGGCCAGTGCGTAGTAGCTCCGCGTGCCAATCGGATCAAACTTATGATCGTGGCAGCGTGCGCAACCGATCGTCTGCGCGAGGATCGTCTTGCCGATGACGTCGAGCTGTTCATCAACGACGTCCATTTCGAGTTGCCGCTTGTCCTGTTCTTCGAGGTTCGTGTTCCCGAGCGCCAGAAACGTTGTCGCAATTCGTTGCCGTTGCTGTTGTGGAAGGGCGGAGCAGGGGAGCAGGTCGCCGGCAATCTGTTCGCGAAGGAACTCCGGGTAGGGTCGATCTTCGTTCCAATAATCGAAGACGTAGTCGCGATAACGCCAGGCTTCGGGGAGTACGAAGCCGCGCAGCGTCAGCGATTCGGCAAACCGCGCCAGATCGAGCCAATGCCGGCCCCAGCGTTCTCCGAACCTGGGCGACGCCAGCCAGGCATCGGTGGTCCGCTCGAATTGGTCGGGCAGTCCGGATTGCGGGTCGTCGCTGTCGTCGGACAGCGGCGGGATACCTCGCAAGTCGAACGACAGCCGGCGGCGAATCGATTCCCAATCGGCATCGCCCACCGCGGGAATTTCTCGCAGCCGCTGCGCGGCAAGAACGTAGGCATCAATATCGGTTCGCGCCCGCCGCAGGGTCTCGCCTAGCAGATCGGGCGACGGAGAATGGAACGGTGGCAAGTAGGCCCAATGACTGCCCGCGGTTCGGGCCGGCGGGGACGTTTCGCGTGCGTCGTCACCGTTCGTCGGTTGACGGGGGTCGGCCGCGCCGTCACGAATCCACCGTTCGAAGTCCCGAATCGTCTCTTCCGGCAATTTGCGATCGGGCGGCATCCGGAACGACTCGTACCGCAATGCGGAAATCAGCAGGCTGCCCTCGATCTCTCCCGGGACGATCGCCGGACCGCTTTCTCCGCCGCGGCGCATCGCCTGACGATCGTCGACGCGCAGCCCGCCTTTCAATTTGCCGGCCCGCTGCGCCTGTTGCGAATGGCAGGCATAACAATTCTCCACCAGCACCGGACGGATTCGCTTTTCAAAAAACGCGATCTCCTCCGCCATCGGGTCGAGACTTGAAGGTGCGGCAGGCTGCGCGTGAGCGAACAGCGGGAGCAGTAACACGGCTACGAAGGCGATCGATCCACGACCGAGTCGGGCGTGGCAGAGCTGCTGACGATTCGCAGACGGGGGGCTGACCGGCCTTCGAGGCGCTGGCGAAGCTGAGCCGGCCATTGCATTCGCCATTTCATACCCCACGAAAAACGCTTCGCGTACCGCAACAGATTCCACGTATTCCAGCTCCACCCACGCAGGCCGGTCGGGGCCCGATCACAAACTACGCAGGAAGGCGATCAATACCTCCAGTTCCTCGGCGGCAAGATCACGCGGGAGCTGGTGCTTATAGGTCTCCAGAACCGCGCGCAGTCCCACGGCCCGATTATCGTGAAAGAGCAGATCGCGCTGCCCCACGCCGCGCAGCGAAGGAGGATTGTACAGTTTATTGCCGCGCTTGTCGCTCAACCCGACGTCGTATGTCGCTTCGGAACTGTAGCTGGGCTGACGATGACACTCGATACATCCGAGTTCACCAAAGAGCCGTCGGCCAGCCTCGACCTTCATTGGATCGAGCGTTCCGCGCAGGCTGTCGACCGATGGCGGTGGAATCAGCGAGTGCAAGTAGGCGGTCAGATCGGCGACCTGCTGGTCGGTCGGACCGGATTCGTTCTGCATCGTGCGGGTGACGGAGCTGCGGATCTGTGTGGGTAAATCGGTCGTGCTTCCGTTCCAGGCATAGGGTGCCGTGTCCCCGCAGCCGAGCAACGACAGGACGCGTTTCGCACTGCCAAAGGAACCGTCGCTGAAATTGTCGTTCATCTGACCGTTGGCATGGCCGTCGGTGTGGCAACTGTGGCAGCTCATCCAGCCGTCGTGCGCCAGACGCGCATCGTAGAACAGCCGCTCGCCCCGTTCTTCGGCGCTCAGTTCGGGCAAGACGCCAAGTTCGATCTGCGCGACGACTTGCCGCTCCGTCAGATCAACCAGACTGATCGAGTCTGCAAAAGTGTTGGCCACTACAGCGAGTCGGGAGTTGCCGGTGATGACCACCGCGGTCGGACGGCGGGCGACTGCCACGCGCGCCAACCCGAAGTCCTGTTCGCTGCCGGTGGCAATCTCGCCAACTCCGCCCAACGTCACGACGACGCGTCCATCATCGGCGACCGCCAGCCCGGCCGGATCCGCGGTGCCGTTGCCAGCGTGCCCCAGCGGATGCATATGACCGCCTTCGAAGATGTTGCCGGCGCCCTCCAGAAACCGGTCGAGCCGAATCCAGCGCAGGTCGTTCGACATCATCAGGCCCCAATGGACGTCGTTGCGGTCGGCATGGGCGAAGTCGTTCAGCATCTGGTGAGCGACGAGCAGCATCGAGCCGTCGGGACTTGTGGCCAGTCCACGGATATTGTGAGCCGGGATGGTTCGCAGCGCTTCGATGCGGCCGTCGCGGGCGTTGACAATCGCGATTCGACCGCCGAACGAATCGGCCACCAGCAACCGTTGATCGTCGTCGACGAGCGACTGCTGGCGCGGCGCGAATGGCAGGTCGACGGTACGGATTGAATCCGAAATGATGCCATCGCGATTGCAGTCCAGCAGCGTCAACCGCCGGGACCACAACGAAGCGATCAGACATCGTCGGCCATCACGGGTCAATCGCACGGAAACCGGGAAGGGACTGACGGCAATGCGACGGGTCACCACAGCTCGCGGTCGATCCTCCGCGTCATCGACATCAATCTGAATCAGTTGATGCGCCTGTTCGTCGATGGCCAGCAAGCGGCGCCGCGTGGGATCCCAGCAGATATCGGCCAGCGATCGGCCCACGGCGATTTCCGACTCGACCCGGCGTTCGGTCAGATCGAGCAACTGCACGGTTCCGGATCCTCGGTTGGCAACCCACAGCCAGCGGTCGTTATGGGTCAGGGCCAGTGCTGTCGGCTGTCGATGGAGGGGAAACGCGGCGTCCGTTGCCGTTGGAGCGTCCGCAGGTTCCGACGCGCGGCTGGAGCGGTCGTGGGGTGTTGCCGCGACGCGGAACGAGATCAGCGACGCCGCGAGCAGCAGGGCCGTCAGGCAACGGCCTTGGACCGGCACGCAACACAGCGAGGGGCTCGCACAGGCGAATGGCGTTCCGCGTCGTCGCAACATCGCATCGACTCCTTACGACCGAGTCTTCATGAAAAACGCCGGCTATCGTCGTTCCATGGCGATACGGTTGGCCGCCAGCAGAATCGCCATGACGGTGGCCTCCACCGAGTCGGTGCTGACGCCGCGTCCTCGATAGAGCTGGTTCTTATACTCCACGACCAGCGTCACATCGGCCTGAGCGTCGTGACCGAGGCTGGTACTGCGGATCTGGAATTCCTTGCAATGCAGTTTGATTCCGGTGATTTTCTCGGTGGCCAGGAATACGGCGTCGATCGCGCCGTCGCCATCGGAGAGTTCCTCAGTAAATTCCTGGCTGCCGCGCCGCAGTGTCAGCCGCACGTGCGGCTTGCGACCGCTGCCCGAAGTCACTTCGAACGACACCAGGCTCCATTCCTCGGCCGGCAGTTCACGGCGGCCTTGTTCGATCAGCGCGATAATATCGCCGTCGTAAATCTCCTTCTTCTTGTCGCACAGTTTCTTGAATTCCTCAAACACCGTCTGCAGCGTCTCGGCGGATAATTCGTAGCCGAGCGCACGGGCTCGATCGGCCAATGCCGCTCGTCCACTGTGCTTTCCCAGCACCAGGTCGGTCTTGGCGAAACCGACGTCCTCGGGACACATGATTTCGTAGGTGCGTCGTTCCTTGAGCATGCCATCCTGATGGATGCCTGCCTCGTGGGCGAAAGCATTGCGGCCGACGATCGCTTTGTTGCGCTGCACGTACATTCCGGTGATATTGCTGAGTAACCGGCTGGTCGGCACGAGCCGGTTGGTCTTGATCCCGGTTTGGCAGGTGTAATAGTCGGCGCGTGTGCGGATCGCCATGACGACTTCTTCGAGCGAGCAGTTTCCGGCCCGTTCGCCGATGCCGTTGATGGTGCATTCGATCTGTCCGGCGCCGTTCACGACTCCGGACAGGCTGTTGGCGACGGCAAGCCCCAGATCGTCGTGGCAATGGACGCTGATGACGGCGCGATCGATATTGGGTACGCGGTTCTTGAGCATGGCGATCGTGGCGCCGTATTGTTCCGGCGTGGCATAGCCGACGGTGTCGGGAATGTTCACGGTGTTCGCGCCGGCGGCGATGGCGGCCTCGACGACTTCGCAAAGGAAATCGTGCTCGGTGCGCGCCGCATCCTCCGGAGAGAACTCGATATTATCGGTGTAGCTGGCGGCCAGTTTCACACCGGCGACTGCGCGGGCGATGATCTCCTCGCGCGTCATCCGCAGTTTGAATTCGCGGTGGATCGCGCTGGTTGCCAGGAAGACATGGATGCGGCGGGACGGGGCATCGCGGAGGGCGTCGCCCGCGCGGTGGATATCGGCGTCGCTGCAGCGGGCCAGCCCGCAGATTACCGGGCCGCGGATCTGCCGGGCGATCTCCCGCACCGCCTCGTAGTCGCCCGGCGAGGCGATCGGAAATCCGGCCTCGATGACATCGACTCCCAGATCGGCCAACGCCTGCGCCATCTCCAGCTTTTCCGAGAGGTTCATGCTGCAGCCGGGGGACTGTTCGCCATCGCGCAGGGTTGTGTCAAAAATCACGATTTGTCGATTCGTCATCGGTACGTCCTCGGAATATTCCCGTTCAAAGTCCAAAAAAAAACCCCGCTGCTCTCACCGAGCCTCGGGGTGCTGTTAAGCCCTGATATTTTCATCAATGCGCGACACCCCTACCGCCTGCAGAACGCAGGCAATCGCAAGTCCAACGGCGAAAGAAATGATCGGCACATGCAAGTACTGTAGTTTCCGTCCCGCCATCGGTCAAGACGCATTGCCTGCGGCGGGCAATTAGCCACGACCTCCCTGGTCTACCTGCCCGGCGCGATGCCCGGCTAGAATGGCGGGCGGCGGAGTCGATTTGCGAGGTGTGGAATCGAGTGGTGTCGGAGCGAATTCGAGGAGACGTCGAGATGTCCAATTCGAACCAGGGGAGCCACCAGGAGCCGGCGTTTGTTCGGTCACTTTCGCGCCGGGAATTCGCTCGGCAACTGAGCGCAGCGACGGCGGCGGCGGTCGCCTGCGGTGCTCCGCGGTTGCTGAAGGCCGACGACGAACCGGTGGCGTCAACGGCGTCCAACGGGGCGAAAGGCACCGCCGCGAAAGGTGCCAGAGCAGATGCCTGCATTCTGATCTGGATGGCCGGGGGCATGGCGTCCCCTGAGACTTTTGATCCGAAGAGGTACACTCCCTACGAGATCGGTGTTCCCTCGGAACAGATCCTCTGCACGTTCCCCTCGATCGATACGGCCGTCGATTCGATCAAGATCTCGCAAGGGCTGGAGCATATCGCGGGCGTGCTCGATCGTGGGACGCTGATCCGCTCGCACGTGGTCGCCGATCTCGGCAATATCCTGCATTCGCGACACCAGTACCATTGGCACACTGGCTACATTCCGCCGCAGACGGTTGCGGCACCGCATCTCGGATCGTGGATCGCGCGGCTGCTCGGTCCGAACAATCCGGCGATCCCCGCCTTCATTAACATCGGGCAAAGGCTGGACGGGATTGGAGAGCAGGAAGAGCTGAAGGCGTTTACGACGGCCGGATTCCTGGGCACCGAATTTGGACCGTTCAATCTGCCGTTTCCGCAGGACGCCAGCGCGTCGGTGCGCCCGCCGAAAGGGATGACCGCCGCCCGGTTCGCGGAGCGGGAGCGGCAATACCGCAAGCTGCTCAAGAGCAGCCCTCGTCCGGACATGTTCAGCGACTATCATCGCGAGTCGATGCTGCGCGCCGTCGATAACGCGCATCGGCTGCTCAATTCGGAGGATCGCAAAGCGTTTGATCTGTCGCTGGAGCCGGCGGAGAATTTGGAAAAGTACAACACCGGCCGGTTCGGGTTAGGCTGTCTACTGGCGCGGCGGCTGGTGGAGTCCGGGGCTCGCTTTATCGAAGTCACCACGGAGTACGTGCCTTTTCTGCATTGGGACACGCACGAAAACGGCCACGAGACGCTGGTGCGAATGAAGCAGGAGATCGACCGCCCGATCGCGCAGCTGATCAAGGACCTCGAGCAGCGCGGGTTGCTGGACCGGACTCTGGTGGTCCTGGCCACCGAGTTCAGTCGCGACATGATGATCGAAGGCGTGCCGGGCAGCACAGCTAGCGATCAGTCCCGCGCCAAGACCGATGTAATGCGCGAGCCCAAGCATTACGGGTTGCACCGGCATTTCACCGGTTCCGGTTCGGTACTAATGTTTGGTGGCGGCGTCAGGAAAGGCCACCTGCACGGCGAAACGGCGCCCGAACGTCCATTGCTGGTCACCAAGGATCCCGTCTCGATTCCCGATCTGCACGCGACAATCCTGGGACAGCTGGGCATTGCGCCTGATACCACTTTGGAAGTGGAAAAACGCCCTTTCTATGTGACCGAGGACGGCAAAGGGAAGCCGATCACAGCCCTGCTGGCCGGTGGCGCTTAATCCGCTCGGCCCTTCTCTCCACCCGCATGACCGCGAATTCCCGCTGAAAGTCAAGGGACTTTCACTTGGGCTTCACGAAACCTTCATGTTTCCGGGGCAGATTATTGGCAGACGAACGTGTAACGACGGACTGCCAATTACTGCATCCCTTAGGAAGAAGAAGGAAGACGATGGAAGGTCGCAGGAATCGTGTCGCTGGATGGAAATGGAGTCTGTTCTTCAGTTGGGCAGCAGTGGTGGGATGGTTCCCCGCCACCGTGGTCGCCCGGGCCCCCAAACCGGTTTCCGAAGCGGCTCTGCAACTGCACCGGGACGCCTTGGTCTTTGACGGCCACAATAATCTGGCGCGGGCGATCCTCAAATCGAAAGACCATGACCCCGAGAAGATCGACCTGAACCGGTTCCAGACCGGGCTGCACACCGACCTGCCGCGCCTGCGACAGGGAGGGGTGGGAGCCCAGTATTTCGCGACCTATGTGTCGCCGGAGAGTGTCAAGAAAGACAACGCGGTTCGTGAAACCCTGGAGCAGATCGAGGTAATCAAGCAGCTGCTGCGGCGGTATCCCGAGTCCTGGGAGTTGGCTGGTTCTTCGGAGGATGTCCTCCGACTTCGTGGTGAAGGGCGTCTGGCCGGCCTGATTGCGATTGAAAACGGCGAGGCGATCGATGGTTCGCTGGCCGTGCTGCGGACCTATTACCAAGCCGGGGTGCGTTGCCTGGCGGTGACGCATGACGACACGCACGGTTGGGCCGACGCGGCGCTGGACAAGTCGAAACATGGCGGGCTCAGCAAATTCGGGGAACAGGTTGTCGCCGAAGCCAACCGGCTCGGAATCGTGCTCGATCTGGCGCACGCCGCCGAGTCGACGATTCGCGACACCCTGGCGAGCAGCGCCGCACCCGTAATGTTTTCACATACCGGAACGCATCACCTTGCTCCCCATCCGCGAAATCTGAGCGATGAGGTCCTGCGACTGGTGGCGCGGAATGGCGGGGTCGTCCAAGTCAATTTCTTCGCCGGATTCCTCACCGCGGAGTCGGTCAAGTCGTACCAGGACCGCAGCAAAGCGGCACACGAACTGCGCAAGTCGTTCAAGACCGAGGAACAATATCGGCTGGCCCTGCAACAATGGCTGAAAGAGCATCCGCTGCCGACGACAACCGTCGCGGATGTCGTCGACCACATCGACCACATCGTCTCGGTCGCGGGCATCGACCATGTCGGACTCGGTTCAAACTTCGATGGAATCGTCAGCGTTCCCAGGGAACTGGAGGATGTCTCCTGCTTTCCTCGCATTACCCAGGAACTGTTCGATCGCGGTTACACCTCGGAGCAGATCCAGAAGATCCTTGGACAAAACACACTGCGCGTGTTGCGTGAGGTGGAGCGGGTCGCGTCGCGCGGCGGTGTTCCGGACAGCCCAATCGCTTCCGCGCAACGAGTCAATCAATAGTTGATCTGGAACTGGGCCCGGAAGACGTCGCCCTGGAACTGGCCATAGGAACTGCTTCCGGCCAGTCCATTGGCCGTGGTATTGGTGCGGTCGGTTGTGAGGTAGCCCAGCGTGAGTTCGGCGGCGGGCGTGATCTGCCACTCGGCGCCGAACTCCCATTCATTGATGGTTGTGAACGGCGCGTTCCGTTCGGACTTGTAGCCGCCCTGGAAATACCCATAGCGCACGTACGGCAACCAGGTTCCCGCGAACCAGCAGTCCTCCGGGCGTTTGAGTTTATAGAACAGCATGCCGTATCCGCCGCGTAGCGATCGTTCCTCAAGTTCCGTTTGAGCCGCATTCAGTGCCGGACCTTCGCCGACCGTCCATTCCGTCTGGAATCCAATCGGTTGCGGGTACCAGACCATCGTTCCGGCGATGCGTTTGTCCTGCCATCCCTCTCGGAATCGGGCCGAGGCCGCCTGCGTTGCCGCACTGGTAAAATCGACCGTTCCAACGGGTCGAATGACTCCGGTCGGACCGGGGGGATCGATCGAGGAGCCGATCACGGCGTATTCGCCGTAGTAGCCCTGAACGCCTAGTTCCACGCGCTGGCAATTGGACAGAGTGATCGGCAGGGTCAGCCGCGAGACCAGGTGCAGATTGTCATTTTGTTCGAGCAGCGAACCGCCTTGCCCGTTGTACAATCCGATCCCGAAAACTCCATAATTGCCGGAACCTTTCAGGCCCTCTTCCAGTACTTCCTTGAAAAAGTCCTGGGCCCAGATCGGCGTCCAGTAGTAGATTACGCCCAGATCACGTTCATTGCGGACGGCGCTGTTCAGCGCGTCGTTGCGATCGAACGAGATGCGGTTGGAACTGGACTGCAGGTTCTCCCAGCCGTACGGGATTTTTGACTGGCCGACCCGCAGCCGGTGAATCTTGTCCAGGTCCAAATAGAAGTCTCCGTACCAGTCACGGATCTGCGTGTAAAACGTATTGTCATTGCTGTTTGGGACGGTGGAGGCGAAGTCGGGCTGCAGGTAGACATAAAGTCGTTCATGGACGTCGCCGGAAATGATGACGCGTGCTCGCCGGATCAGGAAACTCTGGTCGGCTCCGATGGAACGATCGCCCACATACTGCGCCGGCGCGGAGCCTGCCCGCATGTCGATTTCTTCGTTGATGCGGAACTGGGCGTACCCTCGAATGCTCAGCTTTTCGAACCACTTCTTTGGCTTAGACGCCTCGGTTGTTGGCAAACTGGGTTCCGCCTGGTACGACTGTTCCCGAGCGATCGCAATCTCCGGGTCGTAAAGGTGAACAAAATGCTCAATCCAGCTGCTTTCCTCGGCGTCAGGAGATCGGGGACTGAGTCCTTCCAGTTCGGCCAGGCGAGCCTCGGCGCGCTGCAGACGGCGCAGAATGTCGTCGTCATAGTTTGCCGGACCGTCATTGTTCAATTCATTGGCCAAGTCCCCCGGCAATGTCACCTGCAAAGACGGTGGAGCGAAAGACTGTGCCTGTGCGGAGTGTCCCCAAAGTGCAATCAGGAAAGTGGCTAACCAATATCGACGGGTCATCTCGGTATTCCGTATCGCCAGCCGGCGCCAAGAGCCTTCCGCACAAGAACAGGTCCCCGGTGGAACTGCTTCCTGAGGTAAAATCGTCACAACCGGCGGCGGGAAGTATGAAGATTCCGTGTAGCAGGGCCACGGATAGAAGAAGCTGTATTTCGCGACCGGCATCATCGGCAGAGGCGGCAAAGTCGCGTCAGCGAGTCGCGAGGGGGGGCGGTCTCAAGCATTCAACGTAGGATGGGGCCTCCTGGCCCGTCCAGAACTGTGAATCGACGTCGAAAAAAAGTGCGCGCATTCGCAATCCAGCGCGAGACGGGTCAGGAGACCCGTCCTACGTACATTAGACAGGACACCGCACTTCATAGCGGGTCATCTGGTTGATTTTCTGTGGCAGTTCTTTGATCTGGCACGTTCGTCGGCATTCCGCGATGGTCATCTCGAACGGGACCCATGCTCCGCCCTTGAAATGGAACGTATTCCGCATCGCGTCTTCCAAGACCAGGATCGGCTTCCCGTAGACGACGGGGGCCTTGGGTTCGTAGGGAGTTGGAGGCTCGAGTCGTCGGTCGCTGGACGGACCGCCGCTGCGATTATTCCGCTGTTGGTGAAATCGGTGTTTTTGCGCCATCGAGTGGTCCCCTTGATGATAAGTGTCCCAGCGAGTCCCTTCGCGCGAGCAGTCGATTTGAATTCCGTGGTGCGGGTGCCTGGTCAGCGTTGACGATCGACTAGAATCGGCGTCGACCGCCGCCAGCGCCGCCTCGTTCTTCGCGCGGGCGAGCCTCGTTGACCGTCAAACGCCGGCCCAAATGCTCCTGGTCGTTCAACGCCCGAATGGCCTCCTGCGCCGCATTTGACTCCTGCATTTCCACGAACCCGAATCCTTTGCTGCGCCCCGTATCGCGATCCATGATCACCTGGGCGCTGCGAACGGCGCCGTAAGTGCCAAAAAGCGCCTCCAGGTTCGCATTGGTCGTCTCGTAACTCAAATTCCCTACGTACAGCTTGGTTCCCATCACCCAACTCCAAAAAATTGACCGAAACAGTAAGAACCCGGCCATCGAAGAACGACCGGTCGACCGGTCATGCAGCAGAGGAGTCCCGACATACAGCAATGTGGGGACAATTCAACTAATCAAATCCAGCCAGATGGAGTGTATGTGTTAAGGCACCGCACCGCAATGCCACTACGGTTTACGGGTTACGGATTGCGGGTTGCGGCGCGATTCGCGTCACAGGATAACACGTTCCCCGTTCCCCATTCCCCGTAACCCTCACGACCCATGGATCACGACGGTTTTCCATTCCGACATTTCCTGGACGGCGTAGGCGGGGCCTTCTTTGCCCATGCCGCTTTCTTTGAGTCCACCGTAGGGCATGAGATCCGCGCGCCAGCCGGGGCCCCAGTTGACATGCAGGCTGCCGCTGTCGACATCGCGGATAAAGCGCAGGGCCGCGTTGATATCGCGCGTGAAGATTCCTGCGCTGAGGCCGAATCGGCTGTCATTGGCGAGTGTCAGGGCATGTTCGAGCGAGTCTGCGGCTGTCACGCCTACCGCCGGTCCGAAGAGCTCTTCGCGGCTCAATCGCATATCGGGCGTCACCTCGGCGACGAGCGTTGGCGCGACCAGTGTCCCCTGGCGTTCACCGCCGCACAGGACCCGAGCGCCGCTGTTCGTCGCTTCTTCGATCCAATTCAGTACGCGCCGCGCGTCGTCCTCGCGGATCATCGGCCCCATGCGGATTGTGGGGTCGAGTGGATCGCCGGCTGGAATGGCGGCGATCCGGGGCGTCAGCAGGTCGAGCAAATCGCGGTAGACCGGTCGGGTGGCAATGACGCGTTGCGTCGAGATGCAGACCTGTCCCGCGTTGCCATAGCCGGTTGCGACGACGGCGGCAGCGACCCGCTCCAGGTCGGCGTCGGGCAGCACGATCAGCGGGCTGTTGGACCCGAGTTCCATCGTGACCCGTTTCAGACCGGCGGCCTGGACGATCGATTTGCCGACCTCGCTGCTGCCGGTAAAGCTGATCTTTCGCACGCGCGAGTCGCGGCAGAGTTGGTCGCCGATCGCACGGCCACGGCCGGTGACGCAGGCGATGGCGTCCGCGGGCAGGCCGGCTTCGAGCAAGAATTTCACGAGCTGCAGCGCCGACAACGGTGTGTCGCTCGCCGGTTTGACGATCACCGCGTTTCCCGCCGCCAAAGCGGGCCCGACTTTGTGACAGACGAGGTTCAAAGGGAAGTTGAATGGTGTGATCGCCGCGACGATGCCGCAAGGGACGCGCACGGTGAATCCCAGCCGGTCGCCGCCGCCGGGGGCCGCGTCCAATGGCAGAACTTCCCCGTTCATCCGCCGCGCTTCTTCGGCCGACAGCATCATTGTTTCGATGGCCCGACCGACTTCGAACTGACCTTCGGCAACTGTTTTGCCTTCCTCGCGACTGATCAACGAGCCTAATTCGGCTTGCCGCGCGGACATGATTTCGCCGGCGCGGCGCAGGATTGCGCCGCGATCGTATGCCGGCATTTTCCGCATCGCCACCGCGCCGCGAACCATGCCCGCCAGCGCGCGTTCCAGATCCGACGCGCTTGCCGACGGCACCGTGTCGATGACCGATCCGTCGAACGGATTTCGGACTTCGAATTGCTGCTCGCCCGCGACCCATTCTCCCGCCACAAACATTTTCATCGTCGCGAATCACTCTTCACTCTTCACTCTTCACTCTTCACCCTTCACTTAGGATTTCGTGGACGACGCGACCGTGCACGTCGGTCAGGCTGACGTCACGCCCGCCGAAACGGAACGTGAGCCGCTGGTGATCGATCCCCAATTGACGCAGGATCGTGGCGTGGATGTCGTGGATGGTGAGTCCGTTCTCCACCACAGAATTGCCGAAATCGTCGGTTCGGCCGAACGCCATACCGCCGCGAAATCCGCCGCCG
>VGZA01000073.1 GCA_016872775.1 Planctomycetota bacterium | reverse complement strand
CCGGATCGACTTGGCGCGATCTATCGCATACGCCGCACGAGCGGCGATGCGAGCGGCGATGCGAGCGGCCGCGGCGGCGATCCCCGAGGTCGGCAACTTCGAATCCCGAATCGAACCGCCGCGCAACTCGTCGCACTGCTGGACGATCCTCGACATACCGTCCGCGATCAGGCGATCGCCCGGCTGGCGAAGCTCGGCGAACAATCGGTGCCAGCCCTTCTTGACGGTCTTGCCAAAACGGGCACGCACGGTGCGACGGTCGAGCAGCGGGCCAACGCGCTGTGGGCCCTGGCGCGGATCGACGGTCCAGCCGCTCGCTCGGCCGTCCGCGAAGCGTTGCGTCACGCGCTGGCGGAATCGACTCCAAATGCCGCGGATGATCAACGATTACTTGCAATCGCCGCGGACGTGGCGGGACTGCACCGGGATCCGGATGCTGTCGAATTGCTGATACGCCTCCTGGAACATGACGCGCCCCCTCTGCGCCGCCGGGCAGCGGAATCGCTGGGCCGCATTCGGCGGAGCGAGGCGGTTCCGGCGCTGCTGAACGCGATGCGCAATCCTTCGGACCCGTTTCTCGACCATGCGCTGATCTACGCCCTGATACAGATTGGCGACCGCGAAGCACTGCGGTCGCGACTCCAGGACGCGAACCCTCGCGTGCGACGAGCGGCCTTGGTTGCGTTGGACGAAGGGAAAGACGAACAGCTCCGCCGAGTCACGGTGGAAGCGATGCTCGTCGACGAAGACGACGGGCTGCAACGAGCCGCCCTGCGCGTGGTGAACCGGCATCCAGAATGGGCCGGCGCAACGGTGACGCTGGTGCGCAATTGGCTCGCGACCACCGAATGGCATGTATCGCGGCAACCGCTGTTGGCGCAGGTGCTGTTGAACGGCATGGCCGAACCCGAAATCCAGTTCGCCATTGCGGATACGCTGGAAGACGCCAAGACGCCGATGGCGCGGCGTAGCTGGTTACTGAATGTCGTGCGTCAATCGACCGGCGAGCTGCAGCCGCGGATCGCCGAGGCTTTCGCCAAGGTTCTTGCCTCCGATCAGGATGAATTGCGATGGGAGACGTTGCAGGCGATTCGAAGTCGCGATTGGCGCGGATTCAACGAGCTGCTGGTGCGACTGTCAGGCGACGAGAAACTCGCGGTTCCGCTGCGCGTCGCGTCGCTTGAGTGCCTGATCGCGGAGCGTCGCGCCTTGCTCGATGACTCGTTTGCCTTTCTGATCGCATCACTTTCCGATACCACGCCGACTTTAACGCGATTGTCCGCCGCTCGGACCCTGGCGGTGGCCGAACTGTCCAAACCCCAGCAGGCGCGGCTGGCTCAGGTCGCAGGGGAAGTCAATGCAATGGTCCTGCGCGTGTTGCTTGTGCCGTTGTCCCGACTGGCGGAACCCGCATCGCAGCGGACTTTGCTCGAATCGCTCGGCCCCTCGTCCGCCGTTGAAGCACTCTCGATGAGGGAACTCGAGCAGCTTACGCGCGGCTTTTCGGCGGACATTATCGGCGAATTCGAGCCCCTCAAGCGACGATTGGCGGCTCGGCACGGCGACCGCATCGCCACGCTGCAGAAGTTCGCGCGACAAATCGAACCGTTGGCCGGCGATGCCGATGCCGGCAAGGAAATCTTCCTGGCGCCTCGAAACAACTGCTTTGCCTGTCATCGCGCCACAGGGCGCGGCGGTACGATCGGCCCGGATCTGTCGCGCATCGGCGCGTTTCGTACGCGCGACGAATTGCTCGAATCGATCCTGCTTCCCAGCCACTCCATCCCACCGCAATATCAAACGTATACTCTGACGACCGTCGACGGCAAAGTGCTTACCGGGCTGATCACGCGCGAATCGAACGAGGCGATTGAACTGCGAACCGCCGATCTGGCCGAACATCGCGTCGCTCGTAAGGCGCTGGAGTCACTGATTCCCGCCACGGTATCGTTGATGCCAGATGGCCTGGAAAAGTCCCTGTCGACGCAAGAACTCGCCGACTTGCTTGCCTTTCTTGCGCAGCAGCGCTGATCCGTTGGATTGGGGATTGCGGCCTGAAAGGTCGGGATTACGGTCTGTATCGCCATTCGATCGAACGGCGGTGCCCTACTAAAGCCGCCCGTCTCATGACTACAATCGGCTATGCACCGGAAACCTGAACCGCCCGCGTCGATTACGAATTCAACCTCCGATACGCCTGGAACCGAGCGGCAGCTGGACGTGGAGCCCGAGTCGAGCCGGCTTCGATTTGAACTCTATCGCGGCAAAATTCGACGCAAGGAGTTGCCCGGCGGCAGCATCCATTCGGTCGGCGACGCGCGCAGTCCGAAAGATCGTGTGCGTTCCGCCAAGGACCTGGTCTGGGAATTCTTTCGCATGCTGGGCCCGTTCCGCTGGCAGATCACGGGAATCCTCGTTTCGTTGACGGCGGCGACGGTGATTGGACTGTTACCGCCGGCGGGTACGAAATTCATCGTGGACAATGTGCTGACAGGGCGACCGCTGCCGGAAACCGTTTTGGCCCGCTTTCCGCGCCTCGGTGACCCAAAACATCTGTTGATGGTCACCGTCGGAATCATCTGCGCCGTTTCACTGCTGAAGATCTTGATCCATATCGTGGGACGCTGGCAGGCAACCAAAATCTCGAAGCAGATTCAGCTGCGGGTGCGGCGCCGGGTGTTCGAGCATGCGGTGCGACTGCCGCTGCATCGAGTCCAGGAACTGCGTTCCGGCGGTGTGGCGTCGATCCTGCGCGAGGATGGCGGCAGCGTCGGCGAACTGGTCTTCGGCATGCTGTTCAATCCCTGGCGCGCGGTGATCCAATTGATCGGGAGCCTGATGGTTCTGGCCTGGGTCGACTGGACACTGCTGCTGGGCGCCATGGTCTTGCTGCCGACGGTGTTCTTTACGCATCGCGCCTGGATCAATAGCATCCGACCGCAATTCCGTGCGATTCGCAAACAGCGGGAGAAGATCGACGCCAGCGCCACGGAGTCGTTCGCCGGAATGCGGATCGTGCGCGCGTTCAGCCGCCAACGTCGCGAAACAACCCGATTCACCACCGAAAACAACCTGATGGCGCGGCAGGAACTGCATGCATGGTGGTGGATGCGGGTCGTGGAAATGGTCTGGGAAACGCTGATCCCGATCGCCAGCGCCGGCCTGCTCTTCTACGGTGGCTGGCGCGTTCTCGACGGCTATATGACCGTCGGCGACCTGATGATGTTTCTGGTCTACCTGCTGATGCTGCTGGAGCCGCTCGCCACCCTGGCACAAAGTGCCACGCAGTTTCAGAATAGCTTGAGCGGACTGGACCGCGTCCTGGACCTGCTCCACGAGCCGACGGAAATGACGTCGACTCCAGAGTCGTTGAAAATCGACAAGGGACGCGTTCGCGGCGCCATCGGATTCCACAACGTCAGCTTCGCCTATCCTGGATCGAGTAATCCCGCGCTGGCGGAAGTGAATCTCGACGTCGGAGCGGGCAAGACGATCGCCCTGGTCGGGCCCAGCGGAGCCGGCAAAACGACACTCTGCAATCTCGTAGCCCGCTTCTACGATCCCACCTCGGGCCAAGTGACACTCGATGGCCGTGACCTCCGCGAATATGATGTCGAGTCGTACCGGGAACTGCTGGGGGTCGTCGAACAGGATGTCTTCCTGTTCGATGGCACAATCGCCCGAAATATCGCCTACGCACGCCGCGATGCCAGCGAACGGGAAATCCGCGCGGCGGCCGAAATCGCCAACGCCAGCGAGTTCATCGATCAACTTTCGCGTGGCATGCAGACAGTCATCGGCGAACGTGGTGTGCGCCTCAGCGGTGGTCAACGCCAGCGACTGGCAATCGCTCGGGCCGTGCTCGCCGACCCCAGGATCCTGATCCTGGACGAAGCAACGAGCAACCTCGACACGGAAAGCGAACGATTAATCCAGCAGAGCCTATCTAAGCTGATGCGCCATCGCACCTGCTTCGTCATCGCGCATCGGCTCAGTACGATCGCCAACGCCGATCGCATCGTGGTGATCGAGGCGGGTCGGGTCACTCAGACCGGAAGCCATACGGAACTGATGGCGATGGGAGGAAAATACCGCGCCATGGTCGAACAACAAGTTCAAATGACGCTGGGAAATATCCTGCCATCGCAACCTGCGCAAACCGCCAGACTCAGCGTGGAGCAGACTGCTGGTCAATGAGCCATTTGAGCTTCTCCCGGGCCGCGTCCCATTTCTTGTCGCGGCAAAGGCCGATCACCTGCTGCAGATAATCGGCCAGATCGCCCGGGATCCGCTGCGCGGCGCGGCGCTCTTGAAGCTGCTGCTCGCAGCCGTCCACCAACGCCATGTCGCGGCTCGTCACCGCCGTCCAGAGCGCGTCCGAAAAGACCAGCGACGCTTCGTCGCCGCCCAATTGGGGCGGCTTCGAGCATCCGACGGCCATCACGAAAATCAATCCCAGTGACAGCCGGCCCTTTGACAGCCAACGCAGTGACAGCCGGCCCAGGATCGACCCCACAGGCCCCCGCCGTTCGCTCGAACAGTTCTTATTCATGGGTCAAATCGACAAAGTCCGCCTGATTCCTCGTGGAAAGGGCGACCCACGTCCAAGGGTTGATCGTCTCCGTGACAAACCGTACCGATCCGTCGCCCAGCAACACGTTGCAGCCCAAAGGATGTTCCGAAAACATCTCGTCCGTATGCCCGAACGGATTGTTCGGCGCATGAATGATCACCTGCGGATGATCCCGCGTATCGGGACCACTGTGAACACCCACCAGGCACCCGCCGCCATTGCAGTCCGAGAGCCAGTAACGCAGATCCATCCGCGGGCAGGTCGCGGCACCCGGGATCACGCCGACCCAGGTCTTGTGACTCAAACGCGAAGAATGTTCACCGAGAAAAACCGTGTTCGACAACCCATCCAATATGTCCGCCGCGCGCGTTCTGGAATTGCGATAGAACGGCCCATCAATCATCGCTTCCTTCCCACCATTGGCGGCGATCGGCTCGCCCAAATCGAAATCGTAAGCGTATTGACCGGTGCGACCCCAGGGCTGGTGAATCCCGGCGTTTGTGACATAGTGCGAATGAGCAAACTTGAAGCCGGGCGCGATCGGAACACCATGTTTCATATCGCCCGAGTCCTTTTCCACCAGGAAACCGTCGCTGCCACCCGCCGACGACGGACAAATAAAAACCGACACTTTCGTACTCGCGGCGGCCGCGTTATCGGGTGACCAACAGGGCTGTTCAAACTTGAAACGCTGGTAGAGCGGCATCTGTTCCAGATACGGCAACATCAGCGCCCCCCAGGCAAACCCCGAAGGACCGTTGCGATTCGCGTCGCCGAAAGCGATTCCGTATGCAGTCCCATCCACATTCGGGTCGCCGATATAGGCCGGGGGAAAGACCCCCAGGACCGACTCGTAGTTGTGCAGCGCCAGCCCAATCTGCTTGAGATTGTTGACGCAATGGCTCCGCCGCGCCGCTTCCCGAGCCGCCTGGACCGCAGGCATCAGTAACGCTGCCAGAATGCCAATGATCGCGATAACCACCAGCAGTTCCACCAAGGTGAATCCCGTTCGTTTCCTCGCCATGAGTGCCTTCCCCCAACCAAAATCGAAAGTTCTGCTGCCAAAAACCAAGATTTTGATCAGTCAAAAATGAACTTACCCTTCTCCAAAATGGCGGTCAAGGGGGTCGGAGGGGGAACGGTGAACGGGGTCGTAGGACGGGCCTCCTGGCCCGTCCAGAAGTGCGAATCAACGCCGAGAATAGGGTAAGCATTCGCGCATCCATGCGAAAAGACGGGTCAGGAGACCCGTCCTACCCATTACTCCGCGAATGAAACCTATCGAGCGGTCGCGAGGTACCCGCAAGGGCACGAATTTCCGTTATGGTAAGTGTCATAAAGGCACGAACGGGATCGTTTTTGTAAGCGGGGAGGTTGCGGATGCCAGGGCTGGCTTGGGGAAATCGAACTTGCGTTGTTGGGGTATTCATCCTCTTGATTGTTGCGACGGTCGGCGAACGCTGGGCGATTGCCGGTTCGCCATCGGAACCGGCGGGCAAGGTCCCACCATCAATTGTTGGACGACGGGTTGCGAACTTTGTCTTATCGACTCCGGAGGGTGAGCAGCGGGGACTGTCCGACTTTTTGGATTCGGGCCCGCTCGTCGTATCGTTTCTCGGCACAGGTTGTCCGATCAGCAACAAGTATCTGCCGACGCTGAATGAACTCCACGACCGCAACCAGACCAGCGTCAAGTTTTTGGGAATCTATGCCAGTGCGGGTGAAACGGCGGAAGGGGTGCGTCGCCACGTTGCCGAGTATGGGATCAAGTTCCCGGTGTTGCTTGATCCGCGACAAACGACGGTTGATTTGTTGGGGGCGACGCGGATGGCGGAAACATTCGTTTTGGATTACCGGGGTACGGTGCGCTATCACGGTCGGATCGACGACCGGATCGATTACGATCAGAGCAAGCCGGTGGCGGAGCGTGAGGACTTGCGCGAAGCGATGGACGAGGTCCTGGCGGGCAAGCCGGTTTCCGTAGCGTCGACGGCAGTGCTTGGCTGTCGAATTACGATGCTTGAGCGCCAGCGGAAGCGCAACGAAGTCACCTATACTGGCCAGGTGGGTGAACTGCTTCATCGCCATTGCGCCGTCTGTCATCACCCAGGAACGGCGGCCCCGTTTTCGTTGATCGGTTATCAGGACGCGGCGAACTGGTCGGAGATGATACGCGAGGTGGTGATCCAGCGACGGATGCCGCCCTGGCATTCCGATCCCCGCTACGGGCAGTTCGTCAATGATCGTCGCTTGAGCGTTAACGACGTCGACACGATCGCGGCTTGGGTGGACGCGGGCTGTCCGGAGGGCGATCGTTCGCGCGCGCCGGAATCGCCCCATTTCGAGGACGGCTGGCGGATCGGCAAGCCGGACATCGTGTTTCAGATGCCGAAGGAGTTCAAGGTGCCGGCTCAGGGGACCGTCGCGTACAAGTATTTCGTTACGCCGACGCACTTCGAAAAGGACGTTTGGATTCAGGCCGCGGAGCCACGTCCCGGTGCCCGCTCGGCGGTGCATCACATCATCGTCTATTATCGAGACCCGAAAGATCCGGCAACCAAGTCGGCTCCCGTCTGGATCGCGGCGACGGCGCCGGGAGCCGAACCGACCGTATTTCCTCCGGGATTGGCGCGGCGAATTCCGGCGGGCGCGGAACTGGTCTGGCAGATGCACTATACGCCGACGGGCAAAAGCGAACGGGATCGTTCGGAGATTGGATTCGTATTCGCCAAGGAACCGCCCCGGCACAACGTCGTGAATTTCGGGATCATGAACTCCCGTCTCAAGATTCCACCGGGAGCCACGCGCCACAAGGTAGTTTCGTCGGTGCCGATCCAGAAGGATACCGTGGTTCTGTCGTTGTTCCCGCACATGCACTTGCGCGGTCACGACTTTGCCTACTATGCTATCGATCCTGCCGGCCGACGAACGCAGTTGCTCTCGGTACCGCAATACGACTTCAACTGGCAGCACGGATATCGGTTCGTCAAACCCCTGCAATTGGCGCGGGGATCGAGGATCGAATGCGTGGCGCACTTTGACAATTCGGCAGGCAACCCGCACAACCCGGACCCCACGACGACGGTCCGATTTGGTGAGCAGACATGGGACGAGATGATGATCGGATATGTCGAATATTACCGGCCGGGTGAGCCGGCAAAGCAGTCGACGGAAGCGCCAGGCGATTCGGAACTGCCTGAAACGGCGGGAGGCAAGTAGTTGATTGTTACGCGGGCAGGCCGTGCGCTGGCGGATGTTGCACGAATCACACTGCCATTGGTGATTCTGGGAGTTCTTGCAAGCGCTTGCGATAGCGACGATCGCCCGAATATCCTGGTATTGTTTACGGACGATCAGCGTGCCGACACCGTAGGCGCCTGGGGAAATTCGTCCATTGCAACGCCGAACCTGGATCGGCTCGCTCGGCGCGGGTTCAGTTTCCGCGGCAATTACTGTTTCGGTTCGAACAGCGGCGCTGTCTGTGTGCCGAGTCGAGCCATGTTGTTGACGGGGCGCACCTGGTTTGACGTGCCGCTGGATCTCAGCGGTCAACGGCTGTTGCCGGAGCGCCTGCGGCAGGCCGGTTACCGGACCTTCGCGGTGGGCAAGTGGCACAACGGACCGAAATCGTTGCTGCGCGCCTTTCCTGACGCTCGTTCGGTGTTCCTGGGAGGCATGGCCGACCATACTACCGTGCCGATCGCGGACGTTGTGGAAGGAGAATTGTCGAACAAACGTACGGCGTCGAAATTCTCCAGCGAGGAATTTGCCGACGCCGCAACGGAGTTTCTGCGCCGGGACCACGGTCGTCAGCCGTTCTTCTGCTATGTCGCCTTTACCGCGCCCCACGATCCGCGAAATCCGCCGGCCGAATTTCGCGAGCGGTATTACCGGCAGCCGCCGGCGCTGCCGCCGAATTTTCTTCCGCACCATCCGTTCGACAACGGATTCGCCAAAAATGTACGCGACGAGAATCTCGCCGCCTATCCTCGGACCGAAGCGATAATCCGGGATCAGCTCTGCGAGTATTACGGAGCGATCACGCACCTGGATGAACAGATCGGCCGGATCCTGCGCGTCCTGGACGAACAGCGGCTGACCGAACGCACGCTCGTCATTTTCGCCTCGGACCATGGCCTGGCTTTGGGAAGCCACGGCTTATTGGGCAAACAGAGTGTCTACGAACATAGTATGCGGTCGCCGCTGATCGTGGCTGGACCCGGAGTTCCACCCGATCGGGAGACCACGGCGTTCACTTACCTGTTCGACATTCCAGTGACGATTCTCACTGCCGCGGGGGTACCTTTGGATTCCGAATTGGCGGGATTCGATTTGTCGCCGCTCTGGCGAGGCGAAAAACCGGCGCTGCGCGACTCGATCTTTCTACCGTTCACGAATCAGATGCGGTCGATTCGGGACGAGCGTTGGAAGTGGATCGTCTATCCCCGCATCGCGCACCAGCAGCTGTTTGATCTGTCCGCGGACCCGCACGAGGTCACCGACCTGGCGGACCGTCCCGAGCATCGGCCGGTGATCGAGCGACTGCGCAAGCGAATGGTCGCGTGGCAATCGCAGGTCGGCGACCAATTGCCGCTGGAGGTACCTGTCCCGGCGACGAAAGCAATACGCTATGATGACTTTCTCCGCAAGCCGGACGTATGGCAGCCGGACTGGATTATCCGCAAGTATTTTGAGCCAACACCATGAGTCGAATCCTGCGCGTCGTTTTTCATGCGGTTGGGGTCGCCGCATTTCTGCTGCTGTTGACCGGTTCGTCGGCCCTCGGCGCATCCACGCGTCCGAACATTGTCTTTATTTTCTCGGATGACCACGCCTACCAGGCGATCAGCGCGTATGGGGATCCGCGAAAACTGGTGGAGACGCCGCATCTCGATCGGCTTGCCCGGGAAGGAATGCGCTTCGATCGCTGCCTGGTCCCCAACTCGATCTGCGGTCCGTCGCGAGCGACGGTGCTCACTGGAAAGAACAGCCACCAGAACGGCTTCTACAATAACTCCAACTGCCGTTTCGACGGCGGCCAGACGACATTTCCGAAGCTGCTGCAGGCATCCGGATACCAAACCGCGCTCATCGGCAAGTGGCATCTTGTCAGCGAACCAACGGGATTCGACGAGTGGCGGATCTTGCCCGGACAGGGAATTTACTACAACCCGCCGATGATTCACAACGGGAAGCGCGAGCGTCACGAAGGCTATGTCACCGACCTGATCGCCGACTTCAGCCTGCAGTGGCTGCGCGAGCGGGACAAGTCCCGTCCCTTTCTGCTGATGTGCCAGCACAAGGCGCCGCATCGGGAGTGGTCGCCGGCGCTGCGGCACTTGGGGCACGATGGCGATCGGCGCTATCCCGAGCCGTCCACGCTGTTTGACGACTACGCGAATCGAGGCGCGGCGGTACGGGAGCAGGACATGTCGCTGCGCGACACCTTCAGTCCGCTGGATGCCAAGTTCAAATCGCCCCCGGGGATCAATGAGCAGCAATTGCGCGACTGGAACGCCTATTACCAGCCTCGCAATGAATCGTACGAACGTTCTGTGCCTCAGGGAGACGACCTGGTTCGCTGGCGGTACAACCGCTACATGCACGACTACCTGGGCTGCGTCAAAGGTGTAGACGAAGCAGTCGGGCGCGTGTTGCAGTTTCTGGATGACGAGCAGCTCTCGGAAAACACGCTGGTCTTTTATGCTTCCGATCAGGGATTTTTTCTTGGCGAACATGGCTGGTTCGACAAGCGATGGATCTTTGAGGAGTCGCTGCGGACTCCGATGCTGGTACGCTGGCCCGCCCAGGTGCCCGCCGGTTCCGTCAGCCGTCAGTTAACCAGTGTGTTGGACGTCGCGCAAACCATTCTCGAAGCCGCGGGCATTGCCGCGCCGGAGGACATGCAGGGGCGAAGCCTTTTGCCGATTCTCCGCGGCGAGTCTCCACAGGATTGGCGCACCGGTTTTTACTACCATTACTATGAATACCCGCAGCCGCATCACGTGCGACCCCACTACGGTTTGGTCACCGACCGTTACAAACTGGTGCATTTTTTCCATGGCGGACCCGATTACTGGGAACTCTACGATCGTGAAAAGGACCCTCAGGAGCTGCGTGACTTCCATAGCGATCCGCAATACGCAGAGGTGCTCCAGGCGTTGCGCAGGCAGCTCGATGCCGAACGAGCCCGGCTAGGGGTGCCGGACGAGACGCCGCCGGAAGCATTCGGCGCTACCAAGTGAGCGTCGGCGCCAGGCGACCTGTTTGAGATGCTCTCGTGGCTCGTGGCGCCCCGTTACAATCGGGGGACGAGTCCACAACGTCACCTTCGGCGATTACCTCCTTGGATGATTTGGAGCTGATTGCCGTACTGATCCCTTCCGTGTTGCGTCCGGAGTGTTCCGGAGCGTCCCGAGTTCTCGTGCCTGCGCGCACGGTTCGCGAGGCGTTGCGCGGCCCGTTCGGCCCGGGCGTCGCGGTGTACTTGACGTTGATCGACACGCGCAAGAAGCCGCGAATCTACGCGTCAAGTTGCAACGCATTCTTCGGCATGAAACTCCTGGCCTCGACCGATCTAAGGAAGAAATTCAAGGAGACCAAATCCGCACCGGCCTTCCCGAAGGATGACGGACGGGCGCTGGCCAACATCTGGTCGCTCGAACCGGGCGACAACAGCCGCGAGCTCTGGTGCGGTACCGAACCGGCTGCGCTATTCCGCAGCGGCGACGCCGGCGATTCCTGGGAAATGGTTCCAGGCATCAGTAACCATGAGCACGCGCGGCAGTGGCAACCTGGCAACGGTGGACTCTGCATGCATACGATCGCGATGCCATGGATATCGATGACCTGAAGTCCCCGGCACTCTATTTCGGAACCACCACCGGGCAGCTCTGGATCGGCCACGACGGCGGCGAAAAGTGGGACTGCCTGTTCGATTCGCTGCCCCCGATCCACTGCGTCAAAGTCGCGACGGTCTAGGTCACGCTGCGACGTTTTCACGCCGAGGCTCGTTCAGGAAGAGGTTTTTTCGCGCAGAGGCGCCAAGACGCAGAGGAAGATGGGCGGGGAAGTTAAAAGAGCAAGACCTGTCTGTTCAGGGTGCGTCGGTTATTTCTTTGCACTTTGCGTCTTGGCGTGAACCTCTTCGTCGTCCTGGCAGGTGCCTGGCGAGGAATACTAGGCCTTGACCTCGGCGAGGTCGGATTTACCGGCGTCGAGTTGAGCGCGGAACTGGTCGAACAGGTAGGCGCTGTCGTGCGGTCCGGAGGAGGCTTCGGGGTGGTACTGCACGCTGAACGCCGGGAGACTGCGATGCCGCACACCAGCGATCGTATTATCGTTCAAGTTGCGGTGGGTGATCTCGAGGCACTCGGGGAGCGAAGACTCCTCGACGGCGAAACCATGGTTCTGGGCCGTAATCTCGACGGCTCCAGTCAAAACGTTCAGCACGGGTTGATTGGCGCCCCGGTGACCGAACTTCAACTTAAACGTCCTGGCACCGCAGGCCAAGGAAAGCAATTGATGGCCGAGGCAGATTCCGAAGATTGGGAATTCGCCCAGAATTTCCCGGATTGCGCCGATGGCATAGTCCAGTGGTTCGGGATCGCCGGGCCCATTCGACAGAAAAACTCCCTCGGGCTGTAGCGCCCGAATCTCACCCGCAGTGGCCTTGCCGGGCAGAATTGTCACGCGACAGCCTTGGAAGGTGAGGTGACGTGCGATATTCCATTTCATCCCATAGTCCAGGGCGACGACATGGCGAATCGGCCGATCACCGGCGACCGTGGGCGCCGTTTCTCCAGGCAACCAGCCTCCCAGAGGCGTATTCCATTCGCGAACCTGGTCTGGGATGACTTCGCGGACCAGATCGCGTCCCACCAGTCCAGGGCTGGCAATCGCTTTCGCCACCAGCCGGCGGTCGTCCAGATCAATCGTCGAGACGACTCCTTTCATGGCTCCCAACGTCCGAATACGCCGAACCAGTGCTCGCGTGTCGATCCCTTCCAGGCCAACGATACCGTGCTGTTGGAGGTACGAGCTGAGGTCACCCTTCGCGCGGAAGTTGCTGGCGACGCGGCTGTTCTCGCGAACAATGAATCCCGCGAGGTGCGGCTGGTGACTTTCAACGTCCTCCGGATTGACCCCGTAGTTGCCAATTTCGGGACAGGTCATCGTCACAATTTGGCCGCGATAACTCGGGTCAGTCAAAATCTCCTGATAGCCGGTCATGCTGGTGTTGAAAACGACTTCGCCGTCGATCTCGCCTTCCGCGCCGAAGGAAATTCCGTTGTACACTGTCCCGTCTTCCAAAGCCAGCTTGGCGATCTTGTTCATTGTTGAGCGTACTCCGGCCGAATAAACGGACCCCGCTAGTGGGTTCTCAAGTCACCGCTCTGGGAAACCCGATAGGAACTCTACGGCTGTGGGTCTCTGGCGGAGGATTTATCCTCACGCTGGACAGCCTGACTTGGAAGGGCTCTTGTTGCGGCGAGCAAGAGTCCTTCTTTTTTTGTTCCGCACTATTTATCTTCGCGCGGCCATTGGTTGTCGCGCGCAATCCCCGCCGCTTCTTACCGAAGTTGTCATTCGGCCTGTTCGGCCTGGGGTGACACACAGTTTATCGCGTGAACGCGATCGGTTGTAGGCGTCGCCCCGGTGGGGATCGAAACCGGCGGGAATTCAATCCGGCGCATCGGCGTGCAAGAATCGTTGGTTGATTTCTGACCCTTCGTCGCCTAGGATTGGCCCGACGGGCAACTGTACTGGCAAACTGGATAAGTCTTACCGCGCGGCCGGAGGAGGTAATCGGTGATGAACAGCCGAATTTGGACGACGTTTACCCTGATTTGCGTAACCGCTTCTTGGCTGGCCGCGATTCCCAGTTGGGCCTGGGAGAACTGGCCGAACTGGCGAGGACCGGGTCTGAACGGGGTCGCGCCGGGAACCGGCTTTCCGACCGAATGGGGTTCCGGAAAAAACGTACGCTGGAAACTGCCACTTCCCGGGCGCGGCGCGTCAACTCCGGTAGTCTGGGGCGATACGATCGTTTTGACGTTCGGCGCCGACAACGAAAATTTCGTGGTGGCCATCGATCGCAATGGCAAAGAAAAATTCCGTACCGCCGTCGGCAAAGAGAGTCCAGGCAAACACAAAAAGGGAACCGGCAGTAACCCCTCGGCGGTCACGGACGGCGAACGGATCTATGTCTATTTCAAAAGTGGCGATTTCGCGGCCCTTGACTTTCAAGGCAAGGCCCTCTGGCACCATAATCTGCAGCAGTTGTATGGCGAGGATACGTTGTGGTGGGACCTGGGCAGTTCGCCGGTGCTGACGTCGAATGCGGTCGTCGTGACCTGCATGCAAACCGGCCCCTCCTATCTGGCAGCGTTTGACCGGGCCAGCGGCAATGTGCTGTGGAAGGTCGATCGAAACGTGGACGCCCCCGAGGAGGCTGCCCAAAGCTATTCAACGCCGGTCGTCGTTCGAAACGGCGACAGCGAACTTATCTACGTCTTGGGCGCCGATCATATTACCGCTCACCAAGCCCAGGATGGCAAGGAACTGTGGCGCGTCGGCAGCTTGAATCCGAAACAGGACCGTTACTTTCGATCGATTGCGTCCCCCGTCGCATCTGGCGATCTGCTGATCGCCCCGTACGCGCGGGGGCAGGTGTTGCTGGGTGTCAAGACAGGCGGTTCGGGCGATGTGACCCGTTCGCACGTGGTCTGGCAAAGGGATGGAGTCTCGGCGGATGTGCCTACGCCGGCCGCTCAGAACGGTCGAGTCTACGTCTGCACGGATCGTGGCGAAGTCGCCTGTCTTGACGCCACCTCGGGCAAGACCATCTGGTCGGGCAATCCCGAGCCAAACCGCAACGCGTACAGTGCCTCTCCCATCCTGGCGGACGGCAAAGTCTATGTCACCCGCGAGGATGGCAAGACGTTTGTGCTTGCCCAGGGAGACACGTTCAAGGTTCTTGCCGCCAATGCGCTCGACGGTGAATTTGTCGTTGCCACACCCGTGTTCCTGGACGGGCGGATTTACATTCGCACGATGGAGAATCTGTACTGCCTCGGCGAGAAATGACAGCGCGATGATCTTCTACCTGTTCGCGATCTTCGTGGTTCTGCCTCTGGTCGAACTGACGCTGTTGCTTTGGGTGAGCTCGGTCACCGACTGGCGGTTCTCTTTGCTGCTTGTGATCGCGACAGGCGCGATCGGTTCGTATCTGGTTCGGCGACAGGGGGTGCGAGCCTTACAACGCGTGCAGGCCGACCTGCGGCAAGGAAGTCTTCCCGCAGAATCTTTAGCCGACAGCGCTTTGATCTTCGTTGCCGGACTGCTCTTGATTACTCCAGGACTGATTACCGATCTGGTGGGAATGAGCCTGCTGATTCCCTTTTGTCGAAGTTGGTACAAACGCCGCGCCGCCGAATGGATCCGATCGCGGTTTCAGTTCACCTCGTTCCAGCAAGGCTGGACGAACACCGGTACGACGACGCAAACGAGTCAGGTCATCGATTCTTATGTCGTGGAAGAGACACCTGACCGTAAGCTCCCGGACGGAACATCCCCGCATTGAGGCAGTTCCATGAGCATCGCCGTCCTTCGCGCCGTCCTTCGCACCGTCGTTCACGCCGCCATCGCCCTGTCCGTCTGTGGAGGATGGACGGTGGTATTATCGGCCCAAGATACCGATCGGGATAGCAACCAGAACAATGCCCCGACCCCGGCGACTTCCACCGGCGCGCCGCAGCCGCTGGCCCCCGAGGAAGCGGCTCGAACGATGGTCGTACCCGACGGATTTCACGTCACCCTGTTTGCGGGTGAACCCGATGTGCAGCAGCCGATCGGCTTCTGCATCGACGATCGTGGCCGGCTTTGGGTCGCGGAAGCGTATAACTACCCGAACCACGGCACGCGACCGGGGGATCGGATCATCATCCTCGAGGACCTTGACGGAGACGGCCGATTCGACAAGCGGAAGGTGTTTTACGATCAGTTGAATTATGTGACCGGAGTGGAGATCGGATTTGGCGGGGTCTGGGTGATGTCGCCGCCGGGATTCTATTTCATCCCCGACCGCGACGGCGACGATCGGCCGGACAGCGAGCCCGTTTTGTTGCTCGACGGATTCGGCAATCACGCGAATTCGCATAATCTTGCCAATGCGGTCGCCTGGGGACCGGACGGCTGGCTGTACGGCACGCATGGTCGGACGAACTGGTCGGAGGTGGGCAAGCCCGGCACGCCGGACGAAAAGCGGATTCGCTTCGACGGCGGTGTTTACCGGTATCATCCCGTGCGGCACGTATTCGAGCCGTTCGCGGACGGTACAACGAATCCCTGGGGCATCGACTGGGACGATTACGGTCAGGCGTTCGTCTGCAATTGTGTCGATCCCCATCTCTACCATGTGATTCAAGGCGCGCACTACGAGCCGTGGAGGAATCGGGAATCCAGCCGCTACGCCTATCAGCGGATCGCAACAATTGCCGACCACCTGCATTTCGTCGGCAAGGGCAGTATCGTCGACGGAATCGGGACGACCGAAGAAGACGCTGCGGGCGGCGGTCATGCGCATTGCGGGACGATGGTCTATCTGGGGGACAACTGGCCCGACCGGTATCGCAACACGGTGTTCATGCACAATCTGCACGGGCGGAGGATCAACAACGACCTCCTCCAACGCGATGGGTCGGGTTATCGCGCCTCGCACGGCGCCGATATCCTCCGCGCCCAGGACCGCTGGTATATGGGTGTCACCTTGCAATACGGTCCGGACGGCGCGGTCTATTCCAGCGACTGGTCCGATACCGGTGAGTGCCACAGCGTTGTGAACACCCAGCGCGGCACCGGCCGCATCTACAAGATCAGCTATGGCAAGACGACCCCCTTCAAGCGCGATCTGGCAACCTTGTCGATTCCAGAGTTGGTCGATCTGCAGTCCCATCGCAACGACTGGCACGTAAGGCATGCGCGCCGGCTCTTGCAGGAGCGGTTCGCGGCGGGGATCGACATGCGGGACACGGTCGCCGAATTGCGGCGGCGGCTCGCCGATGAACCCTCCGTCGAGCGACGATTGCGGCTGCTCTGGGCCTTGCATGTCACGGGCGGCGCCGATGAGCCCCTGCTGGTCGCTTTGTTGGACGATCCCTCGGAGCATCTCCGCGCCTGGGCCGTCAGGTTGCTTGGGGAGAATCCGCTTCTCGGGGCGGGTGCGGTCTCCCGCGTCGAACGCTATGTGCATCGGGCGCGCAGTGATTCCTCCGCGCTCGTCTGCCTGCAGCTCGCCTGCCTGCTGCAGCGACTGGAACTGGGGCAGCGATGGGAATTGGCGGAATCACTCGCGGCGCGCGGCGAGTTTGATTCGGACCGGAATATCCCGCTGCTGCTCTGGTACGGTATCGAACCGCTGCATGGCGACGACTTGAAGCGGTACGTGCGCTTGGGCGTACAGTCGCGGATCGGGATCGTCGGGAGACATATTGCCCGTCGCGTTGCGGCAATGCCGTCGAACCCGACGGCATTGGAACTGCTGGTCGCCGCGCTGCCGACCGTCGATCAGCCGGCCAAGATCCGAGTGCTGCTCGAGGGCATACTCACCGGCCTGGAAGGCGCGCGGAACCACTCGATGCCGGACGCCTGGCCCGAAATCTACGCGGCTCTCCGTCGATCCCCCGAGGAAGCGATCCAGCAGCTTTCGCTGCGATTGGCCTTGCACTTCAACGACCAGAACGCGATTGCGTCGTTACGGAAACAGGCGACCGATCGCCTGCGTCCTGACTCCGACCGGCAGCGCGCGATTCATGCTCTGGTGATGAATCGTACTCCCGGCTTCGACCGGCAGCTGCTGGAGCTGCTCGATGATCCGACGACCCGTGCGGCGGCGGTGCGTGGTCTGGCCGAATACAACCATCCCGAGACGGCACGGGCGCTGCTTGAACTGTACGGCACCGCCGATGCCGCGCTGCGGCAGGAGATCCTGCAGACGCTGTCGGCTCGTGCGAGCTGGGCACGGTCCCTGATGTATGCGCTGGAGGGGAATCGCATTCGACCGTCGGAGCTCTCCGCGTTTACGGCTCGACAGATTCACAGCCTGGGCGACAAATCGCTTTCGGCCAAAGTCCGCCAGCTCTGGGGACAGGTTCGTGAAACTCCCGCGGAAAGAACGCGATTGGTCACACAGTTAAAGCAGCAACTGACTACGGAGTCGCTTCAGTCGGCGAACCGAAGTCGCGGGCGGGCGTTGTTTGCCAGGAGCTGCGCCAATTGCCATCGTCTGTTCGACAGCGGCACGCCCATCGGTCCGGAACTTACCGGCGCCCAACGCACCAATCTCGATTATCTGCTTTTAAATCTGCTCGACCCCGGTTCCTCGATCGCCAAGGACTATCAGCTGCAGGTTGTCACTACCAGCGATGGCCGCGTCGTCACCGGCCTGCTGGCCGGCGAATCCGATAATGCGATCACCATCCAGACCGGCATCGAGCGTATCGTCGTTCCCGTTTCCGAGATCGAGAAGCGGTCGGTTTCGGGAGTTTCGATGATGCCGGAGGGCTTGTTGCAGCACCTGCAGCCCGATGAGATCCGGGACCTGTTCGGTTACCTAATGGGTCCGGACCAGGTCGCTCTCCCGGCGCCTTGATTGGAAATGCGGCACCGTTGCATCGCTTTTACTTGCGTCAAGCGGCGGCGGCGCGAGGCGCGTCGCAGGCAGGTGACGCCAGCATTACCCGCATCAGGTCAAGCAGCTGGCGGTTACGATCGGCGGCGGCGAAGCGTGTTTCAATGCGAGTGCGGGGGGACTCGGAGGACAGGCACGGTGGCGCGACCAGCGCCGCTCGGACCTGCCGCGCCAACGCGTCGAGGTCTTCCGCCGGAGCATAATAGCCCGTCTGCCCGACGACCTCCGGAAGCGCTCCGGCGTTCGATACCACCGGAATGCAATTCTGCAGCATGGCCTCGGCCACGGCGCAACCAAATCCCTCGTGAATCGACGGTTGCAGGTAGACTTTGGCGCGCGCGAACAACTCGCGGCGTTCCGCATCGGAAATCCATCCGCGGAACTCAACGTTGGGGCCGGCCAGTTCGCGGAGCCGTGCCTCGGCCGCCGCGTCACAGCGCCCGGCAATCACAAATTGAATGTCGGGAAGCAAGCGGGATACCCTGGCGACCTGCGCAATTCCCTTGCGTTCGATCGACGAGAGGTTGCCGAAGGCCAGCGTGGCGACCAACGGCTGCTTGGGACGATCGAGCGGCAGGCCCTCTTCGCGGAAGTCAAAACCAAGCGGAATCAGATGCAACTTCTCGGGAGGAACACCGGCATTGGCTACCGCCTCCCTGGCAGCCGAATTTGAAACAGGAACAACCTGGCTCGCGCATCGAAACAGCCAGCGTCCCAGGATCCGCGAACGAAAATGCACCATGTTTCCATAGCCGATCGCCGGTACCGACGCGACATCGTAACCGCCTGCGACGACCACAATCGGCTTGCGCAAAGCTCGTGCCGCCACTACCAGCGGCAAGAAACGCAGACTGCCGAACCAGCAAAACACGGCATCGACGCCAGCCACCAGCCGCAGACTGGACAACATTCCTGTCCACGTGCGACAATCGGGCGTGATCAGATCGAACTCGGATCGCAACAGGTCCAGGTCCTTCTGGATGAACGAGGAGACATGCAGGCACGGGAACAGAATCCGTTTGCGTGCATTCGTCCGATGGTCAGCCACGTTGGCCCCTTCCTTCGCTACTCGAATCGACCCATCCCAAAGTTGCAATTCCTACGCCGCGGGTAACCGGGGGCGAAATCTTAGTGACAGCATGGATTCAAGGTCAAGCACAAATTGCGGTCGCGGCACAGAACGCACCGACCAAGAAAGGCAACGCCCCCCCGACGTAGCGGAGTCCCATGAACTGCGAGGCCTGCGATTCGAACAATTCCAGGCCCTTATGCGGGTTCGCGGGTTCGCTCGGGATCAGATTCGACCATTCTGGTCATGCTTGCAGCTCGAGCCTGGAATGGCAGCCCTGCCAGCAATCCTCGATGCGTTGCCTTGGCCGATCGTCGAGCGCGAACGGATGCGGCATCGGTTGGACGGGCTGGAATTGGCCGAATGCAATTTGATCGCAAGTCGCGACAGTACGGATCAGTTCTCGCGAAAGTTCCTGTTTTCCGTCGCGGGTGGAGCTCGCATCGAAGCGGTATTGATGCGCTACGCGGGCCGGACGTCCGCCTGCCTCAGCACGCAGGCGGGCTGCCCGCTGGACTGCGTCTTCTGTGCCACAGGACAGGCTCCCTTTGCACGCAATCTCACCGCCGGCGAGATTGTCGCTCAAGCGCACCATCTGGACCAGGAACTGCGCCGCCAGGACACGGGCGGGCCGGCCAAGACCCGATCGTCAAACGAGCGTCAACCGGGAAGAGATCGCGAGCCCGTCGGGACCAAGGCGATGCGCGGAAGGGGCATCCGGCTGCGCAACATTGTGCTGATGGGGATGGGGGAGCCGCTATTGAA
>VGZA01000072.1 GCA_016872775.1 Planctomycetota bacterium | reverse complement strand
CTGCGCCACCACCTGGCGCGCCGCCGAATCCACCTGCGCCACCACCTGGCGCGCCGCCGAATCCACCAGCGCCACCGCCTGGACCACCAGGTCCGGGACCGCCACCGCCTCCTCCGAAACCGCCACCACCACGTTCTTGGCTACCACCAAAGTTGCCTCGCGGCGGACCGCCCACAGCCGCAGCCGCACCGCCACCGGAGCCGCCGGCGCCCGGAGCGCCCGTCACGTCCGGCGCGCCGCCGCTTGGTGGTCCCGCACCGCCGCCTGGCATCATTCCCGCCGGAGGACCACCGCTGCCACCGCCGCCGCCACCCCCGGGCATTCCCGCTGGAGGTCCTCCGCCACCCGGCTGCCCGGCCCCACCTTGAGCTGTCGCTGATGGAACCTCGCCGCTACCGCATCCCGATAGCCAAAGCGATGAACCTAGGATCGCCGCAAACGTGATGGACCAACGCATGAACCACCTCGTGGATCAAGAAGAATCGAATCGCGAAAATACGTCAAAAGCAGCCCGTTAAGCAACTCGGTGCATTCCGTGCAGATGGAATCGTTCCACATTATGCCAGCCTTTGGGAACGAAGTCGAGCAGCATTTTTTGAGAATCCGATTTTCGGGTGGGCGCGCGAAGCTTGCGGAGGGCAATGTCGATCCCCATAATCGAGCGACACCGGTCACCCAACGTCCGGCCTGACCAATCGACACCGACTTCCTGGGATTACCAACCATGGCTCGCTACTGGCAGCTCCCCCCGCGTTATTCGTTGTCCCCGTTCCGTTCGGCGATGGCGATCGCCTTGGCACTGACGTTCGGGTGGGCCGTCGGTTCGACCGCCAACTCGGCCGACCCCCCCATACCTCATGGGCAAGACAAGCCGCCTGGACCACCGCTTAGCCCCCAAGAGGCGATGAAAAAAATGACGCTGCCGGAGGGCTTCAGCGTCGAACTTGTCGCCAGCGAGCCCGAGATCGTCAATCCTGTGGCGATGACTTTCGACGAGAAAGGCCGGATCTGGATCACCGAGAGCCTCGAATATCCAAGGCGGGAGGCCGGCCCAGGCAAGGATCGAGTCAAAGTCCTCGAGGACACCGATGGGGACGGAAAGGCCGACAAATTCACGATCTTCGCGGAGGGCTTGAATATCCCCTCGGGGATCGCCGTCGGGCATGGCGGGGTCTGGGTGGCGAACGCGCCTGACATCCTCTTCATGCAGGACACGAATGGGGACGGCAAAGCCGACAAATCGGAAGTGGTGGTTACCGGTTTTGGACGAACGGACACCCACGAGCTGCCCAATTCGTTGACATGGGGCCCCGACGGTTACCTTTACGGCCTGAATGGCGTGTTTAACTTCAGCAAGGTGACGCATCGGGGCAAGACGTACGAGTTCACATGTGCCCTATTTCGAATCGATCCGAAAACGCGGGACTTCGAACTATTCGCTGAGGGGACGAGCAATCCCTGGGGAATCGCGTTCAACACCGACGGTAGTGCGTTCCTCAGCGCCTGCGTGATCGACCATCTCTGGCATTTGACCGAAACCGGCTACTACCATCGTCAGGGCGGACCTTATCCCGCGCATACTTGGCCGATCCAGTCGATCGTCAAGCACAAGCATCAGAAGGCCGCCTATTGCGGCATCCATTACTTCGACAGCGACGCCTATCCCGAACAGTACCGTGACAAACTCTATATGGGCAACATTCATGGCGGCTGCGTGAATGTCGATCGCTTGTCGAGAAATGGCTCAACCTATTTCGGCGAAGGCGAACCCGATTTTCTTGTGGCCAACGATGCCTGGTTCATGCCGGTCGTTCAGAAAACCGGTCCCGACGGCTGCCTGTACGTGCTCGACTGGTACGACCGTTATCATTGTTACCAGGACGCGAACCGCGATCCGCAGGGAATCGATCGTTTAAAAGGTCGACTCTATCGCGTTCGTCACAAGGGAACGCCTCGTGCGCCGATCGCCAATCTGGCGACGGAAACCGATGCGCAACTGATCGAGCGGCTGAAGAGCCCCAACGTCTATCACCGCGATATTGCGCAGCGCCTGTTGCTGGAGCGGCTGCATCCCGCGACTCGCTCCGCGCTGGAGCAGCTCGTACTGGATGAAAGCGTGCCGCGCAAAGCGCGCATGCACGCACTTTGGACGCTGGTGGGATCCGGCTCCCTGGCGCCGGCATTTCACCTCCGGCTGCTGGAACAAGCCGACGACGGAATACGGGCCTGGGGCGTGCGGGCGGCGGGGAATTTTTGCCGCGTCGATGATTCCGTGCGGAATCGGGTCATCGAGCTGGCAGGCGACAAGTCGCGTGACGTGCAGCTACAAGTCGCGATCGCCGCCGGCAAGCTGGAGGGCGTCAACTCCCTGCCGATACTGTTGCGGGTGCTGGCCGGATGCGGCGATGATGTACTGATCCCGCAGATCGTCTGGCAGAACCTGCACCCGTTGCTGGAGAATCGTAGCGATGAGTTCATGCAGTTGGTCAAACAGGTCGATCTGAAAAACACGCCGAATCTGGCCAGGTTGATGCCGCGAGTCACGGAACGAATTCTCGCGAAGAAGAAAGCAGGTTAACACCGTCCATGGTGCCTTGGTTTCGAACAGTGATCGTGATCGCGGCGGTCATCGGCGGCGTGCTGCCGCGAGCCGCTTTGATCGTCGGCGACGACGCGGTCGACGTTACGGCGATCGCGGGACTGCTCGAGTTGATTCTGGATATTGATCCGGATTCGGCGCGCAAGAGCCTGGACGTGATCACCACCAAGGTGCAGAATCGCGAACTCTCCGCGGAGGTGCTGGCCGAACTCCGCGGCAAACTGGGCGCACGTCTCGCGCAAGTCCTCGCGACGGAAACCCAGAAGTCCCTGCACGGCGCCGCCGCGGCACTGGCCGCCAGCCTTGGGGATCCGTCGGCATCGAAGCGATGTGCCGCGATGGTCTTCGACGCCGATGTCGCGTCCGCCGATCGGCTCGCCGCGCTCCAGACCCTGGTCTTTCTCCGCGATCGTTCGCTGCTTGCCCAAATCCCGGATTTGCTCGCCGGCAACCCGCGATCCGAACTGGATCTGCGTGGTAAGTTCCTCGACAGCCTCGGCCGATGGGAGGAACCGCAACTCGCCGAAATCCTGGTACGGATTTACGGCCGGCTCGAGTCGGAACTCCAGCCTCGCGTGGTCGAACTGCTGGCGCAACGGCCCGCATGGAGCCACAAACTGCTCGACGCGATTGGCGAACGCAAGATTCCGGACAGGGCCCTGAACACCAACCAGATCGCGCGACTGCTCGCCAGCCAGGACGAAACGCTGGTGCGCAAAGTGCGCGAGAAATGGGGTTCGGTTCGCACGCAAAGAAATCCGGAACGCGAACAGGTTGTGAACAACTTGAGAACGCTGCTGCAGCAGGAGCGCGGCGATCCGCTTCCAGGCCAGAAAATATTCGATCGGCTCTGCGGCCAGTGCCACAAAATCTACGGCAACGGGCAGGATGTGGGGCCGGACATCACGTCGAACGGACGAGCCTCCTTCGAACAACTGCTTTCGAATGTGCTCGACCCCAGCCTGGTCATCGGGGCCAGCTACCAGGCGCGCGTCGTCGTCACCGACGACGGACGTGCGCTCACCGGACTGCCAATCGAGGAAAACGATCAGCGCGTGATCCTGAAAGTTCAAGGCGGGAAACTCGAAACGCTTCCGCGCGTCGAAATCGAAACGTACCGCGTCAGCGAACTTTCCATGATGCCCGAAGGCCTGGAGAACCAGCTCAATAAACAGGAACTTCTCGATCTCTTCGCGTTTATCCTGCTCGATAAACCGCCCTCGGACCCGGCCGCCCGTTTTCTTCCCGGTACGCCGTCCGCACAAGCACTCCCCAAGCCGTAGCTTGGTCGTAGCTCGAAACTTGTTTCGAGTCGCACCGCAATTCCGCTCCCACGAAATTCGAGCCAATCAACGCCCGTTGAGGTGAGAAGGCAGTGTCCACAGACACATCGGTGCTCGTGAATCGAGTTACGTCGGAGTCTTGAAACACGTTTCAAGCTACTTGCGGAGCGTGCTTCTCGAAACAAGTTTCTAGCTACGTTAGTTTCGAGCTACGACGTGGCGATCAATTTGGCATGCAGGGCGGCGTAGTGCCGTTCCGGCGAAACAAAAAACTGGTTAGGAAGAGTCTGATAGGTTCGCAGCGAACTTGTCAGTCTTTCTTCTCCGGCGTCGATCGCGAATTCGAACGCCTTCATTCCGTTGCGAACACGCTCGTCCTGGTCGACGAAATTCTGGAACCAGAGTCGGTTGCCGTTGGGGAAGTAGGCGAACCGGATTGCCGGCTTGAGCGCGATCCATTTCACCAGCGGCCAGTCAAGATCGGCAACGGCGCGAACGATCGTCGAACCTACGATGGTCCGTTGTTCGTGGAGAAAGTGCGATTGAAAAACGTCGCGTTTCTCGGAATCGGTCAAGCGCCGCCTGGCGCGTGCCGCGGCATGCACTTTTCGCAGGGCCTCCAGCAGTTCCGGACCCATATAATCGGCGACCGCGGAGTGGTCTCCGTACCTCGCCACAAAGTGGTAGTTCGTGTAGGTATCAATACAGACGCGGCGGTTAATGTCGCGAAGCGTATCCGCGAACCTGGCGACCGCTTCGAGTTGGCTCTGTCGCACCGCGGGCCGCGCGGCGTATTGCAGGGACAGAACCTTCGCCAGCCGCAATCCAACCGCAAAATAGCGTCGGGCCCACAATGCGCCGTGGGCCGCGATCACGGGAAACAGATGATTCCCGCGCGTGACGTGAAACAACTGATGGTAGACCGCCGCGCGCTGGGCGAGATCGGTCAGCCCGCCCGCCATCTGCGTCGCTTCACTCTGAATTCGTTCGTAAGCCCGCCGCAATTCCGAATCGATCATGATCAAAACCCCCGCCTGATGATCTTGGCAAATCCCGAGTCCCTGCTAGTTAACCGCAAGGATGCTCGTCGCGCAACGAGAAACCCGAGCCAATCGAGGCCGGCACTCGGAGATGCCCGACCGGCGGCACCGCAACGAATCCCCGACCTGCGCAATCTCCGACCTGCGAAATCCCCGACCTGCGCAATCTCCGACCTGCGCAATCTCCGACCTGCGCAATCTCCAACCTGCGCAATCTCCAACCTGCGGGCGTCGCCGGGACGACGATCCGAATGCGATCTGGTAACATGCCGCCAGCGGCGCCAGGCCCAGAACGACGTCGAACTATCAGAGCCGTTCACCACCACGAGAAATTAACTACGGTACGGAGACGCGAGCATGACCATGGTCCGCGGTACGGCGTTCTGTCTGGCGTTGATCGCCGTTTGCGAATGGGCGGTCGCGGAAACAAACTGGCCACAGTTTCGCGGAGCCGATGCGCGTGGCGTGGCGGCGAATCGGCACCTTCCCGATCGCTGGTCGGCCACCGAGAACGTCGCCTGGAAGACCGATATTCCCGGACGCGGCTGGTCGTCGCCGATTGTCTGGGGCAACCGTGTCTTTCTGACGACGGTCGTCAATACCGGCGCGACGGAGGAACCAAAGAAGGGCCTGTATTTCGGCGGCGACCGACCGAAGCCTCCGGAATCACTCCATCAGTGGAAGGTCTATTGCCTTGACCTGAACAGCGGCAGAATTCTCTGGGAGCGGCAAGTGCGCGAAGCCGCACCAGAAATGCCTATTCACTTGAAGAGCAGTTACGCCTCGGAGACGCCGGTGACGGATGGCGAACGGGTTTACTGCTACTTCGGCAATGTCGGCGTTTTCTGCTTCGACATGGATGGAAACGATGTCTGGCAGCATCCGATCAAGCCGCAGCCAATGCGGTTCGGATGGGGTACCGCTGCTTCTCCCGTGCTGCACGACGATCGACTGTACCTGGTCAACGACAACGAGGTCGAATCGTATCTGCTGGCGCTGAATGCCAAAACGGGCGAGCCGGTCTGGCGGACGATCCGCAGCGAGAAAAGCAACTGGGCGACGCCTTTCGTCTGGCGGAACGCTCAACGCACCGAGATCGTATTGCCCGGAACCGGCAAAGTGCGATCGTACGACCTGGATGGCAACCTGCTCTGGTGGCTGACTGGCATGTCGAGTATTACGATCGCCACCCCTTATGAAAACCAGGAATTGCTCTACATCAGCTCCGGTTACGTCCTCGACCAGACCAAGCCGATCTACGCGATTCGGCCTGGAGCGGCCGGAGATATTTCCTTGAAGGACGATGCGACTTCCAACGAGTTTATCGCATGGTCGCAGCCGAAAGGTGGTCCGTACAATCCGTCGACGTTGGTCATCAATGAGCGGCTTTACGTACTCTACGACATGGGCATGATGCGCTGCTTCCACGCCGGCGACGGCCGAGAGGTTTTCGGCACGCAGCGTCTGCCTAACGGTCGCGCGTTCACGTCATCGCCATGGGCCTATGGCGGCAAGCTGTTCTGTTTGAATGAAGACGGCGTCACGTTCGTGCTGAAGGCCGGCGATCAGTTCGCACTGCTGCACACCAATTCGCTTGCGGAAGATGACATGTGCATGGCGACTCCGGCGATCACCGGCGACCGATTATTGATCCGATCGTCGGCACGCGTCTATTGCATCCAGACGGTCCGTCGTCAGTGAAGTGGCCCCGATGAGCAACCCAGGTGTCTGGCGAAAGGAACCCGGCGCGCGTCTACAAGGCTCGCGGGCGCTGGACAGCAGCAAACTCCAGGCCCCCTGCATCGTTCGCGCTCCTGCGGGCGGTTATCGGTTGTTTTACACCGCGGTGGGGCCGGATAAGCCGTTCGCGGCCTGCCAAGGTTACATTCTCAGCGCGGTCTCCGACGACGGACTGGCATTCCGCACGGAGCCCGGCATTCGCCTGGCCCCCCAACCCGACGTCCCCTTTCGGTCGCTGCGCGTCATTGGGCCATCGATCGTGGCTTGTGGGAACGGCCGCTGGAGAATGTACTTCGAGTCGCGCGGACTCGCCGCTCGCCCGACCGTGATCTGCAGCGCCGTGTCGAGCGACCAGTTGTCGTGGGAATTCGAGGACGGCATACGACTCGAGAGTCCCGGCGGTGTCGGCGGGCCACGATGCCTGCTCCTGCCGGATGGGCGCTGCCGTCTTTATTGCTTTCGATCGGAGTTTGGTCCGGGAGGGCTTACGAGTGGCCAACGGGTTTCGGCAAGGATCGTGAGCGCCATCAGCTCGGATGGCCTGCAGTTCGAGTTCGAGCCGGGTTATCGCATGCGGGACAGGCAAGCGGTCTATGACACGGCGGGTATTTCGGCGGCGGAAGTCATTGCTCCCTCGGCTGCGAGCGACGATTGGACGATGTTCTACTCCGCATGGCAGAAGCCGCCGCCGGGAGCCAAGGTGCCGCTACATCCGAGCATGGACGTGAATGCCGTGGCCAATGGCAACAGCGATGATTTCGCCGCCGCTTCCATCGCCTCGGACATGTCCGGATACCGATCGCGAATCTTTGTGGCATCGTCGAGCGACGGTCTTTCGTGGCAGCCGGTCGGATGCGCGATCGAAGGCCGCGGTTACGGCACCGACGGGTTGGACGCCGTCCACGCCGAGGATATGTCGCTCATCCGAACCGATTCAGGCCAGTATCGAATGTACTATGCCGCCTGCGACAAGGACGGGAATTGGCGCATCGCCAGCGCCCTGCTGGAGCCTCGTTCGGGCTCGGCAGGTTCGTGATGACGATCCGTGTGGGCCGCCGGCAGTCGCAGTCGTTGGATGCCACGGAGGACTCGAAACGAGTTTCGAGCTACCTACCTGCCGTTGATGGGGTCGGACATCACTTCCACCGTGCCATCTTGCTCGCCAAACCGCACGCCGGTGACGTACGAGTCCGTTCGGTAGGCTGCCAGCAGTTTGCCGCTTTGGACCTCCCAGACCCTGACCTCTCCTTCGTCCCCTCGTTCGGTGCCCCGAGTCCAGATCGACGGGATCTTTCCGGTACCTGTCGCGACGTACCGGCCGTCGGCGCTGAAGGCATGACAGACGATTAACCGCTCTTCGTCGTGCATCATCGGCATGCCGATGACGGTGTGGTTCGCGGCGTCGATCACTTGCGCCTGCGACCCTTGTCGCTTGAGTTGCAAGACTCGATTGTCCAGCGAGCCAGTTTCCGGGTTCGCGCGGGCGAATCGGCGCTGGGCGAATGTGATCCCCGCCTCCTTCGCAACGGACGGCGGTCCGGACGGATTCAGCGTCACCAGTCGAGCAGTCTGATCGGGCGTCAACAGTTGGCCGAGCCGTGCGGCCGCAGCCACTCTCAATGCGCCCAGTTTCGCGAGTAGTTCCCGCCTTCGAGTCAGTCCTTCCTGGTCCTGGGCTCCCGCCGGGTAAGCACGCTGGATACGTTCGAGTTGGCTTTGAAAATCTTTGACGATTCGGCTCACTTCCGCCGCCTGGGCGTCGCTGAGCTTCAATTGCTCCGCCACCGAACGGCGATTCACTGCTAGCAGGTCCGCCAGTCCTGGTTCCGGCTCCCGAGCCGGCTCATCGGCGGCGACGGTACGGGAAACGGGATGCCCACTTGCGATCGCACCGCAGGCAATCGACGCGAACAGGGCAGATCGAAACAGTGCATGCATGAGAAATTCACCATTCGGGTTGGACGTTGCGAGAAGTCCATGATACTGGCGTCCGGCGAGAAAGCGAACGACAGGTGCTGTCGACCGGAACCTGCCAGAACTCAGGTTACTGCAGCTTGCTGGCACTCCAAATTGGCGGTCGTGCACTGGCATTCCTGAACTGGGCCTCACGCGTTGTTTTGCCAGATTGCCTGACTCAACAATTCCTGTTGCGTCACAGGCAGCTTTATTGGTACTCTCTGGCACGAAATGCAAGGCGCGAAGCCGCGCGCGTCACGAATCCAACGATTCCGCGAGGATGTCATGATGACACGAAAGTCCCCACAAGGACGTGGGAGGGTCGTAGCCTGTTTTGCTATCGCGATTCCGCTGCTGATGGGAGGCATCGGAGGAGGCCGTTTTTCGCAGGCCCAAGAGGCCGAGTGGATCTGGTCGCCGGAGCACGATCGCAATAACGTTCCGCAATCGACCTGTCACTTTCGCAAGAATCTGCAACTGCAGGACCCGCGCGAAGCCAAGATCACGATCGCGGCCGACGATCAGTTCGAACTGAGGATCAATGGACGTTTGGTCGGCAGCGGCAGCGGATTCAAGAAGCTCCTTGAGTACGATGTGACGAAGTTCCTGGTTCGCGGCAAGAACGTGATCGCCGTCAAAGCCACGAACACACGTGGCAACACGGCGGCATTGGCGGCGCGCGTCATCATCAAAGATCAGGACGGGCAATGGCGATCGTACTCGTCGGATAAATTCTGGAAGACAAGTTTGCGGCCGCTGCCGCTTTGGGACACTGCGATCTACAACGACGGACGCTGGGAGGCAGCACAGTCATTCGGCAAGTTGGGCGAGGCGATCCCCTGGGACCAGGCCGATGACGTCGCGCAGGAAGAGATCGATCGCGGCGAACGGTTCAACATCGGTCCCGAATTCAACGTGCAGCGCGTAATCGACGGCGAGAAGACCGGTTCGCTGATCGCGATGGCATTCAACGAATTTGGTCAGATCGTAGCCTCGAAGGAAGGCGGCCCCCTGATCCTGATGTACGACAGCGATGGGGACCAGATTGTCGACAAGACACGAACCTACTGCGACCTGGTGCGCAATTGTCAGGGAATCCTGCCGTTGAACGGCGACCTGTTCGTAACGGGAGACGGTCCGGACGGCGCGGCGCTTTATCGGCTGCGGGATACCGATCGCGACGGCCAGCTCGAGGACGTCAAGTCGATCTGGAAGTTCAAGGGAGAGATGCGCGAGCATGGTCCGCACGGCGTGACCTTGGGACCGGACGGATATTTGTATGTGGTCGTCGGTAACCTGTCGTCGGTGGATGGCGAAGTTGAATCGCAAAGTCCATTTCGCGACTTCTACGAGGGCGATCTGGTCGGTCGTTATGAGGATCCGGGAGGACATGCGGTTGGAATCAAGGCGCCGGGCGGCGTGATCTTGCGCATCGATACGGAAGGCAAAGGCGCGCAGCTCGTCGCGGGTGGTTTGCGCAACGTTTACGATATCACCTTCAATCGGCAGGGCGACCTGTTTGCCCACGACAGCGATATGGAAACCGATGAAGGCACGCCCTGGTTCCGCCCCACGCAGTTGTTCCATGTGACTTCCGGTGCGGATCTCGGCTGGCGCAGCGGCTGGGCGCGGTGGCCCGAGTATTTTGTGGACTGCGTGCCGCCGATCCTGGATATGGGACGCGGATCACCGACAGGTGCGGTCTGCTACAACCATTTTGCTTTTCCTTCCCGCTATCACGACGCCCTGTTTCTGGCGGACTGGTCGTACGGTCGGATCCTCGTCACGCGCCTCAAAGCGAGTGGCAGTTCCTACACGGCCAGCAGCGAGGTCTTCCTGGAAGGACATCCGATGAATATCACGGATCTGGAAATCGGACCGGAGGGTGGTCTGTATTTCATCACGGGCGGGCGCGGTACGGGCGGCGGTCTGTATCGGGTGATCTGGAAAGGAAAAATTCCGCCCCATGTCGCGAACCTGGGCACGGGCATCAGCGCGGTGATACGCCAGCCACAGCTGCAGTCGGCCTGGTCACGCCAGCAGATCTCGCGACTTCGTTCGCAGATCGGCGACAAGTTGGACGGGTTGCTGGAAGGCGTGGCCCGCAGCAATTCGAACCCTCCGGAATATCGGATCCGCGCGCTCGACGTCATGCAGCTCTTCGGACCGGTGCCGTCCCAGGAATTGCTGGCCGCTCTGGCGAAGGACAAGAGCGAACAGGTGCGAGCCAAAGTCGCGGAATTGCTTGGGATCCATGCTGGCGACGGAGCGCGCGAGCTGTTGATCGCATTCCTCAACGACGGGGATCGGGCCGTCCGCCGCAAGGCCTGCGAGGGTCTGCTGAGGGCAGAACAGAAAGTCGATGCCCACAGCCTGATTCCGTTGTTGGGATCGGACGATCGCGCGGAAGCAACCGCGGCTCGCCGACTGCTCGAACGGCAAGACGTCGCAACCTGGCGCGATCAGGTACTCAAGGAGAAGGACCAGCGGGTTGTGATCCAGGGGTGCCTGGCCCTGGTCGTGACGCAGCCGGGCGGTGAAACGACCAAGGTTGTGCTCGACCGCCTGCGGGAGATGATGGGCGAATTCGTCAGCGATCGCAACTTCGTCGATCTGCTGCGCGTCATGCAGGTCGCGCTCTGTCGCGCGGAATTACCGCACGACGAATTAGCGGCGCTGCGGAAGGCGTTAAGCGCCGAATACCCGTGTGGCAATGTGATAAACCGCGAATTGGTGCGTCTGCTGGTGGCCTTGCAGTGCGACGACGTGACTGACCGATTGCTGGCGACGCTGAAGTCGGACCAGCCCGACGTGGAAAAGCTGCATGTGGCGATGCAACTGCGGTTCCTCGAGGCGGGGTGGAAACCGGGTCAGCGCATGCAATGGATCGACTACTGTGAACGGAATATCAAACCGTCCGCCGAATCGAATTACCCGTTGTACCTGAAGAACCTGGTGCGCGATTTCGCTCGCACCGTCACCGAGGCGGAGAGCCGCGAAATTCTGGCTCAAGGGGCCAAGTGGCCGAATGCCGCGCTGGGAGCGCTTTACAAACTGCCGACGGCACTCGACGAGCAGATGCTTGCCGACTTGCAGCGACTCGACAAACAGTTGAGCGGCAAGAACGACGACTCGGCCAAGCCGCTGCTGGTGGGGATCGTCGCCGTCCTGGCGCGGAGCGGCGATGAAGACTCGATGGAATACCTGCGGGAAATCTGGAAACGCGACCCGGACCGCCGCGCGACGGCGGCGATGGGACTGGCCCAGAAGCCCGACGGCGAAAACTGGGATTATCTGGTCCGCAGCCTCTCGCTGCTCGACGGCAACGCCGCGCTGGAAGTCATCGCTCAACTCTCGACCGTCGACCAGGCGCCCGACGAAGCCGTCTGCTTCCGCGAGGTCATCCTGCGCGGCCTCGAACTCAAAGACCATGGCGCGGACGAGGCCGTCGCGCTCCTGGAACACTGGGCCGAGGAAGCCGTGTCCGAGTCCACCGATGACTGGCAGTCGGCACTCAGCAAGTGGCAGGCTTGGTTTCGTGACACATATCCGAACATGCCCGAGGCCAAACTGCCCGAATCGACCGCCGCGAACAAGTTCGAGTTCTCGGATCTGCTCGAATACCTCACCAGCGGCGACGGCGCACGGAACGGCTCCACGGCCAAAGGAGCCGAGATCTTTACCAAAGCACAGTGCGTCAAATGCCACCGCTACGGTGATAAGGGCGAACGTATGGGTCCCGACCTGACAGCGGTTACGCGCCGGTTCACGCGCAAGGAACTGTTGACCTCAATCTACTATCCCTCGCACGTCATCTCCGATCAATTCGCGTCCCAGATCGTGACCACCACGAACGGCCGGCAGCTCGTCGGCATCGTGGCAGCCGGCGGCAGCGGCGAAAAAGTGATTCTGCAGGCCAACGGCGAGAAAGTCACGCTGCGCAGCAACGAGATCGATGAGATCACCCGCAGCAAGATCTCGTCGATGCCGGAAGGACTATTAAACACTCTGACGCAGGAAGAGATTGCGGACCTGTTCGCGTACCTCTCGACGGCCCCGGCGCAAAACGTCGCCAAGCGGCCCTCGGACAAGATCGGCAAGTAGCCGAAGAAGTACGGAAAAATGGTCGTTGGATAGGTCGAGGAATTCCGAGGCCCACCCCGCAAGAATCGAAACACCCCGCGCGCCGCGGCCGGCCTAACGGCTCAAGTTCAACGGCCAGGGGAGCGGCACGACGATTTCGCGGGACGCGGTCATCTTCGCATCGGAGAGGTGCGGCTGCAGCGAAAGTCGTACCCGTCCAACACTCCGCGTGCTCGTCGTCACGAACCAGTCGGTCGGCGCCAAACACCAGGGGATTGCCGGCTCGCGGCGCATCGAAATCGGCATAGCGGGCCAGCCAGCGATTCAACTGCGATCGAAGCTGATCGTTCCGGCGAGCGCTTCGCTGCAAAGAGCCCGCAGCAGTTCGCCCACGCCGCCCGGCTGTTCGTGCTGGCCCATGGTGGCACGCAGCGCCGATTCGAGTAATCTGGAGGCATCCCCTGTTTGTCCTGGCTCATGAGTGCGTGGTCCGTTTACGAATCGGTTGAGAATCGGTAACCGCGTGTCGAGTGGCCAGAACCGTTTTAACCGAATCCGAAGCGCCCTTCGACATTTGTCCGCCCGACGTACGAGTTGCGACGTAGGATGGGCCTCCAGGCCCGTCCAGAAGTGCGCATCGGCGTCGAGAAAAAGAACTCGCATTTGCCGTCCGGCGCGAGAGACGGGTCGAGAGACCCATCCTACGACTGCCGAAGTTAGTACCGGCCCCGGTACCGGCTGCTGGTCGAAATTCCCCGGTCGGCCTCGCGGGGCACGTCGGGGGCCCGGCCAAGACAGTCGATGAACAACAGCGCGTCGGCTCGACCCGTCGTCGTCGTCAGAGCGCTGACGATCCCGGCTGCGCCATTGGATTCAGGAACCGGCGTCGCGACGACGCCGCAACTCAGCAGGAGAACTTGATCGGTCGGCCAGCGGAATCGTTCGTGCAGCCGCCAGCTGACGATCTGCGGAACTTGAACCTGGGCGCGCTGCTTCTGGTTGCCGTAGCCGGGCAATTCGATCGGCACGGGAATCAGTTTTTCCACCTGGTCGATCTGGCAGCGGATCACCGCGTCGACCGACTTGCGGTCGAGCGCGAACAGCGGTGATATCTGCAGCAGGTATCCTTCCTCCAATTCCACGGAGTCGGTTTCCAGCCCGGGGATCACTCCATCGCGGACGCGCACCGATCGGACATAGGACTTGGGGCGGGTTCGAGATATGGAATGGCTCTGGCCATTCTGGATCATCAAGTTCGGCGAATTATGTTCGCGAAAATCGACGCGTCGCGCTAAATCCGCTAGCAGGAACGCAGCGTTTTCCTTGGAGATCAACCAGGCTTCGACTCCTGGGGACTGGACGGTCACCGGCTTGAGCAGCGGATAGGCCTTGGCGCGCCAGCTGGGGCTGCCGACCGTCGCCAGGCGCACGGCCAGCGAAAACGCTTCCGCCTGGGACCCGACGAATCGATCCACGACAGGGGCGATCAGCGCGTGCATTTCCGGCGTGTGATAGACGCGCAACGTTTCGCGATCCGCGCTGAGAATTCCCAAGGGATCACCGAACCAGACATCGGTGCCGGTTTCGCGCAGGATCCAGTCGATGACGGCCTGTTCGGGCCGTTCCACATTGGCGACGCGGGAGGTGTAAGGGCGCAGGTCATATTCACGCCAGATCTGTCCCGCGGTGTTGGGCAACTGGCCGTCCACGAGCCCGACTCGGCCGCTGCCCGGGCGGGGCGGCAACGGCTCGCGCGGCGTCTCGTCCCGCTCGGGAGCCGGGGCTGCGGCACTGGCACCGGTCGCGCTCCGCATCCGTCCCAGCAGTCGCGGCGGCGTGGACGAGCCGTCGTTGGTCACGACCGGCGCGCCGGCTCGATTCCCCGATTGGGCTGCAAGCCGACTTGAAATTCCTGACAGGAACAGGCCGGCCAATAGACCAGCAACAATGAGGATGGACTTCCGCATAAATAAGTGCCCTCGCGGATCCCTGACTCCGTTCCCCAAATCCGGGGCCCCGACCGTGACTGTCCGTGCAGCAACCGGGTTCTGGACTCGATTCCAGCGGTGCGGGAGTATAGGGAAGCACACGGTTTACGAAAAGGCGATTCGCGGTAGCTCGAAACAAGTTTCGAGCTACGCTAGCACCCAGCCCACGCAGCCCACGCCGTTCGACGATTTGCCATTGACCGTACGGAGCACGACCGGTACAAGTCGCCAGCATCCATGAGGGACGATTCCGTTTCGATATCCGGTTTCCGCGCCGATGCGCCGGGCAGAAAATTGCCGCCGACGCCGTGGGGCTTATTGCCGCCGAAAATGCGGGTGCTGCTGATCCATAGTTCGATGCCGGTCGGCCGATGGCTGAAATCGGCGTTGGACTCGGACAATGCATGCGAGGTGGCGTTGGAGGAGGTGCGAGGCGTTGCCCTGGCCTTGGTGCACCTGCGGGATGAGGTGTTCGACGCGATCCTGCTCTGCCACGAAACCGGGGAATTGAACGCGCTGGAGTCGCTGGACGCGATACGCGCCGGGAGCAGCGACGAGCAACCGATCCTGGTCCTGGGGACGGTGGCCGCCCCGGAAATGACCGATCTCTGCTATGAGTCGGGCGCGGACGCCTATCTTTGCATCCATACCACGACCACGCGCACTCTGCTTTGGGAGCTGGCTCGGGCGCGGGAACGGCAGCAGCTGCTGGGCGAGAATCGTCGCATGCGATTGGCGCAGCACCATCGCTTGCAGCAGGAGCATGACGAGTCGGCGCGGCTGCTGCGACAACAACGCTCCCTGATCGCCGGCCTGGAATTGATCGAGGGATCACTGACCATCGACGTCGATGGGGAACCGGCGATACCCGAGCGTTCGCATGCCGGTGGCGACGGTGTCGCCGCGGCGACGGTGCTGCCTCCACTGCCCGAGTCATTACGCGGGCACTATCGCGAGCTGCTCCGCACCTACGTGATCATGGGGTCGGGTAATCTGGCTGAGGAGATGACGCGACTGGCCGAGATGCTGATCAACGTGGAACTGACTCCACGCCAGTTGATGCTGCTGCATCTGCAGGTGTTGGAGGAGATCATCGCGACGCTCGGCAGCCGCAGCGCTCGGCACGTGCTGAATCGCGCCGACCTGTTGATTCTGGAAGTGATGATGAATCTGGCCGACGGGTATCGTGTCCGCCAGGCGCGGCCTGCCCGACCTCCTCGGCAGCGATTCCTGCCTGGTTTCGATCCGTCTTCGCAGCGCGCCGCTGGTTGATTTCGGAGCCCTGGAGTGGGATACTCCCGCATTCCGTTTCTCCGGGAACCTTGAACGGCATGAGGGGGCGATGCGAGCGACCAGCAGCGACGATTTTGTGCGTGATCCGATCGGCAATTATCCCAGCGCGACGGTCGCCTGTTTCGACGCCACGGGCGGCGACCTGCCACGGCGGACGCTGGACGCCGAACGGATGGTCGGTTTTTTCGAGCGGCTTGCTCGACTGGGTGCACCGGCCGTGCTGATCGCCGCATCGACGGGGCATGGCCACCTGCGCACGGTCGACGAGCTGCGGCAGTGGTTTGGCGTGGCGGCCCGAGCCCAGTTGGGCCGAACCGTGCGTAGCGCCCTGTTGCGGCCCGAAGACGGCATCGACGCGAACCGGAACTTGCTCGACGCCCTGCGCGACTGGAATTATCCGATCGTCTTCGTGCGACCAGGCCGCGACCTGCCAGCCGCCGCTTCGGACGAGCAGGTTGCGGCCAACGTCGGCGGAGTGGTTTCGGCCGCGGCAGAGCGAGGTTTCGCCGTCGGCGTCTATTCGATCCCCGACGTCAGCGGCGTGCGTCTGACCGCGACGGCCACGGCGATGCTGATCGGAGCCCCCGGCGGCGATCGGATCGTGGCGGCGAAGATCACCGAATCGAACTACGAACAGAGTACACTGCAGTTCCTGACGCACCCCGGGTTGCGGCGGCTGAAGATCGTCCAAGGCTGGGACCCGTTCCTGGCTCGCGCCTTGCGCGACGGTCCCCTCCACGACGACCAGGGCCGGCAGCGTTGTGGAATTACATCGGGCCCGATGTCGTTCGCGATCTATCAGTATTTGCACCTTCTGGACCGGGCTGAACGGGGCGACTGGGAGGAAGTGCAACGGGCGCAGGGAGCCGTGACAACGCTCTTCGAATCGATGCAGGACGATCCGGCGCGATTCGCCGATCTGCAGCGCGCCAAGCGGATCATGGGACTGGGCGAACCATTGTTGGGCTCGGTCTCCCCCGACAGTATCGAACGGGTGCTGCGGGCCCTGGAGGGATTGGAACGAGAACCCGATCGGCGACGCCTGGCGATGAGTCTGGATTTGATGCAGGACGGTCCGTTCCACGATCGCCTTCGCCGCTGGACGAACGTCGATTCGACCACGACCGTGGCGGAATTAAGGACGTTGGTCCGCGATTTTGTCGCCGATCGTAATTGGGAGCAGTTCCACGCCCCGAAAAACCTGGCGATGGCGCTGATGGTGGAGGTCGCCGAGTTGATGGAACATTTTCAGTGGTTGTCGATCGACGATTCCCGCGCGATCGCCAACGATCCGCGCCGCCGCACCGCGATTTGCGAAGAGATGGCCGATGTGTTCGGCTACACGCTGGCTCTGGCGAACGAACTCGATCTTGATATCGCTTCCGCCGTGTTCGACAAGATGCTGAAGAACGCCGCGAAGTATCCCGTCACCGAATATCACGGCCGGTACAGCAAGGACGCCACGACACCACCGGTCATCGCGAACCCGGACAACCGTTCGAACAAGGTATGACGACAATGGCGATCATTGGATCCCCTCAGGAATCCCCTCAGGCGCATTGCGATTTTGCGATCCGACATGCCGACATCACTCCGCCCGTCGGGACCTATCATCGGATGTGGGGCGCGGCGACCCACGATCGTTCCGAGGGTATCCACCGCCCGTTGCGCGCGACCGTTGTGGTCGCCGGTTCTGTCGGATCGGCAGCGGGCAATCGCCAGATCATTGTGGCATTAGACCATTGCCTGTTGGGTGCGGAGGAAATGCACCGGTTTCGCGCGGCGGTCGCGGCCCGTGCGTCGGTTCCTGAGCAACAGCTGGTGGTCATTTTCTCGCATACGCATGCCGCAGGACTGATGAGCCTCGATCGGGTCGATCTGCCCGGCGGCGGGGAAATCCCGGCCTACCTGGATCAGATGGCGGACGTGACGGGCAGACTGTTGGCCGACGCCCAGGCGGATGTCCGGCCGGTCACCATCGTGTTTGGTTCGGGCGCATGCGATCTCGCCAGACACCGCGACCTCTGGGACGCGACGCGCAGCGAATATGTCTGCGGTTTCAATCCTTCGGGCAGCCAGGATCGTACGGTGGTGGTGGGGCGCGTCACCGACAGCGCGGGGAAAATCGTCGCGACGCTGGTCAACTACGCCTGCCATCCGACGACGCTGGCGTGGGACAATCGACAGATCAGCCCCGATTTTCCCGGCGCGATGCGTGAAATTGTGGAACGGGAGACCGAGGCCCCCTGCCTGTTTATCCAGGGAGCGTCGGGCGATCTGGGACCGCGCGACGGCTTCGTGGGCGATACGGCCGTCGCCGATCGCAACGGACGGCAGCTCGGCTTCGCCGCCCTGGCCGCCCTGGAAGGGCTCGATCCACCCAACACGCAATTCACTTATGGGGGTGCCGTGGTCTCGGGCGCGACGATCGGGACCTGGAAACACGAACCGGTTCCGGATTCGAAGCGGCAGCAACTGGCGACGTTCCGTTGTCTGCGCCGCACGCTGATCCTTTCCTACCGACCGGGGTTGCCGAACCTGGAGGAAGTCGATCGTGAGCGCGACAAATGGCTCCACGACGAATCGAACGCCCACCAGCAAGGCGATCTGGCACGGGCGCGCGACTGCCGGGCCCAGGTCGAACGGCAGACGCGGATGCGCGCGCGACTTTCCCAGCTTCCCGCCGGCGACAACTTTCCGTTCGAGCTGATGGCCTGGCGCCTGGGTGATTCATTGTGGCTGTTCGTGCCGGGCGAACATTACCAGATCCTGCAGCGACAACTCCGCGCGCAGTCCGGCCGACCGATATTCGTGGCCACGTTGGCGAACGGCTGGGGCCCGTCGTACCTGCCGAGCGAAAACATGTATGGAACCGGCGCCTATCCCGAAACGATCGCGATCCTGGCGCCTGGATCGCTGGAGAAGGTGATCGACGAGGCGGGAAGGATGCTGGGGGAATTGGAACGATCATGAAGATTACCGCAATCGAGACCCATGTCTGCCACGCGCGGATGCGCAACTGGATTTTTGTGAAAGTCACCACCGATCAGCCGGGCCTGTTCGGCTGGGGCGAGGCGACACTGGAATGGCATACTCGCGCCGTCGTGGGAGCGATCGAGGACATGGCGTCGCTGCTGATCGGCGAGGATCCGACTCGGATCGAGTACCTCTGGCAGATCATGTTCCGACAGCATTTCTGGCACGGACACGGGATCGTGCGCGCGACGGCAATCTCCGGAATCGATCTTGCGCTCTGGGACATCCTGGGCAAGGTGGCCAACCTGCCCTGTTCGAAGCTCTGGGGCGGTCCGGTGCGGGATCAGGTACGCACCTATTGCCATCTGGGCGGCGGGCGGATGGAGGATTTTTACGAAACGCCGGTCGACGAGGCTCGGCGATTCGGGGATTTGGCGCGGCAAGCCGTGGCGGACGGCTACACCGCTTTCAAGAGCATGGCGGTCCCGCCGACGATGCCGATCGAAGGCGAACGGCCCGTGCGAACCGCGGCCGCCTGCGTGGAGGCGATGCGCGAAGCGGTTGGACCTGACATCGACATCATGGTCGACTGCCATGCGCGCCCGTCCCCGGCGATGGGACTCAAGTTCGGCAAAGCGCTCGAACCGTACGGGCTCTATTTTTTCGAGGAACCGTGCTGGCCAGAGTGCGTCGAAGGCCTGGCGATGATCAACGCGGCGTTGACCACACCTGTCGCCACCGGCGAACGCATCACCAGCCTGGAGCAGTTCCGCGAGTTATTCGCGCGGCGCGGCTGCGAAATCTGCCAGCTCGACATCACCCACTGCGGCGGACTCACCGCGGCGCGCCGCGTCGCCGCCCTCGCCGACGCGCACCGCATCGCCCTGGCACCGCATAATCCCCAAGGGCCTGTCAGCACCGCCGCATCCTTGGAATTCGGATTCGCCCAGCCTGGTTACATCATCTGCGAAACCGTGCACGGCGACGTGCCGTGGCGACAGGATGTTGTGCAGGAAGGATTCGTGATCGAACCGAAAGGACGCATGGTGCGGCCCAATACCCGACCGGGACTCGGCATCACTATCAACGAAGACGAAGTCCGCAAGCACCCGTTCGAACAGGAACTTGCGCAACGTGTTTTCTATGCCGACGGCAGCGTCGGCGACTGGTGATCGGGGGAACGAGATCATGCGAGCCGCACTCGACCTTTCCAAACTGCGCGTCTTTCCGCTTTCGGAACGCGCCAGTTTGACGCAAGCCGATCAAATTCTGATCGACCCCGACCTGCCACCACCGATCGTGGCTGCGGATGCGGCGGAAAGCATCGAACAGGCGGCCGACGCGATCCGCGCGGCGCGCGCCCGCGGCGCTACCGTGATGTTGATCTACGGCGCCCACCTGCTCCGCAATGGCACCGCCTTGATCCTCGATCGACTGATGCGCGAGGGCTGGCTGACACACCTGGCGACCAACGGTGCCGGGACGATTCACGACTGGGAGTATGCCTGGTTCGGCGCTTCGACGGAAAGCGTCGAAATGAACGTCGCCCAAGGCAAATTCGGCACCTGGGACGAGACCGCGACGCAGATCCACCTGGCCCTGTTGAGCGGTGCCCTCGACGGACTCGGATACGGCCGCGCACTCGGCCGGCTGATCACCCAGGACGGCGTGCGGATCCCGAGCATCGAGGAACTGCGCGAAGTGATCCGCCGTGACCCCGCCGATCCACTCACGGCCGCGCGCGCCGATTTCCTGACCGCCATCCAGGCCGCCGCACTCGCCCCCGGCTGGCGGCAGATCGATCATCGCTGGAAACGAGCCTCCATCCTCGCCGCGGCCTACCAACATGACGTGCCACTTACCGTCCACCCCGGTATTGGCTACGACATTATCGCCAATCATCCGCTGTTCAATGGCGCCGTTATCGGACGCGGCGCGGATCTCGACTTCCGCCTCTTCGGCGGCTCCGTCGAAGCACTCGACGGCGGCGTCGTGCTCAATATCGGCTCGGCAATCATGGGCCCCCAGGTGTTTGAGAAGAGCTTGAGCTGCGTCAACAACCTCCGCCTGCAAGCCGGCCGGGAAATCGTGCGCGGCCACCGAGTGTTCGTCGTCGATATTCAAGACGGCGGTAACTGGGATTGGACGAAAGGCGAACCCCCCAAATCGAATCCGGCATACTACCTGCGATTCTGCAAGAGCTTTTCCCGCATGGGCGGTACCATGCAATACGCCCAGTGCGACAACGCCGCGTTCGTACACCGGCTCTACGGTGCGCTCCGGTCGGAATAGGGTTACGGGGAACGGGGAACGGGGAACGGGGAACGGGGAACAGG